>CAKZLU010000034.1 GCA_937127245.1 uncultured Actinomycetes bacterium
ATCGCATCATGAAGCTTAATCCTCAAAAACTCGTCCAAATCGAACCCCCGATTCGACAGCCGTCAAATTTATCGGCGTTATCGGCGCACCGGCGTTTCCTCATGCGGAATCTACCGCAAAACTGAAATGCGGACAGTTGAAAGTAAAATACAAAAACCTCCGAAACGCTTAGCCGATCCTCTACGAATTCTAACACACCACCTCTTTTACCATTTGACCCTCTGTGAGCCAGAGCAAACTATAAACCAGCGTTTTTAAGAGTTAAAATTCTGCTCACGCAGGCAGTTTACGCCTGTACGCTCTTCAGACCCTGCTTGCTTAAAGATTCTTTTTGACAAAAGCCCCGAGCACCCCGCTCATATCACCTCCGCAAGCTTGCTCGCGCATCCCTTAATAGTCTTGAGCGCATCATCCATCCTCGCGCCCGCCTCGAGAGCGCAAGCCAGATGCGCATTCTCATTTACCTGAAAAACAACGAGGTAACCGTTCTTTGCCTTCAGATAAATCCTATCCGCCGCGCCTATTTTAAAGTACTCTCCAGCCCGCTCCGCCGCCGCGATTACCTCGGAGAAAAACCTTGAAAGGTCTTTCTCGTCTTCGTGACGTCCGCACCAGGAAGCAAGCGGAAAAGCGTCTGAACTGAGCACCGCGCACGCGGTGATCTTCGGCTCGGAGTCCGCAAGATTAACAAGGAGCTCCATCAACTGATTCTCGCGATCTTGCATCATCGCAAATCCTCTGAGGTTTGCCCAACGATTCCCTCATCTAATATAATCGGGCAATTTCCTTCCCTCTATGACCCCTTTTAAGAAATTTGCCTGACACAAATCACCTGAAAGGGTGACGAATGAACAGGTGTCCTCAAGCCGTCGGATAATGATAATTTTAAACCTAAATGGAACAACCCTGAAGAACACTAACTATACCAGACGCACTTCTTATCTTGTAGCCTCCTTCTTCCAGCGCAAGAACTGCTGATAATCGGATGTGAAACTGTGCCTTCCCTCAATTGGGTCCGTTAAAACATAGAAAAGGTAATCGGTGCTCGCGGGATAGAGCGCAGCCCTTATCGACTCGAATCCTGGATTGCAGATAGGTGACGGGGGAAGACCGTGGATCCTGTACGTGTTATAAGGGGAATCCACCTTCAAATCCTCATAGGAGAGGTTACGCTTCCGGGCTTTCAACGCATACTGTACAGTCGCGTCTATCTCGAGTCTCATTCCTCTGGAAAGCCGGTTGTATATTACGGACGAAACGAGCTCCCTCTCCTGAGGAACTCTCACTTCTTTCTCGATGAGAGACGCGATTATGACCACCTGGTGAGGTGTTACGCCGAGCGCTTTGGCTCTTTCCCAATTTAGATTCTTTGTCTCTTTTTCGAACTGACTTAAAAGCATGCTCACTATTCTTCTGGTGCTCATGCTCGCCGTTATCTCATAGGTCTTGGGAAAGAGAAACCCCTCGATGTTGCCCCCAGACTCTTTTAAAAACCAGTAGTCGTACAGATTCGCATTCGCGGCGCTCAAGAACTCATCACGGGTTACCCGCCCTTTGCTCGAAATCTCAACCCGGGAGGCTATGTCCAATACCGTGAAACCCTCCGGAATAACGATCTTATAAACGCTGGAATCGCTTTCAGGTGGCTTGGCGGAGCGCCAGCCGCATCCCTGCAGGGTGATTCCTAAAAACAGGAGAGCAATAAAAAGCGAAAAGAAACCGCGAAAGCAAACTCCTGCAGGCCGCCTTATTTTCCCACCAAAAAGATTTATCCCTCTCTTTTTAGAACAGGCATCATTTAGCATAATAGATTCATTCCCGCTCGTCAGGACAATCGGTGCTTTCGTCGTCTTCTCCGGTCTTGTTCAAGTCCTTATCGGATGACCCGACCGAATCAAGATAAGCCCTCAATATGATAGCGGCAGCAACCCTGTCTGATGCCCTTTTTCTTGCGCGCCTATCTCTTACGCCTTTGGATGTAAGCGACTCGGCTTGAACAGTGGTAAGCCGCTCATCGACAAACACGATTGGCACGTCAACCAGCTGTCGCACAATACCGGCGAAGGACCTTACATCGCGCGCCCTCTCACCCTCGGTGCCGTCCATGTTAAGAGGGAGCCCAATGACGAGTTTTTCAGCCCCGAACGAGCCGATGACCTTGGCCAGGCGAGAAGCCGCTGACTCGTCCCGCTCAATGGTTTCAAACGGCAAAGCTACGGTTCCTGTGGGGTCTGATACGGCTATCCCTATTCTTTTTTTACCCACGTCGAGTGCGATAATCCTCGGTTTCAAGGCGATTATCGGGGTTTGATAGGCCGTCATTTTCCGGGTCTCAACCTTCAAGTTTTTCGCGGATTGCTTTGTGAATCGCTCTGAGCGCCTCGCCAACGTCTTTGACTCGGGAACCCCCAGCAACAGCCATGTCGGCTCTTCCGCCTCCTCCTCCCCCGAGAACCTCGCCGGCAGACCTGGCAAGTTCCCGCGCGTCGAGCCCCTTTTCCAGCGCGAACGCGGAGAGTTTTACGACCAGATGCGCTTTTTCTTTTTCAACGGAACCTATCGCGACTGCCCCGTAGCCCTCCTTTTCGATGAGGATATCCGCGGCTTCCCTCAATTCTTTTTGGCCGAGACCGCCCGTAGTCCCTAATAAGAGTTTCAAGCCGCCTATTGTTTCCGTCGTTCCCTTCCGGGATATCTCTTTGGACGATTCTTCCAGCGCCTTGCCGGAAAACCGTTCCACAGACCTCTCAAGTTCCCTAAGGCGCGAAAGCGCCTCGGATACTTTCTCCGGAACTTCCTCCGGCTGACATCTGAGCAGCGCGCCCGTTTCCCTTGCGATTCTCTCGAATTTACGCAGGCGATCGAGGCTTGCCGTGCCGGTTACCGCCTCAATCCTTCGCAGGCCCGCGCCTATTCCGCTTTCCGAGACGACTCTTATAAGTCCGATCTGTCCTGTCCTCTGGACATGCACTCCACCGCAGAGTTCCTTGGAAAAACCTTCTATCTCAACCACACGCACTTCGTCGGCGTATTTTTCCCCGAAAAGAGCGATGGCTCCCGAACGCATGGCTTCTTCTTTGGAAGTTCGAAACGCCGAGACCGGTATATCCTCGAGAACCTTTTCGTTCGCCAGGCTTTCAATCAGTTCAAGTTGTTCTTCCGACAGCGGTTTGAAATGCGTAAAATCGAAACGGAGCCTGTCAGGCGCCACGAGGGAGCCGGCTTGCCTTACGTGCTCGCCCAGAGTTTTGCGCAGAGCCCAGTGAAGGATGTGGGTCGCTGTGTGGTTTCTTGATATGTTCATCCTGCGCTCGCTGTCTATTCGCGCCTCGACCTCATCCCCCACCGAAAGCGCGCCTTTAAGTCTTCCCCTGTGAACGATAAGCCCGGGCGCGCCGTAGAATGTGTCGCTCACTTTGAGATTCGCCGAACTCGAGAGAATCTCCCCCGTGTCTCCTACCTGACCTCCCGCCTCGGCATAAAACGGCGTCCTGTCAAGAATAACGTCAACATCCAGCTCCCCGCCCGCCTTTTCGACCAGTTCGCCGTCCACGATAATCGCGGTAACCCTTGCCCTTAGGAACGTTGTCTCATAGCCCTCGTACGTGCTCGGACCTTTTTCCTTGAAAACGGAAATATATGAGGAGAGCTCCTTTGCCCGTGCCTCTTCCTCGCGCTTGCTCCTCGCCCTGTGTTTCTGCTCTTCCATGAATTTTTCAAACCCATCTACGTCCACCCGCATCCCGCTATCCAGCGCTATCTCCTGTGTCAGTTCAAGCGGGAATCCGAGCGTGTCATGGAGATAGAAAGCTGTTTTCCCGTCAATATACCGGTCACCACTGTCTTTGGCCGCCTTTATCTCCTGCCATAGAAGCTCAAGCCCTTGCTCGAGTGTCTGACCGAAGCGTTCCTCCTCAGCTTTTATGACCTCGGCGATAAGCTCGCCGTGGCTTTCAAGTTCCTCATAAGTATCCCTGTGCGTGCGCACAACGATAAGTGAAAGCGAATGAAGAAAAGGCTCATCAACCCCGATGAGACGACCGTGACGGACGGCTCTTCTGATTAGTCTTCGAAGTATGTAACCTCTCCCCTCGTTAGAGGGAATGACACCATCGCTGATGAGAAAAGTCGCGGCGCGGCAGTGGTCCGCAATGACCTTGATTGAAACATCTGAAGACTCGGAATCGTTCAATCTAACGCCGCTTACGCGAGCGATCCCCTCTAGCAACGGAACGAAGGCGTCCGTTTCGAAAATGGTCTTCACGCCCTGCTTTATCGCGGCGGCTCTCTCAAGTCCCATCCCAGTATCAATGTTTTTCTTCGGGAGAGGTTTTAAGCTGCCGTCGGGCTCGCGATTGTACTGCATGAAAACGAGGTTCCACAACTCCAGGAATCTATCGCAGTCGCAGCCCGGCGAGCACGATTCGGAACATGCGTATTCCAGACCGCGATCGTAGAGAATCTCGGAGCAAGGTCCGCAGGGTCCGGTGGGACCCATGTCCCAGAAGTTGTCCTTTTCGCCGAGTTTTATTATTCTGTCGGCTCTGCTGCCAAGTGTTTCTTTCCATATGCTCTCGGCCTCATCGTCTTCCACGAAAACGGACACCCAGAGCCTGTCCGGGTCTATATCCAAAACTGAGGTAACAAGTTCCCAGGCCCACGGGATCGCGCTCTCCTTGTAATAGTCGCCGAAGGAAAAGTTTCCGAGCATCTCGAAAAAGGTGTTATGCCTTGCGGTCTTTCCGACGGAATCAATATCGGTGGTCCGCAAGCATTTTTGAACAGAGGTCGCTCTCGGGAAAGGAGGCTCGACCTCCCTTAAGAAATAGGGCTTGAACTGAACCATACCCGCGTTAGTGAGCAGAAGGGTCGGGTCATCGGGAACGAGGGATGAAGAGGGAACGACCCTGTGACCCCGTTCTTCGAAGAACCGTATGAATTTTTCCCTTATCTCATCACTCTTCATCGTATTTTATAAACGTCTATGCTATTTCCCAGGCTGAAGCCTTGCGTTTTCTCGATCCGCGGTATTCCCGAAAACCTCATGCATCATCAGGAATATCGCGCGGTAAGGCGGCATGACTCATCCTTCGCCCAAATGTCGTCCTCGTGTTTATGTATTCTACCTTAACGACTTTGAAACATCGCGGGATACATCCCTTATCATAAACCGGGCTTTAAGCCGCCAGTGTCGATTTGTATCGTTTAGCGCAATAGCGCAAGGGTTTGCGGTTGATCGGCAGCGCGCGGCTTTGAGCGGTTTCCTCAAGCGTTCAAAGGAATTAGACGATAAAAGCGCCTGCGCGCGCGGAAATATTATTTCTTTTTCCACTTCCCGTAAGCTTTGCTCGCGCCAGCGCCGATACCTATCGCCTTGACAATCGGGGACGTGACGAACTCCTGTACCACTTTTGTGGCGCTGTTCAATTTTTGAGACATTCCCTCAACAGCGGTCAGTATCCCGTCAACCCTTTCAAGTTCGGTGTTGACGTGGTCCATGGTGGTTTGAAAGCGTGTCATAAGCGGGATAGTCTCGGCTCTTACCTCATCCAAGAATTGATTCAAAATGCCCATCGTTTTTACAAGCTGGTACAAAAGCCACACCGAGGCAAGCGCAATCAGACCAAAGGCAACCGCCGCTATGAGTCCTGAAATCTCGCCGATACTCATCACCGCTCCTTTCACTCGATATAGTCTTCTTTCGCCTTAAAACCTTTCTGGATTTCCAGGTTAACAGTCCAAAACTCACGCCAACCGCTTAAAAATCACCTGTTAATAAACAGCGTTGAATATACCACAAGGGTTGACATTATCTCAAACCGCGCCCAATTCCTCCCGCCACGGACAAAACGCACGGGTCCGCCGCCAAAGGGCTCTCATCTTCAGCTATTCGAATTCAGTTCTTATGTATAGTTCCTTCAATTGTGCGGGGTCAACCTCGTCAGGAGCACCGGTCAAAGGACAGGTCGCTGACTGCGTTTTAGGGAAGGCGATAGTATCCCTGATCGTTTCCCTCCCAGCAACAAGCATGACAAGCCTGTCCAATCCGAGCGCAATTCCCCCGTGCGGAGGGGCGCCGTATCGGAGAGCCTCGAGAAGGAATCCAAACTTTGCCTCATATTCAGCTGGCGTTATGCCCAGGACCCTGAACATCCTCTCCTGAACTTCGCTTTTGTGTATTCGAATTGATCCGCCACCCATCTCAATCCCGTTTATGACGATGTCGTACGCCCGCGCCCTCGCCTGCAGGGGATTTTCCTCAATAATTCTTAAGGAATCATCGGTGGGCGAGGTAAAGGGATGATGGAGAGTCTTATACCTCCGCTCCGTCTCGTCGTATTCAAGCAGAGGGAAATCCAAAATCCAGACCGGGCTGAAATCACCCTCCCGTAAGAGCCCGAGTTTTTGGGCGGTCTGCGCTCTCAACTGGAGAAGTACCTCATCGCACATATTCCTCGGTCCGGCAATCACGATTAGCGAATCACCTTCTTCAAGTCCTGCCCTCTCTACAAGATTTTTTATTTCGGTAATGCTCAAAAACTTGGCAACTGGTGAGTTGAGACCTTCGGAAGTTTTCACAAACCAGACTATTCCCTGGGCGCCCATCTCCTGAGCGACCCTGTTTAGCGAGTCGAACTCCGAGCGAGTCATTCGTCCCCCGCCCTCGACTTTCAGGCCGCGGATCGCCCCGCCTCTTTTTAAAGCCTCTTGAAAAATCCTGAATTCAGTATCTTCGAAGCACTTATCCAGCGAGACCATCCGGCAACCGAATCGTGTGTCTGGTCTGTCGGTACCGTAATTTTCCAAAGCCTCGTCGTAACTCATCCTCACCACGGGGCGTGGATAGGTCTTGCCCGCTACGTTAAAGGCAACCTCAAGCATGCCATCCACCAAAGCGATAACGTCTTCCTCGTTGACGAATGCCATCTCTATATCAATTTGGGTGAACTCCGGTTGCCGGTCGGCGCGCAGGTCCTCATCCCTGAAACATTTCGCTATCTGGTAGTATTTCTCGAAACCCGAAATGACCAGAGTTTGCTTGAAAAGCTGGGGGGATTGGGGAAGGGCGTAGAATCTTCCCGGCTGTATCCTGCTCGGTACGAGAAAATCCCTAGCCCCCTCGGGGGTGCTCTTGGTGAGGTGGGGTGTCTCTATTTCCGTAAAGCCGAGACCGTCAAGATAATCCCTTATAGCCTTCGTTATCCTGTGCCTTAGCTTCAAGCATTCATGTATTTCCTCTCTCCTTAAGTCAATGTATCTGTAACGAAGTCTGACCTTTTCATCAGCCCTGACATCCTGCTTGACCTCAAACGGTGGAGTAAGTGAGGGGTTGATCACCTCAATGCCGGAAGCGGCAACCTCGACCTGCCCAGTAGGCATAGAGGGGTTCTCGGTGCCGGGGGGTCTTTTCCTCACGGAGCCCGAAACCGCAATGACGAACTCAGGTCTTAAGTCTTCCGCCGTTCTATGAGCTTCGCTGGATATGCGCGGGTCAAAAACAATTTGTATGATTCCCGACTCGTCCCTTAAGTCAACGAATATCAGGCCTCCATGGTCACGCCTTCGGGCAACCCAGCCGTTCAAAATTATTTCCGAACCCTCCTGATCGAGGCTCACCATGCCGCAGTGTGCGGTTCGCTTGAGTCTGTATGTCAATCTTTCGGCGTCGCCTGAGCCAGCATCACCCATCAGTCTCTCCCCACTGTTCTCCCAACGCTTCCCTGATCTTCTGAGCGAGTTTGCTCCTGCCAACAGTCCACTGTTCGGAAGAATCCAGGTCCCTCAAAACCACCTCTCCCCTCTTTTGCTCCTCGCCGCCCACGATTACAACGAAGCGGGCGCCAAGACGGTTGGCGTGTTTCATCTGCGCTTTAAGGCTCCTTCCCATGAAATCGGAGTCAGCGCACAACCGTTCGCGGCGAAGAGAAGCGAGAATCTCCAGAACTTGCTTTCTACTTGTCCCCTCAATCCAGGCCACGAAGACATCAAGCCTCGGAAGGACCACCGGGCATGCGCCCTCAAGCTCGATTGCCCTGAGTAACCTCTCGATGCCGACGCTGAATCCAACCCCGCCGCTCGGAGGACCTCCCAGAGCTTCCGCCAGGTAATCATACCTTCCTCCACCGCAAACAGCGTTCTGCGCCCCCAGTCCCTCGAAAATAAACTCGAAAGCGGTTCTCGTGTAATAGTCCAGACCTCGAACAAGCCTCGGCTCGACCTCATAGCTCACGCCTAAAACCTTTAGCATCTCAAGCACTGAATCGAAATGGGCTCTGCAGTCCTCGCACAGAAAATCAGGCATTAAAGGGGCTTTTAAGAGCGCCTCGGAACACGCTTCCTCTTTGCAGTCAAAAATCCTTAAGGGATTTCTCTTCGCTCTTTTTTTGCAGTCGTTACATAAATCGTGTTTGGCGCTTTCAAGAAACGCCGTCAGCCTTTCAATATATGGCTTCCTGCAGTTTAAGCACCCTATGCTGTTGACCACCACGCGGTATTTTCTTAACCCGAGTTCCTTAAAGTAAATGTCAGGAATGGATATTATCTCCGAATCGATGGCGGGGTCGTCGCTTCCTATCGCCTCAGCGCCGAGTTGATGAAACTGCCTATACCTTCCCGCCTGAGGTCTTTCTCGTCTGAACATCGGTCCAAAGTAGAACAGCTTTTGCGGAATACCGCCCGAGTACAAGGACCTCTCAAGATAAGCCCTTATGACAGGAGCGGTGCCTTCTGGGCGAAGAGTCAGCGATTCCCCGCCGCGGTCCTCGAAAGTGTACATCTCTTTGGTAACGATGTCGGTGTCCTCACCGATGCCACGCCTGAAGACCTCCGTGTTTTCGAATATCGGGGTACTTATCCGCCGGTATCCGTGCCGGATTAATATCTCATATCCGATCTGAAGAATTCTCTCAAGCTTCTCGGAATCGGGATAGACTATGTCGAATGTTCCCCTCGGCGCTTTGAACTTACCAGACACCTATTCACCTCAGTCTCATAAGGAAAGGATTTGAGCGCTTTTCCCTGCCAACCGTGGTGGGCGGTCCGTGTCCCGGAAATATCCTTGTTTCGTCCGGCAGGGTAAAGACCTTGCTTTTGACAGACGCGAGGAGGTCGTCAAACGAACCTCCTTTCAGGTCTGTCCTACCGATCGAGCCCTCGAATATCAAATCCCCGCAGAACAGCATATCATCAACGAGGAAGCTTATAGAGCCTCTCGTGTGACCGGGCGTGGATAGGACCTCAATCCTATTGTCCCCGAAGAAAACCTCCTGTCCATCCTCGAGAAACTCTATCCCCGAGGGTTTCGATACCAACAACGATCCTATCTTCAAACTTATTCCCGAAGAGGCGCCTGTAAGTATTGGGGAATCCTCTCGGGAAATATAAACGGGCACGGAAACCTCCTGGGCCACCTTCCCTGCGGCGCCAACGTGGTCCATGTGACCGTGAGTGCACAAAACACCGAGACAATTCATCTGGCACTCTCTAACGCTTGAGATTATTTTCTTTGCCTCCGATCCAGCGTCAATCACGTAACCCTCTTTAGTGGTTTTGTCAAAAATAAGATAACAATTGGTGCCGAGCATCCCAACAACCAACCTCTTAAGTCCAATCTGACCCAATGAGCCCTCCCGCATCCGCGCGCTTTTCAAAAAAGCTACCGAATCAAATTCCCCGGCATGGAAATTGTTCAAAGAAACTGCCCGAGAAAGCGGAACACAAAAGCAAAACGCTGAACAATTTTACCATTCACCGCTTGACTCGTCGGGCAAGAGAATGAAAGTCGACATATGCCACTGAATCAAGCTCATGAGAATAAAGCGCTCAACTGCCAAGGATAAACGGTGTGTGAGAATAAATGGTATTGCGATGCGCGATTTAAGGCTTAAACGCTCAGGATCGCTACCCTCTACTGTCCCCGTAAGCCCGCGCGAACTCGAGCAAAGAAGTCAGTCCTGGGCGTTTCCGGCATGTCTGGATTTAACGCGCCGGAGTATCGAGCACAAAAGTAACCGGTCCCCAGTTCGAGAGGATAACGAGCATCTCCTCGCCAAACCTGCCGCTTTCAACCTTTAATCCGTAGCTTTTCAGCCTATCAATGAATCTCGCGTATATTTCCCAGGCGTGGTCGGGAGCGGCCGCACCGGTGAAAGAAGGTCTTCTTCCCTTCTTGCAGTCTGCAAGAAGGGTGAACTGGCTGACGACCATCACCTCTCCGCCCATATCAAGCACTGAGAGGTTCATTTTGCCATTTTTATCAGGAAAAATCCTTAAATTGATGACCCTGTCAGCCATGTACTCTATCTCATCATCACCGTCGCCGGGAGCAACGCCTAATAGGATGAGTATCCCCTCTCCTATCTCGGATACTTTCCTGGCGTTAACCTCCACACAGCAACGGCGAACGCGCTGAATTACCGCCCTGATTTTTACCTCCCAGCGGGACGACAGACCCGTAAGCCAAATCTCACGCGGCCCAAGCGCCCCTAATCGCGTGTGCCGGATACCTCAAAAACGTCATACACGGAGTCTACCTTTTTAATCTCCCTGATCACTTCCTCAAGATGACTGTCGCTTGCAACCTCAAAAGAGTACGTGCTTCTTGCCATGTGCTCCTGATCGGATGAAAAAGATGCGGAAAGTATGTTTATCTTATGCTCGCCCAAGACATGGGTAATGTCCCTTACAAGTTTGGGCCGGTCGATCGCCTTGACGCATATTTCCACAACCCTGACCTGCGATTTGGGCTTTGCCCATGATACCTTTATTAATCTGGATGAGTCTTTGGCGAGTTCCCCAAGATTAACGCAGTCACGCCTGTGCACGGAGACCCCTCTGCCCCTTGTCACAAAACCGACAATCTCATCCGGAGGAGAAGGTGAACAGCAGCGCGCTATCGTTACAAGCGCGTTATCGATCCCTGGAACTATAAGCATCTCGCGGGCATAGAGTTCTCCCTCTTCCGGTAAAGCGCGCTCAGCTTTCGGTTCCTTTTCGGGAATTATTTCCCTTGTCCGAGCACCGCCTAAATACAGCGAAACCCTGTTGGCCACATGACCACCGGATATATGGCCGGCCCCAACAAGCCGGTAGAGCTCATCAATTCCTTTGCATCTCAAATCCTCAGACACCTGTGCCAGAACCCGGGTGACCTCCTTTGTATGAACCCCGAGACCTTTCCTCCTTAACGCTCGCTCAACCTCTTCTCTGCCCTCGGTTATCTCATCCTCACGTCTCTCCTTGCTGAACCACTGCTTGATTTTTGTACGCGCGCGCGAAGTAACCACTACGTTGAGCCAGTCGCGACTTGGACCTCCGACTACCTTGGACCGCATAATCTCAACGACATCCCCGTTTTTCAGTTGATAGGTAAGGGGAACCATCTTCCCGTTAACTTTTGCGCCTATGCAGCTATGTCCCACGTCCGTGTGAATGGCGAAGGCGAAATCAATCGGGGTCGCCCCTTTGGGAAGGGAAATCACTTTTCCGGCGGGGGTCAGGGTAAACACCTCATCCTGGAAAAGTTCTATTTTGAGGGTCTTCATGAACTCTGAGGGGTCGGTTAATTCGCGCTGCCAGTCTAAAACTTGTTTGAGCCAGGCGCGCGTCGCGTGCTCGCGTCTTCTCGATTCCTTGTATAGCCAGTGAGCGGCGATACCGTACTCCGCCGTGCGGTGCATCTCGTGCGTTCTTATCTGGATTTCGAGCTTCCTGCCCTCTGGTCCGATCACAACAGTATGAAGGGAGCGGTACATGTTCATCTTGGATACGGCTATGTAGTCTTTTATGCGGCCCGGGACCGGTGTCATGATTCCGTGGATGAATCCCATCGCAGCGTAGCAGTCGGGCACGGTGTCAACGATTACCCTCACGGCTGTAAGGTCCATTATTTCGTCGAAAGTCAACCCTTTGCTCACCATCTTCTCGTATATGCTGTAAAAATGTTTGACCCGACCGGAGACCTCGGCGTTTATTCCGTTTTTTTTCAGTTCATCGCCGATAATCTTCTCGACATGTTTTATGTAGCGCTCCCGCTCCGTTCTTCTTTCCGCTACCATCCTTTGGATATGCTCGTATATCTTCGGGTACAAAACGGCGAAAGCCATATCCTCAAGCTTCCACTTCATCTGGAAAATGCCGAACCGGTGAGCGATAGAAGCATAAACCTCGAGGGTCTCCTCCGCTATCTCCTTCTGCCTTTCTGCATCGAGCGCGTCAATTGTCTCCATGTTGTGAAGCCTGTCGGCTAGCTTAACGAGAATCACGCGCACATCGCGGGCAACCGCGATAAGCATCTTTCTGATGTTTTCGGATTCCTGCTCTTCCTGAGATTTGAATTTGAACTTTTCGAGTTTTGTCACTCCCTCGATGATCTCCGCCACCTGACTGTTGAACTCTCGCCTGATCTCCTCGAGAGTAACAGAAGTATCCTCTATCACGTCGTGGAGCAGAGCAGCGCTGAGGGTGTCAGCGTCGAGCTTGAGTTCGGCAAGAATATTGGCAACGGCAACCGGGTGCTCGATGTATAACTCCCCTGACTTTCTGCGTTGGTCTTTATGCTTTTCGCACGCGAAATCAAATGCCTTCTCAAGCTGCTTCAAACCGTTCTTGCTAAGGCATTTTTTAGCAAGTGCAAAAAGCCTGTTCGCGCCTTTGACCCCTTCCGTCACGCTCACACCTCATACCGAAGATTACCCGAACAGAAAATGACACCGAAAAAGTCCGGTTCCTCTATATAGCCCTTATGTACTATATGAGTGACTCAAATGTAAACTCCCGATAAGAGATTAATCTGAGACCGCATTCAAAAGCAGGGTAAGATCGGGTCTTGAAAGAAATACGGAAAACCGGTTTGCAAGGTTGCACCTCCCCGTACAAACCCAATGCCAAAGCGCTCTCAGATACTGGCTGGATTCCTGAAAAATCCTAACCGCGATGCCCGGCCAACCCGGGGAAACGCGGAAATTTCCAAGACAAAAAGCGCCGCTTACAACGCTTTCGCTTAATGATATTTTAACGCACAGGGCTGCAAGCAGAGATGAATGGATGAATTTGTCGTGGGGCCTTAAGTGCAACCTAAACTTTCCAGCATGCTGACTCAGAAAAGACGAAAACAAAAGCTTAAGCGCGTCGGCAGGAAAAGGGGTTTTTAGTTTTAGCGCTTCTTCTTTTTCTTTTTTCCGCTTCCCGGACCTTTCGTCCTCGATTTAGCGGCAGCCTTTGTGGATGGTTTTTTTGCGCCGCCCGCCTGCCGAGAAACCTTCGCGCTTTTTTGGGTTACCGCGCCCGCCGTTGACGGTTCCTCCGCGGTTGGCTTCTCGGATTTCTGTTCCCCGGTATCCCGCACCGGCTTTTTGATAATGGTAGGCGCGGTATGGGCATGAGCCGCCTGCTTTGCTGTCGTCTTACCGCCTGGCACAACCTTGAGCTTCGTTTCGGCCCGCGCGAGTTCTTCCCTCGTCACCACGCGGGTTCTTCGTTTAATCGCACGCTCCCGGTAGGCGCGGTACTTAGGCTCTGTCTCTTTCCAAATCGCAAGAAGGGTGCTCGCGAAAAAGATTGAAGAATAGGTGCCGGCGATAACGCCAACAAAAAGAGCGAAGGCGAAATCCTTTAAGGTGGCGCCTCCGAAAAGAAGAATCGTTACTATCGGGACCAGAGTGGTCAGAGAGGTGTTAAGAGATCTGGTGAGCGTCTGGTTCACTGAATTATTCACCATGTCAGAATATGTCATTCCGCTTTGCCTCGTTAACTCGTCCGCGTTCTCCTTGACCCGGTCAAAAACAACTATCGTGTCATAAAGGGAGTATCCGAGAATGGTGAGCACCGCGATAACCGTTGCGGGGTTTACTTGTCTGCCAACTATCGAGTAAACGCCAACCGTGACAAGTACGTCGTGAAATAAGGCCAAAATGGCACAGATCGCCATTTTGAACTCGAACCTGATGCTAATGTAAACGAGAATCGCGAAAAGGAAGACCACAAGCGCGATTACCGCCTGCCTGCTGACTTGAGCCCCCCATCCGGGACCTACTTCATTTACCTGAAGGACCTCGAGCACGCCGGCTTTCTTCTTGAGGGATTCAATAATTTTTCCCCGCTCCCCCGCTTTTAATTCGGGAGTCCTTATTATGAAACGACCTTCCTCGCCGCGCTGGATTTTAGCGTTAGCGTACCCGAACTCAGCAAGCGTTGAGCGTATCTGCTCTAAAGTCGTCTTCGGCTTGCACTTGAGTTCAAACTCAATCCCACCGGTGAAATCTATTCCGAAGTTAAGACCCCTGGTTAAAAGAGAAATTACGGAAACGATAATCACCACCGCGGAAAGAGCAAACCACACGTACCTGTATTTGATTACCTGCAACTTACCGCCTTCGACCAGAGATGGGATTCTCATTTCGCCTCACCTCCGGCAGGCGCTTTCTTCCGAGAGCGTAACCCGATCGCCATGGGATTGTCGAATATCTTTAAACCCGAGAGAAACGCCGTCGTGGGTCTTGTGAAGAAATAGGATATGAATAGGTCGAAAACCGTTGCAATGCCGAGTGTGAAAGCGAATCCCTTCACACCGCCAACGGCGAAAATGTAAAGGATCGCAGCCGCAGCAAAGGAAACGGTATCCGCGGCAAGTATTGTCCTGAAAGCTGATTTGTAAGCTCGGTCAGCCGATGAGCGAATCGTCCTTCCCTCTCTTGCCTCTTCCTTCAACCGCTCGAAATAGACGATGCTCGAGTCGGCAGCGATTCCAATCGCCACAATGATTCCCGTTATTCCGGCAAGTGTTAGACTCCAGAACTCGCCCAGCACGCATATGAATCCGTACATCAGAGCGCCGAAGACCCCGAGACCCAAACATGTGATGACCCCAAGCGCCCTGTAAAAAAGGAGCATGTAGATGGCAACCGCGATAAGACCGGCGATACCCGCAATGAGACCTTTTTTCAGGGAATCTTTTCCGAGAGTCGCGGTGACGTCCTGCTCCGTAAGGGGTTTTAATTCAACAGGGAGCGCGCCTGTATTGAGTACGATGACAAGGTCTCTTGCTTCCTGGTCGGTGAAATCCCCTGTAATCTCCCCTCTTCCCCCGGTTATCGGTTCCTTGATTGTGGGGGCGGACTCCACCTTGTAATCAAGAACAATCGCGAGCTGCTTGTCCTTGTTTTGGGTCGTGATTTCGGAGAACCTCTTGGTACCGGCAGCGGTGAGCTCGAAAGTCACCTTCGGTTTTCCGGTTTCACTGTCAACGGCGTACTGTGCTTTCTTTATCGCGTCACCACTTAGCAGCGTTGGTCCAAGTTTTAGCCTTATCTCCTCCTCTTTCTCAGTGGTTTTCGCTTTCTCGCCAACAGGAACGGAAACCCTCATCTCTTTGAACGGAAGAATTATCTCTTTCTCGGGTTGGAGATTATCCTCACCGGTCGTCACCTGCCATGCGGGGTCTTTTTTTACCTCAGAAGCGAGCTTGCTATCCTGGACAATCCTGAACTGAAGTTGCGCCGTTTGCCCGATTAGCGACTTTGCCCTTTCCGGGTCATGTATTCCCGGAAGCTGAACAACTATGTTCTTCGCGCCCTGCTTTGTGATTTCGGGTTCAGCAACGCCCAGCTTGTCAATTCTCTCCCGGATCTTCTCGACGGTTTTTTCGAGGACATCCGGGTCCACCTTTTTCCCTTTTGCCTCATATACGATACTGACTCCACCCTTCAAGTCGAGACCCAGACGGGGTTCGAGCTTGAAAATAAATTTCGCCAGATAAAGGCAGAGAATAACAAAAAACACAAAGCCCATCGAAATCAGATTTTTCGTTCTCCTTTTCATGCTTCGCTTTTCTCACTCCTCTTCAACGGGCGATTCATCCTCGCCGTCTATTTCCTCTTCGTAATCTGCCTCGACCTCATCAAGGTCTTCAACTTCCGGCTCCGTCTCTTCCGGCTCTTCTTCCTCCTCAACCGGTGATATCCTTTTGGATATGGCGGACCTCGATATCTTTATTCGGACGTTCTTGTCGACCTCTAAAACAACAAAATCTTCGCCGATCCTCTTTATGGTCCCGTAGATCCCGCCTATGGTGACGACCTCGTCCCCCTTTTTCAACTTGGAAATCATCTGCTCATGTTCCTGAGCCTTCTTTCTCTGAGGTCTTATAAGAAGAAAATAGAAAACGACGAGCATCACAACAATAAGAACCCACATCATATAAGCGCTCGTTCCCGCCTGATTCGTCGTCTTCTTGGTGCTGGTATCGGCGGCAAAAAGAATCTCAGGCATTTTCGCAATTAAAAAAGAAACTAATACTTTCATGATGCTCCTTTCCTGAAAAGCTTCAACCACAAGTGGGTTTGGAGATAATCATAACATAACATCGCCTAACCTCATCTCCTCGACAATCGAAGCGAAACTGCCGCGCTCAATCGCTTCCCTCGCTTTGAAAAGAAGCGACGATATCTCGAACAGATTGTGAACGGTGAGAAGATGCAGCCCCAAGATCTCCTTGGCCAGCACGAGATGCCGGATGTAGGATCTTGAAAAATTCAGGCAAGCATAGCAGGAACACTTCTCGGATATAGGTGAGCTGTCATCCGCAAACCTCGCGTTCCTCATGTTGACCCTGTTGCCCCCGACGATGGCGGCTCCGTTTCTCGCAATCCTAGTGGGAAGAGCCGAATCAAAAAGGTCTACCCCGCACGCGATGGCCTCCACCATACCCAGGGGATCGCCCACCCCCATCAGGTATCTGGGTTGAACATCCGGCAATTCTGCCACAACCGTTTTCAAGATCTCCACGGTCAGTTCGCGAGGCTCCCCGACCGAGAGGCCCCCTATCCCGTATCCGTCAAAATCGCAAGCAACCGTGTATCTGGCGCTCCTCACGCGTAGGTCGTGGTAAAAACCACCCTGAACGATGCCGAAAAGTAACTGTCTCATTGTCTTTTCCCCTTTGCCGCCAGGACCATCCCCGCAGGCGGCCTCGGTCTTAGAGCGCGAACCGGCAAAGCCGCAAGATTTCGCGTTCTTTCCAAAGAGGAGCATTCCCTCTTGTCTTCCGGTAAATTTCCTGTGAGCCTCGAGCGCTCTCTCAGCCCATTCGCGGGTCAGCTCAACCGACCTAACGACCTGGTCTCTCTCAGAGGGATAGGGCAGACACTCATCCAGTACCATGGCGATGTCCGAGCCGATTCTCAACTGATGCTCAACCGATAGCTCGGGGGTAAGAAAAATAGTGCTACCGTCAAGATTTGAGCGGAACAGAACACCTTCCCGGTTCACCTTCACGTCTTTCGATAGCGAAAAAATCTGATAGCCGCCCGAATCCGTGAGGACCGAACCCTCCCATCCCATGAACGAGTGAATTCCCCCCACCTTTTCAACTATTTCTATTCCAGGACGCAGCATAAGGTGATACGCGTTGGAAAGAATCATCTCGTATCCGAGATCCGCCACCTGATCCGGTCTCATCGCTCTAACCGCCGCCCTTGTCCCCACTGGCATGAAAGCGGGTGTCCTGACGGTTCCGTGGGCGGTGGCGATTAATCCCGTCCGTGCGGCAGTTTTTCCGTCTTCCGCTATTAATTCGAAAAAATCAGCCTTTCTTCGAGCAGACATCAAACCCCTCTCATTTTTTCTGGCATCAGGACCAAGGCCTTATCATCAAACCAAAGGGACGCGCCGGATCGCTTGCTCAACCGATTTATTTACCATATTTCGGCAAGCACTACCCAGACATTACCCCAGATGAAATCAAAAAACCAAAGATAAACGATTCTTAAGGGACGTTCGCGTCAAAAGAATGCCGGCAGGATAACGCTTAGCAGGAGTAATAAGACTAATATATGAACATCGCGTCTCCGAAAGAGTAGAATCTGTATCGCTTCTCAACAGCAATCTTGTAGGCCCTCATAATGAGTTCGATGCCTCCAAAGGCGCAAACAAGAAAGAGAAGGGTTGAGCGGGGAAAGTGAAAGTTGGTTATAATCGCATCTACTGCCTGAAACTCATGCCCAGGTTTGATAAAAAGGTCCGTTCTCCCCTCGTGGGGAAGGACGCGCAGAGGCTTTTCGGCTGTATCTTTCGCTCTCGTTTTAGCCTTCATAGCGGCGGTTTCGAGCGCTCGGACAACGGTGGTTCCAACAGCAATCACGCGTCCGGTGCAGTTGTTGACCAGTGATGCGCAATTTTCGTCTACCTTGAACCATTCACTATGCATCTTGTGGTCCTCAATGTTTTCGGTCCGCACCGGGGTGAAGGTGTCCGCGCCAACGGCAAGTTCAATTTCAGCAATTTTTACCCCCTTCCGCCTGATCTCTGAAAGAAGTCCAATAGTGAAGTGGAGACCCGCGGTAGGCGCGGCAGCCGAAATCTCCCTGCGCGAGTAAACTGTTTGATAGCGCCTTACGTCAATTTGCGGATTTTTGATGTAAGGAGGCAGCGGAATGTTTCCCGCTTCGAACACCCTCTCGTCTGTAACCCCCCGCCCGTTTCGCGAAGTGAAGCGTATTACCGCGCGCCCAATAGAAGGTTTCATCTCAACCAGCGCTTTCAAATCTTTTCCGGGAAACTCAATCTCGGTTCCTTCCTTGATTCTTGCTCCACCCGTCAGAGCAAGCCAACGGCTTTCACCCTGTCTTTCAAGAAGCAAGAGCTCCACCTTACCACCTGTTTCGGATTTTTTTCCCAAAAGCCGTCCTGGAAACACCTTAGTGGTGTTTAGCACAAGACAATCCTCCGGTTCGAGAATTTTCACGATGTCCTTGAATATGAGATGAGATATTTCTCCGCTCGATTTATTCACCACCATGAGACGGCTTTCATCCCTATTTTCAAGGGGAACCTGCGCAATCAGGTCTTCGGGAAGATGGTAATCGAAGAGTTTTGTGTCCATTTCAGAATCGCCCGTGTTTATAATATCTCTCCTTCTCGCTATAGACGCAGCCGCAATAAGGTTGCCTGTAAATACCGAGCTCTCTGCTTATCCTGACGCTCTGGCGGTAGCCCCCGGTCAAATCATCATCGATGAACAGTACACCGTGCGCGATCGCTGAATCAGCCCCGGCTGACCTTATCAGGCTCTGTTCCTGGTAAGGGCTTGCGAGAAGAGTTGTCGAAAAAAGCCCCATTTCCATTTCTTTTGCCTTTGACGCGGACTTATCCAACCTTATGCGGTAACAGAGCGCGCACCTGATGTTCGCGTGCTTCACGCCACCGCTGTCCGCAGGAACTTTTGGTCCCGCGAAAGTAACCGTCTCCTTTTCCATATTCCACCGCGAAAAAAGAGCAAGCATCCGCCTCATTGAATAATAGCGCCTTGAAAGCGAATGCCAACTACTCCCGCTTTCGAAAGCAAAGCCATGCGAATAACTCGCCAAGGCGGGCTGCCCAAATGGATAGTCCTCAAGTTCAACCGCATCGAACCCTTTCGAAAACGCAAAAGCGCTCGGAGCGACCTCGAAGATATATGACTCCATGTCATATTCCCCAATTTCATAACCAATTGAGTTTTTTTCGCAATACTCGACGAACGCATCCAGCCGCCGTGCGTACTCACTGTAAGGCTGTATGTTGGGGTTGTAAAAATATGCCGTAACCTGGAATCCTTTCTCCTGGAAAAATCTGTGAGGATATATCAGGCATGGAGCGCAGCACGAATGCAACAGCAATTTTTTCATTTAAAGATCACCCCACCTCGCTCCAGCTACCGCTTAAGGAAGCTCAGCGGTCTTATAATATTCATCCCTGAAATATCCTAACTCAAACAGAATATCTGGCGTAGACTTATTGAAAAAGCATCCAGACATGAGTAATTCCGATTTGCGCAACGGGAGCGTTAGCTAAAACAGGGGCGTGTCCAGACCGCCTGTTTCCTTGCCCAAATGCTCGTAAGCTCTCGGTGTGGCAACCCTTCCCCTGGGAGTTCGCTTTAGAAAACCGAGCATCATCAAGAAAGGCTCATGCACTTCCTCGATAGTATCCGGTTCTTCTCCCACAGCTGCGGCAAGCGTCTTCAGCCCGACCGGACCTCCGGAAAATTTGCTTACAACCACTTCGAGCACAGCCCTGTCAATCACGTCCAGACCCGCGTCATCAACCTGAAGAAGCTGCAGGGCTCTTACGGCCACTTCCCTGTTTATCACGTTGTCAGCCTCAACCTGGGCAAAATCCCTCACTCTTCTGAGCAGTCGGTTTCCCACTCTCGGCGTTCCCCTCGAGCGCCTCGCTATTTCAGTGCAGCCTTCGTCGTCAACATCAACTCCGAGAATCTTTGCCGATCTCATGACTATTTCCCGCATATCCTCCAGCGGATAATATTCGAGCCTTATGGAGACGCCAAATCTTGAAAGAAGCGGCGCGCTCATCAAACCCATCCTCGTGGTTGCACCAACCAGTGTGAACTTTGGAAGATCAAGCCTAACAGTCCTTGCGGCGGGCCCTTTGCCTATCACTATGTCAATTTTGAAATCCTCCATGGCAGGGTAGAGTATTTCTTCCACCGTTTTTGGGAGTCTGTGTATTTCGTCAATGAAAAGCACGTCCCCGGGCTCAAGGTTTGTGAGTATGGCGGCCAGATCACCCTGTCTTTCGATCGCGGGTCCGCTCGTGGGACGAATATTCACGCCGAGTTCCGTCGCTATGATGTTGGCTAAAGTGGTCTTCCCGAGACCGGGCGGACCAGAGAGAAGAACGTGATCTAGCGCCTCATTACGTTTTTTTGCGGCCTCGATGAAAATTCTGAGCTGCTCTTTATTCGCGCTCTGCCCGATGAACTCGGAGAGTTTTTTCGGGCGAAGAGTGAGGTCAAGCGCTATGTCCTCATCAGTTACCTCTTTTGAAGTCACGCTCTTTGCTTCATCGCTCATATAAAGTTTTCCCCCGTTTTCAAAGACGATCGCCCCGGAGCGCAAGCTCCCGAGCCACAACTGGCAGGTTCTCTTGAGCGTGCGGGGCTTCTATAAAGAAGAACTCATATCTTTGAGCCCATATCCTTCAACGCCAACTGAACAAGCGCTCCCGCCCCCAGAGACTCAAAGCCAGGCTTACTCCTCAATCCCTCGAGGGCTTTCCGAGCCTCCATAGCCGAGTAGCCCAGCTGGACAAGCGCCTCGTAAGCCTCCTCGAAGGCAATTTTCGCCGGCGAGTCGAGGCTTGCGGCAAGGTCAACAGGGAGCCCCACCTTATCCCTCATCTCGAGAACAAGCCTCTGCGCGCCTTTCTTACCAAGACCGGGAATCCTGGTAAGAGAGTCAATATCCTGATTTCTCACGATCTCCTCGAAGCGCTCGGATGAATAGACCGAGAGAACCGCGAGCGCTTTTGCGGCGCCGAAACCGGACACCGAAAGAAGTGTGACGAAAAGCTCTCTGTCACGCTCGTCGTCGAAACCATAGAGGTTTATCGCATCGTCGCGGACGTGAAGGTAAGTTTGGAGAGACACCCTTGAGCCCACAGGCGGAGAGGACTCGAGCGTCTTTAAGGGTACCCTCACCTCGACCCCGAAACCTCCAACTGAAATCACCAGGCTGTTTACGCCCTTCTTAATTATCTTTCCCTCAATGCTTGAAATCATGCTTCATTCTCCGCTAAAGAATCATACAATCCGAATGTAACAGCCCCCCATAAAGCGGCAAGGAGACTTATTTTGCTTTATCCACGCGCTCCACCAAACTTGCGTGATGGAGGTGGCAAAGCGCGAGCGCCAGAGCGTCACAGGCGTGGTGGGAGACCCCTTTAGAATCGAAGCCCAGAAGAGCGCCCACCATGTAGGCGACCTGCTCCTTCGACGCGTTTCCGTTCCCCACAACTGCCTGCTTGACCTGAAGCGGAGTGTATTCCTCACACCGTACTTTCAGGTGAGAACACGCAAGCATTATCACGCCCCTCGCCTCACCAACTTCAACGGCGGTTTTCAAGTTGGTGTTGAAGAACAGCTGCTCGACAACAGCCACATCGGGTGATAACTCCCTGAGCAGGGACTGGACATCGGTGTAAATCATTTCGAGTCGGGAGGGAAGACCGCAATCCGCCGGCGTGGTGATGGAACCGAAAGGACCCATGGACATTTTCCCGCCCTTCTTTATCACCATTCCGTACCCGGTAGCAGCAATACCGGGGTCTATCCCGAGAACCTTCAAAAAAGACCCCCGATTCGCATCAACACGCCGGCGCCTAACCAATTCGCTACGCGCCGACCCTATCGGCATCAAAGAGAAGCCATCTCCTCCATGACCTCATCGGGTATATCGAAATTCGCGTAAACATCATGGACGTCATCCAGTTCTTCCAGAGCCTCAACCAGGCGGAGAACTTTGCGCGCGCTTTCCCTGTCAAGTTTAACGGTGGTTTTGGGGAACATGGTGAGTTCAGCGCTCTCCGGCTCCACGCCCGCTTCCACGAGTTTATCCCTGACCGTGCGGAAATGCTCAACGTCCGTGACTATTTCCCAGTAATCCTCGCCCTCGCTTTTCATATCGTCTGCTCCTCCATCAAGTGCGATGGCGAGAAGCTCCTCTTCATCAGGAGCCTGGTCCTTCCTTATCAGAAAAACGCCCTTCTTCTCGAATATCCAGGCAACCGAACCAGCCTCACCCAGCCTGCCGCCGGCTCTCGTGAAAACCCTTCGCACATCAGAGGTGGTCCTGTTGCGGTTATCGGTCAGAGCCTCAACCAGAATGGCGACGCCGCCCTCACCGTAGCCCTCGAAGCTCACCGGTTCAAGCTGTGATCCCCCCGAGCCCTCACCCGTGCCTTTCGCTATCGCCCTTTTTATATTTTCCATGGGCATACTATAACTTCTGGCAAGTTCAATTGCGGAAGCGAGCGCCGGATTGGCGTCGGGGTTACCCCCGCCAAGCCTCGCGGCCACGGCGATCTTCTGGGATAACTTGCCGAATAGTTGACCCCTCTTCGCGTCCTCCTTGCTCTTCTTGTGTTTGATCGAGTGCCATTTTGAATGACCTGACATCTTTCAAACCTCCAGTTAGGGCGCCTCTTTGCGCTCACGCACCATCTTCAAGAAGTACTGATGCACCCTGAGGTCGGGCGTAAGTTCAGGGTGAAACGCCGCCACTAAATAATTTCTATCTCTCGCCATGATTATACCTTCATCAATCCTTGCCATTACCCGAACTTCCGGACCCGCGCTTAATACCACCGGAGCTCTGATGAAAACCGCCCTGAAAGGCTCATTCTCCGATTCTATTCCGGAGATTATGATATCCCTCTCGAAAGAGTCCACCTGCCTTCCGAATGCGTTTCTCTCGACCTCGATGTCAGCCAAACCGAGAATCGGGCCATGCTTGCCCCTGACGCGCTTAGCAAGAACAATCAGTCCCGTGCATGTGCCGAAAATCGGGACCCCCGAATTGCTGATTTCGGTAATGGGAGGAAAGAAGCCGTACTCCTCAAGAAGCCTGCCTATCGTGGTGCTTTCGCCACCAGGGATAATGAGCCCATCAATACCCGTAAGCCCGGAGGCTCTTTTGACCCCGATCCCCCGGGCTCCGCATTTTTCTATCATTTCAAGGTGTTCGCTCACAGCTCCCTGCAGCGCGAGCACCCCTATAACCAAGCTATTACCATCCACGGAACTGTATCAACTGCTCCTTAGGTATCTCCGATATCTCAAGACCGCGCATTGGCTCGCCTATTCCGCGCGATACTTTCGCGATCAGGTCCGCGTCCTCATAGTGAGTGGTCGCATGCACGATAGCCCTCGCCCTCGCGGCTGGATTCTCGGATTTGAAGATGCCCGATCCCACGAAAACACCGTCAGCGCCAAGCTGCATCATAAGCGCCGCGTCAGCAGGCGTCGCTATTCCTCCGGCTGAAAAATTTACGACCGGAAGCTTGCCTGTTTTCGCGACCTCGCAAACCAGGTCGTATGGTGCCCTGAGTTCTTTCGCGGCGCTCATCAATTCCTCTTCCGGCAGCGTGGTAAGTCTTCTTATTTCGCTCATGATTGCTCTCATGTGACGGACAGCCTCAACAACGTTTCCGGTCCCGGCTTCTCCCTTGGTGCGGATCATCGCGGCTCCCTCTCCTATTCTCCTCAGAGCCTCGCCCAGGTTGGTCGCACCGCAAACGAAAGGCACCTTGAAGGCGTGCTTGTTTATATGATGGCTCTCATCAGCGGGAGTCAAAACCTCACTTTCGTCAATGAAATCAACACCCAGCGCCTCGAGAACTTGGGCTTCGACAAAATGGCCGATCCTGACCTTTGCCATGACTGGAATCGTCACAGCCTTCATGATCGCCTCGATTACCGCGGGGTCCGCCATCCTAGCAACGCCTCCCGCGGCGCGAATGTCAGCCGGAACTCTTTCAAGCGCCATTACCGCCACAGCGCCAGCGTCCTCAGCTATTTTTGCCTGCTCAACGGAGGTGACGTCCATTATCACGCCTCCTTTGAGCATTTCGGCAAGACCCCTCTTTACGCGTTCGGTTCCCTTTTCCAACTTGACCTCCGAACCATTTAGTTTTTGAGTTTGATTATCTTCAAGTTTCATATTAGACAATTGTCATTTTCCGGGCAACCGGGCAATTTCCCAGGTGCAATCTTAACTTCAGCCCGCGCGGAACGCGCATTCCCTCGACGAAGAGATTCAATCAATCGAAAGTGGCTTGATACTGTGACCCGACAATCTCAACCCATACCGATCCCGGCTTTATCTTTATCACCTTTCCCGAATTATCCCTGAAAACCGTGTGGCTTGCTCTGGAAAGCTTTTCCCAGTTAGCGTCAAACATAAGTCCGCAGGTGAACACTTGCGCTCTTCCGGAACCCACAATTCCCAGATCAGGAGTCGTCGCCCCCCTGACATCTCGAAGGGAGGTCGCCCCCACGGTTACATACTGGATGATAACGGTCGATGCAGAAACTTGCTTTCCGGTATTCAGGTCGAGCTGGGGGGTACCTGAAACGAATCGCAAGAAATTGCCGTCAGCCGGATTGAAAGACCAGCGCACGTCGCAAGGCTTCTTATAAGGAACATATACGTTGTTTACCGCCACGGGTCCACCCTGCTCCTGTTCGCCTCCCGTCTGCGTTTGAGCATGAGCGCTTAGGAGCCTTTCCCGCTTTTTTGTGGCATCCTGTTGTTGTTTCTTGCTCATGAAGAGAAAAGCCGGTTTGTTCGTTCCGGTAAAAGGATAGGATGAAGCTCCCGCCTGTCTCAATCTCTCGGAAGCAGTATACAGATTGTAGGGAGCTCTCTTTGATTTTAACCGCCAGTACGCCCCGGTCCAGGTAAGTTCATCGAGATCGGCTATTCCCGAGACCTTGATGATTTCGAGAGTGCTCCGGGCGCCGCCGCAGTGGGCAAAAACGGGATAATAAGGAAAGGCGATGTCCACATCAGCGGGCCTTGCGCTTCTCACAGGACCTATTGTCTCGCAGTCACGGCACAGGTAAAGGGCGAGGAATCTCGTTATGCCCCCCTCGATTACCTCCTCGTAAACCACGCACGCCGAGGTGAGACCTGTCTGCGGGCGCGAGCCCGGGTCGTTGCCGATCTTGACCGCAACGACCCTCCGGTCAATCGCGGACCTGTCACTGACCTTAGAGCCGCAAAGCGGGCAAACGATTTCTAAAGCGGTTTTACTCCTGGGTTTTGTTTGTTTTCTGGCGGTCTTGTGCTCGCATCCGCAACCCGATAAGACGAAAAGCAAGATTGAACAGAGGATTGCGGTCACAACCCACCGAAAACAAAGCACCGCAACTTTCTCTCCGCTTTTCGCATTAACTAAATCCATGAGCATCAGGTTATCTATTCAATTCTTGCCCATCTATGTCCTTCCGGAAATAGAAAACGATTCAGATCGTGCTGGGGATAAAAACTCGGGGAATCGGACCTTGCCTATCGCCATTCAACTGGCGAGTCACCCTCGGGTGCCACGGGCGTGAAGCCCTCGTACATTTCCTCGAGCCTTCTTATTCTCTCCTCAATAGGGGGATGGGTGTCAAACAGGCTCGAGCGTTTTCTCTGCCCCTTTCGCCCGTAAAGAGGCTCAACGATAAACAGAGGCGCTGTGGCTTTGCTTGCGGTGCGAAGCGGCCTATTTTCATCTCTCAATTTCCTCAACGCGCTCGCAAGCCCGGGGGGATACCGAGTAAGAAGAGCCGAGTTAGCATCGGCAAGGAATTCTCTCCTCCTGCTCAAGGCAAGTCTTATTATCTGAGCTAAAATCGGCGCGATAATCGCGAGCACGATCCCCATGACCGCGAGTATGATTCCAGCTCCTCCAGAATCTTCGCGATCATCGCTGAACCATATCAGTCGCAGGAAAATGTCCGAAAGAATCACAACGGTTCCCACAAGAACCATTGTCAGTGTCTGAAGAAGAATATCATAGTTCTTGATGTGTGAAATCTCGTGACCGATAACGCCCTCGAGTTCCTGATTGTTCATCCTTTCCAGAAGCCCCGTGGTAACTGCAATCGCGGAGTTTTCAGGATTCCTGCCGGTAGCGAATGCGTTCATAGCGGGGCTTTCGATTACGTATATGCGGGGGGTAGATATCCCGGCTGCGATAGAGAGCGCCTCAACGGTGTTGCGGTACCTTATGAACTCGCCTTCCGCGACAGGTCTTGCCCCGGTAACCGCGAGAGCTATTTTATCGCTCTGGTAATAACTTACAAGACTCATGATAAGGGCGATGATGAAAGCTATTATCAAACCGACATACCAGCCGCTGGGTCCCGCAAGCGCCCTTCCAATAACATAACCAACCACAAGCACGAAGCAGACAAAGACAAAAACAAGAATGCCCGATTTCCACTTATTTGCGCTTATCTGCTCGTACAAACCAGAACCTCCTTTGCCAACGCAATCCAAAAGTGTTTGAGGAAATACCTCCCTGCTACAGGGGCCCGCGCTTGTTCATACTTCGCTCAATAAATAATCGCTTGACAAATAATATTATAAAAACAGCGTGAAATGATTGGCATGAGAGATAAGACTCGGCAAAATCCGCTAAAAAGGATTCGCTGTTGTTTGGTAACGAATAAAAATCTTCGGCCAAGAAAAGGGGCAGGCATTTAAGCGCCTCGAACGCTTCCCAGATTAAAATACCTTACGTGAAGCTTACTCTGGGAGCTTCCCTTGCCGCGGGCGTCTCCGGCTCAAAGTACTCGCGTTTCTCGGTAAATCCGAAAGCGCTCGCGATTATGTTCGCCGGGAATCGCTGCCTCGCGATGTCGTAAGCCATTACCGCGTCGTTGTAGAACTGCCGTGCGTAGGCAATCTTATTCTCGGTACCTGCGAGTTCCTCCTGAAGCGCCAAGAAATTTTCGTTGGCTTTCAGTTCGGGATAATTTTCAGCCACCGCGAAAAGGGTTTTCAGAGCCTCGCTCACCATCCCTTCGGCTTTCGCGTTTTCGCCTACGGTGCTCGCGCTCACCAGCGCCGCACGCGCTCTGGTAACCATTTCGAAGGTTTCCTTTTCATGAGCGGCGTAACCCTTTACCGTCTCAACCAGATTAGGTATCAGATCGGCCCTTCGGTTAAGCTGAACATCGATCTGATGCCAGGCGTTATCCACCCGATTCCTATAGCGAACAAGTTTATTGAACAGATAAATAATGTAGCCGATTAGAAGAACCGCCAAGATAATGATCAGCCACAACCACCACATTTCTCCTCCTCGCTTGAAAACCGTTAAGACATTTTAGCACATCAGGCCAAACATTGATATCGCGTTTTTTACCTCTGCCTATGTCCGCGGTGAAATGAAACAAAATCACGTTCTTTCCGAAAGGAGCGTAAGAAGCGACCTTCAAGAAATCCGCCCGCGCTGGCACAAGGATATCGCTTACGAGCGCATAATTGTTTTAATCCCGTTTATTCCGAAAAGAAAGGCAAAAATCATCACCATTGCCGAGCAGGCATACAACAGTCCGTGGTACAACTTCGTGCTAATCCTTCCCCTTCCCTTCGAAACAAGAAACGAGACCACGGAATACCAGATGAGGTCTGCCATCACGTGCCCGCTTAAGAAAAAAGCCATTCCCACGAGACCGTGTTTTAACGAAAGGAGAATGTATCTCGCGCCGATGGTGGCCCACCACACAATCCATCCTGGATTTGAGACGCTTGCCCATATACCGGCGAAGAAAGGTCCCCATCCAACTTCTTTCCTGGCGCTTAAGTCAATTTCAACTCCTTTCCTTATCTCAATGAATATCTTTAATGACAGCCAGGCAAGAAAAATCGCCCCGACGACTCCGATAACGCCAACGGCAAGGTCGTTGTTTAAGAACTTGTTTAAACCGAGCGTGAAAACAACCGCGAGGATTAGTTCGGGCACAGCGTGACCAGCGACAATAACCGGACCGGCAAGAAAGCCCTTCTTGTAGGACTCGGCGACGGCAACGGAAAGAAGTGGCCCAGGCATCAGAGCGCCTGACAGACCGATCCCGAGAGATGAGAGGAAGATACCTATCAAAATCATTTAATCGAGGCGCACCCCCCGTATCTTTCAACAAGCCTTCGCATCCCGATTTCGATTTGCTCGATGATGAATCTGTGGAAATCCGCATCCCTGGTGAACACGGAGGATATCTGTCCCTTCCCTTTCTCAGGCAGCAGCCGGTAATCACTAAGCGAATTGCCGTAAGCGTCCGTGATGATGCAACCCGCCTCCCGCGCTATCAGTGCCGCCGCGGCAAGGTCGTGGGGATAATTGTTGAGAACCGCGCCGCGCCCAAGCTTCAAAAAAAGCTCCATGACCGCCTCGCTTTCATCGGCCATCCTCTGTCCAACGTCAAGATAAAGGTCCAGTTCACCCATGACGACACGAACGATCGAAAACGTGGCGCTCCCCAGATCAAACAATCCACCGTTTACCGAAGTCATGTCTATCAAATCGCCGAGGACTATCACGAGCGGCTCCGCGGGTCTTCCTCTGAATCCCGTAGACCAGAAAACGCTCGAGTAATCGTCAATTGGATGAAGCGCAGGCTCAATGGTCTTTCCGTCAACAAACGCCTGAAAGCCGCTCCCTTTCTCCGCCGTAAAATGACGTCCGCTTTTTATCTCAGCCACCAGGGCGAACGCGACGTCACCAAGCGTAAGTTCAGCCTCTTTCCCGATTGAAAAGGGCGCTGCCGCCACCGATACGCAGCAAGACTCCAGGCCCGCAACCGCTGGACGAGTCCCATCTATCGGGTCAATTACGAGCACGAAATCGGGTCTGCCCGAAACGGTAAGTCCACGATCCTCCGTGTAGAAAGCGATGTCGGTTAATTCTTCAAGAATGTTAACAACCACGACCTCAGCCACTTCGTCAATCCGAAAAGTGACATCGCCGGAGATTCCTTGCTTTTCGTATCCCCGCGCTGAAGGCTTCCCCATAAGGGGCCTAACGGCATTTCTCACTTCTTCGGCCAACTTCACGCTTATCGCCCGTGCTTCCTCAATTCTCATCCGTGACCTCTTTTCAAGCGCCAAAAAGAGAAACAACTATAACAAATAAATCTTACGCGTTCCCACACCAATGAAAGGAGGTAGGGAATGGACGGAAACTTAACATTCCATGTAAATCTTTTCGACCCTGTCCGCGATTGAGCTCCACGAAAATCCCTGCGCCCCCTCAAGCCCGCGCCTTCCAAGTTCCACTCTCAGTTTCTCGTCGGTAAGAACATCAATAAGAGCGTGATAAAGGCTTTCTGCGTCACCTTTCTTGAAAAGAATGCCGCCCCCGGTTGCGTCGACCACCTCGCGGTAGCCGGGAATGTCGGAAACGACCACCGGGGTACCGCAAGCCATAGCCTCGAGCAGAACAAGACCGAAACTCTCGCCGCCCAAAGCTGGGGCGCAAAAGACGTCCGCCAAGCTGTAAAACACCCGCATCTCCTCATCCGGAAGAAAACCGGGGACGAAGAGCGAATCTTTTGGCAGGCTGTAGGTAGAGATGTATTTTTCCTTCGAGTGCCCTTCGCCAACAATGACCAGCTTGCACGAGGGTATGTCCCCAAGCAACTTGCGGAAAGATTCAAGGAGCACCTGAAGCCCTTTTCTCGGCTCGCCCCTGCCCACAAACAAAATCAATGGGCAATTTTTTACCGGAAAAGAGTCCGGTCTTTTTTCGACCGGTTTGAAGAACGTCGTGTCAACCCCGTTAGGAACAATCTCATACTTCCCCGGAAAATACCTGCTCACGAGTTCTTTCGCGGCTTGAGAGACAGCGGTGCAGCAATCAATCCTTCCGCGCACACCTTTCAAAAAAGCCTGCACCAACCGGTAGAGAGCAAGTCCTCCCTCAGCTGAGGCGTGAAACGTCCCAACTGTCCTTGTGGAGGCATACAGGACCGCGGCAACCGAAACAAGAGGAACAAAAGGCTCGTGAACGTGAACGACGTCGAATCCCCCTCCGAGAAGGATTCTCTTTGCGGACGAAAGGACACGCGGGGAAAGACAGATTCTTGCTATCGAACGGTTTGCCGGGATCGGAACTGAACTACCGGCTGATATGAATCGCGCGCCCTCCGGCACATCGCCAGTATCGGGGGCGAAAACGGTAACGCTGTGCCCTTTCCTGGTCATTTCCCGCGTAAGCCCTTTTATATGGTTATTCACTCCGCTCGGATGCCTCCATGAATACGGAGACACGTAAAGAATTTTCAATATTCCTCCAGCGAGATAGCTTTTTTAGCGCCTGTCGGAGGGCCATGCAGGCATAAACATGTGCCACTGGGCGGGGGCATCCCTTATCAGACCTTCAAGCCTGTTTGCGATAAGCTGCATCGTCTCTCTTATAACCTTATCCCTTTCACCAGAGTCTGAAACATAAATGGGCTCGGTGACGCGTCCAACCCACCGAGTGGGGCCGAGATTCCTGACATTCACGCAAACAATGGGCGACCCGCTTTTCAGCGCAAGAACAGCGGGACCCGGAGGAAGGGTGGTCTTTTCGCCAAAAAAATTCACCTCAACTCCGGTACCCTTTAAATCCCTGTCGCAAAGCAGGGCAAGAATCTTTCCCGCTTTCAGCGCTCGAACCATGTTCTCCCGCGTTTCTTCCCTACTGTCGTACGGGAAAATTTCGATCCCCACTCCGGCCCTCAGCCTGACGAAGAAGTCAAAAAGTTCTGGAGGTTTGAGAACTTCGGCAACAGCCGCGAAGGGACCCAAGCTCGAAAGATATACCGCACCTGCCTCCCAGGAACCAAAATGAGGGAGCACAACTATCACGCCTTTGCCCGCCTTGACAATTTCAATAAGCGGCTCCTCGTTTATCTTCGAAAAGCGTTCAAGTATGTATTCCCTTGACTGCGTGGGAAGCCACATTATGTCTATCCAGTACTCGGCGTAGTAGCGACACGCAGACCTCGCGGTTCTCGCAACCACTCTTTCTGACGCATCGGGTCCAAGAGCCCTTCTCATGTTTTTCTTTATGATTCCTCTCTTTCGAGGGAAAAGGTAGTAATAAAGAGTGCCTGCTCCCCTGGCTATCTTTTTTGAAACGCTGATCGGAAGCCTCGCGATGATTTGTTCTGAAATGCGGAAAGCGTGGTATACCAAACTCAATCAGACCACCGTCCGGCCCTTCAACTGTCTCCACACTACGTAAATCCTCTCAACAATAGTCTCGACAACGAGCAGCGTGAGAACCCAAATTGAAACCTTCAGTATCCATGGTGAAATCCCGTTGAAGAAAAGACCGGCGCCCAGAAGCAAAAAACGGGAAGCCCTCGCCATGAGCCCTGCCTTACATTCTATGTCCAGAGACTCCGCCTTTGCCCTAACATAGCTTATAAGAAATGAGTTCACCAGCAACATGAGAGTAAAACCTATAAGCAAGCCATCAGAGCGTTTCATAAAGTAAAGGATAAGACCAGTGTAAACAGCCGCATCACTTATTCGGTCGGAGAAAGAATCGAGAAAAGAGCCGAAAGCGCTTACAAGGTTGAGCTTTTTCGCCACGTAGCCATCAACTATGTCCAGCACCCCTGAGATTGCGAAGAAAGAGGCGCCCAAGGGGATGGAGCCCACAGCTATGAAGTAGCCTGAGGCAAGCGCGAAGGCGATGCCCACGCATGTGATTATGTTTGGGGAAAGCCCGAGCACCTCAAAAGGATAAAGAAATGGTTTGAAAAAGTAGTTTGAAAACCACCTCAAACCTTCCTCCATCTTTTCGCCCCGCCTCTGTGCAAGCGGGCGCTCCATGGTTTCCCCTCTATCGTTCTTACTTCCCATATCTCTTAAAAGTCATCCGCCAAACACTGAAGTGCTTGCCTTCCCGGCTTAATCAAGGGACATTCTCTAAAACGTTGATTATCTTTTCACCAACGTCCATTGCCTCGAATTCTAATTTCTCCCCTGTGTATCTGACCTTCAAGTCAACCGTTTTCCTCTCCGAGGTTTTCTTTCCAACTATGACCTGAAGTGGAACCCCTATCAGGTCGGCATCATTGAACTTCACGCCCGGGGATAATTCCCTTTCGTCAAGGAGAACGTCAAATCCCGCGTTCATCATTTTCTGATAGATTTCTCTTCCCATGTTTGACTGCTCATCATTGTCCGGATTGAGCACTATTACCTCAATGTCAACCGGCGCGACCGCTTTTGGCCATTTTATGCCGTTTTCATCATGGTGCTGCTCCACAATTGTCGCAAGCATCCTCGAGGTCCCGATGCCGTATGTGCCCATGATGATGGGTTTTAGAATTCCATCAGCATCGGTAAACAGGGCATTTAAGGGTTTGGAGTATTTTTCACCGAGTTTGAAGATGTGTCCTATTTCAATGCCACGCGCAATCGCGAGCTCCCCGCCGCATTCAACGCACCTGTCGCCCTCGGTCGCGAGCGCGATGTCCACAAGGGGTTCCGCTTTGAAGTCCCTGCCTTCCTCCACCCCACGATAGTGGTAGTCGAACTTGTTCGCCCCACAGATGAGCCCCTTTGCCCCCTTCAACTCCTCGTCGAACAGCATCTTAACGCCAGAAAGCCCCACGGGGCCGACAAACCCGGCTGTGACCTGGGGGAACAACTCCCTTTCGTCCTCACGCATCTGATGGAAATTATCGGTTCCTAGTATCCGCGCGAGTTTTGCCTCGCTGAGTTCTCTGTAACCGGGCACGAAGGCGGCAATCAATTCATCCCCCGCCACATAGAGCACGCACTTGATGACATTTTCGGAGCTTGAATCCAGAAATGAGGCTACTTCGCTCACAGAGACAAGACAAGGAGTATGGACCTCCTCGAGAGGCAGCGAGTTTTCCGTCCCGAATTTTTTTCCGGGCCGGTGCCTCTCGAGCTCAGAGTTCGCCCCGTAATCGCATTCCAGGCAGTGAACAACGATGTCCTCACCCACGCTTGAAAGAACCATGAACTCGTGAGAGATATCCCCTCCGATCAGTCCTGTTGGGGCCTCGACCACCCTTACATCAAGAGAACACCTTTTTGCGACCGCCACGTATGCCTCGTACATTCTCCGGTAGGTATCATCAAGGTCCTCAAAAGAAGTGTGAAAACTGTATGCGTCTTTCATGCGGAACTCACGGCATCTTAAGAGCCCAAACCTCGGTCTTACCTCGTCCCTGTACTTCGTCTGGATCTGGTAAAGGTTTACGGGAAGGTCCCTGTAAGAAGGAGCGCTTCTTGAAACCGCAAGCGTAACAAGCTCTTCCGCAGTGGGTCCGAGACAGAATTCCCTCCCTTGCCTGTCTTTCAGTCTCATCATCTCCGGTCCGTACTGAAACCACCTGCCGCTCTCCCGCCAGGCTTCAGCCGGGTGAAGGTTGGGCAGAACAATCTCGCAAGCGCCGGCGCGATTCATTTCATCCCTTACGATGTTCTCCACTTTCGCCAGCGCCGAACTCCCAAGAGGGAGAAATGTGTAAATACCCGCGGCGACACTTCTCATCATCCCAGCCCTGATAAGCAATTCATGGCTTGCGATCTCGGCGTCTGCGGGCTTTTCCTTAAGAGTCGGAACCGTCACCTTTGAGAACTTCAAGCGTCTTATCCTCCTTTTTTAGGTAATCAAAGCCTGCCGACCAAGGAGTCAATCTCTTCCAACAGCCGCTCTATGACATCTGCGGTCGAAACCCTTGCCACCACTTTCCCTTTCTTGAACACGACCGCACCGCCTCTCACGCCGGCGACCCCTACATCGGCGTCTTTCGCCTCACCTGGACCATTCACCGAGCAACCCATCACCGCTACCTTTATGTTTGCCCGCACGCCTTCAAGACGGCGCTCCACAAGCTGGGCCAACCTTATAACATCTATCTCCGCTCTCGCGCAGGTCGGGCAAGAAACCACGTCCACCACCCCACCCCTTAAACCGAGAGAAGACAAAATCTTTTTTCCCACCCTGACTTCCTCAACTGGAGAGGCGGTTAGCGATACCCTTATGGTATCCCCTATTCCCATGTAGAGAAGCGCGCCTATCCCGACGGCGCTCTTAATAGTGCCCGAAAACAGCGTTCCCGCTTCCGTTACACCAACGTGAAGTGGCCAGTCTGTCTGGCTGGACACAAGGCAGTATGCCTCGATCGTTCTTGAAACATCCGAGGCTTTGACGGATATCTTTATGTTCTCAACCCCGCAATCCTCCAGTACCCTAACGCCCTCCAGAGCGCTTTTCACTAAAGCCTCGGCTTCAGGGTGCGAGGCCTTTCCCCTGTAACGCCTTTCGAGCGAGCCTGAGTTGACCCCAACCCTTACGGCAACCCCAGCCTTCGCAGCTTCATTTGCCACCCTTTCAAGATTTTTCCTTCCCCCGAGAGTCCCGGGATTGACTCTTATGCCAGCAACCCCGGCCGAGATAGAGGCTATCGCGAGTTTGTGGTCAAAGTGAATGTCAGCCACGACCGGCAGGGAAGTGCTTTTGACTATCTTCCCAAGAGAAGACAATGCGTCCGAATCGGGAACGGCAACCCTCACTACATCACAGCCGACCTCCTCAAGCCTGCGTATCTGCCTGATGGTCGCCCTCGCGTTGGTGGTAGGCGTGTTCGTCATCGATTGAACGCTTATCGGCGCGCCCCCTCCCACAGGGAGGTTACCGAGCATTATCCGTTTCGTTTTCTTCCTATACATCATTCAAAAACTTACATCCACTGTTTACTTACGCCAATCAAGGAAGCGGAAGAGGTTCAGTTATATCAAGGATAGCAAGCCTCAAGGCGATTACCGCAAGCACAGCTATCACCAGGATAGCCACTGGCGTCAATTTCCTCATGTCCACTTTCTTTTTGAAAATCTTTTCAACGACTATCACTATGATATGCCCGCCATCCAGAGGCGGCAGGGGCATTAAGTTGAATATAGCCAGGAAGATGAGTATTTGACCGAGCATCGCAAGGAACTCCGCAAGCCCGTACCTCGCCGCTTGAGCCACAAGCTGCGCCGCCCCGACAATGCTTCTCGGACTTTCCGGAGTGCGCTCGGCTCTCCCTATAAGAATCTTGAATGTCTTCACGGAAAAAATCGAGCCGAAAGCCTTCACAAGGAGAACCGAAAGTTTGCCCGTGGTCTGAGCCGAATACACAACCGCCTTTAAAGGATTAGACCTCCTCTTTATCGTGTCCTTCATATCCACCTTTATGCCGAGAACTCCTCTTCCGCCAACAGACAGGAGACTTACGGTCTTTTCAATTTCCTTTCCGTTCCTGACAATCTTCAGTTTCACGTTTTTCCCCGGCCTGGAGGCAAGCTCTCCAACAAGCTCGTCCCACTCTTCGGTCCTGACACCGTTCACGCTGACGACATAATCGCCTTTCTTTAATCCAGCCGCGTAAGCGGGTGATGTGTATGTTTTACCTTCTGAAGTTTCGATTGTCTTTGTCACATCGCCCACTTTCGCTTTCGGTACAGGAACACCGATGGGCCAGTAAACCAGGTAGAAAAGAATCATCGCCAGAAGAACATGGGCGAAAGAGCCAGCAAGAACGACAATGGCTCGTTTCCAGTGTGGGACACCGTAGTAACTGTGGGGAAAATCCTCCTCGCTTACTTCCTCATCGGGATTCATCCCAAGAATCCTCACGCTGCCGCCGGCCAGAAACCATTTCAGCGAATATCTGGTTCCACCCCTGTCCCAACCGGCTATCTCCGGACCGAAACCTATGGAAAACTGCTGGACCTTAATGCCGACCGCGCGAGCGGCGAGGTAATGCCCGAGTTCGTGAACAAGAATTATTATCGCGACCGCTATGATGCCGACGATTACCCAAATAACTATCATCAAATCACCCTTTACCGGCAAGCTTTTCGACAACCGCGCAGGCAGCAGATTGTGCCTGCGCATCCGCTTCCATTATCTCATCAACGCTCAGCCCGGGAAGAGGTTTGTGCTTTTCGAGGACACTTTCCACAATGAGCGGGATATCCGTGAACTTGATTCTCTCGTCCAAAAACGCCGTGACCGCGACCTCATCGGCGGCGTTCATCGCCGCGGGATAAGTCATCCCAGAAACACCGGCGTAACGCGCGAGACGAAGGCAGGGATACCTATTAGTGTCTATCGGCTCGAAAGTCAGACTGCCGTACTCCACAAGGGAAAGATACGAAGCCGGACAGGATTCTCTTTCAGGATATAGAAGGGCAAACTGAATCGGTATCCTCATGTCAGGAACGGACATCTGGGCGAGAACGGAACCATCCTTCATTTCCACCATGGCGTGCACGACGCTCTCTCGATGGAGCGTGACATCGATTGACTCGTATGGAATTTCAAACAGGTAGTGAGCCTCTATTACCTCGAGCCCCTTATTCATCAGCGTCGCGGAATCAACTGTCACTTTTCTTCCCATGGACCATGTGGGATGAGAAAGTGCCTGGCTTACAGTTACCTTTTCCAGTTCATCCAAACTTAAATCGCGAAAAGCGCCCCCGCTCGCGGTGAGAATCAGCCTCCTTATGTCCTCGCTATTCTCGCCCCTTATGCATTGAAAGAGACCGGAGTGCTCGCTGTCTACCGGTATGATCATCCTCCCACTTTTTCTGACCTGCTCCATCACGATATTCCCGGCGGTAACTAAAGCCTCTTTGTTGGCGAGCGCAACGTTTCTCCCCGATTTAAGAAGCCTCAAAGTGGGCATCAAGCCAGAAATTCCCACCAGCGAGTTTAGCGCTATATCAGCCGGCGCTTCATCTATCATGTCAATGAGCCCCCGCTCACCCGAGTAAAGCTCAATCCCCGCTTCCGAAAACGCGGATTTAAAAGCCAGCGCGCTTTGCTCATCGGCAAGGCATGCCCTTTCAACTCCGAGTTCGAGAGCCTGCCTCAGCAATATTTCCCCACTCGAATACGCGGAGATAGCACTAACTCTGATCCGATCAGGAAATCTTCTGGCAACCTCGACAGCCTGCGAGCCTATAGACCCGGTTGAGCCTAAAATGATTATTTGTCTCAAGGTAAAAACACCATCCCAGAGGAACTATAGGGTCTGGATACTTCATGGTTTGATAACCATGAGATAAAGATAATAGAAGACTGCCGGAGCGGTGAATATGGTCGAGTCGAAACGGTCCATAATCCCGCCGTGCCCAGGAATAATGCTGCCGGTGTCTTTTACGCCAAAATCCCGTTTGATCATTGATTCCGCAAGATCGCCAGCGGGACCAAGCACGCACACCAAAACGCTTATGACAAGAGCGACTCCCGGGGAGAACCATGGGATTTTGTTCTTCCCCAGTATCGCTTGGATAAGGAGGCTCAACGGAACACAAGCCCCGAGCGCGCCCACAGTTCCTGCTATCAGTCCTTCCCAGCTCTTCTTCGGGCTCAGCACCGGAGCCATCTTATGTCTGCCAATTTTTCTCCCAACAGCCCAGGCAAGGATGTCAAAGATCCAGATAAGCACAATCAGGAAAAGCACAAGCCACAAGCCGCCTTTCTTGTTGGGAGAAGCCGCATCCACGGCGTTCCTCAACAAAACAAGATGACTTAAACAAAATCCAGAAATCAAGGGCGCGATAACCGTCATCGAGACAGAAGCGGTGGGTCTTGCAACCCTTAATATAAGCATGAACCACAAAAAGGAGAAAAAGATAAGCGCGGCTGTTATATATCCGAAACTTTCAAGCGGTCTTGCCTGGGCGAACGCAACGTAAGCGACCGAAACGGCTATGCCCAGAAGAGCGGCAACGGGTAAACCTATCCCTTTTTTCTCGAACATGCCGTATAGCTCTGCGGCTCCAACAGCGGAAAACAGAGAGATTCCCACGGTAAAGGGAATCTCGCCCCAGATGAGAGTTCCAAGAAAAACCACGCCAAACAAGATGGCGCCAAAAACTCTTGTGGAGACAGGCGTTCTCTCATATTCGCCGCTTTCTTGGATCCTTGTTCTGGCAGGTGCCAATTAGATCTCCATTATTTCTTCAATCTTTTTCTTCATCAGTTCATCTATTTCGCCTATGTATTTGTCCGTTAGTTTTTGCACTTCATCCATTCCTCGACGCAGATCGTCCTTGGTGCGCTCGCCCCTCTTCTCCTCCTCACGGAGTTTCTCGATTACGTCTCTTCTCACGTTCCTGATGGCGACGCGCCCCTCTTCGGCTCGAGCCCTGACAATTTTGGATATTTCCTTGCGCCTCTCCTCGGTAAGCGGTGGCACCGGCACCCTTATTACCTCACCGTCATTGGATGGCACAAACCCGAGATCCGACTGAGTAATTGCTTTCTCAATCTCAGGGATGCTGTTCTTGTCGTAGGGATGTATCACAAGCAGCCTCGGTTCGGGCGCCGTAATGTTTGCGATCTGATTCATAGGCGTGGGAGTTCCGTAATAATTTACCGCAAAGCGCTCCAGAAGCGCTGGAGATGCCCTTCCCGTCCTCATAGAAGCAAATTCCTGGGCAGTCACCTCCACGGCTTTCTTGAATTTCCTTTCAGCCTCCTGGATCATTTCTTCCATTTTCTACCCCCGACAAACACCCAAAATGATGTCAACTATTAGAAGAGACCGTCGTCCCGACACGTTCACCCAGGATAATTCTCTTTAAATTTCCTTTCTCGAAAAGATTAAATACCACAATTGGCAACCTGTTATCCATGCAAAGGCTTATGGCAGTCGCATCCATGACCTCGAGCTCCCTGTTCAAGACGTCCATATAGGTTAAACTCTCAAACATTTTTGCGTCGGGATATTTAACCGGGTCTTTATCGAAAACCCCGTCAACTTTCGTGGCTTTGAGAATGACTTCCGCCCCGATCTCGAGCGCGCGGAGGGCGGCAGCCGTATCGGTAGTGAAGTAGGGATTACCCGTTCCCGCCGCGAAGATAACCATCCTTCCTTTCTCCTGATGCCTGATAGCGCGTCGGCGTATATAGGGCTCAGCGATGCTTTGCATATTTATGGCTGTCTGGACCCTTGTGTTCACACCGGTCTTCTCTAAAGCGTCTTGAAGGGCAAGGGCATTTATGACAGTCGCGAGCATTCCCATGAAATCGGCGATTACCGGATCAATGCCTTTTGCGGTCCCCGCGCTGCCTCGAAATATGTTACCACCCCCGACTATGACAGCGAGGCGTACTCCCATTTTGTGGACTTCGGCGAGTTGGTCGGCGATCTGAAAGACGGTGTCTGTGTCAATCCCGTATCCTACGGAGGCATCCATGAACGCCTCTCCTGAGATTTTGAGCAAAACTCTCCGGTATTTTGGCGTAACCTGAGCGTTCAAACCTGAAGAGAAACCTTTGTCTTGATCCGCGCTCATCATCAAAACCTTCTATCGCACTAAACTTAGGACTCGGGTTGCTCGGAACTCTCTCCAACCTGATACCTGCAGAAACGCTTTACAACTATTTTCTCCCCGACTTTTGAGGATACCTGTGAAACCAGCTCGCCAACCGTTATCGCAGGGTCTTTAACAAAAGGTTGGTCGAGAAGGCATACTTCCTCGTAAAACTTTTCCAGCATGCCCTCAACTACTTGGTCCCAGACATTTTCGGGCTTACCATGACTGCGACAGTCATCGAGGTAAAATTCTTTTCTTGATTCGAGGACCTCTTCGGGAATATCCTCTCTGCTTAAATATCTGGGATTGAAAGCCGCTACATGCATGGCAATCTGATGGGCAAGCTCCAAAAATTCGCTGTTTCTCGCCACGAAGTCAGTTTCACAGTTGAGTTCAACCATGGCGCCGATCTGTCCGCCGATGTGTATATAGGAATCAACTATACCCTGTTCCGTGGACCTCTCCTGCCTGCGCTTCACGCTTGCAAGCCCCTTTTCCCTGAGTATCTTTATTGCTTTATCGAAATCGCCGCAGGCCTCTTCAAGCGCACGCTTGCAATCCATCATTCCCGCGCCAGTCTTTTCTCTGAGCTCTTTTACTTCACTTGCGGTTACCCTTTTTTCATCAGACATGAACTTTTTCACTCCTCCTCTATGAAATCCAAGATTCGAATCCCTATCAAAAAGCGATTGGCGACTTCAGGCTAAGAGCTATAAAGGGTAAGTGCAAAACCCGCTTGAAAACCATCGTTGACTGAAATACTCGGAAAAATCCGCACCCGTTTAGGGACTTGTAGCGGTCCCTTTTCAAAATCATTCATCCTCCGGGGAAGCGTCGGCGCTTCCTCCGGTAGACTCGGTTCCGGACTCCTCTTGCGTCCGGTCCGTCCCTTCACTCATCTCCTCGGGCTTTGAGCCTGTCTCAGGTTGGTACGTCTCAGCCGCAATCTCTGCCGCGCCGATGTCATCAGGCGAGGCGCTGTAGGCAGGCACTGCCGTAGAAAGCCTCCTGCGCGCCTCCTCCTGCTTCTCCTTCATCTCTTTCTCTGCCCCCGCGAGCTCCTCAGCAAGCCTCCTTTCTCGCAGAGCAAGCCCTTCCAAAACCGCATCCGCAATTATCCTGCAAATGAGGTTCGCGGCTCTTATCGCGTCATCGTTTCCAGGAATGACGTAGTCAATCTCGTCGGGGTCGCAATTCGTGTCAACAAGACCGACTATGGGAATCTTGAGTTTTCTCGCCTCAGAAACAGCGATTCGCTCTTTGCGCGGGTCAATCACGAAGAGCATGTCCGGAAGCGCGAGCATTTTCCTGAGGCCCTCAAGATTCCCCTTTAGTTTCTCAATTTTGCGCCTTATCTGGAGGGCTTCCTTCTTGGGAAGAACGTCGAGTTCGCCTTCTGCGTCGCGCCTTTCCAGTTCCTCAAGATATAGAACGCGCGAATGAATTGTGGCGAAATTTGTGAGCGTTCCCCCCAGCCACCGGCTGTTCACATAGGGCATACCGCACCTGGTAGCGTGCTCTTTTACTGCTTCTTGCGCCTGTTTCTTGGTTCCCACAAAAATTATCACGCCTCCGTCAGCCACTGTATCCCGCACAGCCTCGAAGGCGACGCCTATCATCACCAGAGTCTTTTGAAGATCGATGATGTAGATGTCGTTCCGCTCGGTGAAAACATATGGTTTCATTTTTGGGTTCCACCGGCGGGTTTGATGCCCGAAATGAACTCCTGCTTCGAGAAGTTCTTTCATAGTGACAACTGCCATATCTCCTCCTTTATACGGTTGTTCCTCCCCCGGCCATGTTCCCCAGTTAAACATGGGGCACCGATAGAGGGGGCCGGGGTGTGTATTCCCCTGTCCTGGGCTTAAAAATCTTCACAAGTTTAATACAGCAAGTCACATCGCGCAACAAAGCGATACCACCCGTTTGTATAGGTAATAATCCCGGGAAGAAATTGGATTTTATCTTAAAAGAAAGGCGGGACGATGCTTAAAGACTAATTTCCGCGGAAGAAATACGCTAAATATCCTATTGTTATGAGAAATCAGTGAAGACCAAGCGCCGAGGCGAGTCTGGCTTTCAGGCGGAAAATGGCTCGAGTATGCAACTGGCAAACTCTTGATTCTGTTACGTTGAGCACCTCCCCTATTTCCCTCATGTTCAAACCTTCGTAATAATACAGCGAGATGACGAGCTTCTCCCTTTCGGGCAACCGATTTATTGCGTCAGCGATTATGTCTTTCATCTCCTCGAGCTCGAATCTTTCTGAGGGGTCGACCGCCTTGTCGTCCTCCACCATATCAGCGAGCGCTATTTTCTCCAGTTTATCACCGCTTACGCTCCACAGTTCGTCGAGGGCAACAAGCGACATGACCGAAAATTTATTGAGCAAATCCTGGTATTCCTCAACCGAGATCCCGAGCTTAGCGGCCACTTCTTCATCCGTAGGGATTCTCTTTAGTTCATTTTCCAAAGCCGCGTAAGCTTTCTCCACCTCCTTTGCTTTATGCCTGATCGACCTCGGCACCCAGTCATCCGCTCTGAGCTCGTCTATAATGGCACCCTTTATTCTCGCTATCGCATAAGTCTCGAACTTTATTCCCCTTGAGAGGTCAAATCTCTGGATGGCGTCGAGAAGACCGAAAATCCCGTAACTGACAAGGTCAGAGAACTCAACGGAGGGGGGGAGCCCAGAGGAAACACGAGCAGCAACCTGCTTGACGAGGGGAGCGTAATGAATGATTAACTTCTCTCGATTTTCACGGGTTGGGTTCTCCTTGTAAGAAAGCCAGAGCCGGTCGACCTCCTCGTCTTCCTTGAGCATGGCTTGAAATCGGCTGCTCCCGGAAATCTCCTCGTTTTTCCTTGGCGATTTATTCTTTTCCTCTTTCATCAAATCTCTTCAAGCCCTCGGGTGAGTCTTTTCGTACGTTTTCTTTATATCACTCCTTGAAAGATGCATATAGACCTGGGTGGTTGAAATGCTCTCATGCCCTAAGAGTTCCTGCACGGTCCTCAAGTCAGCGCCCCTGGAGAGCATATGGGTGGCAAAAGTATGTCTGAGCGTGTGCGGAGAAATGTTCCCCTTGGATGTCAAACCCTGCGACTCCCTCTCCACGATTCGGCGAACCTGCCTCTGATTGATTGGTTTTCCCTTAACTCCCAGAAAAACGACATCACCCGTGTAACCTGATTTTTTCACGAGAAGCGGTCTTACAACTTCCAAGTAACAAATAAGCGCATCCTTTGCTTTTTCACCAAAAATTACAACCCTCTCCTTGTTCCCTTTTCCATAAACCCTCATTGTGCACGCGACTAAATCGATGTCAGAAATTCTTAGCGCGCAGAGTTCACCAACCCTGATGCCTGTTCCGTAGAGAACCTCAATGATGGCGTGGTCCCTGATCTTTACGCCTTCCGCGCAAGCAGTACTCTCCGCAAAGCGTAAGGCTTCGATTTCGGAAAGAAAGCTTGGCGGTTTTCTGCCTCTAACCCTGAAAGACAGCGTGCTTGCAGGATTCGACTTCAATATGCCCGCATCGTATAGATAACGGTAGAAACTTTTGATGCTCGCGCACCTGCGGGCGATCGTGGATCGCGAGTGGCCCCTCGTGTCCTCGAACGCGAGAAAAGCCCTGAGAATCCTGTGGTCAACTTTCGCCAAATCGTCTATTTCCATCCTATCAAGAAAATCGAGGAAGTGCTCAAGGTCGTTTCTGTATGCCAGAACAGTATTTGGAGAAAGGCCTCTGACTTCCCTTAAATATCCAAGGAAGCTTTTCACGCTGTTTCCGGCAAGAGCTTTCACTGCCAACGCCACCCGCCAGCTTACGTCAAAATCCACCTTAATCCCATAAATCCCATAGTTTAATATACTACTTTTTTCGAATCTTTCCCTTGATTTAATACGAGAGTCCGTATCTATGGATAAGTTTGCGCGCGTAGTTCTTCAGACCAACACGTAAGAAACTTAAACCTTGTTTTCGGGCAACCCTTCATGACATTTGGCGAAAAGAATTTCTGCCAAACAAATATGCCTCTAATGATGTCCGTCCCTAACCCTTAGCCATCAGACAAAAGGCAGTCACGCGGCTCTTTGTTATTCAGTGCAAGAGCAGAAAGATACCTATGATAGGGGCATCCAAAAGACTATTCCCAGTTGCCTGAAAACAAGCGCCCCATGCGGGGATTAAATAAGATTTCCCTCCTATTGTTTATCTGAAATATCAGTCAAGCGCCAGACTGGGACAATATCCGTTTTTCCATATGAGCAAAGCGCGAAAAGGCAAGCGCCCTTTAGGCGGGGATAAAATGTTCCGATAAGCAGCGACAGCATTTAGACTGACGCGACCGCCCCCGCACGCGGGGACAAGAGGGTCAGCGGCGGGATTAACCCCTCCACGTTACCATCCGACCCCCATGCGCGGAGACAAAATGCGGCGCATTAGAAGAGGCGGAATGATGGTTGTCGAGCGCCCCGCACGCTGGGGGAAAAGAATTCCGTCTTTTGTTCCCTTGATAAGCCCTTTTACCAAGCGGCTCGGCATTCGGGGACGAAATGTTTCGTTGAAGTGATTCATCTTGGCATGAACACAACCGCACCCGCACATGTGGATAAAATGTAGTGGGGGGTCTTTCCCTCGGAGTGCTAAAGCAACCGCCCCCGCAAGAGGGGATAAAATGAAAAGTCTTCATATTAGACGAGCCAAAAGGGCAAGATCCCCAGGATGAGAAACAAAAAGCGGGCAACGTTGTGCGGTTGTTCGCGATTAACCAAGCGCACCCGCACGCGGGGACGAAACAATATTCCCCTTCAGGAGAAGTTGGATCCCCACATGTGCCACCACCCACTGGGACGAAGCGCTTTCCGACATCGTGGTTAAACTTTTGAGGACCCAGTTAGACCATCCGGGGGGAAGAAACTCTTTGGCATGATACTTTCTTAACGCATGAGCAGCAAGACCCTCTACCTGCAAGCCGCCTCTACTTATATTTTCGTTGTTTGAAGTATTATTACGGTTGAGCGTTATTTTGTTATTCCAACTATCGGGGCTGCCGTGATTACAAGAAAACACAGGAAAATGAGGTTCGATCCAATATATGACGGCGACTTTAAAGAGGCAGTCCGCTCAAGCCTTCCAAAACACCACTTTATACGCGAATATATCACCGGCGCCCATGTCCTGGATGTCGGGTGTTGGATCGGGGGCTTCGAATATCATCTGGTGGGTTCCGCAGCGTCAGTCACCGGCATCGACATAGAGCCCCGCGCCCTGGATGTGGCGGCAAAAAATTTACCTCAGGCGAGATTCATAGAGGCTTCCGTTCTCGATATGCCTTTTGAGCCCGAGACGTTCGACGTCGTGACCTGCTGGGATGTAATCGAACATCTTCCCCCGAAAACTGAGAGAATCGCCATGAGCGAAATGGCGCGTGTGCTGAAAAAAGGCGGCATTTTTTCGCTTTCCACCCCGAGCGGTAAGACTCTCTCCAAAATATTGGACCCCGCTTATTTTTTGACCGGTCACAGACATTACAGCCACAACGAAATTGTCAATTTGGTTTGGCAATCCGGGCTAAAAGTAAAAGAAATAAAAATACTTGGAGGATGGTACGTTGTCGCCGATTACATGCTGATGTACCTATATAAATATTTACTTCGCTCAAATAAGCCCCTCTGGAAAGCATTTTCCCATCGAGTATTCGAGGATGCGCAACGGGAAGGCTTCGTGACTTTATTCTTGGTTGCGGAAAAACAAGGAAATGCGAACTGGTAAGAATGAACTGTTGTTAAATGACCACTCGTTCGTGGGCAAATCACCGGTTCGGATAAAATATGACTGGTTTAAAATTGTTTGAAAATTTTCGCTTTGGATTCTCTTATCGAATGATAACAATTATTTAATTAACAAGCGCGGAACTCAGAGGCCAAGGGGTATTCACGATGCGAGAGACCGAAATTAATTACGAGTTTCTTTTCCGTGAAGCGGAGAACCGCGCCGGTAGGCTTGCCTCAATACTCTCAGACTTGATAAAGATTGATACGAGCATCCCGCCCGGAAAGAACTACGAACTCATGGCTGACTTTTTGGAACCACATCTTGAGAAAGCCGGTTTTAAGTGTGAAAGGGTCATAGTGCCTGAAGAAAGGTGGAAGAAGATCCCGCTTCCCCTCGAGGGACCCAGGGTAAATCTCGTCGGAAAGATTAGAAAAGGCAAAAGACCCTTGAGCATATACGCCCACATGGACGTGGTCCCGGCGGGAACCGGATGGACAGTCCCCCCGTTTGAGGGAATTATCAAGGATGGCAAAGTTTACGGTAGAGGGGCTGTCGATATGAAAGGCTCGATCCCTCCGGTCATCGTGGCAACAGAGATTCTCCGTGATCTGGAAATAGAACCTGATTTCGACGTGACGTTTTGCCTGTGCACCGACGAGGAGATAGGCATTGACCCTGGCGCAGCATATCTCGCGGAGCTCGGATACTTCACCCCTCCAATCATCCACCTTGAAGGAGGCGGACAGGGACCCGCCATGGTCGCGGCTAACTCGGGCGTTCTACACGCCGTTATCAAGGTTGTCGGAAAAGAAGCACATTCCGGCTTGAGTTTCACTGGAATAAACGCTCTGGAGGAAGCGGTCGGAGTCCTCGTGGAACTCAAGCGCCTTAAGGAGGTGGTTGAATCCCGCGAATCGTCATATCCTGCCCTTCCTATACCGAAAACCCCATCCGACAAGCTAACGCCTACTTTCAACATTAACATTTTAAAGGCAGGCGAAAAACTAAACGTCATACCCGGAATCGCCACCATCGAAATAGACAGACGATTTCTTCCCGAAGAAGACCTTAAAGACGTGAAGGGCGAGATCATCGACGCGATCGAGCGCGCAAGGCGTTCATCGCGAGCGGTCTCCATCGATGTTGAGTTTGAGGTGCTTTATCAGAACCATGAAATCGACGTCACCTCCGGGCACGTGGAAAGATGGTGTCAAGGAGTCAGGCTCGCCCTGGGATATCCGCCTGACACGCCATTTTTGTTTGTCGGCTCAAACGGCGCGACTGACATGAGCTTCGTTGGGAAAATCTTGAGAACCAGGGAGTTTGTGGGAACGGGAGTGATTGACGCGGAGCACATCGCCGCACACGGTCCAGATGAGTGCGTGCCAATCGCAAATATGGTGAACCTCTGCAAGGAGCTCATCTATTTTTTGGTTAGGTGAGTATTTTGAATAATAAAGCGGGCGAACACAATTAAGCCGAAACAGTGAGGCGCCCGTCTTGAACCAAGCCACGATATTAATCCTTGATCGTTAATAATTCCTTTTGAAAAATCCAGAATCTCGCGCATTCTCTATATTCTCGCGAAGTACGCACCGGCGCCGCTTCTAATTACAACTCCCTTGACCTCTAGTTGGGAAAGTATTGAAAGAACAAGCCTGCTCTCGATAGAGCTTACACTTGATATCTCCTCCGGATACATATATCCCGCTTTTATGGCCTCCACAACCATCAACTCTTTCTCAGAAAGTGAAGAAATTTTCGTTGCCAGACCGACCGTCCCTTGCAGGTTAACCCAGTTTGGTGAAAAGCCCACCCCTTCAAGGACATCTTCAGTGCAGGTGACGGGAACTGCCCCGCTTTTTATCATGAGGTTTGTACCCGCACTCTTCGGGGAGAAAATAGGTCCGGGAACCGCAAAAACCTCTCTGTTCTCGGAAAGAGCGAACTCCGCGGTGATTAGCGCCCCGCTAGTTTTCCCCGCTTCAACAACCACGACGCCCGTACACATTCCCGCGATGATCCTGTTGCGCTCAGGAAATCTGAATTTCTCGGGTTTCGTTCCCGGAGGATATTCGGATATCAAACATCCTCTTTTAGATATATCAGCAAGCAATAAACGATTCACCGGCGGATAAACGACATCAACTCCACAGCCGAGAACCGCGACGGTAAACCCCCTCGATTCGAGCGCACCCGCGTGCGCTGCGGAATCAATCCCCAAAGCGGCACCGCTTACAACGCAAATCCCAGCCCCTGCAAGCTCCCTTCCCAGTTTCCTTGAAACCTCCATTCCATAAGGCGTTGGATTCCTTGAGCCAACAACCGCAATGCAAATGCTGTCAGAAGCGGGCAATGTGCCACGGAAAAACAAAATGAGCGGGGGATCAGTCAATTCGGAGAGGAGCTTAGGGTATGAATCTTCACCGAGGACCACAGCGCCAATTCCCTTCGATTTCAGAGCGCTCAGAGAATCCCCAGAGCGGTATTTCCTGGCAGCATTCAACCATTCGCTCAGATTTTGGGAAAAAGCACTGGGAACCCTACACTTTGATATCGCCTCAATTACCCCCGCAGGCGTTCCAAACATGGAGATTAGATTCAAAGCGGTTCTCCTGGTCATTTTAGGCAGGGAAATCACGAAAATGAGTTCGTCTTTTTCCTCGAGAAATGAGTGCAGTATCACAGAAATTCACCTTCTCAAGAATGCAGGCAATTCCTGTCGAGAAATCTGTATTGCAGCGCTTCCGCCAGGTGCTCTATCTCGATCTGCTCGGATCCAGCAAGGTCAGCGATCGTCCTTGCCACCTTGAGTATCCTGTGATAGGAGCGTGCGGAAAAACCCAGCTTATCGAAGGCATCCCAGAGAAAACGTTCGGCGTTTGAAGATATCAGACAATATTTCTCCACGAGTTTGCCAGCCATCCCGGCGTTGCAGAACACCCCTTCGGGTAAAAGCCTCTGCCTTTGAACAGCCCTCGCCCGGATTACCCGGTTTCTTATCTCCGAGGAAGACTCGGGTGGTCTTATTTTCCGCAGATATTCTTTCCTTAAGCGAGGAACACTAACTTGCAGGTCAATCCTGTCAAACAATGGTCCTGAAAGTATTGACCTGTACTTCTGAATCGCGTGCGCACTGCATGTGCATTCTTTTAAGACATCCCCGAAATAACCGCAGGGACAGGGGTTCATCGAGGCAACAAGACTGAAAGAAGCGGGGAAAGTGACCGAAACCATTGATCTGACAATTGTCACGCGCCCGTCCTCGAGCGGCGCTCTCAGGCTCTCGAGCGCACTCCTTTGAAAAAGCGTGATTTCATCGAGATATAAAACCCCGCAGTGCGCGAGGGTGACCTCTCCCGGGCGAGGAAGAGGCTGTCCCCCGCCCGTTAATCCCACCGCGGTGGTCGAGCATCCCGGCGACCTGAAAGGCCTCTCCGTCACAAGAGCGCCCCCAGACGGAATAAGACCGGCAATGCTGTGAATTTTTGTCACCTCAAGAGATTCTTCGAGCGTAAGAGGAGGAAGTATCGAGGGAATCCTTGCGGCAAGCATTGTTTTTCCAGAACCGGGAGGACCTACCATCAACAGATTGTGCCCGCCCGCAGCTGCCACTTCAATGGCGCGTTTGGCGTGCTCTTGCCCCTTTACATCAGCGAAATCCAGGGAAGACTGCCCGTTTTGGCTCAATACCGATTCCGCATCAACTTTTACCCTTGGGAGCGGTACCGAACCCTTAAGGAAACCAGCCGCGTCGGCGAGGGAGGATATACCGTATACCTCAACGTCCGGAACTATCGCCGCTTCTCTCGAATTGCTTTCAGGTACGAGTATGAAATGGACGCCAGCCTCCCGGGCACCGAGCGCCATGGAGATCGCCCCGTGTATCTTTCGTACTTTTCCGTCAAGGGAAAGTTCGCCCGCCACGATAAATGACCGGGGCTTTGTGTAAGTGAGCTGACCGGACGCCTCAAGAATGGCAAGCGCAATCGGCAGGTCAAACGATGCCCCTTCTTTTCTTAGATCGCCCGGAGCAAGGTTGACATGAATCCTTTTGTTCGGGAAATCAAATCCTGAGTTCTTTATCGCTGATTTAACCCTTATCCGAGACTCCCGCACGCAAGTGTCGGGAAGACCCACGATCTCGAAGGTGGGTATTCCCTTCATCACGTCAACTTCGACCCTGACTATTTGGGATTCAAGCCCGACTATTGTCGCTCCGTTGCATGAAGCAAGCATCGCCACTCCAGTTAAGCAGTTCAAGCAAAATTATAAGCAATTCAAGCATTATTGACAAGCAGTAAGCAGTTGTGGCATCAAGAATCTCGATAAGCTCATCAATCGGAGCGGGGCGTAAGCGAATCTAATTCTGGGTCGTGCTTAAGGTAGTTCTTCATAGCGATATCATGGTCATTCACCGCGTAGCAATAGACACACCCGTGGGGACAGGTGTCATACTCGCCGATGTCGCGGCTCTCGTAGCAGCCGCACCCCAAGCGGTGCGGCTTTCTGGCCGCTTCAATCTCTCTGCCCGCGACATCAGATATCCTTTTAGCATCCACGCATGAGGAATCAGAAATCCTCCCTTTTACGTACTGCCTCTGACCGCAGACGCTCATCTTCATGCCGTTTTCCCTCGCGACCCCTTCCAGCTCAAGAAGAATTTCCATCTTTTCTTTGTCCGGCGGATCAAACCAAGTGAAAGGATGTGTCTCGGATGCTTTTTTAATATTCCTCACGGTTTTTTTGTACATGTTCGCCCAGGAGACCACCACTTCATCGGTACAACCCTGAAGCATCTTTGCGATCTTCGAAAACCTCTCAAAATGAAAGGAAACCGGTGTAAGCGACGTTAGGATTATGGTGTCATATCGCCAGACGACCACCCTCGGACCGAATCTTTTCGCAAGGTATCTTACGTGCTGAACGCAAGTTTCAAGCGGCACCACTCTCCTTTCGAGCGCTGCTGGATAGCAGGTTATGCTGTACTGGACAATGAAAGGTATCCCGAGGCTGTCAATTTCTTCAAGCACCCCAATGAAGGGTCCAAGATTCCTCGTCCAGAACACGAAAGCGCTAACGTCTCTCCTGTCGAGCGAAACCCTGTAGTAGCGCCCGCTGTATGGATTTTTTACAAGGCTATAACCGGCCTTAAGTCTTCTCAGGAACCATTCAGCATAATAGGCGGGTATGTCTGTGCGGTAACTTGCTGAAACAATCATGCTAAATTCTTCAAATGTTTATCCGGGCTATCATCTCTTGGCAATATCATCTCATCATCAATTCGCTATTCCAACATCAATCCGGGGAGCGCCGCCAATTGAAAAATTAAAGAAATTTTAGTTCCAAAGGGATTCTGTGCGCTTTAATTTTAAACGCCTATCAGAAAGCGTTTTCGATATGCTCCAATCTGAGAACAGCCCCATCTCTGTCCAAAAAAACGCATATTACGTCAAAGCGAACCTCAGTGGCAAAGCCCGCGACAGACATATACTCGGCGGCAACGTTTCTTATCCGGGAGGCTTTCTTTTCGGTAACCGACTCGATCGGCTCACCGTACTCGTCACCTTTCCTCGTTTTAACCTCAACAAAAACGGTGGTGCCGCCCTTCTCGGCTACAATATCTATCTCCCCTGCCTTCGCGCGAAAACCCCGCGTTTTTATCCTGTAACCTTGCTTCTCGAGGTACACGCAGGCTTGGTCCTCTCCGTGGATTCCGGTAGCTCTCCTGTAGCGGGTCAAAGAGGGTCATTCCTCCCATATGACACTATCTTCCCGCTCGGGCAAAACACCGTGAAATGACTTCCGATGGAAAGCGCTGGGACCGTAAACCGAAAGGGCGTGGATGTGCTCCTCTGTGGCGTAACCCTTGTTTCTGTCAAAGCTGTAATAGGGAATCCTGCTGTGAAGGCTTGACATGACTCGGTCCCTTTCCACTTTTGCCACAATACTCGCGGCAGCCACACACTGAAACGTTGAGTCGGCATGCGCAATTGAGTAAGAGGGGACGCTTATGTCGCCGAGCGGATAGTGGTCGCATATGACACAGTGGCACTTGTCGCTCACCGCTTCTGCCACATCTTTTAACGCCTTTCGATTCATCAACTGAATTCCCCACCTGTCTATGAGCGCGGGGTCTATAAATGAAACCGAAACGCAGAGCGCGGATTCCATAATTCTTTCATACAATTCCTCGCGCTTTTCAGGAGTCAAAGCCTTGGAATCGTCAATGTCATCTATTATCAAGCCAGGTTTGAGAACCACAGCGGCGGCGGTAAGCGGACCGGCAATTGCACCCCTCCCGGCTTCGTCCGCGCCGGCGATCAAGTTGACGTTGCCCTTTTTGAAAATCTCCTCATTTGCGACAAGGGAGCCCTTCTTCCTGAAATAACCGTAAGCCATTGAGCGAACGGTCTTTCTGGGGTCATGAGAAAGAACGCACAGAAAATCGGGGTCAGGCTCGTCCATTGATGAGAGAATTTTCTTTATCTCGTGCACGGAGAATCTGAGCACAGTAACCTCGCCATTGAGGTCTCTATCAAGGATACCTTCAAACTTGCCTATTTCGGAAAAGCCCATCGACTCGGAGGCCACCATATTAGAAAGACTCTCCCAATGACACTTCTTTTGGGCACCATACCCCATACCCGACTATCTCTGGAGTTCGGTCTGTTATCACCCATGCAAAAAAACATTCCTTCGGGAACCCTCACGGGACCGAAATCGCTTGCGTCCCTTATGACCCCATCCTCGGATTTCGGTCTGCCGTTTATATAAAGGATACCCTTTCTCAATTCAATTGTTTCGCCGCCTGTCGCAACCACCCTTTTAACGAAGACATTTGTGCCCCGGTGAGTTAGCTTCAGGGTCTCACCCATCTGCTCAAAGGGCCAGTAGAGTTTATTTTTTGTGTTCATTGCCTGCGGATCGGAAGGCGGATACCTGAACACGATTATGTCTCCCCTTCTCGGGGACCTGAAATAAAAAGTGACTTTCTCGACCATTATGCGGTCGCCAATCTGCAGAGTGGGGACCATAGAGGATGAAGGGATCATAAAAGCCTTGATGATAAACGATTGAATGAAAATCGCAACGGCAAACGCAACCGCGAGCATTAAAAGCGTCTCGTATAGGATACCTTTGACCCTCGAGCGTTTCCCTTCCTTTGCCATATCTTCAATCGCTTCACTTGTTTCGTCCTTAGCGGCATCCGCGGAATTCCTGCCCGGCACATCCCCTACCGATGGCAAATTCCCATCGCTTTCAGGCTGGCGACTGCCGTCTGCGTGTACGCACTCGGAAAAATCTATGCCGTTGTTACCCGTGGAGCCCTCGCCCTCACTCGAAAATTGCCCCTTTTTGGAATAGGAATCTTCTTCTCTCATTTCACGGTCTTCATTCCAAAAAATGATGATTTTAACGCATGTTACCCTGTTTGAATCGACGAACAGCCCTCAGGGACCCTCATTTTAAGAAGAACCTCAAAAATTTTTTCGTCACAAACATGTATAGTCGCACAAAATTGGGTTTCACGCACACGTTTTTGAGGGTTGTTTCTTGAAATCCGGGATTAAGCCCGACGAAGGCTTAGCGGCTCGCATCGGCAGGAAAAAGCGACAAACGCTTTTAAGTCTGCTTCTTTTTCTTGACTCTTGCAGCCTTACCGACTTTATCGCGGATATAGTAAAGTTTCGCTCTTCTAACCTGACCCTCAGAAACCACTTTGATGTCCTTGATTATCGGGGAATGAAGCGGAAACGTCCTTTCAACCCCCACTCCGAAGGACACTTTTCGCACCGTGAAGGTCTCGCGCGCCCCACTGCCCCGCCTACGGATAACCAGACCCTGAAAAGACTGAGTCCGCGTGCGGACGGTCTTCTTTTCCCCTGTTCCGCTCGTTTCCTTTATCTCAATTGTGACTTTTACGGTATCCCCGGGCGCAAACTCGGGGATATCACTGCGCAACTGCTCGCGCTCAATGATATCTATCTCGTTCATGGCTTCCTCCAAAACGTTGAAATACTATAGCACAATTGAAAGCGGTTTCAAATTGGACGCGCGGTCGGCTCCGCTCAAAGAAAGCAAACCCGCGGGGATTTTTCCCAGGTTAAAGAGCATAAAACCTCTTCTTTAACTAATCTACGGAAAAATCAAAAACACTTATGAGGCGCGCCGAATATTAAAAGTCGGGAACAATCCGCCCCGCATGCGTCAGTCATCCTCACAGAGCAAATCAGGTCTCTTTGCCCTGGTTATCTCGAGCGCTTTCTTCCGCCTCCACTCGGCGATCCGAGCATGGTTCCCGGAAAGCAGAACATCGGGAACCTCCCAACCCCTAAATGATGCTGGGCGCGTATATTGGGGATATTCAAGAAGCCCCGAAGTGAATGATTCCTCCTTGAGAGATTCAAGATTCCCTACAACCCTGGGTATCAATCTCGCCACGGCGTCAATAATCATTCCCGCGGCAATCTCCCCCCCTGAAAGGACGAAATCTCCTATGGATATTTCGTCTGTGGTTATGTGCTCTCTTACCCGCTCGTCAACGCCCTCGTACCTGCCGCAGATTAAAACGATCTCAGGGAAATAAAGGAGGCTGTTTGCAATTTTTTGGTCGAAACCCCTTCCCTGAGGAGAGAGAAGAATAACCGGCATGCTCTTACCGATCTGGGTGACTTCCCTTTCAAAAACCTTTTCGAGGGCATGCGTCACAACATCAACCCTTAGCACCATGCCGGGTCCCCCGCCATAGGGATAATCATCTATTTTCCCGTGGGGCTCAGGGCTTAGCCGGTGCAGGTCATGCAGCCTAACCTCCAAGACCCCGATATTCCTTGCCCTCTTTATCACGCCGGTTTCCACAACCGAAGTGATGACATCGGGAACGGCGCAAAAAACATGAAAGACTATTTTTCGGGAAACATCGCAACAGGTCAATTCAGCGATTTCCCTCCTTCTTTCCCCTTTTCCCAGGCATAAGACCTTCAACAGGCCTGATTCTTATCACGCGCGATTCCCTGTCAACATCCGCGATGAAAGCTCTGACGAAAGGCACCATGAACTGGTGACCCTCGCTATCAGACACCACGAGAAGGTCCTGGTGAGCGCCTAAAATGACATCTGAAACCTCTCCGAGTTTCTCACCGTTTTCATCCTCAACGGCCATACCCTCGAGCTCATGAACCCAGTACTCCCCTTCTTTCAGAGAATCAGCCTCGCTTTGAGGTATGACAAGATCGCACTCTCTCAAACCCTCGGCATCGTCCCGGGACTGAATTTCGGCAAACTTCACAAGGATTCGACCCTTGAAAGAAATGGATGAAACAACCGTAACGCTTTTTTTAAGAACCCCCCTATAATCCACGAGCATTTGAGAACCTTTCTCAAAACGAACTGGGCAGTCGCTTATTGGCTCAACTATAACGGCCCCACGAACGCCGTGGGGCCTTATAATCTTTCCAACAAGGAGGAATGACGGAATTTTAGATCGGCCAGAATCCTCAGTCATCAGTCAAGAATCTCGACAATGGCATTCTTGCCCCGTTTTGTGGCTGCGGCTTTGATGAGCGTTCGCAGCGCTTGAGCTATACGTCCCCCCTTACCGATAACCTTTCCGATATCCACGGGATTCACCTTCAACTGAAGGATTACGGATCGCTCTCCCTCAATCATCTCAACCTGGACGTCATTTGGGTTGTCAACAAGAGACTTAGCAAGGTATTCAAGCAGATCTTTCATTTTGTGCCTCCACTGTCTTCTTTCGTTTGTTAGCCTTAGTCTTCTCAAACTGTTCCCAGATTCCGCTGATTTTCAAAAGATTCAGCACCTGTTTCGTCGGCTGCGCTCCCTGACTCAACCAGTAGAGCGCTCTGTCAGCATCAATCTTGATGGTGGACGGTTCAGTGAGCGGATCGTAAAACCCGAGTGACTCAATGTATTTCCCATCTCTGGGCATCCGCGCATCAGCAACTACCACCCGATATGACGGCTGCTTTTTCTTGCCCATTCGCCTCAGCCTGATTCTTACCAATAACTCCCCTCCTTTCAATAAATATTTTAATAAGATATGTAATTATACAATCAAAATGGGAACAAACGCTTGAAAGCCCCAAAAGACCCCCTTCCTGAAAAAGCCTTGAGCATTTTTTGCATATGGGCAAATTGCTTAATAAGTTGATTGACTTCCTGCGTGGTCGTTCCGCTCCCCTTTGCTATTCTGCGCCTTCTGCTTGCGTTCAAAATGGAGGGATTCTTTCTCTCTTCGGGCGTCATCGACTGGATAATCGCCTCGATTCTCTTCATTCTCCTGTCGTCCAGGTCCATCCCGCCCATCTTCGAAATGTTCCCCATTCCGGGAATCATTTCCAGAACCCTCGCAAGCCCGCCCATTTTCTTCAGCTGCTGCATCTGCTCCAGGAAATCTTCGAAATCAAATTTCTGCTTTCTTATCTTCTCCTCAAGTTTCCGGGCGCGCTCCTCCGTCATGGTCTTTTCCGCTTTTTCAACAAGAGTTATGACGTCACCCATCCCGAGTATCCTTGAAGCCACCCGGTCTGGATGAAAAATCTCCATGTCCTCCATCTTTTCGCCTATGGATACAAGTTTGATGGGTCGCCCGGTCACGGTCTTCATTGAAAGCGCGGCGCCCCCCCTGGCGTCACCATCCATTTTCGTAAGTATTATCCCGTCGAACTCTATGCTTTCCAAAAACGCGAGCGCGACATTGACCGCCTCCTGACCAGTCATCGCATCCACCACAAGGAGTGTTTCAGAGGGATTAACCCTCTCTTTGATTTCGACCAATTCCTGCATCATCTCCTCGTCTATGTGGAGCCTGCCCGCGGTATCGAGTATGACCACATCATAACCGGTTCTGCTTGCCCACTCGACGGACAACGAACAGATTTCGACCGCGCTCTTATGTTTGAAGTAAGAAACGGGTACGCCCGTTTTCTCACCGAGTATCTGGAGCTGCTCCACCGCCGCTGGTCTGTATATGTCCGCAGCCACCAGGCAAGGATTTCTACCCTGGTGGCGGAGCATTACGGCGAGCTTTGCCGCCGCGGTTGTCTTTCCGCTTCCCTGAAGCCCAACAAGCATTATCACCGAGGGCGGATGAGTGGCGAAATTCAAAGACCGCGAAGAGCCTCCCAGAATTTCGGTCATCTCGTCATAGATTATCTTTACCACCTGCTGGGCAGGGGTCACGCTTTTAATAACTTCCTCGCCTATAGCCTTCTGTCTCACGTGGTCAATGAACATCTTCACAACCTTGTAGTTGACATCCGCCTCGAGAAGCACGAGCCTAAGTTCCTTGAGGGCAGCCTCGACGTCTTTTTCGGTAAGCTTGCCTCTCCCCTTTAATTTTGAGAAAACGGCCTGAATGCGGTCATTAAGGGTATCGAACATTTACCATCTTCCCTCTCTTGAAACAAAACCCTGCGTATGGAAATCCGATCTCACGGTTGCAATATACCAAAAGGCAACCCAAATCCAACCGCTTAAGTCAATGAAACCTTAAATGAAAATTCTGTTTTTTAGCTTAACTCAAACCGGTCAAAAGCGCATCAACATGAAGAACGTACCTACCAGTTGTTTTCCGTTCGTCAATATTGGGGCGAAAAAGCGTTATTCAAAGCGTGATGCTTTCTTAAGAATAAACGGGTACAATCTATCTCACCTTAACAGGGAAAAATCCCGCAAATTCGACAGGGGAAAAAATGGAGAAAAAGATGTTTGACGAGATTAAAAGGGCGTTCGAGGAATCCAGAGCCCGCCAAACTGTGAAAGCGCTTTCGAAAAACGAATTCGACGCGCGATTTTTTTATACCTCTGGGGAAGCGGTGAGCACGATACTTGAAATCATTCCCCCAGGGTCAAGGGTCGGCGCAGGCGGTTCGGTTACCTTGCAGGAAATAGGGATTTTGCAAACGCTTGCCGAAAGGGGCGATGAGGTTGTCTATCACAGACCCGACATGGACCCCCTTAAAAGTCTTGAGGTCAGGAAAGAGGCGATTTCGTGCCCCTACTTCCTTTGTTCTGCAAACGCGATAACAATGCGGGGCGAGATAGTTAACGTAGACGGGATCGGGAACAGGGTTTCCGGGACGATATTCGGACCTCAAACCGTCTTCATCGTCGCTGGCGTAAACAAGATAGTATCTGACCTTGATGAGGGGATATCTCGCGTGAGGAACGTCGCGGCTCCCGCGAACGCAAGGAGACTGGGCATCGATGTTCCCTGCGTGGAAAAAGGCAGGTGCGTTAACTGCAAGGTCCCATCCAACATATGCCGCGTGACCGTGATAATGTCCAGAAGACCCATGCTCACCAATGTCAAGGTGTTCATAATCGGCGAATCACTCGGTTTGTAGCGGTTTATGGTCTTTAAAAAACGCGCGGAAAGCGTGGATCAAGCGCGGATTAATCTCGAAAAGGCAAGGTAGAAAATCCTTAAAGCTGAAAGACTCTGAGACAACAACCTGTTTTTCTTTGGAACTCTCGGTTTTGCCGCAATAATCTCACTCATCCAAATTTCGGGGTCATCACGGGTTACGACCCCCTCAAGATTGTAAACGCTTATGTCCCTGATCCCAGCGGCGAGCGCCGCACCAATGCTTTCCACAAGTTCCCCAACGCTTTCAAAAGTCTTCTCGGTTCCAAGAATCCCCGTACCGGTTACGCCAACCGAAATCCCGGCTTTATCTCCGTATCTAAAGCGAAGCCCGAGAGAGGACTCGAACGCCATTCTGTTGGCGACCTGCTGAGAAATTATTCCCTTGGTCGAGCCCTCAAACATTGACGAGTACCACATCGGGCTTATGACATCCCAGTTAATCCCTCCAACCGGCGTCTCCATGAAGTTTTGAATGAGATTGCCCTGACCTTCCAGCTCGAGAGCGACCCACGGCAGGATAGCCGCAATTGTCTTGATGCCCCTGGAACGAACCCATCCCACAAACTCGCTCAAATTTTCCCGTGCGGACACAAACCTGATGGGGTCAATGTTTTCCCTTAACAGCCGAACCACGCCTTTGAGCTTGCCAACCGGCGACGCATTGAAGAGTCCGAAAATCTGGTCAGCCGGCATTTCGAGGTCGACTGCAACGTAATCCGGAGTCACACCCGCCTCAACAGCCTTAGAAACTATTTCTTTTGCATGAGAACAAAAGACAGACATGTTTCTCTCGTTGGGAAAATATCCGTCATCCGGCTTGAGCAGTATCCAGAACGCGATTTCAACCCCAGATTCTCTCAAACAAGCAAGGGCAGAAACATTCTCATCGTTTAGAGTTTCAGGGAATATCGCTATGTTCAAACCCGGCTTGTACTTCGATATTAGATCAAAGGCTTCTTGGACAATTCTTTCAGGAGACCAGTGTTCAACCCAGAACCTCAGTTTGTAAGACATTCATCTCTCCAATCAGCTTGGGCAACGCAACTAAAAGGGGAGCGCTAAAAAGATATCAGAAAAGGGCTTTTGCGTATTCAACCGGATCGAAGGGGCGTAAATCGCCCAGTCCTTCACCAACACCCACAAAACCAACCGGTATCTTAAGCTCTTTTCCGATTGCAAGAACGACCCCGCCTTTGGCGGTGCCGTCCATTTTCGTTAAAGCAATCATATCCACTTTTAGAGCCTGGCTGAAAATCCTTGCCTGATTCACTCCGTTCTGTCCGGTAGTGGCGTCTATCACAAGGATACCCAAAGGGCTGTGCGTCAGTTTCTTCTCGGCAACCCTCCAGATCTTGGAAAGTTCCTCCATGAGATTCTTTTTGGTATGAAGTCTGCCCGCGGTGTCAACAACTACCGCGTCGATATCTTTAGCCAGCGCGCGCTCGATGCAGTCGTAAACAACAGCTGCCGGGTCACCACCCGCTTTATGCCTTACAACCGGGGCGCCGACTCTCGCCGCCCACATCTCCATCTGCTCTATCCCGGCGGCGCGAAAAGTGTCGGCGGCGGCGAAGATTACCCTCTTGCCCGCGCTTTTGAAGATGTAGCCGATTTTTGCGCAGGTGGTTGTCTTGCCCACCCCGTTGACACCAACCACAAATATCACTCGAGGCTTGGGTCCCTCAAGAGAAGGAGGGGTACCCGAAGAAAGAATTGTCTCGACGACCGCTTTTCTGAAAGCCTCCCTGACGCCCTCCAGTGACTTAACCCCCTCCTCTATGACGATTTCTTTAGCCTTTTGCACTATCACCGCCGAGCAGTCAACACCGGCATCCGCCGCTATTAACGCCTCTTCCGCCTCCGCCCAGAATGACGGATCAATCGCTTTCTTCACAGCGGCTTTCGCAAAAGGCCTGGATAGAACTTTTCTGGAAAGGGCTAACCCCGCTTTAAGACCTTTCGGGGAGGACGAATTTAGCTCAGCCTTGGCGGTTTCTCTGAGGCTTTCCGCGCCGGCAGAAACCAAAGAAGAATTTGAGTCGCTTCCTTCGGGCAATGGTTCCTCTTTTTCGATATGAGGCTTTTCAACCGCGAAACGAGCGGATTCTTCCGCAGTCTCTTCTCCGGACGCTTCTATTACGCCGGAGTCAATTATTTCCTCCGGCGCTTCTGGCTCTTCTTTTCCGGCTTTCTTCCTTTTGAAGACCATTTCCGCTTATAAATATCAGGCAATCGCCGAACTCGTTGCGCGCAACGGACTTATGACATCTGATTCTCTACCGTGGCGGTCCATCCTCTGCGAGATGACCCTCGAGACGCCGTCGCCCTGCATGCTTATCCCGTAGAGAACATCGGCTATCTCCATGGAACGCTTTTGATGCGTTATTAAGATTAACTGAGACTTATTCTTGAACTCACCTACCAGCCTCAGAAAGCGATTCAGATTCACATCGTCCAAAGCGGCCTCCACTTCGTCGAGAAAATAGAAGGGGCTCGGTCGGACTTCGAAAAGCGCAAAGAAGAATGCTATTGCCGTAAGAGCTGTTTCACCCCCGGATAGAAGGGAAATCCTTCTGAGTTTCTTCCCTTCCGGTTGAGCGTAAATCTCAACTCCCGTATTCAAGGGGTCATCCGGGTCCGTCAACCTGAGCTCCGCTTTTCCTCCCGGGAATAGAAAAGAGAAAATCCGCCGGAAATGTTCGTCAACCAGGGTAAAGGTCTCGGCAAACTTACGCTCGATTTCGCTGTCGATCTCTCTTATTATCTTTTTCAACTGGGATTTGCTCTTCACAAGGTCCTCGAGCTGCTCCGATAAGAATCTGCCTCTTTCCTCTAACGCTTCGAGGTCGTTTACCGCAACGGGATTGACTGGACCGAGCCTCTCAAGTTCAGACGCAAGCGTTTCAATCCTTCTTTCGAGCGAAGACACAGGTTCATCGCTTTCATACTGCCTTAAAGCGACGTCGACCGAGATGCGATGTCCCTCGATTATCTCAGAAGACAGTTGATTTATTTTGAACTTGAGTTCGGCGTCCGCCACCTCATCCTGGTGTAATAACTCCTTAAGCGATTCCTCCTCCCTGCTGAGAAGCTCAAGCGACCTCTTGAGGTCCGCAGCCGTGCGATATTCGTCCTCAGCGGTCTTCTCTCGATTCTTTATCGCTGTCTCGAGTTCACGGCGCTTTGAGGCCGCATGGTTGACAAGCCTGTCGCATAGATACGAAACTTTCCTGGCAAGGGGACGTATGGCGCTTTCTTTTTCCCTATCCCGTGCCCCCAGCTTTGTTAGAATTTCAGCTTTCCTATCCGAAAGGCTCTTGGTCTCGGCATCTATCTGGCGAATTCTCTTTTCAAGTCCTCTTATCTGCGCCCGGGTTTCCTCCAGGGCTTTTTGAAGCTCAGCGGCTCTTTTCTCTTCTCTTTCCTTTTCCTGCAGCGCGATTTTCAGCGCCTTCTCCAATTCCTCGATCCTCTCCTCCTGCAAATCCAGACCTTCACCAGCTTCGGGTTTTTCTCCTCGGGCAAGAGAAATGCGCTCCCTTACAACGGCGAGATTAGAAGAGACAGTAGCTTTTTCCATGTTGTTTTCGCCAAGCTCAAGGTATAGATTCCTTATTTCTGTAAGCAGGTCCGCTTCCCTGGTAGAGAGCGCCTCAAGCTCGAGCTCAAGTAGGTCGAGCTTCTCGAGGTAGCGCGAGGCAAGTTCTTCTTGCTCCTCCATCCGCTTGCGGGAAATCTCTTTAAACGCCTCAGAGAATTCGTTACTTCCGCCTTTTACGAGACCGCCGCCAGAGATGACGTCCGCATCGGGGGTAAGAAAAACGAGGTTCGGGTAATCTTCTGCGCACCTTAAACCCTCGTCGAGGTCGCGCACCATATAGACATCCCCGAGCAACACGTCGAGAGCGTCTGAAAATATCTCTGGGGCTTTCACGAGGTCCCTCGCCCTCCTGAGACCTTCAGGACAGGGTTGCTCGATGTCGCCAATTTTTCCGCTGGCGTTCCTCTGTGTACGGAAAAACAGCGCTTTCCCCATGCCTTCCTCTTTGAGATACTCAATCGCGCGTTTAAGCGCGTCATCGTCTTTCCCGAGCATCCCGAAAAGCCATGGACCCAGAAAGCCGCTTATTGCCGCTTCATAGCCCTCCTCTATTTCAAGGTAGTATGCAAGCATCTCGCTTAAGCCGCCACCCGTGGGGTCACTTTTCTCAAGTTCAGAGGCGGCGCTTGCGAAATCCCACCTCAAATCGTTTAAATGCGCAAGAATTTCGAGCCTCGCCAATAGTGATGATGCCTTCGCGTCTGTTTCCCTTATTTTCCCTAAAAGCTCATTCTTCTTGATTTGTAGCGAGTCAAGCTCATCTGTGGTTTTATCTATTTCTGCCTGGATTCTACAAGCGCTTGCCTCAAGCTGTTCGTATTCGGCGGAAAGATTTCTTTCCCTCAGACAAAGCGAATCCATGTCCTCATAGCATGCGTCCTGCGGATTGAGTGAACCGCTCATCCTTTGGGAAATTGCTCGCTTGAGCCCCTCTATCTTTCCCTCACAAATGGCTGCGTCTCTCGCGATTGCTCCAAGCCTTTGCTCACATTCGAAAAGCTGTTTGCGCATCTCCTCTTCGGCTTCCAGAGCGCTCTCTAACTCTTGGTTGGTCCTGATATTCTCCTCTCCTAGTGAGCTTATCTTTTCTTCCAAACTCTCAAGCTCCCCTTCAAGTTTCTCCAATTCGCCGGGCAAAAGGTAAGGCTCCTCCTCATCGGGAACGATTATTTTCTCTGAATACGCAATCAGGCGCTCGTGTACTGCGATAAGTCGGTAGAGGGCATCCCTTAACGAGGATTCTCTGAGGCGCCAGTCGGTCGAGTCACGCTCGATTGATGCAATTCCGCGAGTTATCCCTTCTATCTGTTCTTTAAGCGAATCAAGACGGGACCTTTTCTGGCTCAAACATGCGCCAAGTTCTTCCCTCTGGCGCATCACCTCCTTCAATCGGGAAACAAGGAGGGTTAGCTTCGCCTGTTGGAGCTGGTGGTTTAACTCCTTATATGCCTCGAACCTTTTAGCCTGGTGTGAAAGCGGTTTTATTTGCCTTTTTACCTCGCGCAATACATCTTTTACTCTCAGAATCTCATCTTCCGTCCTCTCGAGCTTCCTGTTGGACTTCTCTCGTCTTCTTCTGAATTTGAGTAGCCCACCCGCTTCCTCTATGTATCGTCTTCTCTCCTCAGGGCGCATCGAAAGCACTTCCTCGAGCTGCCCCTGACTCACAACCGAGTTGAGTGTTCTGCCTATTCCCGCATCCGAGAGAATTTCCTGAATATCAGTAAGTCTGCAAGGTGTATTGTTTAACAGATATTCGCTTTCCCCTCCCCTGGCCACTACCCTCGATATGGAAATTTCCAAATAACTGAAAGGAAAATTATTGTTCGAGTTGTCCAGTACGAGTTCCACCTCGGCGCAATTGACGGGCTTGTGAACACCGCTGCCGGCGAATATGACGTCCTCCATTCTGGAACCTCTTAAACTTGAAGGGCTCTGCTCACCAAGAACCCACATGACGGCATCGGCGATGTTGCTCTTTCCAGAACCGTTGGGACCCACGATAATCGTTAGCCCCGGCTCAAATTTCAGCGCCGTCTTGCGGGCAAACGACTTGAACCCTTTCAAGTTAAGCTCCTTTAAATACAAGGCGTCCCTCCATTCAACACACTAACCGGAATTTCCGTAGCGCATCTGCCTGGGCAGTATCACCAGAATCATGTCCCATAAAAGGATTCTATTCCCAGAGCGCAATGCCTTCTCCTGCCAGAACTGCGGCACCAATCATCCCGGCGCTCGTTCCAAGCGAGGAGAGCACGATCTGTGTGCCCTCGATGCAAGAGGGAATCCCTCTTTCTTCAACCACTTTTCGCAAGCCATCGAGAATCAATCCGCCCGACCTTGCTATTCCGCCGCCAAGTACAACAAGTTCCGGGTCGAAAATGTGAATCAGGCTCACTATTCCTATTCCCAGATAGTGCGAAACGTATGAGAAAACTTCCAAGGCAGCCTTATCACCGGCTTCTGCGGCTTCCGCGACATTTTCACCGGTAATCCCTTCCAGGTCATTCGAGCACATATGATTCAAAATAGAATCGGGATATTTTCTGGCCGCCCGCGCGGCCTCTCTCTCAAGCGCAGTTCCCGAAGCAAGCGCCTCCAGGCAGCCCTTCCTGCCGCAACCGCAGGTTGGACCCTCGGGATCGACGACCATATGCCCGATCTCCGCAGCCGTCCCTTTGTGTCCCCGATATATCTTGCCGCCTATGCATATCCCGCCGCCTATCCCGGTCCCGAGGGTAAGATAGACGAAGTTATCAACCCCTTTGCATATGCCGGCGAACTTCTCCCCAAGGGCTGCCGCGTTGGCGTCGTTGTCAACAAAAACGGGAAGTCCGGTGGCATCACCGAGAATTTTCTTCAACTCCACGTTTTTCCAGCGGATGTTCGGGGACTCAAGAACGACGCCCTCTGGCTGAAGGATAAAACCGGCGGCGCCTATCCCCACAGCGCGGGGATTAAAAAAGGCGTCCCGGCTTGATTTGAGCATTTCGTCAATCAGGCCAACAAGCGCTTGGAGCATCAACCGCTGTTCTTGAGATGAGGATTGAATGGTCTTTGACAGGACAATTTTCCCAGAGGAATCCATAACCCCGCAGGAGATCTTGGTCCCCCCGAGATCAACTCCCACCACGCAATCTTTTCTCTCCCCCATGACCCGCCTTTCTTATAGCGTGCTTCAGTTCCAAAAGGGCGGCACGAGCCGCGCCCTGTTCGGCTTCCTTCCGTGAACTTCCCTCCACGGGACCAAAAACAAACCCCGCGATGCTAACCTTGGCGTAGAAAGTCCGAGAGTGAGCCGGACCTTTATATTTAACTGAATATTCCGGAGCGCACTTAAATTCCTTCACGGCGAATTCCTGCAGCTCGCTTTTGAAATCGCCGAGTCCTCTCAGGGAAAGCTTTTTGAGACTCTCCCTCATAAATGAAATTACCATATCTTGGGCAGTCTCAAAACCGGAGTCAAGAAAAACCGCCCCGATAAGCGCCTCGAAAGCGCCAGCCAGGATGGACTGTTTTCTCCTGCCGCCGGAAATCCTCTCACCCTTTCCGAGAAGAACGAAGTTGCCCATTCCAGCGCTGGACGCGATTTGGGCAAGAGACCTTCGGGAAACGAGCAGAGCCCTTGCCTTTGTGAGGTCACCTTCCGTGTAATCGGGATATTCGGAGTAAAGGAAATTCGAGACCGCAAGCTCTATTACGGAATCCCCGAGAAACTCGAGGCGCTCGTTTGAAAATTGACCCGGCAATCCATGCTCGTTTGTAAAAGAGGAGTGGCACAGAGCCCTGAAAAGGAGGTGCTTGTCATTGAAGCGGTAGTTTAATATCCGCTCAAGAGAATCGAGTTTTTCATCGTACTCTTTCAATAACGAAGAAATGTCCACTTTAAGTCAGCCGCTCATACGAGGCGGGAGGTCCATGATATCAAGAATAGTGTCCACGTCGATTAGTTCTTTGACGTATTTCCTTATCCTCTCGAGTTTCTTTGGGTGATGGACTTTCTGTTGGCTGATAGCCTGGTCAACCTTTTCCACCGCGGTCGCGGTATCGTAATCCACAACGATAATCGGAACCCCGAGTTCTTCTGCCTGACCAACGACTATGGGCGTCGGTATGTGACCGCCGGTAAGTATCAGGCTCTTGGTGGGGGTTTCAAGCGCAGCAAGCTGGATATCGGGTCGGTCGCCCCCGGTTATTACCACCTTATTTGCTTGCTTTCGGAAAAGGCGAAGCGCTTGCTCCTGTCCCATAGCTCCCACCATCATGTTTTCCACAAGCTCTTCCGCCTTGTCTCGAGCGCAGATTAAATTGCCGTTGAGGCTTGCCGCCAGTTCACCAACAGTTATTGACCTCAGAATTCTGTCGGCGGGTATTGCCCCCAGCATCCTTATTCCCTCTGCTTCAAGGAACCGCTTGAAAAGGTTTTCGGCGAAACTCATTCTTCTTTCCGGCACCCAGTTGAGAATCACACCGAGAAATCTATCGGAAAAGTATTCTGCCGCGCTCAGAGCCCTGTCAACGCTCAACTCCTCGTTAAAAGTGTCAAGGAGGAGTACGCCAGCCTCAAGAATTGCGGCGACCTCAACAGCGGAAAGCCCCAGAATTTTCCCATGAACGAAGTTCTGTGCCCCCTCGATGAGGACCAGGTCCGCATTCTGAGAGATCCTCTCGTAACAAGCCCTTATTTTCTCCTCAACCAGAGACGGCCTTTTTCTCATGTATCGATTGAGAGTGTCCCAGTTGAGAAAGAAGGGTGAAAGGTCGGGAATGAGCTCCTCGTCTATTCCCAAGGAGTTGGCGATGTAATAAGCGTCCTCATCCACTTTGCGCTGATCGATTCTGACCGGATAGCTACCGACGGGCTTCATGTAGCCTATCTTGAATCCCCGATCGATAAGCTCAAGCCCGATACCTACCGCAAGGCTGCTTTTGCCCGAATACCTCTCGGCAGACGCTATGATTATCCCTTTTGACAAGTCTATCTCCCTATCGTCATTCTAACATCAACGCAGACGCACCCGTCGCCCGCATTGTAGACCATGAGAGGGTTTATGTCCATTTCGAGTATCTCGGGGTGGTCACAGGCAAGCTGGGAAACCCTCAAGACAACATCCTCCACAGACTCGATGTCCGCTCTCTTCTCGCCCCTGATCCCTTCTAAAAGACTAAACGCTTTCAGCTCCCTTAGCATCGAAGCCGCTTCGGTAAACGAGACCGGGGCAATCCTGAAAGAGGTGTCCTTGAAAGCTTCCACATAGATCCCCCCGAAACCAACCATTAAAAGTGGACCGAACTGCGGGTCCCTCGTCATGCCAACTATTATTTCCCTCCCCCTTGGAACCATCTTTTGCACGGCAACCCCAAGTATTTCCGCATCAGGCATATGCCTTCTCGTCCTGGAAATAAGCTGCTCGAACGTCTGCTCGACTTTCTCACTCGAAGAAATGTCAAGCACCACCCCTCCGATGTCCGTCTTATGAAGAACCTGGGGAGACACTATCTTCATGGCAACCGGATAGCCTATTGCCTCCGCGAACTCCACCGCTTCTTCCGCGCTTTCAGATAAGTGATAAGCCGCGGTCGGCACCCCGTAAGCCCCGAGAATCTCCACGCAGCTTTCAAGATCAAGCTGAGTCATCCCTTTTTCGATGCACTGGAGTATCACCGCGCGGACTCTCTCGAAATCGACAGAATACCTGGGCGGCACCGACACCGGCCTTTTTGTAAGGACTGTCCGCGCATACATTCCACCGAGTATGTCTGCCGCATGGTCGGGATAATCGATGTTCAAAACCCCTCCGTTCTGCAGCACGTTCACAGCCTCCGAAAGAGAATCGCGCCCCATGAATGAACAGATAATTGGCTTATCCGTACTTGAAAAGACGTTAACAACCCCGCGGGCGGTTCCCACCGCGTCGGTCATCGCCTGTGGTGTAAGTATCAAAAGCAACGCATCAACACCCTCATCTGAAACAAGCGCTTCGAGGGCTTCAGTGTACCGCTGAGCTCCTGCGTCCCCCAACACGTCAACGGGATTGTGGAGACCAGCCGCAGGAGGAAGAACTTGCTTGAGCCTGTTGATTGTCTTTCTCTCCAAACCGGCAAGATATAAACCCGCTTTCTCGCAGGCGTCGGCGGTTATTATTCCCGGACCACCGGCATTCGTCAGAATGGCGATTTTGTTTCCCTTCGGGGGATCCATGAGAGCAAAAGCGCGGGAGAGGTCGAACAGCTCGGCTAAGCTGTCGACCATTATCGCCCCAGAGCGCTCACATGCCGCCTGATAAGCTGCCTGTGAGCCCGCAAGAGACCCGGTGTGCGACGAGGCTGCTTTGGCTCCGGCAAGAGTCTTCCCTGACTTGTAAACGATAACTGGCTTCTTTTCGGCGGCGAAGGAAAGTGCCTCCATAAATCTTCTTCCGTCGACAACCCCCTCTACGTAAAGAGAAATCACTCGAGTATCCTTATCAACCGCGAGCATTTCCACAAAATCGCTTTCAGTAAGGTCACAGCTGTTTCCGAGGCTTATGAGTTTTGAAAAACCGCACGAACTTGAGCGCGCCCAATCGATGAGAGAGGTGCATATCGCGCCTGACTGACTGATCATTCCGACTTTGCCAGTCGGGGGCATTATCCGGGAAAATGAAGCGTTTATCGGCAAGTTTGTGTTTATGAATCCAAGGCAATTCGGACCTAAAACGCGCATACCGTGCTTGCGTGCAATTTCGATTATTTCCCTCTCCAGCTTGAGGCCCTCAAACCCGGTTTCCTTAAAGCCTGCGGAGATTACAACACAAAAGGGAACTCCGAGCGAACCGCATTCGTCAAGGACACCTGGAACCGCGCGCGCGGGAATCACGATAACGCAAAGATCCACAGGCACCGGTATTTCCGAAACGCTCGCTTGCGCTTTTACCCCAAGGATTTCCTTAGAATGGGGATTAACGGGAAACACTCTTCCCTTGTATCCGGAGTCTAAAATGTTTCTAAGAATCGCGTGTCCGACCTTGGATGGGTTTGAGGAGGCACCGATAACGGCGACTGATTTCGGTTCGAAAAAATTGCCAGCGCGTCCTAACAGGTCATTCGATCTCAAAGACCTGTCGCCCATTGTAGTACCCACACTCTCTGCACACCCTGTGCGGCAACTTCGGTTGATGGCACTGCGGGCACTCTGTAAGCTTTATCTCACGTATGCTGTGGTGCGCTCTTCTTGAATCCCTTTTTGATTTTGATTTCTTCCTCTTTGGTACAGCCATTTTTATGCCCTTAAACGAATAATATGCTTTGGTACGCTTTGAAAAGGTTACTTGAATGACCCTCGAGCGTCAAGTGAAACTGAAGCTTTAAAGGGGGCATCCATCGCTTTGGCTAAAAAGCACTCATATTTTCTTGAAAACGCCTGCATGTACACACTTTATCAAAGACATTCACGGTCATAACTAACGGACGTTACTCTGGCATAAATCAGCCAGGTTAAAGAAGTTTAATTCACATTTGAGCATAATCCTATGTCACCGAGAAGCATGAGGAAAAGATAATCGAGGGTGAAAGAGTTTTAATTCTTAATTCATATTTAAGCCTGATCTCATCTTCGCTGAATCCAAAACTCTCATCGGACAAAACCCTGCCAATCTGTCAGAAGTTTTCCGCCGCCATACCTTGAAAATCACAATGTCACACCGGGTGTTTAACATGAGTACACCTTGGAAATTTACATGGAGCACTTGGATAAATTCACAGGAGAAATGATTGAGGCGAAGCTATTGTGTAATAATAATCCATTAAGTTATAGAGAAAGCGGCAATTTAGATAACGCGTTTGAGAAGTTTCAAATTGAGTATTTTTTGCTCAATTTGAATTCTTCAGGTGCAGCAATCAAAAAGGAGGAGCCTTGAACACCTATCCGAGCTTCGAAGAGTTTTTCGAGACGGGAAGCGCCAATAAACCTTTTCCCTATCAAAAAAGACTTGCAGAAATGAAAAAACCGCCATCTCTCATACGAATACCCACCGGGAGTGGAAAAACTCTCGCCGCTGTCGCTTCCTGGTTGTGGCGCCACCTCTCAAGCGACAATAATTCCAGTTTGTCCACGCCGAGAAAACTCGTCTACTGCCTTCCAATGCGCGTTTTGGTCAACCAAACGTTCCAAGAAATATACGATTTCTTAGACAGGCTTAAACTGATCGAGGAGTTCCCCGTCTATAAACTCATCGGCGGTGAAATCAACGAGGAGTGGTTGCTTTATCCAGAAAGAAAGTGTGTCATTGTCGGAACCCAGGATATGCTGTTGTCAAGGGCATTGAATCGCGGCTACTCCCAGAGCAGATTCGCGTGGCCAAGGTCGTTCGGTCTTCTTAATAATGACTGTCAGTGGATCTTCGATGAGGTCCAGTTAATGAGCACCAGTATTTCCACTTCAGCCCAGCTTCACGGTTTCAGAGATTATTTCGGCACAGTTTTGCCGTGCCAGAGCACCTGGATGAGCGCGACTCTGAGCGAACAATGGCTCCAATCGCCGGATTTCAGCCTGGAAGAAAATGAAATGTTCGTTCTCGACAGTGACGACTTAGCGGTACCTCAACTGGAAAAGCGAGTTTTCGCCAGGAAAAAAATCGAAAAGTTCGGTCTGGAAGGCGATGCCAAAAATAGAGACAAAGAGCTCGCCTCATTCGTGCTCGACAACCACGTGCCTGGCAAGCAGACTCTCGTAGTGTTAAACACCGTGAAAAGGGCAACCTCCCTTTACGAGGAAATAAAGAAAGCGCAACGTAAAAGAAACGGCGACAGTGCACCTGAGTTGATGCTCATTCATTCACGCTTCCGACCATACGAAAGAATGGCACTGGAGAAAAGAATTGCCCAAAAAAGCCTGCCCCCGGAGGGACGAATCATTGTTTCAACCCAGGTGGTCGAAGCAGGGGTAAACATCACCTCTTCGCTCCTTGTGACTGAGCTTGCCCCCTGGTCATCGATAGTTCAACGGCTGGGAAGAAACAACCGGTTCGGTGAAGAAATCAGTTCGCAAGCCTGCTGGATTGATCTTGAAGAAAAAGATTATCCCCCCTACAACCAATCAGAAATGGACGCGACAAGGGAAATTATGGAAAGCATGACCGGGCGGGAGATTACCCCCCATTCACTTATCGACAAACGGCTTTCGGTTGAATCACAGCAAGTGTACTTCGTTCCGCGAAAAAAGGATTTATTTGAACTTTTCGACACCACGCCTGACCTATTCGGCTTCGACACTGACGTTTCCCGCTTCATACGGGAGGGAGATTTCCTCGATGCCTACGTTTTCTGGAGAGATTTCGAGGAAAACCCTCCCGAGGACCGACTATATCTCAGGGAAGAACTCTGCCCTGTTCCTTACAACGAGGTTCGAGAGCAGATGAGTAAAAGTAAAGATGCCCGCACGGTTTGGTACTTTGACCACATCGACGGCAGGTGGCGGAGAGCATCCGCAGACAATGTATTCCCCGGTGCAGTGTTGATGCTCAAAGCGAAAGATGGAGGTTACTCTAAAGAAAAAGGTTGGGACCCAGCATCCAAATCGGCTGTTGAAGTGATTACCGGGGAAATACTAACAGAGCCCTCCGAGGAAATACTCGAATCCGAAGAAAGCGACGACCTGTCACACCTCGAATACGCCCGGTGGGTCTCGCTTGAAGACCACGCCAGCGATGTAGAAAGTGAGATCGAAGAAATCCTAAAGGCGCTTGAGTGGGACGCATTAAGCTGGGAAAACAAAACGCATGCGCGCACCGTTTTAAAATACGCCGCGCTCTTGCACGATATCGGAAAAAGCAGCCAGATTTTCCAGGAAGCTCTGGTGAACGCGTGTGACCCCAAACCACCAGAAACAACTACACTCTGGGCTAAGGGTCCCGGCAAAGGTCGGCTATCATACCGAAGGAAATATTTCAGGCACGAACTTGCCAGCACCCTGAGAATCTTAAGCGATGCAAACCCCGGCTTTTTGCCGGAGTTTACAGACGAAGAATTGAGTCTTCTCGCTTATCTAATCGCCGCTCATCACGGAAAAGTTCGAACAGCGATCTCTCCCATGCCATCAGAGATGCCTCCAGGTGACGAAAGGAGGTACGCTCTCGGGCTAATTGAGGGTGATGAGCTTCCGGAGATAGTGATAGGCTCCATGAGGATACCTTCAATTCCATTAAGCCTTGGATGCATGGAAATGGGAAATTCAGGCACTCGCTCATGGAGTGAAAGGGTTCTCACACTCTGTCACTCAAAGGAATATGGACCGTTCAGGCTTGCCTATTTTGAAGCTCTCGTAAGGGCGGCAGACATCAGAGCATCAATTAAGGAGAGGGGGGAACTCAATGAGCGATAACGTGATAACTCTTACCGGGTGCAAAACGACACCCCTTGTGAATTATCTCAAAGCTCTTGCAGTCTTCAGAATAACATCCATCCAAAAAGACCCTTCTGTTCGCTGCTTCTGGCAGGACGATTTTCTGAACATGATTGCTCCTTTCACCATTGACAATCTCATTGACTTCTTTCTTGAGGAATACAAACCCGCCCCAATAATAGCCCCCTGGAACAGCAGCGCAGGATTTTCTCCGCCAGACGAAAAGGAGGGAGAGTATCTCAGATTCATAAAAAGCCAAACCTCTTTAGAGAGGCTTAAAGATTACAGAGAGATAATTCTCATCGCGGAAAAAGCGATAAGACACCTCGAAATCACCGATAGCAAGAGCCTAAAGGAGAATAAAAACGCCCTGTGCGCCCTTTTGAGAAAGACTCTTCCCGACAGCGCCATTCCCTGGCTTGATGCCACCATCATAATTACCTCAACGGAGAAAGGGAAACCGGATTTGAACTACCCTCCGCTTCTGGGAACCGGGGCAAATGACGGCCGGCTGGATTTTACCGTAAATTTCATGAAAAACTTAAAAGAAATCCTCACTAACCTGAATACCTCTAAATCCCGTGCATGGCTGAAAGACGCGCTCTTGGGCTTAAACGAAAGCCAGGGAATCAATAATCCATCAGGATTTTTCTCGTTATCTGCCGCCGGAGGCCCGAATACCGACCAAGGATTCGAAGGGGAAAGCGTTCTGAACCCCTGGGATTTCATATTGATGATTGAGGGAACCATCCTTTTTGCGGGTTCAGTCTCCCGGCGCTTTTCAGTAACCGAAGCGCAAGGAAAAGCTGCTTTTCCCTTCACCGTGAATCCTTCCGCCGTTGGCTTCAATTCTTATGCGGCAAAAGAAGAGAGCACTTCTCGTTCTCGAGGAGAGCTCTGGGTTCCCGTTTGGAAAAACCCTGTTTCGCTTGTCGAACTTGAGAACCTCTATGGGGAAGGAAGGGCAAGGCTCGGCAGAAGACTTGCGCGCAACGGACTTGATTTTGCAAGGTCTATAGCTTCTCTCGGTACCGCACGTGGCGTGGACTCATTCATTCGCTACAGCTTCTTGAAACGCCGGGGCGATTCTCACATCGCCGTTCCGCTGAGAACTTACAAGACCCGAAAAATCCCCTTGGAGGGAGTGAACCTAATTGACCAAATAGACAATTGGATTATAAGCGCTGAACGCGCCGTTTCTGGCGCAAAGACGGTTCCCCACAGTATCGTCTCATCACTTTATGCCCTCAAAGAATCGATCCACTCTTATACAGTGCACGGCCAGAAGCGTGATTTCCAAAAAATAGTGGTCAACCTTGGCAAGCTCGAGCGCGCAATTGCCTCCTCAAAGACGATTAAATCCACTTACAACATAAGACCGCTTTTTCTTAGGGATGTCGGGTGGATCAAGATGTGCGATGACGGTAGCCATGAGTTTCGGATAGCTGCTTCGGTTGTCTCCATTCAGCCAGCCGAAGAAAAAATTGGACCGTTAAGAGCCAACCTGGAACCGGTAACCGTTGTAAAGGATTTTGCCGAATGGGAGGAAAACAGCAAACAGGTTGTTCCGGTGAGCAATGATGTTTACAGGACACTCATATCCATTCTCGAGAGGAGAATCATAGAGGCATTGAAACATGAGCTTGAGTTCATACCGATAGCCGGAACGCTTCACTGCTCTGCGCATGAGATTAAACTTTTCCTTGATGGCAGACTTGACGGCGAGAAAATCCTCTCATTAATCCTCGGTTTATCACTGATCCACCACAGGATATTCGCATATTATCGCGACGGTCGTAAGAACGGCGAAAGTGAGCCAAGAATTCCACGGGATTACATTGTTTTGAAAACGCAGTTTCTTCCATCCTCTCTGTCTGTAAACAACGAGAACATAAGTTTCCCTTATGACCTAACCTTGTTCTCCCTCCTGTCTGCGGGCAGAGTTAAAGAGGCATGCAAAAAGGCAACCCAAAGGCTGCGAAACGCGGGCTTTCTACCGTTGAGTGCATTTGGCGTATCGGGATGCGACCCTCATCGTTTACTGGCTTCGATGATCATACCTATACAAACAGAAAAGTTCGCCATGGAGCTTCTTCCCATGGCGGTAAACAAAGGCAGTAAGTTCAAAGTTTAGGAGGTGTTGGAGATGTATGCTGACATTGATCAAGCGTTAAGTGTCCCAACTCTAAGGTTTGAGGTGGAACTTGAGCCAGCTCAAGGAACGCGGTTTCAACCAACGAACTTTCCAGACCTCGGGCCTGCCACATACTCACGACCCGACGGCACGGAAATGCTCCTCGTGGAATCACCGCAAAGCATGGCAAATCGCCTCGAAGAAGTATGCTGGAACCACGAACGCGCGGACCTGCATGATGTCCTTACCGGGCTTCCCTACGTTCGCATCAATCTCGGAAACGGGCTGTTCACAAACTCAATACTCGAGGCGCACAGATTGAACTCACCATATATCCTTGAGTCAAGCGACAAGACCTTTATGACTGCGTTGATACAGGAATTTAAAGAGTTTGAGATGTCTCCGGTGGATGTTCGAAAAGTCGCCAGAGTGGTTTTCAAATACGACCCGAACTCAGTGCTTCACGGGGTCTTCTTCGCGAAAAGCGACCTTGCCGGGGGAAGAATCAGGCTAACCCGCGCTTTATCCTCTTTCATCGAAGCTGAAGGCGTGAATGTCGCGGAAAGCGGAGGCGTTAAGATGGATGTTGTAAACCCGCGGGGTGATACTTCCAAGGGATTCGGACATGTACCATTCCACAGAACTGAGTTTACGGCATCCAGAATTACCGCATACTTCAGCCTTGACAACGCTTTGATTAAAGGGTACTCACTTGGCGAGACTGCGGAAAAGCTTTTGTGTGCGCTTGCGCTGTGGAAAGTGAGAAAGTTTCTCGACTCCGGTCTGAGGCTCAGAACAAGCTGCGATTTCCAGGTAAAAGACAGGGAAAAGATCGAGATCCCCGAACTCCGCTACCTTGAGGAAATACTGCCCGGTTTGATCAAGAAATGTGCGGAAGAAGGACTGTTTGCTATGCCACCTGTCACAGAGGTGCAGTGGAAACAATAGGGGGTAGCGATGCTTGCGATCAAATTTATCTTCACGGGGGGAAAATACCACGCTACTCCATGGGACAGGCACGCTAATGAAGGAGTTTGGGAGTGGCCTCCTTCGCCATGGAGAATTCTTCGCGCTTTAATGGCTGTCTGGAAGACAAAGTGCGCAAACCAAAACGTTGACGAAGAGACCGTACATTCACTCCTGAACAAGCTTGCGCACCCGCCCACGTATCATCTTCCACCAGCGGTCGCATCCCACACTCGCCATTTCATGCCCTGGAACAAGAGCTGGAAAAAGGCGCGCGAATCTTCCAGAACACTTGTCCTTGATTCTTTCCTCTCGCTGGAACCAACTGATCCGATGTGGGTGATCTGGGAAAACGTTGTTCTGGACAACGATGAAAAAGAAACGCTTAGCGCATTGCTTTCCAAAATTAGCTATCTTGGAAGAGCCGAATCGTGGTGTAACGCTTCGACAGCAGATGAACGAAGTCCAAAACCTAACTGCCTGCCGAGCGAGTTTTCCAACTCTCCAAATAACCTCTCAGGGGAAAACGACCGAGAATTCGTTTATCTTCTCGCCCCTGAACTGCCTTTAAAAATCGATGCGCTTCTTGTTGAGACAACGAATATGAGAAAAGACGGTCTCTTGCAACCTCGGGGGACAAGATGGTTAAAATACGAAATACAGGATGGCAAACTCAGCGATAAATTGAGAACTAAACCGTTGATGCCCACCTCGCCACAAAAGCCTGTTCGCCTCGCTGTCTACAGCGTCTCGGGTCCGGTTCTTCCTCTTGTCACAAAAACGTTAAGTTTTGCAGAATTTTTGAGAAAAGCGGTTCAGTCAATTTACGGAAATCTATCAAACGGCGCTTCTTCCCCCATGTTTTCCGGCAAAGCTATAAACGGGGAAATGCTCGAAGGCCACAGGCACGCTCACTTCATTCCCTTAGACTGCGACCGCGATTTAAGGATCGACCATATCCTTATTTACACGTTTGACCAAGAAGGCTTCTCAGACTTAGAACAGCAAGCTCTCGCACAGCTTAGAAAACTTAAAGGAGCCGTAAGCGGCTACGACATTGACGTGGTTCTCGTTTTTTTGGGGGAACCGGATAGATTCGGCCACGCAAACCGGATCTGTCCCGTTTTGAGTGAGTGCAAAACATGGGTCTCCGAAACGCCTTTCTTGCTCGTAAGACACCCGAAGGTCCGTGGAAAACAGCCCGATAAATATTTGGTTGACAGTCCTGAAGACCAGGTTCTACTTGAACTGCAAAGAAGAGGATTCCCTGAACCTATCGTTGAGGAAATGCTATATCGACCTGGAATTAGAAGAAAAATCAGGTGGCTGGAATTTGAAAGATGGCGGAAAATCAGACCGCCCATCGACAGAGGGTTTGGATTTAAACTTGAGTTTCCCACACCGGTAAAGGGACCAATAATTATTGGATATTACTGTCATTACGGTTTGGGGCTTTTCCTTCCTCAGGAAAGAGATTATCCCTGCTCCCTGTGCTTCTAACACATCTTAACCAATATAGCGGCGATGGAAAACGTTGAAAAAAATTACATGCCAGTTAAATACCTCAGCGAATTTGCGTACTGCCCGCGCTTGGGCTATTTGGAGTGGGTGGAAAGCGAATACGCGGACAACGAGTACACGCTTAACGGAACTTTCAAGCACCGGCGAGTCAACCAAGAAACAACACCACGGGTCTCACCTGACGAACAAATCGAGGAGAGCAAAATCCATGCCAGATCCGTCTTTCTTTCATCTGACGAGCTTGGTCTTACCGGAAGAATTGACATCATCGAAAAAGATGACGATAAGCTTGTGCCGGTAGAGTATAAACGGGGCAAGATACCTCATCTTGAAGAGAAATATTACGATTCTAAAGCTATCCAGCTATGCGCTTACGCTCTTCTCTTAAAGGAAAACGCGTATCAATGCGATCATGGAATCCTTTATTACACGGATTCAAAGAAACGCGTAGAGATTAAATTCACCGACACGCTTATCCAAACCACCAAAAGTTGCATTGAAGCATTTAGAAAAGTGGCTGATAGCGGCGAGGTGCCCGCGCCTCTTGAGGATAGCAACAAATGTTTTGGTTGTTCACTTGTTGGAATATGTCTTCCGGATGAAACTGCTTTTCTAAGAAAACCTTATGAAAAAACTCCAAAGGAATTAAGGAGACTCGTCCCCGCAAGGGACGACTCTCTTCCAGTTTATGTAAACGAGCAAGGAACACATATTTCCAAAAGCGGTGAACTTTTGGCTTTTAAGACGAGGTCAGAAGGCGAGCGCAAGATAGCTAAAGAGGTGCGTCTGATTGACATCTCACAACTTTGCATATTTGGCAACGTGCAAATCTCAACCCAGGCAATTCGCGAGCTTTGTGCCCGTGAAATCCCCATTTGTTATTTTTCATACGGAGGTCTGTTTTACGGAATAACCCACGGACATCCGCATAAAAATGTGGTGTTAAGGCTTGCGCAGTACAACACTTATAACGACGCCTCCAAAAGACTCGAGCTCTCTAAACAGATCGTATTCGGAAAAATAAGGAACAGTCGTACCCTTATTAGAAGAAACCACCCGGAGAAACCCTCCGATGTTCTTTCGCAGTTAGAAGCTTTATCTAATCAGGCGCTTAAAGCCCATGACCTGCAGCAGCTTCTTGGCATAGAGGGCCTGGCGGCCCGTGTTTATTACTCAGCGTTTCCGGAAATGCTCAAAGATAAAAACTTAAAGTTCGAATTTACTCGCCGAAACAGAAGACCACCAAAAGACCCGGTGAACGCCCTTCTTTCTTTCGCATACGCGATGCTGGTGAAGGACCTAACGATTACAATTTACGCGGTTGGGCTTGATCCCTATGTTGGATTCTACCATCAGGTTAAATACGGTAAGCCCTCACTCGCGCTTGATCTTGCCGAAGAGTTTCGGCCTCTAATTGCTGATTCCGTCGTAATGACCATGATTAATAACGGTGAGGTAACAGAAAACGATTTCGTTAAGGGCTTAGGGTCCGTAACAATGAAAGGTGCTGCTCGGACAAAACTTATAGCCGCATATGAGAGAAGAATGGAAACTCTTATAAAGCACCCCATATTTGGGTATTCAATAAGCTACAGGCGGGTTCTGGAAGTGCAAACCCGGCTTCTCGCGAGATTCCTCACCGGCGAAATTCCAAAATACAATCCTTTCTGCACGAGGTAAACATGAGGCATACGTATATAGTTTGTTACGACATATCAGACCAGAAACGATTACACAGGATGTTTAAAACAATGAAAGGATTCGGAGACCCTCTCCAGTACTCTGTTTTCTTTTGCACCCTGTCTGCGTCGGAAAAAATAGTGATGGTCTCAAAAGTTCTCGAGGTGATGAACTGCAACGAGGACCGTTTTATGATTGTTAAGATTGGTCCCGAAGATACCAGTCTTTCGAAATCATTTGAGTTTTTCGGTAAAAGAAAACCGTTGGAGCACAGTAGTTGTATAATTATTTGAAAGGAAATCTGAGTTATTTGTTTTATTCGTTTATTCTTTTTAATTGCTAAATTTATCGAGAAGCTTAGTGATGAAAAAATTTATGGAACCGCTCGAAACAAAAATTAAGCTTAAGAACGTGACCTTACTCGGGACACGCCGAGTTGAAATACGCACCTTGACAAATAGAGAGCAGCCTCTCGATCATACAGTCGCGAACAGGCTTCATTGCGCAATCTGTGAAGTGCGCTGTATCCACGGATAAATCACCGTGGCCCAATTGAAGCCGGCAATTTCTCGCTCCTCTTTCCTTCGTTCAAGTCTGGTATCCACGGATAAATCACCGTGGCCCAATTGAAGCAACTAG
>CAKZLU010000035.1 GCA_937127245.1 uncultured Actinomycetes bacterium
AGTCTACCCAAGGGGGCAGGTGACTGCCTTGCTGTTGAGGATGTTAAAATCTGTCAGGGAAGCTGGTGACTAATTCACTTCACCGGACCGATTCTCTCGTCGGACATACTCGACGGGGAGACGTATGACGCAAGGCTTGAGCTTGACGGATGGAGCAGGCCAGGTTTTGAGGCTGAAGATTCATACGGAGTCAAAGAGGTACCCTTCGACGCGTCGATACTCGAAGCTCATTTAGGGGTGCCGGTGAGAAAAGTACAGGAGATTCGCCCGAAGGAAATCATAAGAACACCTTCCGGGCATACGGTTGTTGATTTCGGCCAGGACTTGGTGGGCTGGGTCCGCATGAGAGCAAGGGGTAGCGCGGGGACCGAAATAACGCTGAAACACGGTGAGGTTTTGGACCGAAGGGGTGAGTTTTATAACAAGAATTACAGATTGGCCAAGGCGACTAATAGATTCATTCTGAAAGGCGCGGGCGGATATGAGTACCTCGAACCACGCTTCACGTTCACGGGTTTTAGATACGTAAAAGTTGAGGGTTATCCCAGGGAACTCACACTTGATGATTTGACTGCTTGCGTGGTCCATTCAGACGTTGAGCGTACGGCGATTTTCTCCTGTTCCAATGAAGAAATAAACCGGCTTTTTGAAAACATTGTCTGGACCCAGAGAGACAACTTCCTCGAGATACCGACCGATTGCCCGCAGCGAGATGAGAGGCTCGGATGGACCGGCGACATACTCTTTTTCGGTCGGGCGGCGTGTCAGCTGATGGACTCCGCTGCTTTCCTTTCAAGGTGGCTTTCAGAGTTAAGGCTTGCTCAGGAGGAGACGGGCAGGGTGCCGGTCGTCGTGCCCAATCCTTTTTCCTACAAACACAGGCTCATTGAATCTGCCAGGGGGCAAAGGAAAGGATACTTAAGCGTATTCCGCGCGATTGCGGGCGTCATCATGCAGGAACTGTTCAACGGATCCGTGGCTTGGGGCGACGCGGCGATTTTCATTCCCTGGTATCTGTACGTCTACTACGGGGACCGGCGCGCCCTCGAGGAGAATTACCAAACGATGCGTGCTCTTTTTTCATACCGCCAAAAGCAAGCGAGAAAGCCGGGCAGTTTCATCTTCTTAAGTCCGGCAAAATGGCTGAATCCTTCCAATTGGAAACACTTCAAGAACTATTACACAGCATCGCTTCACTACGGTGATTGGCTTGCGCCGGGGGATGGAGTCAGTCGCTCGATTCTCAAGGCGAAATTCCAGATACCAACCGCGATTTACGCGATGGACGCTCTCCTACTGTGGCGGATATCGGAATGCCTGGGTAAAGTGGAGGAATCGCGGCACTACCGAAAGGAGTATGAGGAGATCAAGGAAAGTTACAACAAACTGTTTTCACGAAATGACGGCAAGCTTTTTCCTGACAATCAGACTTCCTACGTCCTTGCCTTAAGTTCAGGTCTTCTTGAGGGTAATAAGGCGCGTAAAGCCGCTTTGCGTCTCGTGGAACTGATAAGAAGAAAAGGAAACAGAATCGGTACCGGTATGCTTGGAACTTCGCTTATCATGCGCGTGTTAGAAGAGCATGGTTATGATGAGGTCGCCTATGACCTGATCTTGCAAAGGGAGTGCCCTTCCTGGCTCTATCAAATCCGAAAGGGCGCGACCACTATCTGGGAGCACTGGGACGCCATAAAGGAGGATGGGTCTTTTCAATCCGAGCGAATGCTTTCCTTCAACCATTACGCGCTTGGCTCCGTTGCCGATTGGCTAATTGGATCGGTTGCCGGAATCAACCCGGATGAGAATTGCCCGGGTTTCAAGCGGGTAATCATAAAACCAAGAATTGACGGGCGTCTTTCCTTTGCGGAAGCCTCCGTCAAGACCGTCTATGGGCTTGTAAGTTGCGCCTGGCAATTGGACGGCGACAAAATTCGCATTCGCGTGTCCATTCCTCCAAACACCCAGGCCGAGGTGCATATACCCCAGGGTTTTGATGGGTTCGTTATGGAATCCGGAAGTATTGTGGATGCGAGAGGAAAAGCGCTCATCATAGGTTCTGGCGTTTACGATTTACTTTGCAGAAGAGGTTATCCCTTCCCGTTGGAAGGTTAAAAGAATTCCGGGGCTGCGAGAATTAAATGCGCCTAAAGCTTTTCGAATTAAAACTTTTTACTTTGCGCTTAAGCCGGATGAATCCGAAGAGAGTCAAACGCGTTTTACTTTCTGGTCACCAACAATGGGGCACTTCTGCTCGCTCACTGTTACAATTACGTGGCAAGCTTAAAAACATTTTAGAAGTGGATTGGAGATGAAATCATGAAGGGATTAGTCGCGTATGACAGCCGCTGGGGTAACTGCGAGAAAATCGCCATGCAGATAGCAAAAGGGCTTGAAGACGCCGGGATTGAGGTGGAGGTTGCGCGCTCCAGTCAAAAAGGCATCCAGCCCGACCACGATTTCCTTGTCTTAGGCTCACCCACGAGAACCGGAAACGCTTCCCGAAAGATCAGGCGTTTCATCGCCAGGGAAATCTCAGGGAAATTTGAGGGAAGACCTTTCGCGGCTTTCGGTACTGGCATCTTAAGCTTCAGGGACAAAGGAGAGCCTCAATCTGCGCAAAGAATACACGCGCTATTGGAAAATGTCGGGTTAAAGCCCGTTGCGGAACCCCTGAGCGCCGCCGTCCTGAAATTGAAAGGCCCTTTAGCTGAAGGAGAACTCGAGCGTGCGTATAATTACGGGCTTGAGCTCGGTGGGAAACTGAAATGAAGGCGTGTGCTCTGATCTTTTAACCCTTTGAAAACCCGATCGGCTTTCGTTCCCAACGATGCGGTCTTTGTGTAGTATATTCGTAGAAAGTGGATGATATTTCGTGATATTCTTTTCAACGTCTGAAAAGCGGAGAGATTTTTAGCGAAAAGAAGAACGCGTTTATTAAACGGAAGATAAAGGAGGAGTAGATATGGCGAGAGAGTTGCAGGATGTGCATTTGATTGACGCTTGCCGAACCGCTTTCGGCAAATCCCGACCCGATGGGATCTTTGCCATGACCCGCGCCGACGACATGGTTGTCAAAGTGATTCGGGCACTTTTGAAGCGAAATCCCCAGATCGAACCAGCAATGGTTGATGACAATATCTGGGCGGCGACCACCCAGTGGGGAGATCAGGGACTTACACTCGGTCGAGCCAGCGCGATCCTGGCGGGATTGCCTGTTTCGGTTCCGGGTTACTCCGTTGACCGCATGTGTGCGGGAGCGCTAACTGCCATCAACAACGCGATAAGCGATATCGCCTGCGGTATGGCGGATATCGTAATAGCGGGCGGTGTGGAGCACATGTTTCGCCATCCAATGGGACAGGGCGCAGACCCGAATCCCCGTTTCGTGTCTGAAAAGATCGTTGACCCAACCGCGCTGAACATGGGAATGACCGCTGAGAATCTGCACGATATGTATCCGCATCTCACGAGGGAAATGGCAGATGAATACGCGGTTCACTCACAGCGCAAAGCCAAAGACGCTCTCGATGCCGGTTACTTCGATGACGTCATCATCCCCATGACGGTTTGGACAGCTGAAGGTTGGAAAATTGCCGACAAAGACGAGCAGCCGAGACCTGATGCGACAGTTGAGGGAATGAAGGGCTTGAGGCTTCCTTTCCGTAAAGGTGGAAGGGTCCACGCTGGGAACTCATCAGGTCTGAACGATGGCGCAGCCGGTTGTTTGCTTGCCTCTGGCAAGGCTGTCGAAAAACTCGGACTCAAGCCCAAGATGAGGGCGGTTGGCTACGCTTACGCTGGAGTCAGACCTGAGGTAATGGGACTCGGACCTATCCCGGCGACAAAAAAGGTTCTGGAAAAGACGGGCATGCAATTCGATGACTTAGATTTCATAGAACTTAACGAGGCTTTCGCCGTCCAGTGTCTTGCATACATAGAGGCATTCAACATGAACGGAATATACGACAAGAGGCTCAACGCCTTGGGTGGCGCTATTGCCTTCGGGCATCCGCTTGCGTCTTCCGGGGCGAGGCTCGTTGCGCACCTTGCGAAGGTATTCGAGTTGAACCCGAGTGCGAAGTATGGGATAACCACACTCTGCGTTGGTTTTGGTATGGGCGCTGCAACCGTTTGGGAAAATGTAGGTAAATGAAAGCAGACCGCTTACGGGCGGATATTTTGAAAGGAGGCAGGATGGCGGAAGAGTTGATTACACAGTTCAAAGTTAACTATTTCGAACACCCGCGCGCAGGAAAGCTCGCAATAATGACAATGGATAACGGTGCGGATTATAAGAAACCAAATACCTTCGGCGCTGGCGCGCTCGCCTCTTTAAATCAGGCGATGGACAATCTCGATTCTGACATCAAGGGCTTGATGCTTACCGGAAAGCAGTTTATTTTCTGCGTGGGCGCCAACCTCATGGAGGTGCCGGACATCAAGACGAGAGAAGAGGCAGTCGAAACCGGCAGAACTGGTCACGCCGCTTTCAAGAGAATAATGGACCTCGGAGTCCCGACGCTTGCCGCGATCAACGGCGCGACAATGGGCGGGGGTCTGGAAATCGCGCTCTACTGCGATTACAGGACGATCTCAACAGGTGTAACTGCACTTGCCCTACCGGAGTGCTTCCTTGGTCTCGTGCCTGGCTGGGGCGGAACCCAGCTTGTACCGAGGCTGATTGGTCCGGAAAAGGCGCTCGAGCTGATCGTACGCAATCCGCTTCAGAATAACCGCATGATAAACGGGAAGAAAGCTTTCGAGATGGGGCTTGGCGACCGTCTGTTCGAGCCGGTGGAGTTCTTTGACGAATCGATCGAATTCCTTGCGGACATAATTACCGGTGAGGTGAAGATCGAACGCGAAAAGCCCGATTTTTCCAACATCGATTCTCTAATCGAGGAGGCAAGGAAATTCGTTTACGGAAGAGTGCATAACGGCGCGATTGCGCCTTACAGGGCTCTCGATTTAATCAAGGGAGCTTCCGAGTGGAGTTTGGATGAGGGTTTTGAGCAGGAGAACCAGGCTCTCGGTGACCTTATCATGAGCAACCAGTTGAGGGCTTCCGTTTATGCTTTCGATCTTACACAGAGAAGAGCCAAGCAGCAGGTTGGCATACCTGAGGTGCCGCCGCTCAGCATAAACAAAGTCGGGATAATCGGCGCGGGGCTCATGGCTTCTCAGCTCGGCTTCCTCTTCCTTCACAGGCTCGAGGTGCCCATGGTAATGAAGGACATAAGCCAGGAAGTTCTCGATAGGGCAAAGACATACATAGACGGACAGCTCGACGCGCAGGTCCAGAGAGGAAGAATCGAGGAACCCAAAGCCAATTTCCTGAAGGGCCTCGTGAAGTACACGCTTGAGGACAGCGACTTCGAGGGTTGCGACTTCGTGCTCGAGGCGGTTTTCGAGGACATGGGAATCAAGAAGAAAGTGTTCGCGGCGGCGGAAGAATACATTAGCGACACAGCCATTCTCGCCACGAATACATCCTCCCTTTCCATAACCGAGATGGCTTCCGAGCTCAAACATCCCGAGAGGGTAATAGGTTTCCACTTCTTCAATCCGGTGGCTGTCCTTCCGCTTCTTGAAGTCATTAAGGGCGAGAAGACCAACGACATTACGGTCGCGACAGCCGGCGCGGTTGCCAAAAAGATACGGAAGACGACCGTTGTCATGAAGGACGCGCCTGGATTCCTTGTGAACCGCTTGCTTTTGAGAACGATGTCCGTCTGCAGCGAGATAGTTGACGGTCCGAATACGCCCCAGGAAGTCGATGAGGCGATTCTCGATCTCGGATTGCCGATGGCGCCGTTCGATCTCCTCGCGCTCGTTGGTCCCGCTGTCGCCCTCCACGCTACCGAGACGATGGTAGCGGCGTTTCCCGACAGATACAGCGTGAGCGAGAACATGAAAAAACTCGTGGAGATGAAAAAGCCCGGTGTTTATATTCCAGGGACAAAGGAGATCGATCCAGAGGTCGCGGCTGCTTGGGAGAAGGACGAAAGCAAGCCGAAGCTCAGCGCGGATGAAATCCGCCAGCGTTTCCTTGAAGCGCTTGCCGATGAGGCTAGGAGAATACTGGATGATGGAATCATCGCCGAGCCTCAAGACATTGACACCGCGATGATCATGGGAGCGGGATATCCCTTCTTCATGGGCGGAATCACAAGATATCTTGACCAGAAAGGGATAAGCGAGAAGGTATGCGGCAGGAAATTCCTCACCGATGAGGAGCTGGTCGCATACCTGAAGCGTTAAACCGTTTCGGTTAAGTTTTAGAAGCGAAAAGGCGCGCTTTTGGTAGCGCGCCTTTTCTTTTTATGCGCAATCGGGCAAAGGAGATTTTCTCTCTTGAAGATAAGTTTTACTCGAAAAGAGAGATGATTTGAAATTATCTTGCGTTGGGATTGAGAGAACCCGTGGGTGAGAGAAAGGGTGGGCTTTCGCGCGCGGACAAGGGTTGCTGTCATTTGCGGTGCTTATTATAAAGGGTGAGGCGTTTTCTCATAAAGGGAGGAGATAGAAAGACATGAGCGTTGGTGATGCTTTCATCGTGGGTGGAGCCTCGCTGTTCGCGGGGTTCCTGCTCGGTTTTCTGATTTGCAGGGCAGCGCTTAGATACAAGACTCTCGAAAGCGAGATGAGCTTGAAAGAGAGTCTCACCGCACTTCAGGCAAGGCTTTCCGAGAAGGAAAACGCAGTTTTCAGACTCGAGGGCGAGCTTGAACTGCTGCGCAGAGAGGAAGATGACTTGAGAACGGAGAATTCAGCTCTTAAAGAAAGAATTGCCGAACTCAAGACAGCCCTCGAGATGGAGCGAAACGGACTTGAGGAAAAACTAAGACTCCTGGACGAGGCGGAGAAGAAGCTTTCCGAGACATTCAAGGCTCTCTCAGCAGACGTGCTGGAGGCGAGTAGCAAATCGTTTTTAAGACAGGCTGAAGAAACGTTCACGAGATATCGCGAGGGAGCGGTTCATGAGCTTGAGATTCGCGCAAAAGCGATTGACGCTGTGGTAGCACCGCTCAAAGAAACTCTGGATAAGTTTGAGCAGACGCTTACGGACATGGAGAAGAGCCGCGTTGGCGCTTACTCCGCGCTCACCGAGCAGATACAATCGCTTGCGGATTCTGAGAGAGAGTTGCGCAAAGAAGCGTCGAATCTCGCAAGAGCCTTGAGAGCACCATCGGCAAAAGGAAGGTGGGGTGAAATCCAACTGAAAAGGATTGTGGAACTTTCAGGGATGGTCGAGTACTGCGATTTCGTCGTACAGCAATCCACAACCCAGGAAGACAGAATGCTTCGTCCGGACATGATAATAAGACTTCCAGGTGGGAAGAACGTGGTTGTTGACGCTAAAGTCCCGATTCAGGCTTATCTTGAGGCAATCGAGATTTCTGATGAGGAGAGGCGGATCTCTAAACTGGAGGAGCACGCGGCGAAAGTTCGTGGGCGCGTAAAAGACTTAAGTTCGAAACGTTACTGGGAAAACTTGAGGCCAACCCCGGAGTTTGTCGTTCTTTTCCTTCCTGGCGAGAACTTCTTCAGCGCGGCGCTTGAGCAGGACCCCTCCCTTATCGAGTTCGGGGTTGATAAAGGGGTGATTGTCGCGACCCCGACCACCATGATCGCTCTCCTTAAAACAATAGCTTACGGATGGAGGCAGGAAGAGATGGCGAAGAACGCGCTGGAGATAAGTCAGCTGGGTAATACGCTTTATGAAAGGCTAAAAACAATGACCAGTCACTTCGCCAACTTACGGGTGGGGCTACACAAAGCGGTCGAAGCGTACAACAAAACCGTAAGCTCGTTCGAGTCAAGAGTAATTGTCGCGGCAAGAAAGTTCAGAGAGCTCGGAGCCGCCTCCCGGGAGGATATAGTTGCGCTGGAATATATCGATCAGGCGCTAATTGAGCCAAGACCCGTCAATGGTGAGGAACAGAACCCAGCCTGAACGAGCGCACTGATTCCAAAAACTCTTCAATAACAACGCGGGGGTCAACCCTATCGAAAGTGCTTACGGGAGGGCACTCCCTTTCGGGCGCCTCAACTAAAGCGCCGGTGTAAAAGACCCCGCGGAGCAGTCTCAGGCGCTTTCTCTTTTCTTGAGAAAAGATTTCAGGCTTGCGGATGAATACGGCTGCTACAAGGTCCCAGGGAACGAACCCCTCTTTCCAGGGGAGAAAAGGCATTCTTCTGTTCAAATCAAACCAGGGTCGAATTCTTAAGGAAAGATATCCGGCAATGCGGTTTGATATCCCGCAAAGCCCGTTCAATTCGTCTTCTGTGAAGATGACCTGCTGGCAGAGGTCAGCGGAGATGAGAAACTTCTTGCACGGTGCTCCGAGCACCACCTCTGACGCAATCGGATCTTTGAAAAAATTGAACTCGAAAGGCGAGAGCGGTGGTATTCCTATCCCCCTTTTAAAAGTCCCGCCCATCATAACGATTCTATTGAGGTTTTGAAAAAAATCTGTATCGCCAATGCCCGCGGTTGCGATATTTGTGAGCGGCCCAATCGTAAGAACAGTCACTTCGCCGGGGTAAGCGCGCGCCATCTCTTTAAGAAACGTGCTCGCGAAAGTCTCCTGCCCGAGCGAGACACGGCTTTTTGCCCCGAGGAACACCGGTATGTCCTCTCTTCCCGCCATGCGTAATATCTCCTGCGCCTTTCGGTATGTTTTATTAACCGATGCATTTCCATGCACGGCGGTTATGCCCAAGCATTCAATCTCGTCGGGAAACGCTAGCAGATATATGATCGCCAGCGCGTCATCAACGTCTCTGAAAGGATAGCCAATAGCGGGGTCAGTGTCGATAATTATTTTCTGCCGCATCAAAGCCTCCTTTGACGAAAATCCATCACAATCATTCCCGCGGACTCAAAGCCCTTATCGCGAGCGGTAAAATCTTTTTCCAGTCCCTGCCCGGGTGTTTCGTATGGAGTCTTTCTTTTTGCTGTAATCGCCTTTTAGATGATACGATAAATCCGCGCGTATTTTTAATCCTTAGTTTTCTGTAAGAGCAAACACATGAAGACGTTAGATCTTAAGAACCATTCATTTGTTTAAGATGCACGATGGGGTGGCTAAAGATGTGCGGCAATTCTTAAGCACAGTTCGGGTATGTCATCTGAGCCATAGATAATTAGGCATGTTTATTCGCAAGAGAAAGGGGGTAAATTGGAAGAGATAATTTCAGGAGAATCCCGTCTTGAGTTTGATTGCGAGTCTGGCGCGTATTCGCTTTACTACAAGGGCTCAAAGGTATTCTCTGACGCAAGACCTTTCATCTTGCTTAAGGGCAGGGAGGGCATCGAACGCATTTCGCCCGAATCAGGCTGGAAGAGGGAGGATTCTCCTTCCGGCAAGGTGACAGTTACGTGCGAATCTTCTGGCTTAAAGATAAAGTTTTCTGCCTCGGATGCCGGGGTAGACGCGATTGTGCTGAATGTATCAGTTTCAAACAGCGGGGATGGAAAGCCGGTAATCCTTGAGGGAATAACACCTCTTTCTGTACCTGCAGGGGGCATCTTCTCTGGGAAGGGCAGCGTGTCAAACTGGAGGTTCTATATAAACGGCTGGCAGTGCTGGTCGCCGAGCGGAGTTGTTAGAGGAGACCGGCCGGGGGATTATCTGTTTCCTCTTTACCTTCCCAAAGCCGCAAAACCTATGGTCGCCAATATGTCAACGCCAATAAGCCAGGAGAGGGGAAGTTTCACAAGCGACTGGTTCGGGGGTCTTGCAGATATTGAGTCCGAGCGCTCGGTGGTCGTGGGCTTTACCGGCGTTAAGGGGGCGCTTTCGAGGATAACGGCGAAGCTCAAGGGAAAGCCATCGAGGTCAACGCTTGAGGCTACCGCTTTCTACGAGGGAAAGGAACTGCAGCCCGGCTCGAGCATTGAATGTGAGCCGCTAGCCCTGATACCGGGTGATCTGTCAAGCAAGAACCTCGAACGCTACGCGGAACTCGTGGCTTTGGAGCAAGAAGTCGGAAAGGTCAGGCACGGACCGAGCGGCTGGTGTTCCTGGTACCACTATTTTACAAAGATAACCGAAAGAGAAGTTATCAAAAACCTTTCGATTATAAGCGAAGACCTTGCGCCTTTTGGCCTGGAGCTGGTTCAGATAGACGACGGCTATCAGGAAGCTTTAGGTGACTGGCTTGAGACCAACGACGATTTTCCGTCCGGCATGGGCAGGATCGCCGATGAGATCAAGAGGCGCGGCAAGATTCCGGGTATCTGGGTCGCCCCATTTACGGTTACACGCAGATCGCGAATATTCAAGGAAAAGAAGGAATGGCTTATTAAGGACGCGAAGGGAAAGCCCGTGCTCGCCGGTGTGAACCCTATGTGGAAGGGAAGGTATTACGGGCTGGATGTATCGCATCCCGAGGTTCTTCAATGGCTTTCAGACATTTTCACCCAGATTGTCGGGATGGGTTATCGATACATCAAACTGGATTTCCTCGCAACTGCGCTCCTCGAGGGGAAGCGCCACAACATCCAGATAACGAGGGCTGAAGCCGTAAGGAGAGCAATTGAGACAATCCGTAAGGCTGTTGGAGAAGACGTTTTCATTCTTTGCGGGGGTGGAGGCTTCATGCTCGGGATTGGTGTGTTTGACGCTCAGAGAATTGGCGGTGACGTGGCACCCTACTGGCTTGCGATCTACCAGCCGTTAATCAGGGACAGAAGTATGCCGTCAACGAGGAACGCTCTCATCTATCTGTTCACGAGAAATTTCTTAAGCGGAAGGGTATTTGAAGGGGACCCTGACTGCATGATGCTTCGATCGAGTGACACCAAGATGACGGAGCCTGAGCGAAAATGCCTTGCGTCCGCGATATCTCTGTTCGGCGGCGCGTTCGTGATTTCCGATGATCTTGCTTACATGGAAGAAGAGGAAAAGGAACTCCTTGCAATGATGGTTCCCCACGTTCGCTCAAAACCTTATTCGCCCCATGTCTGGAAAGAGGAGGTCCCTTCGGTGCTGGTGACCGAACTTTACGACCCGTTGGGCAAGTACTACGGTGTCCTGAAGGTCAACTGGGATTCTCGCCCCGCTTCGTTTCAACTCGATTTAAACGATCTGGGCATCGAGCCTGGGCGCTATCATGCTTACGAGTTCTGGAGCGGGAAGTATCTGGGAAACACCACGGGTAAACTGCGTACAGGTATCATCCCTCCGCACGGTGCGGCGGTCATAAGGCTTACTCCGCACCGGGAAAATTTTCAGATTTTAGGGACTGGCATCCATTTGACTCAGGGCGCCGGGGAGCTCGAGAGAATCGATCTTGAGAGCTCGCGTTGCTCGATAGACGTTTACACGCCGATAAGACGAGCCGTTTCGATGGTGTTTCTCGCACCTGATAAGAGCAACATAAAAGCGGAGGAAGGAAACGAGAACGTTTCGGGTTTGAGCATAGACCAAATTGAGCGCGATGTTTGGAACATGAGTTTCAGTTTGGAGGGGAAAGGAAGTATAAATCTCTTCTGGTAGGATTACAGCTACTTCCTGGTTAAGTGGTAAGCGTGCGCATCTTTCTTAACAAAAGATGCCGGTAAAGTTAGACCAAGCGAAAAATAAGAGTCTTCGCGCCGTTAAGCGTGCTGTTAAGCGTTTTTTGTTCTCAAAGAGATTCCGCCCGCGCCTTCAAGTCGTTAAGCGCTGATTTCATGACGCGCTTGTCAAGTTGCTTCAGTAGCCTCTTGGTAAGGGGACCGCGCAGCGCCGCGGGAAGCGTGTATTTAACGTCGTAGTGATAGCTAACCTCCGTTCGGTCCTCATCAAGGGGCTCGAAAAGGTAATACGAATTGCAGTCATCAAGGTCCCCTTCGACGAATCCGATGTCTATCCTGTTTTCTTTGTCTTTGTAGGAATACTCAAGGACGTAGGATATCTTTCTTAACACGGCGTCAACAACGAAACGCACGTTCTTTCCTCTTTTCTTGCTGTCTCTTGAAAGAACCTCGATCGCTTCCACGCCAGACATCCACTTAGGGTACGACTCAAAATCGAGAAGGACTTTCTTGATCTTGTCTATACCAGCGTTGATCACTATTGAGTCTGTTAGCCCCGCGCTTCCCTCGCCTGACATGTTGACCTCCTTTAAGGTATTCTAAATGAGCGTTAGCGCCGCAGGTGAAATATATCATATTAAATTTCGCGTATCGAGGCCCAAAGTGCTAAAACGGCTGGGGGAAAATTATTATATAATTTTCAAACCGTTGAAAACTCTGTGATTGGAGGTTGTATTCATTGGACGGTTCCGCTTCGAGCAGTGTGCTTTCTCTCATAGGGGAAACACCGATGGTGGAGATACAAAGACTGAACCCTAACCCTAAGGTGCGTATCCTTGCTAAACTGGAGGGGTTCAACCCCTGTAGTTCCGTTAAAGACAGGATCGCATTGTACATGATAGAGGGCGCCGAGGCTCGGGGAGAACTTACCAAAGATAAAACAATTCTTGAGCCGACCAGCGGGAATACCGGAATCGGTCTTGCCATGATTGCCGCCGTAAAAGGCTACAGCGTCACGATTGTCATGCCTGAGACAATGAGCGTTGAGCGGCAGCAGGTTTTAAGGGCTTTTGGGGCGGAACTCGTGCTGACGCCCGGGGATGAGGGAATGAATGGCGCAATAGCCCGGGCAAAAAGCATTGTTGAATCCGACCCGGAGCGCTATTACATGCCTGACCAGTTTTCCAACCCGGATAACGTCAGGGCTCATTATGAGGGAACAGGCGCTGAGATATTGAGGCAGGCGGACTCCGTGGATGTTTTTGTTGCTGGGATCGGGACGGGCGGAACGATAATGGGGGTAAGCAAAAGGCTCAGGGAAAAATACCCGAACCTCAAAGTTGTTGGGGTCGAACCCTTCCCCAATTCGCGTATTCAAGGCTTGAGAAATCTCGGTGACTACGTCCCTCCAATCATTGACCTTTCCGCGATAGATGAAAAGGTAAACGTGGACGATCGCTCCGCTTTCAGGATGGCGCAGGCTCTTGTCAGGCAGGAAGGACTTTTTGTCGGGATATCAAGCGGCGCCGCGATGTGTGAGGCTCGCCATCAGGCAACAAAGATGGATTCAGGAACTATTGTGGTTATATTCCCGGACAGAGGTGACAGATATCTCTCTACCGAGTGCTTCAGTCACCAATTGCCGGAGGCGCCTCCCGCTGGAATATAGCGCATGCCTTTCGAAAGCCTCCGGGAGCGCTTTCGCGTTCCTCTTCTGATTGCCGACCGGCGGTTGATAAATTGCTTCCTGTCTTTCCGAATGGGATTTATCCCCTTTGGTTGAATTTTTTCAAAACTTTTAATTCTTACCTCATCCGGGTGTCTCATGTGGATGTTTCGGGGGCGCGTAACAAGGTGGCTGTGTGCTCGAGCTTTTGATGAATCGATTCTTATCAGGAAATCATGCCCCAAAGAGGATTCAAAGCAGGATATCAAAGGTCCCAAAAGGCGGTAACAGCGCCTCATTAAGATAATTTCTTATTTGAGAGATAGGCTCACCTTGAAATTGTTTATGCAATTTACTCCTCTGGTTAATTTGACAACTTGCTTGAATTGCTTTATCCTATTTTAGCAGAGCAAGCAATGTATTCAAACGATGCCCCCGGAAATTTTCATGGATACAGGATCCTCAACACCGCATCCCCTTCTGTTTGGGGAGAGCGCTATGTGGCTGCCTACGAGCCACACGGCAGGAAAATGCTTCTCTGGAAGCCGCCGGCATCCCTTGCCACGGATGAGAGCGCCTGGCGGCTCATGTGCGCTGAACTGGGCGCATGGTCGAGGCTTGAGATGGAGGGTGCGCTTCCTTTACTCGACTGGGGCATATACGATTCGTCGCCTTACTTCATAACCAGTTTACCTTCAGGCAGGGAACTATCGGAGATAATTGCCGAAGGAGTCGATGAGGTTTCCGCGGCCGAAATTGTCGCCAGCTTATCTTACGTGATTGAGGGGGCAAGGCTTCGAGGAATACTTCATCTCGGTATTAATCCAGGTGATATCTGGCTAAGAGAGGATTTATCCGTTGAAGTGGCGGGGTTCGGCCTATGGTACGTCGCAAAAGATTTCTCGAATATCTACCACTTGGACAGCGTCTTTGTTGCCCCTGAACAAAGAAAAGGAGGAAGGGTAAGTTCTGCCACAGACGTTTACGCTCTTGCGGTGATTTACCTCACACTCGCCCTCGGGCAGATTCCAAGTGACCCCATTGAAGATCTGCGATCCGCGGATGACCTGCAGGAAAGAATTCCACCTTTCGTCTACCGATGTATTGAGGAAAGACCGATCGCAAGATGTCTTACCGCGGGGGATTTCGCGGAGCACCTCATCGCCCGGTTTCCTGTAGGAAACGAGGGTTCGATTAGGGATGAGGAATGCCCCATATGTCGTTTGCAGGCGCAAAGGCGTCACCTTTTAGGAGAAAGCCGCCCTCACGCTAGACATGGGCAGGCAGATTTGCGCGGTTTGCAAAAAGAAAGAGCGGTAAGACTACTCATTTTTTTCCTGCTTGTCGCAACCGTTATAGTGTGGTGGCTTGCCTTAAGATGACTGCATTCATCCCGGTAATATTGGGGCGGGGTAAAAATCCATAAGACTCATAGTTTGCCTGACGTGCCTCATGCTTTCGCCGGTATCATCACCAACAAGAGGAGATGGGTATTCTTTCCCAGGAGTCGTTGCCTAAAATCGCCATTTCCTTATACCCACTTTCCTCAAGCAACTTCAGGGCTTTGTCAAAATCTTTCCCGATATCTTCGGGGCAGTGAGCGTCGGACCCGAGCGTGACGGGCACGTCAAGTTCGGCGCCGAGGCGGACAAATAGCGGCTCCGGGTACATCTCGCCTGCTGGCCACCTTAAGCCGGACGTGTTGATTTCATAGCACATGTGATTTTCTTTTACAGCGAGGAGGATTTTTCGGTAGTATGGTTGGAGGTCAAAGGAAGCCCGGTGACCAAACTTTTTTACGAGGTCCGGATGAGCCAAGATGTCAAAGAGACCTGTCTGGACCATTTCAACCAGGCTGTCAAGGTATTCTGCGTAAAAGGCGTTCAGGTCTATTTGCTCGAAACGCCCGACATATCTCGGGTCATCGAATATCCAGTCGCGCATGTAGTGAATAGAGCCTATGATATATTCGAAGGGATGTTCTGAAAGCATTTGCTCTACTTCGCTCATCCGGGGAGGATAGTAATCAGCCTCGATACCGAGCCTTACGGTTATCTGCCCGGAATAAATTTCTTTGAGTCTAAGCACCTCTTCGACATACCCTGATAATTCATCCCGAGACATGCTGAGAGTTTTGTCATCGGTGTACGTTAAAGGAAGGTGATCCGCAAACCCTATTTCTTCAAATCCCGCGGAAATGGCGTGCCTAACCATGTCTTCCATTGTTCCTCGCGCATGTCCGCATAGATGTGTATGAAGGTGGTAATCGAATTTTCTCATTCTTTGCTTTCCTCCAGTTTCTTAAGTAGTGCAGCTTTGGCGCGCTCAAACTCCTCATCGGTTATCGCACCGCTTTTCCGCATTGAGTCAAGCCGTTCTATTTGATCAACTATCTCTGTATAGATTGGAGGTCTCTCCGGTGGGACCACCGCGATCTCTCTTGTTGGTTGTTCGCTTTTCAGAGTTTTTGATACTTCTCTCGCGATGGACTCCACTGTTTGTTTGGGTATCCCCTCCCTTACTCTGCTGGCTTCTGCCACTATGCACTCTTTGAGTTCTTCCGGATGTGGCACATCGCAAAAAGTATGACTCCTTTCCGGCTCGGCTCCAGTTTCTATCACAAGGAACCCAGAGCCCACCAACCTTTGGAAAACGCTCTGGTAAACCGACACGTTGGATATCGAGGCGAGCAGGAATTCCCTTTTGCTTTTTTTAAAAACGCCTAAAGTGTATATCAGCCTCTTGTTTGTCAGGGTGAGCCTCATGTTCAGCCATTTCAAGACTTTTATGTCAGTCACAAACGATAGAATTAAAAAGTAAATAATCATCGCGTAAAGCGGAATGCCCTTTCTTGAGCCTGGCCAAATGGCGAGTATGGCGATCCAGAAAGAGAAGAGAAACATGGTAATCGCAAAGTACCTACCTAAAGTTGAAAAATGGGGCCTTACGCTGAAGACAATGTGTTCACCTTCTTGCAGTGATGGTTCCTGACCGAATATTTCCACTGTTCTCCCGCCTTTAAGTTTAAGCGAAGTATAAATTGTAGCTACATTCTATTTCAAAAATCCAACAGTCATCATGGTAACGCCTTCTAAGCGTTGCCTTCACTTATTCTGCGCGGTAAGACAGTTTCATGGTCCAATCAGCGTTTTGGTGTGTGATTTGCGCGTATTTGGGACGAAGAGGCAATTTGTCGGAACATGGATTAAGCCGTCAGGTTAAAAGAAACACGGTTTGAAAGGGCACGCCTGCTTTCAAATCCGTGAGGTTTTATTTCAACCGGGATTAGACCGTCCTGAAGGAAATGTTCTTCGAATTTTTTCCATTCGGGAGATTTCCAGGTCAGGCAATCGTATAAAATGTTTTCGGGTGACATTTGACGTGCCGAACGTTAACCATTGAGAGGGATGGAAAAATATCCCCGCTTTAGGGGTTTCGAATATCATGATTGGTAGGAAAACTGGCAGGATTGACGATAATGCTCAACTTCATTTAGAAGGGCACAAACCGAAGATCTACAGATCAAGGCGCTTCTACGTCAAAAGGGGCTTTAAGTGGTCCGTCCTTATCTTAATTTTCATTCTCGTTTTGCTCTTTGCGGGCGGATTTGTCTGGCTTAAGGCCAAAGAGTCACAGATGAAGATGTCCGAAGTGGAGTCATCCCTCGACCCCGTCGAGAAGGGAGAGCCCATAAACACGCTTGTCCTGGGGATCGATCGCGGAAGCGCTGACAGCAGGGAAACGCAGGGCAGATCCGACATAATAATGATCCTCGGAACAAGCGGGGATGGGAAGAAGACCTGCGTTATTTCGATACCGAGGGATTCGCGGGTAAAAATTCCGGGTAGAAACGGTTTGTACAAAATAAACGCCGCCTACGCCTACGAAGGACCATCGCTTGCTATAAGCACGGTAAGAACTCTTACGGGTCTTAAAATACACCACTTCATCGTGATAGATTTCGAGGGGTTCAAGAGAATAGTGGATGCGGTCGGCGGTGTGCGTATGTACATAGAAAAAGAGATAAACGATAAGTACGCCGGTCATGTTCCCGCGGGAGACCAGGTTCTAGATGGGACGACCGCGCTTGCTCTGGTTAGGGCGAGGCATGATCCAAAATCTGTGCCGGGCGGGGATTTTGACAGGATGAAGCACCAGAGGGAATTCCTGAAAGCAATGCTTAGGACCGTTGCTCACCAGAGGAATCCCCTGAAGATAAAGGGAATAATTGATGCCATCGCCTCGAGTATGAAGACAGATCTCAGTTTTTTTGACATGTTCTTTATCGGGAGGAAAATAAACGGCTCAGGCGTCGAAATGACAACTGCTCCCGGAGAAGCAAAAGTTATTGGGTCCACGTGGTATTTTATCCTCGACCAGCCGCGTCTTGAGGAAATCTTGCGACCGTTCCAGGAAGGTTACGTCTCTTCTGGGGACGATCGGGATGACGAGGAAAATCAGAGTAGGCTGGGGATAAGGGTTTTCGTGTTGAACGGCACCGAAGTAGTGGGGCTTGCTTCCAGGTTTGCCGAGAGCCTTTCGGAAAAAGGATATAATGTTTTGGGACGGGGAAACGCTAAAAGCCCGTACGAAAAAACAACCATCTATTTCTCGGGCAGTAATGAATACATGGCGAGGATGATTGCGCAGGATCTCAGTTTGGCAAATCCCTCTTGCGAGAGACACGATAAAATTGTGGGGAATTTCAGTGCGGATGTTGTGGTCGTGATCGGCACCGATATCGGAGGGAAAAAAGGATACTGAACCCCCGATGAAGAGCTGAAGCGAGCACTATTTAAGGAAAGGCGGGAACATAATGGATGAGCCGAGGCCTAAAATAGCTCAACCCTGGGATCCATATTCAGACATGGAGCGCTTTTTCGAGCACCTCGAAAGATGGAAGAGGCCTCTTTACATATTTGAGAAAGCGTGGAAACCGCGATGCGATGTATCCGAGACGCAAGACGAGATAGTAGTGGTTGTTGATTTAGGCGGCGTCGATGCCGACGAGGTTGATATAAAGGCGGTGGGGAACATTCTGGTGATAAGGGGGGTTAGAAAGGAACCCGTCGCGGATATGAAAGGGGTTTATCACCTCATGGAGATAAGTTACGGACCTTTCGAGCGGGTGCTTGAATTGCCAACTGCCGTGGATGCGGAGAAGGCTGAGGCGGTCTATGATGACGGTTTCTTAAAGATCAGACTGCCGAAGGTAAAGAGGACTTCGAGGGGAGTAGAGGTTGATGTCAGAGAATGATTCCAGCGATGAGAAGATCAAGGTAAATCGGGATTCCATGAATCCAGATAATGGATTTTCTAAAAAGGAAGAATTCAGGCAAAGCGCTGGTCCGGCCACTCTGGGTCCGGAGGAGAAGCGGACTCAGGTTGAAAAAGTGGAGATAGGTGGGGAACTGCCCATCATGCCGCTTAAAGATACAGTCATTTACCCTCATATAATCGCCCCTCTGCTTGTCACCGAGGAGAACATCATCAAACTTATTGACGACGCGCTGGCGGGAGATAGAATTGTCGGCGTGGTCACGGCAAAGGAGGAGACTGACATCCCCTCCCCTGAAAATCTCTATGATTTCGGGTCGGCTGTTGCTGTGGCCCGAATGTTCAAACTTCCCGACGGGAAGATGCAGCTTCTCGTTCAGGGTATTGCGAGGATAAAGATAATCGAATACACGCAGACTCACCCCTATTTCCGCGCAAAGGTTGAGCGTCTTCCCGACATAAAGGAGGATTCCGTAGAGGTCGCCGCCCTTGCCAGAAACGCGCTCGGTCTTTTCAAGAAAATAGTGAGTCTCGCTCCATATCTGCCCGATGAAATGTTGATTGCGGCGATGAACGTTGACGAGCCCGGCGACCTTGCTGATTTTCTCGCTTCCAACATAAATCTCGAGACGCGCGAAAAACAAGAGCTGTTGGAGGAATTGAACGTCAAGGAAAGACTGAAAAAGCTCACTTTTTACCTCAACCGTGAAGTGGAAGTTCTCGAAATCGGGAGCAAGATACAGAGCCAGGTTCAGTCGGAGCTAGCCAAAGGTCAGCGTGAGTTTTTCTTAAGAGAGCAACTCAAAGCAATCCAGAGGGAACTCGGTGAGCTCGATGAAAAGACCATGGAGATCAACGAGCTCCGCGAGGCGATTGAGAAATCGGGCATGCCGGAGGAGGCAAAGAAGGAAGCTGAAAGGGAGCTCGACAGGCTTGCGAGCATGCCTGTGGCCGCTGCCGAGTACACGGTTGCCCGCACCTATCTCGACTGGATGGTGAATCTTCCCTGGGACAAGAGCACCGAGGACAATCTGGATGTCAAGCGCGCGGCGAAGATACTTGACGAGGACCACTACAACCTTGAAAAGGTAAAAGAGAGGATAGTCGAATACCTCGCGGTGAGGAACATCAAAGAAGACATGAAAGGTCCTATTCTCTGTTTCGTGGGTCCGCCGGGCGTCGGGAAGACATCCCTCGGTCAATCCATTGCACGCGCTCTCGGCAGAAAGTTTCACAGGATATCCCTCGGTGGCGTAAGGGATGAAGCGGAAATAAGGGGGCACAGAAGGACTTACGTTGGTGCCCTCCCGGGAAGGATAATTCAGGGTTTGAGGAAGGCGGGAACTAAAAATCCTGTATTCATGTTGGATGAAGTGGACAAACTGGGAGCCGATTTCAGGGGAGACCCCGCGGCGGCTCTCCTCGAGGTTCTGGACCCTGAACAGAACAGCACCTTCGTTGACCACTATCTTGATGTGCCGTTCGATCTGTCGACAGTGATGTTCATAACAACCGCAAACATTCTCTTCACGATCCCGCCAGCTCTTCTCGACAGGATGGAAGTTTTGGAACTCCCGGGTTATACGGAGCCTGAAAAGATCAAGATCGCCGAGCAGTATCTCGTGCCGAGGCAAATAAAGGAGCATGGTCTTGAGAGACACGAAGTGAGCATAGAGGAGAGCGCGCTTCAGGGAATAATTCGCAATTACACGAGGGAAGCCGGCGTGAGAAACCTCGAGCGGGAGATAGCGGCGATATGCCGTAAGATCGCAAGGAAGGTTGCCGGAGGCGCTGCGGGACCTTTCAGTGTGACTTGCGAGGACCTGCACGAATATCTCGGTCCGATCAAGTTCAGGCAGGAGATACTCGGGCAGGAAAACGAAGTGGGAGTCGCGACGGGTCTTGCGTGGACGGAGGTTGGAGGTGACGTTCTCTTCGTTGAGGCTGAGACTTTCCCGGGTAAGGGAAACCTTACTCTTACTGGCAAGTTAGGTGAGGTAATGCAGGAATCTGCTCGCGCCGCTGTTACTTACGCGAGGGCTAACGCCGAAAAGTTCGGGATTCCGGACGCATTTTTCGATAAGAATGACCTTCATATTCACGTTCCGGCGGGCGCGATACCCAAGGACGGTCCCTCGGCGGGGGTTACCATGGCGATTGCCCTTGTCTCCGCGATAACGGGAAAGCCGGTCAGGAAAGATGTCGCGATGACGGGAGAGATTACTTTGAGAGGAAAAGTGCTTCCCGTTGGCGGAATCAAGGAGAAGGTCTTAGCAGCTCATAGGGCTGGGGTCAAGAAGGTAATACTTCCTGAGGATAATGAAAAGGACCTTGAAGAAGTTCCTGATTTCGTGAGGGAGGAACTTGAGTTTGTTTTTGTGAAGCACGTTAATGATATCGCTGAGCAGGTTTTGATATATGACACGGCAGAAGCTTCCCTCGCCGGAGGGAAGAAAGGCGTAGGAGTTTGCGAGGAGGTAAGGACTGAAGGATCTCAGTAAAGTTTTCAACCCGCGTTCTATCGCTTTCTACGGGGCGTCGAATGACCCCCTTACTATGGGAACAGGTCAGCTTGCCACGCTAATCTTTCAGGGTTTCAACGGGAAGATATATCCAGTACATCCCAAGGAAAGCACCGTGCTCGGATACAAAGCATACCGTTCTATCTTCGATCTCCCCGAGACCCCCGACCTTGTTTTCATGGTTCTTCCCACGGACATCGTTGTCCCGAAACTCGAGGAGTGCGCGCGGGCTGGAGTGCGGGCTGCTGTGGTAGTCTCGGGTGGATTCAGGGAGGTCGGCAAAGCCGGGCTCGAGAGAGAGAAAATGCTTGTGAATGTCGCCGAGAAGTACGGCATGGTAGTGATAGGGCCCAACTGCATTGGGGTAAGCAATTTTCATATCGGCTTAAACACTACCTACTTCCCCTATCAGCAGGATCCGGGCGATATCACCATCATAAGCCAGAGCGGCACGTATTCCTGCCACGTTTACGGTTACACGCGCAAGTTTGGGATGAGGCTTTCGCATACCGTAAGCGTTGGCAATCAGGCGGTGGTTGATCTCATTGACTGTCTTGAGTATTTCGCTCAAGAACCGCGCACGAAAGCGATAGCGCTCTACATTGAGGGAATAAGGGACGGAAAGAGATTCGTTAAAGTTGCTCGGGAGACATCGCGGAAAAAGCCGGTGGTCGCGCTATTTGTTGGAGGGACGAAGGCTGGCGCGAAAGCTGGGATGTCCCACACGGGTGCTTTGGGTGGGGATAACTCTATATATGACGGAGCATTCAAGCAGACTGGCGTAATTCGCGTCAATACCGTTGAGGAGATGCTTGACGCGGCGTGGGCGCTCGCGACGCTACCTCCCCCTCCCGGAAAAAGAATCTGTGTTCTTACGAACGCTGGGGGTCCCGGCGCGAGCATGGCTGATTCCTGCAACAGAGAGGGATTTGAGGTTCCAGAGTTTTCGGATGAGCTTAAAAGCCACTTGCGGGAAATATTGCCGCACACGGCTTCTTTTTCAAATCCTGTCGATCTGACTTACTTTATGGACCTTCAGGCGATGTACGAGAGAATACCGAAAATGATACTGGAGAGTGGGGAGGTTGACGGGATAGTAATGTACGGTGTCTTCGGGTCTCTTCTGTACAGGACGCTTGAGGAAGGCTTGGGTGGAAGGATAAAGTATCCGATTGAACAGGTCGTGCCACTGGTCCGTGAACTTTTGAAAAATTTTGTTTCCTTCCCCGAAAAGTATCAGAAGCCCTTAATCGTATCTTCTTTCTGGGGAACCGAGGATGATGCGCTAAAAGACCTTGCCGATAACGGGATACCCGTGCTCTCGAGTCCGGAAAGAGGTGTGCGCGCGATGGCGGCGCTCTACAAGTACGGCAGTTGGTTGAGGGACAATGCCCGAGTCTAATCTTTGTAGCCCCTGCGCGCTATCGGTCTTCCCAAAAGCACCGCAGCCGCTATTGCCGCGAGCATATATATGATGTTGAAGGCGGTTGATCTCATCGGGTTTCCTCCCTTGAAGGTTCCCGAGCTCTAAAACCGCTCCAATCTTTAACGGTTTGCGATTGCCCCCAAATCGAGGTATTCAAAATCGCGCCTTTATTTTTAATTTTTAATTTATTTCTTCCAAGTCTTCGATTTACCTTTTGGGGAACGAATCGTCACCCCCCCACTCTTCGACACCTTCCTTTGAAATTTCACAGGATATTCAAATATTCTGGGCGCTTACGGCTGTTAAAGAAATTCGAGACAAAATGAAAAATATTCAGTCAGCCGTTTTTGAAGTGGAAGAGCCTTTCTGGGATAGTTTTTTATAAAGGTTGGAAACTTGATTGAAAGAGCGGGCAAACTGGCATGGGAAAAGTTTTCTTCACTTTACGGTGAAAGAAACCCCGTTGGACGCGCCGCCGCTCGTCGTTACCTTCAAGGTAGTTTTGCCTTTAGGAACGCCGGAAGGAACCCTCACTTTTAGCTTCGTGTCGCTCCATGAAGAGTAAGTTGATACTTTCTTGCTTCCGAATGTCACGTATGATGAACCTCTTGAACTCCCGAAAGCGCTACCCGCTATCGTGACATAGGTGCCCACATACCCAGAAGTAGGAGAAATCGCGGAAATCTTTGGCTTCACTTTGAAACTGACGGAGTTGGACTCGCCGGTTAGTGTTAGAACTTTCACTGACACGCACCCGGAAACCCCTGATGGTACTTTCGATTTAATAAGGGTATTGCTCCATGACAGATAAGAGCTTGCTTTCTTTGTTCCGAAGTAAACGCACGAGCTTTCCTGAGCCTGGCCGAATGAGGAGCCTGAAATGCTCACCTCAGCGCCAGTGTATCCGGATGAGGGGGATACGGATGAAATCCGCGGTTTGTCGAGCACAACGAATGAGAATACATTTGAGGTGCCGTAAGGGGTCGTTACCTGTACGTATCCGGAGATCGCGTCGCCGGGAACTTTAGCCTGTATAAACGAGTCAGTCCAATTGATATATTCGGTGGCGATGCTTCCACCAAATGACACGTAGGAGCCTTCGGGTAAATGACCGAAGTTTGCCCCGGATATTGTCACGACTGCGCCTACGGGCGCGCTCGAAGGCGAGATTCCCGTTATGAGAGGTTTTGAGGGAGGCTTTCCGCCCCACACCTCGCAGCCCGACTCGTCATTGTATGTTCCGGCGGCAATCATGTTTCCGGTCGCGAAAAGCGAGGATACCGCTTTATTCGAGGCGTTTCCAAAGCCCGGTTCCGATGCCTCGTACCAGCGCTGATTGTTGTATGCCATGAGTAAACCGCCGCCTGTTGAACTCGCGCAGCCGGCGATGAGGAGGTTTTCGCTTCCAGAATTGAAGGATGTCATTTCAAGCGCGCCGAAATTAGCGGCATCCCCGAAACCACCCCCGACTGCTTCGAGTAACTGGGAGCCATCATAGGAATAAATGTATAACCCCTCGGACGAGTAGGAAAAATCGCTGATAGCGCCGCTTTCAATGTTGACCATCACGCTCATGGTTCCATTAATGGTGCCGATAAATAGTTTTCCGGAATAAACAGTCATCGAGCTAACGCATATGTTATTCGAGTTCGTGAAGCCGCCCTGGGCAAGTAGTGTCCAGAAGCTCCCTGTCCTTCTTCTCAACTGACATCCCTTGCTCTGGAGTGTTACGCGAATGTTATTTGGATCTATTATGGATAATTGGACGGTAAGCCTCGCGATTCCCGCGTATATTGTGCCGCCGTAACTTTTAAGTGAAGTGACCCCGACGTTTAAACTGTCCCCGAACCCAGCCGTGGCAACCCTCGTCCAACCTGTGCCGTCATAGCACCAGATATCAGCCCCGTCGCTTCCTGGCAAGATGATATCGAGGCGGTAGTTGGTTGTTCCCACATAGAGCTTTCCATCAAAGACTTCCATGGAGGTAACAGCGATGTTGTGGGCGTTTCCGAATCCAGGTCCTGGATCGGGCGAGAGGGCGTCGATCCATTGCGAACCGTCGAACCTGAAAAGATGGGAGCCTTCGAGGTTCAGGGTCCCGGCATACAGGTATCCGTTATAAACGGCCATTCTTAAGACGGCGATATTGTTGTTGTCCCCGAAACCGCCGGAAGTTATCCTCTGCCAGGGGTCTTCCCCGCTCTTTTCCCAAACTTCAGCACCGTCTTCGTTTATGGTCGAACAGTAGATTTTTCCCTGATACTCGATTATCGGGCAGGCGGCAAGATTTGAGGGGTCTTCATCAAAGCCTTCACCGGCAATTCTCTCCCAATGCCCGACATTCGAGGAGTTGGTAGGTACGGCAACATTTGGGATAAGAACAAAAATGAGGCTCAGGACGGCGGTAATGAAAAATGCGCTCAATTTTCCTGCGGCTCGTCTTAAGAATTGCAATCTGAGTAACCCCTTTTCTAACTTAATCCCACTTTTGGCGGAGCGATAGTTTGCCGGTTCTATTTGAGCTGTCTGAAACAACCGACACTTAGAAGATATAAAAGATATATTTCTAATCGAGCTATAGGCAATAGTAAATCTTTCTCATTCCTGCTACCACAAACGTTTGTCTGTCACTTTTGGGTTTCCAAATCTTTAAGCGTTCTGTTTTTTCATATGCACAGAAGGTTTTTGGGGTTTCCCCGATTAAAACCGCTTATAAGCCGTGCATTTGCCTTCAAGTTAAGCACATTTCTTTCACAGCGAATTCTCGCTTTTCAACTCATCTGCTTTTTGCCTTAACGTGTTGGATTCATTTGTCTTAGTTTGGATGTCCGCAGCAAACTTTTGCAGGTCACTTCTGAAATCCTCAAGATTGTATTTGCCTGAGGCGAGGCGAGCTCTCAGGTTGCTGAAGTAGTCGATTATTTCATTTATCATCGAAATACTCACATCAATGTAGTCAACAATGAGTTTTGCGTATTCCCCGTATTTTCCTGGATTATTGAGTTTCAGTATTTTCGCGTAGTGCCCTCTTGCCGATTTTGCAGATGCTATGCCGTCTTTCAGAAGCTTGATTATCTCATCAGCGCCTTGTTTGGCTTCGCTTTCAGATGGCAGTTTCTTCGATTCAATCTTTTTTACTACATCCGCAAAAAAAGTGTTTATATTGTCACCAGCTCTGCCCCCGACCTCATCGAATGCTTGAAGTTCTTTATCCCCTTTGAGCATGTAGCTTTTGGGGTTTCCGCCGCTGCCGCACCCGGTCAGATTCAATGCGGTGACAAGCGCCAACACTATGGTCGCGACTAAACCTAACGTCCTTCTCATTACGTCTCCTTTCGCGTAAGGTAGTAACCCTTTTTCACGCACGAGCAGTATCTTCTTTGACCCTGAGCGCTCCGTGCAGCGGAAACAAACATCCCCTCGCTTTTTCATACGTTCGAAAGCTTCGAAACGGATAGCCGTGCGTACGCTCAGTTTGCTTATCAGTCTGTTTCTGCTGTTATACACATCGTATTGTCTCACATTTCAGTTGGGTTTTTGCGGTTGCGGAAAATTGAATATAGAGTGAGAGGGTGTTTTCTTTAAGCGATTTTTGTAATAATAATTAAGCGAATGCTCTTGCGGTACCTAACAGAAAGGGGCGGTGCCAATGAATGTCGCCACACTTCATGACCATTTCATTGACAGATTCGGGGATATCGTGACGACAATCTTCGAGGACAGGGAGTTCACAAGTGTTTACACGAGACAGCGCGCAAACAAGATCGGGAACGCGCTTTCCGGGCTGGGGGTAAATGAAGGCGAGGTGGTGGCGGTCACAATGTCTAATTCCCCCGAGGTCGTTCAGTCCTTCAGCGGAATTTTCCGCATCGGCGCCACGGTGCTTCCAATACTATTTCTCCTGTCGGCTGAAGAGATGAAATATATTCTGAACGACGCAAAAGCGGTTGCTGTCATAACTGATTTCACCCAGGAAGAGAAAGTCCTCAAGGCTGTGGAGGATCTGGATACTGTCAGGCACGTTATCACCGTAGGCGCGCAAGACCTCTCGCGCTCTTTGGATTTCGAAAGCCTCCTGGAGAAAGCGTCCTCCGATTTGCGGGCGGTCGAGAGAGACCCGGATGACCTTGCGATTATAATGTACACATCCGGTACAACGGGAAACCCGAAGGGGGTGATGCTCACTCACCGCAATCTGGTGGAGGGCGCGAAGAGCGCATACGCCGCCAACGAGGTGAAAAAGCCGACTCACGGACTCATGTGTCTTCCGCTTGCCCACATATACGGGGTGGGCGTGATGAATGCGGGATTCCTGAATGAGTTTCCCGGAAGCCTCGGGATAATCATGCGGTGGTTCATCCCCGATGAAGTCTTCAGGCTTATCGAGAAGTATAAAATCAATCTATTTCCCGGAGTCCCCGCGATGTTTGCTCTGCTTTACAACCATCCTGAGGCGGACAAATATGACCTGAGTTCGCTTGAGGATTGCGTCTCCGGAGCCGCCGCGCTCCCAGTAGACCTTCAGATAAATTTCATGGAAAGGTTTAACTGCAGAATGCGTCAGCTTTACGGCTTGACCGAATCCTCAGGAATGGGCGCGACGGTCAGGCCGAGCCATCCCTTTATTCCCGGTACCGTGGGCAAGGCGTATGACAATCAGGAGATCAAGATATTTGATGATGATGACAATGAGTTGCCGCCGGGAGAGATGGGGGAGATCGTTATCCGGGGACCCCAGGTGATGAAAGGTTACCTGAATCTGCCGGAGGAAACGGAAAGGGCGCTGAGGAACGGTTGGCTGCATACGGGTGACATGGGCTATGTTGACGATGATGGTTTCCTCTTCATAACTGCAAGGAAGAAAGACCTGATAATCAAAGGCGGGGAAAACATAATGCCTGCTCAGATAGAGGAAGTGGTGGCTGAGCACCCCGCGGTGAGCGAAGCCGCTGCGGTCGGTATCCCGCACGAAATTTACGGCGAGGATATAGCCGTTTTCGTGACAATCGAGCCAGGCAAGAGCGCAACCCCCGAGGAAATACTTGATTTCTGCTCGAGGAAACTCATCCCGTTTAAGAGACCGAAGGAAATCATAATAGTAGACGCTTTGCCGAAAACATTAATAGGTAAAGTTTTAAAGAGGGAACTTAAGGAGATGTACAAAAAAATGAAAGCCCGTGGGAGTAAACCTGATTAGGACCTCGAAGCTCATCCCGCGGGCTTCCGTTTGGGTATGAAGACACACAACCTGTTTTGCTGTCTCTCTTAATTGTCAGAACCAAAGAGGTCTTACCGTGAAAGCATTCGATAGTCTTACCTGCCTGCTGTCTGGATGGGTTACCACCAGTTGATAGGTCCCCGTTTCCACGAGGAAGAAGCTGAACGTGCAGTTGAGTTTCGAGCTGCTTGAAACGCTAATGTTAAACCCGTTGATGATGTTTTTCCCGTTCTCAAGCCTTACCATCATCCCCTTCTCGAACCCGGATCCTGTGACCTCTATGGACATCAAGAAGGTGAACTGATTCGCTGAGTTTGGGGATAATGCTTTGATTGAAAGAGGAGGCGGAGCAACCTCGATCTGCACGCTATTTGATGAAAGCCCTCCTTTAATCACGCATACCTGCACCGTTCCTTTCAAGCCTTCAGGAACGATCGTTTTTATGAGATTTTCTCCCCAGTAATTGTAGATTGAGGCGGGGACTCCTCCGAAATAAACGGCGCTCGAACCCTTCTCCTGACCGAACCCTGAGCCCGTGATTAAGATTTCCGATCCGGCCGTCACAAACGATGGATTTATCGCCTCAATCTGGGGTTTTGTTGAAGGGGGGTTTGTGTAGCCCTTTCTATACGCCAAAAGCACCGGGTCTTTCCCGATTGACACGCCGCTTATGGTTATCTTACCGCTTGAATCCCTTGAAAAGCCT
>CAKZLU010000036.1 GCA_937127245.1 uncultured Actinomycetes bacterium
CCTCCAAGACGGCTCCCTTGCCGTTGGGGTATGGAAGAGAGATGATGTCTCGGATACGGCAACCATACGCGTGAACGCTCGAGACTACACGGTTTTGGAGATATTCGATTTCAATGAGGGAAAAACGGAGAAACTATCGAATTTCTATTACGATCATGATGGGTTCATTGTTGTTCCAGGAGTCTCCGTCGGCTCAAGACCGGTTTTGTTGAAGATACTCGCCTCAGGCACACAAATCCGTGGCGTAGAGCCTAAAGGAGCGAAACAGTTCACGCTTATCACTTCTATAGAGGTCACGGGTATGGGGTTTGAAAGCGGGGCTACCGTCTATCTTGAGAAAGAGGGATTTAGGATATACGGACTGTTCCCCTTCACGATGAATGAGAAGAAAATAATCTGTCTGATGAGTTTCCTATTTGCTTCCCCGGGAATCTACGATCTTGTGGTAGTAAACCCGGGCGGATATGCTGCAAGGTTTCCGGACGCATTTGTGGTTTATTCTCCCTGGTATTAGCCCTGATTTGCGTCTGACGGACGAGAAATTTAAGCGTCTCCTAATATACTGTCTATTTGACAAATCCGAAAAGAATTTCGATACGCAGGCGATGCCCTTTCGTTAAGACCGCAAGCAAAGACTTTTCCGTATCCTTTTCGTCATTCCGCATATTTTCTCGAAAGGGCGACGGTTTCGCGGTATTTCTCGACCTGCCTTATTTTTTCGCTCTCATCCCAGCCCAGCGCATCGCCCATTAAGTCCGCTACTTCCTGGGCGATTGGCAATCCTTGATCGGGCGTGATGTAGAATATCTCGGTTCTTCTCACCATAAAATCATCAAGAGTCTGCGCCATTTCTGACTCAACGGCGAACTTGGCCTGCGCTCTGATGTGAGGAACCCCTGGTCCGAGCCTTTCCCCAAGTGAGGGGTCTTCTTCTATCATTTTGAGTATTTCAAAAGCCTGGGTCCCCTGCTTGAACAGCGTTTCAAGTATGTCATCCGGCAGTTTGAACTTATTGCTTAAAGCTCTTATGCGCGCCTCGGTGTCGATAGATGGGGCGCCAAAAACAGGGTTGTTCTTGGTCCGGCAGGGGGTATTTGCCCTAATTCCGAATTCCTTAAGCAATCTGAACGCAGCCATATCAACAATTTCCTGAGCCATGGATCTCCCAGTGGTAAGTTTCCCGCCCGAGATAGTGAGGAGACCCGAATGTCCCTCGTAAATACGGTGCTCCCTTGATACCTTGCTTGCCGCTACGTCTTCGCCCCCTTCCATCATCACGAGGGGTCTCAAGCCCGCGTAAGTGCTGATTATGTCAGATGTCTCAAGGTTTGCTTTCGGGAGAGCGTGGTTGGCTGCTTCAAGAATGTATTCAACATCTTCCTTCGTTGCGTAGGGGTTGTCCAAGTCCTCATGATAGTAGGTGTCGGTCGTGCCGATGAGTGTGAATGCTCCACGCGGAACGACGAACATCATGCGCTCATCGGTGGGAGAAATGATTGGCAGCGCGTTTCTTGTTCGCGCGCGTTCCCTTGGAACCACTATGTGCGCGCCCTTGGTCAGTTGTAGTTTTGGCGGAACATCCGGCTCATCGATCCGGCAAACGGCGTCCCCCCAGGCTCCTGAGGAATTCAGAACGACTTTAGCCTCAATATCGAACTCTTCGCCGGAGAGGTTGTCCTTGAGTCGCGCTCCGCATATTTTCCCTTTCTTCTTATGGAATGCCACAACCTCAACGTAATTCGCGCAGCACGCTCCGGCTTCGATAGCCGAGAGCACGTGCGCAAGGGTAAGCCTCGCGTCGTCTGTGGAGCAGTCGTAAAAGACCCCCGTCGCTTTAAGCCTCGTCTCATCGAGACTGTCCTCTATCTGAAGCGCTTTTTCCTTGAGGTACATGCGGTGGTTTTTTACGTTTCTAAAAAGCGCGAGAATGTCATACAGCCACAAGCCCATAGTTATCATAAACACACCATTCTTATCACCTTTGTAAATGGGGAAAGTGAAAGCCTGCGGCCATACAAGATGGGGCGCGTTCAAAAGCAGTTGCCGCCTTTCGCGCTGCGCTTCAAACACGAGGTGAAAGTCGTACATCTCGAGATATCTGAGCCCTCCGTGAATGAGTTTCGAAGATCTGCTGCTTGTTCCGAAAGCCCAGTCATTCTTATCCACGCACGCCGTCTTGAAACCGCGGAGAGCCGCGTCTCTCGCCGTGCAGGCGCCGGTGATACCCCCGCCGATCACAAGCACATCAAACGAGTTCTCCTTGAGCGTGCTGACCATTTCCTCTCTTGAAACTTTCATAACTGAAAGCACCCCCTAATATTGAAAAGAGCGAGTTTCCACTCTTTTCCTATAAAGGTTAGCGATACCCCACGCTTATGAGCGGCATATCACGCCCATATGTCACACCCACATATAATATCCTATATCTTGCGGATAAGGCGGGTTTATGAAAAACTGCGTTTGTGCAAAAGCCCTGTCGAGTTCCGTCTGGTTTGCGACGACGGAATTTTTGTCGATTGAATTAAACGCCTCTGGCTTCAAACGCCAGGCCTGGCGAATTAACGTATTTCAACAATGTTGATCGCCGTGCAAATCAGTCGATCGTCAATGATTCAATTCGTTTATTTGAAATTAAGGGGGGTCAGGGAAAATTATTGAGCGCCTAAAAACGCAAGGATTCCTCGTTGATATGCATGTGCATACCTCAATTTCCTCTCCTTGCAGTTTCATAGATCCTGAAAGAGCAATCAAAAGGGCAAAGGAGATTGGTCTTGATGGCATCTGCGTCACAGATCACGACGGGACGGAGGGAGCTGAAATCGCTTTTGAGCTCGGGAAGAAGCTTGGCTTTCCGGTTTTTCGGGGATTGGAGGTTTATACGGAATTCGGTGATGTCATCATTTTCGGGGTTTATGATAACGATTTTACGTGGAAGGTTTCGTTTGATGAGGTCATTGAAATATGCCGGAATAAAGAAGGGATAGCGATTGTGGCGCATATCTCCAAGACGAGCACCTCTTTTTCGAATGAAGAGCGTGAGGTTTTCTTCGGCCGCATGCTTAGGCGGGTAAACGCTATTGAGACACACAATGGAGGCTCTACCCCCGATGAAAATGAGCGCGCCCTCAAGATTGCCCAAAGATATTCTCTTACGGGTGTGGGAGGGAGCGACGCGCATCACGAGTTTCAGATAGGGAGATGCGTCACCGTGTTCGAGAAACCTGTTGTTACGGAACGGGAACTCGTGAAAGCCGTGAGAGAAGGGATTTGCCGCGGAAAGTACGGGTTTTCATAAGCGACCGCGCGGTCTGCGGCTTACCATTTCTAATTTCCATGATGTCTTATATTATATTGTTTTTGATGTTCTAATTTCGGACAAGTTGGGGGGAAGCGGTGAATACTCTAACACACACCTTTAAGAAATTCAGGGTTGCTTTTGACAAAGAAGTGCATTTCGGCAACTTCATTGACAAAGTCACCGACATGTACGGGGATAAGACATGCTTCATTCTTGACACTTCTCTTGATTACTCTTTCATGAGCGGAGACAGGCATTCGTATGTCGAATGGCTTGGTTTCGTGAACAGGATGGCGAACGCTTTGAGAGATGAGATCGGTATCAAGGCTGGAGACAGAGTAGTGGTTGATATGTCCAACAGGATTGAGATTCCTTTCACGTGCGCTGCAATCATGAAAATTGGCGCCGTCGCTGTTCCCATAAACTTCATGCTCACGTTGCCAGAAATCTCCTACATCGTTTCCGATGCCGGTGCTCGAGCTTTCGTAACCGACCGGGCGGTGTTTACCTCTCAGATTGGCTCAAAGGACAAGATTCCTGATGTTGAAAAATGGGTTGTTCTTGATAGCGCCGAGGGTCTTGATGAAGGGATGATAGAGCTGAAACCCGTTCTGGAGCAGGCTTCACCTGATTTCCCGCCGCAGAAGAAAGACCCGGATGAGCTTGTCGGGATCTTCTACACCTCGGGGACAACGGGATTTCCCAAGGGCGCAATGATGAGTTCAAGAAGCCTTCTTACGGCCCAGCGACTGACGGCGGCGGTTGTTCCCACCACTCCCAGGGACATCGGGGCCATGGCTCTTCCGCTCGCGCACCTTTTCGGTTTTGGTCTCTGGATAATAGCGTTGAGCGGTGGTCTTACCGGTTTGTTTGTAAGGTCATTTAATCCGAAAAAGATGCTGAAAATAATCGAGGAGAAGAAGCCCACCATCTTCGTAGGTGCCCCGGCCATGTATTTGATGATGCTTGAAGTGGGAATAGATGATCGAGACCTTTCCCATGTTCGTATCTGGGGCTCCTCTTCCGATGCTATGCCCGATGATGTCGCAAAGAGATTCTGCAAGGCAGGTGGGCTTTTTATCGGGGGAAAAAGATTTCCCTCCATATTCCTTGACGCTTACGGGATGGTCGAGCTGTCCGCGCTCGCCTGTTTGAAGATTCAGTTTCCGGGGCTGAATTTCCCTCCTGGTTGTGTGGGTTGGCCAATGCCGCCCATAAGGATGCGCATCATAGATGAGGAAGGTAATAAGCTCCCCCCGGGAAACGTCGGTGAACTCGCTGTCAAAGGTCCTTGCGTTACTCTCGGTTATTGGGGAAAGCCTGAGGAAACGAAAGCGTCGATTGCCAACGGTTGGTTCAGAACGGGCGACATGGCCAAGAAGGACAGATTTGGCAGGGTGTATTTCGTTGACAGGAAAAAGGATGTCGTAAAGAGCGGGGGCTACTCTGTTTTCTCGGTCGAGGTGGAAAAGGAAATACTTGATCACCCGGGAGTTTCAGACGTTGGCGTGGTTGGCGTTCCGCACCCAACCCTGAAAGAGGTTCCCATAGCAGTCGTGGTTCTTGATCCGAACGCTTCATATGCTCCTGATGAGATACTCAAGTGGTGTGAGGAAAACATTGCCTCTTATAAGTGTCCGAAAAAAGTCGTGATTATCCCTGATGAGGAAATGCCGAGAACCCCAACCATGAAAATATTGAAGCGCGAACTGAGGGAAAGATACAAAGACCTTTTCCTCAAACCTCAGCGTTAAGCGGAAGGCGCAAAAATGGTCCAGCCATCTTTAAAGTCAGACAACTAACCATACATCTTCCAGTTGGCAACGGAAGATCATTCGACTTCGACGCGACCTCCTTTTTAGATGCAGACAACTAAGCGTACTTCTTCCAGTCCTGCACAATGAGGCTTGAGGCTGCCATGCCCGATATCATCACAAGCGGCACGCCACCGCCAGGGTTTGTGCACTGGCCGGTTAAGTAAAGACCGTCAATGGATTTTGAGCGCCAGGAGGGTCTGAAGGGCCCCATGTTAGGACCGCTCATCTCAATACCGAAGAAAGCTCCCTCAGGTATGAGAAGTCTTCTTTCAAGTTCGACGGGCGTAACCGAATCGATCCACTCGATATTGGAGGAAAGACCCGGGAACGCCTTTCGCTCGAGCGCCTCCGCGCACTGCCAGGCCCATTCGAGCGCGATGTCATCCCACTGGTGATACTTCAGTCTGTATGGCGCGATGTATATTACGCTGAGCACCTGCTTACCCTCCGGGGCAAGATCGGGATCGTCAAAGGAGGCGCAACTGACCAGAAAAGCCCCGTCGTCAGCGCGGTAGAGCAACCCCTTATCGTAAAAATCGGACCAGATGTTATCGAACTTTTGCCTCTCCGGAAGAATGACGGTCATGTGCCCTCTGACCGAATCCATTTTCTTCTTAAGCCCCAGGTAGATTGTCGGCGCGGGTATAGAGCAGGGCTGCTTTTTGACCGCGCGACTCACGTGATAAGGCAGGTTTTGCTCACCCACGAGATCAAGGTAAGTGGTTTTGGAATGTGCGTTTGAAATGACTACCCGAGCGCTGATCTTCTCCCCGTTTTCAAGTAGAACCCCACGCGCGCACCTGTTTTCAATAATTATCTTTTTCACAAGGGAGTTCAATCGGATTTCAGCGCCGAAGCGTTCTGCTATTTTTCTGAGCGCCTTGGGTATCGCAATCATCCCGCCCTTCGGATAATAGTAGCCCACTCTGCCAGCATATGAGACCATAGCGAGCATGCCCGAGCACCTTTTAGATGGAAGAGCGGCATAGAGATTTTCCCAGCCGAAAAGCAGTCTTATTCTCTCATCCTCAAAATAGTTCTCCAAAAGCCGGTCAAGCCTTCTTGAGCCCACCTTCAGCGTGGTGGGTAGCGCGCGGATAAGTTGAGGCTGAGCGAGTAATTTAATTAACGTTTGGGGTTTTGCGACCTGGGCGAGAGGCGGCATCGGCATCTGCAGGGTGGAGAAGACTGAATCGTATATGGTTTTCATATCGGCAAGGTATCTGTCGAAATTGCGAGCATCACTCGGGGCAATTTCCTTTATAATCTCTTTGAGCTCTTCTGGTTCACGGGGAAGAAGCACCCTAGTGCCATCTTCCAGTATCGCGTCGTAAACGGGGTCTATCAGGTTGAATTGCAGGTAATCTTCGAGTCTAAGGTCAAGAAGTTCGAAGAGTTTGTAATAAAGATTGTGCCCTATGACGAATACCGCGCCGACATCGGGCTTAAAACCGTTTACGTCATAGTTCGAGCAGCAGCCGCCAATCCTTGAGCACTGTTCGAGGACGAGAACTTTCATTCCTTCTCTTGCAAGCAGGCAAGCGCAGGTCAAACCCCCCACCCCGGATCCGACGATTACCACGTCGTAGTCTCGTTTCATTGCTCTTGACCCTCCCCATCCTCATCGAGAAATTCCTACTCAAACCCTTTGAGCCTCATATTACCTCTATGGCTTAGCTGGAAACGCGCGGCTAGGCTCATCATACAAAAACACGGAACATCATCTCGCGCGCTTCGCGGAGGGCGCGAAGGAATCTATTTCTCTGCTCTTCCGAAAGCCTCAAAGACACGGCAAAGCCGATGGCCATCGCCAAAAGAAATGGTATGGATTTCAGGGTGATAAAAGATGCTTTTGGAGCCCTCTTGCGCGGGTAGCGCGATTTAATGGCCTCGGTGTCCTCAGGCATTAAGACCTCCTATGTTTAAGACGAGCATGATTAAGAATATAAAAACAGACGCTTGAGTGTAAACTGACATGCGTTTTTGTGATTAACAGAAGAATCCTCAAGGGGTTGTAAGCATGCCTCATTTGGACATGAGATTTCCTAAAATCTGAAACCACCCCGGCGCCTCAGTCCCCCGCCGTCTTCAAATCCAGTATCTCCTTGGGCGAATACCCGGATACTCGCGGGCTCCGTCGGGCAGGTATTCTCGCAGGAGCCACATCCCGTGCATAAGTCCGCAATGACGACCGGCCTTAACCCGTTCGCTTCGATCACATTAAACCTGCAGCGTTCCTTGCATACAAGGCAGGGCTGCCCTCTGTAACCGAGGCATCGTCTTTTGTTGACGTGGGCGGTTCCGATTCTCACCTGTTCGGGTTTCAATTTTTCAATGGCTCCCGTGGGGCATGAAGCAGCGCACGCGTGTGAGCACTGGTCGAATATGCACGAAGCTTCTCTCGGGATGAACCTCGGGGTCCAGATTCTCTGGAAACCTCCTTCAAGCCCCGTCGGGAATAGACAGTTTGCCGGACACACTTTAACGCATTCGCTGCATCTTGCGCAGAGGGAAAGAAACCGCTTTTCGTCTTGGGCGCCCGGCATCCTCAAAAGGTCGGTTGGTTTATCGGTTATCGCGCCGTAAAGATAGCCAAGGGAAAGGAAGAGGAAAGCCAAGCTGCCAGTGACAAACTCTCTTCTGGTTACGATCAGCGAGGTATCTCCCAGACGCGTTTCCATGTAAAAAGAATCCTGGCCCAGGGCGCTTACCTCATTCTCATCGACCTGGGGTTGGATTTCCGACGCCGCTCGTGTGCTTTTCCCTCCGCGCCGTTTTGCTGCTCCTCTAAAAGTGGAGCGCACTTTTTTAACATTCTTTTTCGCAGGGAAGCTAAATCCAAGGAGGGTCATTGAAAGAGCGCCCGCAGATGGACACGCGATTACGCAGTCGCCGCAAGATGTGCATTCCGATGATGTTACAAGGCCGGGTCTATCGCTTAAGAAAGGCTCTGATACACCGAAATCGCATTTCAAATAACATTTGGCGCATTTTATGCAAAGGCTCGGGTCTTTACTCACGCCAAAAGAATTCGTAACCCTTCTAAGCGCTTTTCCCGCGAACGCAAAAGCGCTTATGAGCGCGCCTGTGGGACATACTGATTCGCACCAGAATCTTCTGGGGAGAATGAATGAGATTACGAGCAGGAAAATAAAAAAGAAAGGGAGCATGAGCCATAGCATTTCCGTGATTGCCCGGTTCAAGATCGAAAGCGGGCTTGTGAAAAAGAGCATGTTTATCCCTAAAAAAGAAAGAAGGACAACGATTAGGAGGAGCGCAAATTTTGTGCGGAGCCTTATCTTGCGCTTGGCTGCATCGCAAGCGAGGTTCTTCGGGGAGATTTCTTTGCCAAATCTCTTCTTGAGAGCATGCGGCTTGATGGCGCCAACCGCGTCAAAGCAGGTTCCTAAAGGGCATATCCACCCGCAGAAAAAGCGACCTCCGGAAAGAAAGAGCAGGAGCATAATCCAGGCGGGATAATAACCAGTCAAAACCGATAAACTCCTCGAGTTTGCCGCTGAGAGAATCGCGGCGGATGGGTCTAAGCGGATCAGGAAGTTGAAAGGAACTAAGCCGGTTGGGGCATGCGCTGTCTTGTAGGCTGTAAACACGAATAAACCGAGTACCGAACCTTGAACCAGGGCTCTCAAGAATCGAATGAACTTCGTGCCTTTGGAATTTAGTTTACCCATGGTTTCATTTTGTTAGTTCACAACAACCAAGATATTTATCCAATATAAATCAAGTGCATGCGGACTATTGATCCAGAGAGTCCACATAGATTTAGGCTTGGGTAACATTTAGCTTTTCGTAGTTCATCGTCCCGATCCCTGCTTTGTCGGCAAGGACGATGTAGTCGATCTCCTTCGGCTGAATCTTGAAGAACTGACAGGCAAAACTGTCCGCTGCTACTATATCGCGGCTTGCAACTACGGCGTTTTCTCTCCTTACCGGACCAGGACCACCGGGACCGTTATCAAGAAGGATGGTTGAGGCATCGATGACGCATAGATCGGGCTTAATAAGAATGTTCAAGTCAGCGATAGCTTTGTGGATGTCACGCGCGTGAAGTTCGCTCATGCGCGTGGTGGCACCGATAAAATTTTTCATGCCCAGAGTGACTCCGGTGGTTGAGTGATGTTTGGCTTTCGGGACGCTTATGACGACGTCTGCCTGTAGAAACTCGGGATATATACTGACGGACTCGAGGATGTATCCACCCTCAACTATAGTTTCAATTCCATGACCCGTGTCCTCACCTCCGTACGCGATTATTTCCGCGCCTGCTCCCTTTGCCATTTCTCCAATTCTGTTCGCCTTGAGGCACGCATTCGCGTCACCTTGAAGAGTATGGTCCATCACTATAACCCTCGATGCCTGACATTGTTTGCACATCTTTATAATCTCTCTCACCACGAAGGGATTTGTGGATGTGGCGCTTTCTGGGGGCATCATGAAAGACGCGTTCGGTTTTATCACAACAACGTCTCCCGGCTTAACGAATCTCTTCATCCCGCCGAGCGCGTCCAACGCTTTTACCGCCGCATTAGAAGGGTTTTCATCCCTTGCGATTGCAAGGTCAGGAAACGCGCTGTCGCCAGTCGCTCTGGGCTTTCTTGTCGCGCGTGAAGGCTGGATTTTTACCGGACGCTTATTTTCCCCGCATGAGATTATGCCGCCGAGCGAGCCGAAAAGAATTGCTGTGCCTGCCCAGCGGGCGGTTTTCTTAAGAAAAGTCCTTCTATCGGTGTGCCTGATGAGTTCTTCTGCGATTTCTCTTAATAAATCATCGGGGACGGAATCACCACCCCTTGTTGACGATGACATCATTTTCACCTCTTTTTGCCGTCTTGCCCTGTCTTACTTTTCACTGGACGTACTTCAAACTTTCATATGAATAATCGCGCAGGTTGGGATACTGAGAAATGACTATTGTCAACTGCCGGAAAAGTTACGCCGCGTTAATCTGCCCCTGATTCAAGGAGTGCCGCCCTTGTGTAAACGGAGTTGGGGTTCCATAAAAGCCATTCATTGATCCCGGCTTTATAGCAGGCTTTAATCTGCTGCCTGACCATATCAGCGGTATATTTAACCCTGAGGCTGAAATCTTGAAGCCAGGGTCTTATTTTCGCAGTCGTGTTGCGGATTTTCTTTTTGAAGTCCTTAAGGGAAAGGTAAACGGTGTCGAAGGGATTTTCTTCCGGTTCATCAAGACCGTATTCGCCAGTGTTATAGTGAGACGGGTAAACCATGGGGCAGATATAATCCACATGCTTCGCCAGGTTTTCTACCTTCTGCCCGATGCCCATTTCTCCCTGATGGCTGGCCGTGAGTCCGAAAAGATCGACTGACGTGAAGGCGTTGTAGCGCGCAAGTTTCTTTCTCGCGTATGACACAAAACCCTCTATGACCTCGGTTTGAGCTCTGTTATCTCTGTGTGGATACACGCATCTTGTGACATCCCCGTCAGAGGGGAATCTTATGTAGTCAAATTGAATTTCGTTAAACCCGGCTTTCGCCGCTGCGACGGCAAGGGAAAGATTGTACTCCCATACCTCTTTCGAGTAAGGGTCCGCCCACAGACCCTTACCCCAGAGCCCGCCGTATTTGTCGCGTACGGCGAGGTCGGGTCTTTTCTTCACGAGGGATGGGTCTTTAAACACGACAATTCTGCATATCGTGTATATGTTTTTATACCTGAGCATATCGACCATTCTTTCAAGGTCGAACTGGTCTGTGAAAGTGCCTAGCTTTGCGGCCTGGCCTTTGTTTATTTTTGCGCTGACAAACCCCTGCTCATCTTTAAGGTCGAGCTGAATGCAGTTCAGTTCGGTCTTTTGCACGAGACTTAAAATCTTATCAAAGGAACTCTCGTTGCCCGCGACGAACATCGAAACGTGCACGCCCTTCGCCTGGAATGGCGTCTGTGTAAGAATGTAGGAACTGGACGTGTTTCCGGCGGCGTCCCTGGCGGTGATTTCAAGACTTTCGCCATCGTTTGCCTGAATCTCTCCCTCGAAAGAGCCGTCTTTTAGCACCTGGATTTTCTTCCCGCCCGCAGTCAGGAAAGCGTTCGTTTCGGTTTTTCCCTTGAAGGAAACGACGAGCGTTTGCCCGTCCTTAACTTTCTCCCTGGTTAATTTCTTTGAAATGATGGAAAGTTCGGGCGGGACGCTGTCCGCGGTGAATTTCCACTCTCTCGTCTTTGTTTTGATAAGCGTTCCATTTTTTGTTGTGACTTTAAGGCTATGCTGACCATCTAATATGTCTGTCTTAAGGGTGGCTCTTTTATCACTGAACTTGACAAGAGGGCTGAGGTCTTTGCCGTCAAGCCACAGGTTGAATCTTTCCCTTCTTACGGGTTTTCTGAACTCTATAACGATGGTGGTTTTGCCCCCCTTTGTGTAGCTCCCAGGCTCGGGGCTCACGAGCTTGAACGGAGAGGGGAGAAGTGAGGTGAAAAGCCAGAAAAGGAAGAGCGCAACTATAGCCGCGGCGCAGGCGATTGCCAGGTGAAAGGCTTTTATGCGCCTGAGTAACCTCACCAGGGGTCTGGGCAAAAATCGTTCAAGGGTGGAAATAAGACCACCCATCGCTTTACTTTCGATTTCCGGGAAAGCTAAACTTCTCCTCTCGAGACCGAGGAATCTCGAGGGATCCATTTTTTCATCGGAAAAAGTTCTTTTTCTTCTCATGCGGTATCGCTCCGAGTCGGTGTGCTTCAATAACCGACGAACCTGCTTCCTTTTGGAATGCCCGAAGCATTAAGTCTATATTTCATATAAGCGGGCGCGCAGATCGTATCGGGATCACCATCGCTTATAAACCTCAGCTCAGGGTGCTTGTCGAAATATTTTATCCAGTAATCCGAGCCTTTGTAGCCCGAACCGTCCTCCGGGTCGTAATCCACAGCCAGGACTCTGGGGATGATCTTACCGGGATTTTTGTAATGATAAACGGGATAGAAAGGAGTGCCGCCTGTCCCTATAACATACTTGTAGGAGTATCTGGTTTTCCCGTAGGAGCCTTTGAAAAGGATATCGGTGCTTTCGGGTACAGAGTTGTAGGGAAGGCAGAGAGTTACAAAGCGCAGTGTCGGGTCGATTTTCATCATTCTCTCTATGGGCAACGCTATCTCCTTTTTTATTTCTGTTGGTGTTAACTTCGCAAGGGCGTAATGGTGCTCGGTATGGTTTCCGAACTCAAAGCCTTTACTCTTGAGGTATTTCAACTTCCTCCTGACATATTTGGGTTGCTCAAACAGGGAGCGGAGGATGTTGAAAATTCCTGTAAACCCGAAATCTTGATTTTTCGCGCAGAATTCCATCATTATCCCGATGGCGCACTCAGAATCAATCCTTATTTTACCCCCCTCTTCGATGTATCTGAACTGACTTTCGGTTGAGTCGTCAAACGAGAGGACTACCGGCGTGGTTCCCGCCGGGATATTCATTTTTCCAGACATGAGATGGCTGAAACTAACGAGTCGGTAGCCCTTCCTGTATAGTGTCTCAAGGTCTTTTTTGAAGTTCTCATAACTTCTCGTGTACTCGCTTTCGTTTTCCCCGAACCAGTGGTATTCAATCATCATTACCATGCCGAGCTCATTAGGCTTGATGCCCTTTTTCAGTGTTTCCTCGAGGGAAGGCGGGTTTTTGGGCGTGTTCCCCGCTCCTTTTTTACCTCCGCATCCAGAAATCAAAAAGAGCGCAAACACCCACAGAATGGAAACTGCACATATCCTCGTGAAATATTTTCTTCCTCTGATCATCACTTCGCTTCTTTTCAGGGTCACGGAAATCAGTGTATTGTAAGAATTATCTTAAATACGCGGGAACTACGCAAACATGAAGCATCCGAAAAGGATGGCACTTTTCTTGCGGCCCGGGCTTGAGAACAACCTCGATAGCGTTTTGGGGATATAATTTTTGATGTCTTCAAGGATGTTTTGAGACCACGGATTTTCGCTCGGACGAGGGGGTGCTTCTTATGTTTATCAATCTCGTCAAGGATGTCTTTGGGATTACCCCCGACAAGGGAGTTGTTCAACAGGTCTCAAGTTTTGGCAAACGGAGAAGTAAATTGGCCTTCGGCTCCCTTGCAGAGTTCGACGAAAAGTGCGTCAACCTGCGCCCAGGTGAAGATTTTACCTGTGCTGACATTGAAGGTCCTGCAGTGATAAGCCGCATTTGGGTCACGCTTCCTTACAGGTTCCATTACGGGTCTTTAAGGAATCTCGTATTAAGAATTTACTGGGACGGTGAGGCTGAACCGTCCGTTTACGCTCCCTTAGGTGATTTTTTCGGGACTACTTTCGACAGACCTTTCGAATATAGTTCGGCTTACCTTTCCATCACATCGGGGGCTTTTCTTTCCTTTTTCCCCATGCCTTTTAAAAGCAGGGCGGTCATAAAGGTTGAAAATCAATCGCGGCTGCCTGTTTCAATGTTTTTCTACCAAATAACTTACCTGAAACTCAGAGAACCACTGGGAGATTCAACGCCATTGTTTCATTGCGTATGGAATAGGAAAACAATGAAAAGAAAGGAAGATCCATTTCCCGTTCTTGAGGCGAGGGGCAAAGGGTTTTACATAGGTTGCCACCTTAACATGACGGGAAACGGGTATCCGTGGAGATTAAACCCGGTTCTATGGCAGATGCCCGAAGGTTTTGGGCTCGGCATGCTCGAGGGCTGGGAAAGAATCTGGATTGACGGCGCGGATGTGCCGCAGGTTCACGGAACGGGAGGGGAGGACTATTTCAACGGCGCCTGGTATTTTAAAAGCGTTCCCTGCACGACGCTGACCCACGGCGTCACTTTGAGAAGCTATCTGACAAGAAGGGTTTCCTGTTACCGATTCCATGCGGAAATGCCGGTGTGGTTTAACAGCGGCGTCAAGGTAACGATTGACCACGGTATCAATAATGCGCTTCCCGCCACCTACGAGGGCACCGCGTACTGGTATCAGAGCGAGCCCCATGAGCCGTTTGGGGAGATGCCGCCTGCCGGGCAAAGAAGACCGCAAGGCAGGCTAAAAAATCTTTTGATCATGGGCGCTCCGGTTGGTTACGCCGCGCTCGGGTTGGGTTTAGGAAGATTAATAAAAAAGGGTAAAAGCTGATTTTTAACCATCTTGAGGTTTTGCTTATTTGATTATTCTGCGCTCTACTGCGTCGCGAAGGATTCTTGCTGTCTTTTCAACTCCGTTTTGAAGAGTGGTCTGGATAGGATTGCCAATTAACTCGACGAGCGCCTTATTATCCATTTCCTCCGGGAAGGGGAGCGACTTATCCTCGTAAGTTATCCTGCCCTTCATTGACGGGAAAATCTCTTCTATGATGCTTATCACTTCACTCATGGAAACGGGAGGACCTCCGATGTTGAAAACCCGGGAACCCTCGAAGGCAACCATTGCCGCTTTTATGAAAGCGTTCGCGGTGTCTTCTGTGTATTGAAGAGTGAAACTGCCCCCGAATGCAGCGTGGAAATCTTCCCCACATACCGCGGCGTAAATAGCTTTTGTGGGCGCTGAGGTAAGACCCTGGTCCCTACCGGGTCCGTAAACCACGTGAGGGCGAAGACCAATGCTTGCAAGTCCCCTTTCAATCGAGTACACGCGGGATATCCCTTCGTTTGCCACTTTGTAAACGCCGTAGTGGGAACGCGGATTTAAAGGGGATTCATCGGTGATTCGCCCGTCTTCATACTCTTCTTTTAACCCATAGACGGCTGCGCTGCTCGCGAATACCACCCTATCCACTCCGGAGCTGACCGCGGCCTCGAACACGTTAACCGTTCCCTCCACGTTTACTCTGGCGCCGAGCGGGGGATTTTCGCTGCAGAACGGTAACTGGAGGGCGGCAAGATGGATTATGTGGGTTGTCCCGAAATCGCTGACAGCGTCTTTCAAAAGATTCCTGTCGGTGATGTCGCATTTCACGAAATCGACCTTTTCCAGCTCCCGGTCAGTCATTATCATTCTCAGGCGATGCGTGCTCGAGTCCCTTACGGTCGCACGCACGGGGAATCCTTCCTTTAGAAGATTTCGCACGATCCAGGAGCCGATGCATCCCGTGGCTCCCGTGACAAAGAATCTTTCTCTGCCCATTCATTCCTCCGTTCTCCTCAAGCCTCTCTCCACCCGCTTAAGATGCTCAAGCATTGCCGCCCGCGATTTTTCGGGGTCTCTACGCTTCAAAGCGTTTATGATCTCCTTGTGGTCCCTGAGTGTTTGTCTTCTTATCTCGGGACGTTCGGAGGTTCTCCTTCTCGAATAGAGGCTGAGCTGGTTGACCGATGACATGAACAAATCGAGAATATCGTTCTTTGCCGCTTTTAGGATAACGTTGTGAAGTTCAAGATCGAGTTGAAGGAACGCCTCAGGGTTGTCCACCTCGCTTCTTGTTTTCCTGACAATAGCCTCAAGCGTTCTTATTTCCTCATCTGTGATTCTTTGGGCCGCTATTTCCGCGATGCCGGTCTCAAGGATTTTTCTCGCCTCGAAAAGTTCGGAATATGTTGAATCCTCGAGCATGAAGACGGCTTCAAGGCGCTGGATTAATCTCTTTGGCTCTAAAGAGGTGATGTAGTTTCCCGATCCGTGCTTGTTCTCTATTATGTTCATGCTTTGAAGGGCGCGGAGAGCCTCTCTTAAGGAAGGACGGCTGATGTTCATCATCCGCGCCAGTTCCCGCTCGGGGGGCAGGCGGTCGCCTGGCTTAAGATTTTTCTCCTTTATGAAAGAAAGCAGACGTTTCGCGGTTCTCTGAAGTGATGTCTCTCTTTGAAAAACGCTCAATTTCTTCTCTTCGCTTTTATCTTCCATTTCCGCTTACTTTGCCACCCATCCACAGTCAACCAGAAGGTCCGTACCCGTGATGAAGGATGCCTTTTCGCTTGCGATAAAGAAAACAGCCCAGGCTATCTCCTCGGTCGATGCCCATCGGTTGAATGCCTGCTCGGATTCTCTCATTCTCTTTACTTCGTCGAAAGAAAGACCAGTTTTGCGGGATTCTATCTCTATGTCCCCTCGGAGCATGGGCGTATCAACCGAACCCGGGCTTATGGAGTTAACCCTTATCTGGTGGGGCGCAAGCTCCCATGCCAGGGCGCGCGTGAAAGCGATAACGGCGCCCTTAGTCGCACCGTAAATTGAGTGGTCCACCTGACCGACGTGACCGGACACCGAGCCCATGTTGACGATGGACCCACCCAGCTGATTTTTCATGACGGGTATAACGTGCTTGCAGAAAAGAAAGACACCGCCGAGATTGACCTTGACCACGCGTAGAAAATCGTCAAATCCTGTATTCTCCAGGGGTCTTACAAGAACTATGCCTGCGTTATTAACAAGGACGTCAATGCGGGAAAACTCCTTCACGACACGCTCAACGAATCCGCGGACGTCTTCCTCCTCGCTTACGTCTCCAGCTGCGAATAAGCAGTCCGAGCCCTCTTCGCGAATTGATTGCGCGACCTTTTCGACCTCTTCATTTATGTCGAACACCGCAACCGTGTATCCATTGCGGGCAAAGAGTTCAGCCGTGGCTCTGCCTATTCCGCTCGCTGCGCCCGTTACCAGCGCCACTTTTGCTTTATTCGATTCCGACATTTATTTCCTCCTTTCGATACCAAGTATCTTCAGGGCTTCTCTTACGTCTGCTACTGGTCTTCCAAGTGCTTCTGCCACTTCCCTTATCTCGCGAACGAGCTTATGGGTTGGCGCAACCGTGCCTCCTCTGTCGTAGGGGTAATCCTCAGTACCGACACGCACGTGATCGCCCGAAACGATCGCAGCCGCGAGAACTTTCATCTGGTTTTCCCCCATTACGCTCACGTTGCAAACACTCCCTTGAGGCATCTGCTTTCTGCGATAAAGGTATTCCTCAATCGTCGGTGGGGACCATGTTCCACCCGGCCATCCGAAAAAGAGTGTCGTGACATAGGGCTTTCTTATCGCGCCTCTTCCTATAAGGTATCTGAGGTTCCAGATGGAGCCGCTATGCCATATTTCAAACTCTGGAACAACCCCGAAACGCTGGCATGCGCCCGCGTATTCTTCCATCTCCCCGCGGTCGTGGAGGACGTTAAACTCCTGGAAAGCGAAAGCCTCGTCGTGGTGGCTTAGGATAATCGAGATCATATCCGCTCTTTCCTCAAAAACTTCAGAGCGCTCCTTGAGTGAAACGCTCGACATCCCACACTGGATTATCACCTCGCATTTTGAGCGTATCGCGCGTATCACCTCGCCCCAGCGCCCTTCAGCATGCGTGTGGTAAACGCTCGCGCCCGCTTCTAAGCAGAGCCTGGCATCCTCGGCTATTGCATCGGGAGTTTTGGGGTACTCTACTTCTGGACGCATCCAGCAGATGTTCGAGGTTGCCGTGATAACGAGGGGGGGTTTTTTCCAATCCTCCATATGCGATTCTCCTTTTGTCATGTCCAGGTAAAGACAACGCGGCGCTCCAAAGACGCGCGCGATAAATCAGTTTTTGTCCTTTATCTAAAAGGACTGCTTTGAGATCATCCGCTTGTCGAGAGATGTTATCCTCTTCAAACCTTCTTCGGTAACGACGTAGCAGTCCTCAACGCCGATGAGAGTATCCCCGTAGGCTTCCCACGCTTCGATTTCAAAAACCATGTTTTCTTCAAATGTGCCCTCGCAGACACCCACCGGTCCGAAAAGGTGCTTCTCCTCGCATTCAAGACCTATACTGTGACCAGTGACCATGGCAAATCCTGAGGGGTTCAACGATCTGTAATAAGCGGTGGCTTCCTCATGGATTTCCTTGATGTTGACCCCCGGTCTCACTCTCTTTTCGTAGTATTCCTGAAGGTATATGAGCCTCTCAACGAGCGTTCGGGCATCATCGGGTATCGGTCCCAATACGACATGTCGATTTACGTCAGAGACATATCCCCTGCAAACGGCACCGAAATCAAAGCGGAGAATGTCACCTTCTTTTGCTTTTGTGCCCACTCCTGGAGCCTCGGGGTCTGATCCTCCGATGCTCAAGGTAAGATGGTCCCAAGTGTCAGCACCTTCATTCAGCATGACCATTTTCGCGTGTCGCAACAGTTCGTTATCACTTACGCCCACACGCGCCATTTCGACGCATTCATGTATCGCTTTCTCGGATATCTCAGTTGCTTTTTCAATTAATGCGATTTCCGCAGGTGTTTTGACGAGACGCAGTTCGAGGAAAACGTCGTCCGCCGTTACCAGCTCGAGGTCCGGATCCTTTGCGGATAGATGGTCTATCAAGAATTTCGGGGCGGTGGATTCCAGACCCACGCGTTTCCCTCTTGCTCCCCACTTCTTGAGCTTCGACCACGCGGATCGTTTTGCGTCCTTCTGACTCAGGATGCCCTTATATTCATTCGCCCAGCAAAATTCTTCGGTGCTTCTGAAAAGTCCCCAGTGAAGAAGACATATATGTCCGTCCCACCGAAGGAGAGCAATGTTGGGATACATGTTCATCAAAGCAAAAAGTATGGGATTCGGGGCGCTCGGGAGGACCGGCAGTCCGCTGAGATAGTACACGTTCACAGGTGATGTCGCTATCAGCAAATCCAGGCCGTGTTCCTGCATAACCTTTACTGCTCTTTCCCTGTTGATTCCGAGGGGTTCCACTCTTCTCACCTCCGGCAAGCCCGGTCGGATAACTATGTGTTTCCCGAGTTCATTGAAAATACTGGCAGAGCCGTTTTGTCTGGCGTATTCGATCAGTTCTTCCCGCGTAACCTGCTTTCCTTGAATTGCCGATAAATATCCTGTAAGAACGCATTCCACCGCGCTTTTCGCATCTTCTGGAGAGAATTCGGGTTCCTTGTCCTCGAGAACGCAGCGCGCGAAATGCTCGTCTTCGTGTCTTACGGATATCGTGTAATAGTGGGGGAAAGGACCGTGCTCAATATCGGGCTCAAACCATTTCCTGCGGTTGTCACCCATAGCGCAGCTGAAAGAAAACAGGCGGACAGGCTTATCCCACATATGATTTTCAAAAATGGTTCCAGAAGTGCCGTAAATTTCCATGCTGTTGAAAGGGGTTGTCTGCTAAGTGAAACTTACGACCAACTCGCAGACTGTTCCTTTAGAAAACGTTACCATCGCCAGGGCATTATCCTCACCTTCCCCCGGGAGATTGGTTGCCTGTTTGGAAAGCATTGTATTAACGGATTGGACTCTGTCTCCAAGTATCCATTCGAGAGCGGCGAACTTGTGAGCCGCCATATCCATGAAGCACCCGCCACCGGCTTTGCGGATGTCACCTTTCCATGAGTCTGGCTGTGTCATGCCGGCAATTTCGTTGACTCCTTCATACGCTCTCACAAGCAGGACGTCCCCTATCAACCCCTCCTTTATCGCGTCGTGGATATAACGATGCGCGGGAAGAAAACGGTGGTTCTCCGCTATCATGAACTTAACACCCGCTTTTCTTGTTGCCACCATCATCCGATCGCATTCCTCAAGCGTTACCGCCATCGGTTTTTCGCAAAGAACATGTTTCCCCGCTTCAGCGCACTTAATGACCACTTCCTCGTGGTACGCGTGGGGAATGAGCACAAGCACGGCTTCGATATCGGTTTTCAGAAACTCATCCAGGTCCCTGTAAGCGGTCATGCTGCCGGACCGGTAGCGCTTGCACATCTTCAAAGCGTGGCGAAAGTTCACGTCGTGGATGGCGACAAAATCGATGAGGGGAGATAACGAGCATGCGTTTGAGTGAAAACTCCAGGCGCCACCCGCGCCTATGACACCGAATTTCACGGTCTGCATCATTCCTCCTTCCGTGAGTGTCATAAGGTTACAAAAAACATGATTTCTACGTTTCCACTTCTCTTCTCGCACACAAGGGCGTTTTGTATTTTTCTTTACAAACGGATTCCGGACGGCTCAGACAATAAAACATCCTCTGTTGTGATATGAGTATCGGAAAACACATCGGGTTGGCCTCGTTTCTTTCCTTTACGCCTTTGTTTAGGATGCCTTCAGGATGGCGCCTCTGTGTTCGGCAAAATCGCGTTTCAATCCAGTTCATCCTGTACCATTTCTACGATTTCCTTGAAGCGAAGCGCGTCGCTAATCACCCCGTCCACGTCTATATCACCGCACATATAAGCTGCGACAGGATCCACGGTGCCGCTGAAAATTCCCAGAGCAACGTCCTCAGGCATGTTCAAAACAATTCCCGGGTTTTCAATACCCCCCGATCCCGCTTCGAATTTCTTGTCGGTTATGGCGAACCAGCAGGTTGGCTTTCCTTCGATATTGATCTGAAAACTGCAGTTGAAGCCCTCGGCTTCGTCCTGAATGTCTTCACTGCTGTTTGCGATCTGTACGAAGACCCTGAAATATTCCTCCAAATCCTCGAGGGTCATGCACCCCTCTTCTATCTTTTCCAGCACTCGGTCTTTCAGTTCCTCATCCAGAGGCTGGTCGCTTGAAACTCTCCATTCCATTGGTACCTCCATGCACATTTAGCCTTTCCTTATGGTTGGCAAGAAATATACCCCTGCTCGTGCCTGTCGGTGGGGGAGGTTGAATCTTTCGGGCAGGATACTTTGATCGCATTGTGTAGATTTTTTCTTCGATATTTTCCGGTAATTTTAAGTGGGGAATTACTCGGTTCAGGATACTTTGACCACATCGCATAGAGTTTTTCTTCTCCCTGGTCTAACGCGGGCGAAAAGTGGCTTGCCAGCATACTTGATCATCCTTACGTCGCCCGTTATCTTCTCAACAGACCCACTAAGGTAAATAACAATTGGTCTGACCAATTACTCTATACGTGTTTTCAGGCGGTGTCAATGAAAATATTTTTTTAATAACGAAAATGACAATTCGTTTAATGTGGAGTAAAATTTCTCATTTCTTGGCTCAACCTTGCCAGAGTGATTCTAGCTCTGAGGAGCGGAGTTTCGCGGCAGTATGATATATCAAGCGCCGTTGAACGAATGTCGGCGTGGTGATTCTCACCTTAGGGAGCGGGGTTTTTCGGCAGGGTTCGGAAATCAGTACGATTTAGAAGGAGTCAAACTTGTAAAAGTTCTTCCGAGACGGTTCGTGAGTCGTTTGACAAGAACGGAACACCAAATGTTGTTTGTGATATTCTTTATTGAAAACATTAATTAGTCAAAATAGCCTGGGGTAATCTGGAGGTATCATGATACAAATCCGGAAAGGAACACTCGCCGATGAACAGACGATTGCCGGGCTCATCAGTGAGCTCGGCGAAGCCGTCGGTGCTCTGCGAGAGGTGAACCCTGTTTCATGGTACAGCACGCTACGCAAGATGATAGCCTCGCCCGAGTGGACTTTCTTCATAGCGGAGGACGGAAAAAAGCCTGTGGGCTTGCTGGTTCTCTTGATTTTGCCCTCGCTATATTACGGCGCAAATCTCGCCGCGATAACCGAGCTGATTGTCACCAAAGAATACAGGGGAAAGGGAATAGGAAAGCTTCTTGTGGAGGAAGCCAAAAACATTGCCAAGAAAATGGGTTGCGCGGAACTTGACGTGAGCGTCGAAGTGCAGAACGAAGAGGCGATTGGTTTCTATCAAAAGCTCGGATTTAAGAGGAAGCACGCTGATTTCTGGATGGAGATTTAAAGGGCTTCCCATTCCGCTTTTCATACCCCGATCATCTGCTGACTGCCTTATGGCCCGATAACCGCCGGTTGTTTTTTAATGTTTTTCTGTTTCCCCAGGGTGCGCATCGATTTTATTAAGGTAAATTTGGGCCCATTTGTTCTCGTCGTATTCGGCTAACTGTATCAGGACGCCGAAGGCGTCTTTCGGGTGTATGAAAGCTTCTTTCCATTCTGGGTTGCTTGTGTTTATGTCAATGACTCTTATTCCCCGAGCCTGGAGCCATTTCACCGATTCCTCGAGGTTTTTGACTTTGAGGGTGATATGGTGCAGCCCTTCTCCGTGCTTTTCTATGAAACGGTTTATGAAATTATCCGGGTCCTCAGCGCTTATCAGTTCAAGCATACCCCGGTTGCCGATCAGGTAGTAAGCCCATCTGAATTTCATTCCGCGGTATTCCCAGGACTCGTCTATGAGCTTCCTCCCTTTTAGGATTTCAGTCACGAATCTTCCCGCTTTTTCGCTGTCCCTAACAGCGATGCCGACATGGTCAACTTTTTCAATTTCCATACGTTCTCCCTTCAAAAAATCAATCCCTTAGCGTTTCACTCAATTCATACTTCCTTTGTGGATAAGCTAAACAGCCAATTGTCTTTCTTCGGTCAAAAAACAAAAGCCGAATGCCCCGCTGTTAACTTTTATATTATTAAAACTACTATCATATCTTTTCCGTCTTCCATCACCACTCTTCCCTTTTGTTTTTAGTTTGAGTGAACGTAAACGTTTCACAAAACTGCGTGTCCCAAGCCTTTGGGAAACTCTTTAGTTTTCGCGTAGCGGAATTGTATGTGTTCGACGTAAAAGGTTTAAGGGTCTGATAAAATCGGTCTTGGAACAGATGGATGGAAACCCGATTATTCGGAGAAAGGGTTGTTTGAATGGAGTGATTCTGTTTCCCCGTCAAAGAGGGTGGTCCATGGGCGATCCAAAGAAGAAGCGGTGGCTAATTTTACTGGTCTCAATAGCCGGGGCGCTGGTTATAGCGGCGATAACCACCGGTATTTTCCTTCTTTTGCCGCACAAAGGAAAAGAGGAGAAAACACTTGAGAGAGCGGGTGAGATCCTGAAGGACATCGGCAGGACTCAATCCGGCAATGTCAGCAGTGGGGATGAATCCAGAAGGGTGTCTCTTCCATCAAAAGTGATACAAAAAGGCGAGGCGGGCAAAGTTGGCGATTTAATCTTGAAGGTTAAAGGATGGGAGTTTTCGGGAGGGGAGGATTTCCAGGAGCCTGCCCCGGGAAATGTATTCCTCGTGGTTTTCGTCGATGTCAAAAATGTTGGCGAAAACTTCGCTAAAGTTTCAAGTGCCGTTCAGATGTCTGCAGTTACCGATGGCTCTTATGAACATGACATCGCAATGTATTTTCCGGAGCCGAGATTCGAAGGCGGCGAAATTGCTCCGGGGAGGTCGATCTCCGGTAAAGTGGCTTTCGAGGTGCCTGATGATGCGCAAAGCATACACTTTGTATTCGATTACAGCCCGGGGGAAGCGATCGCGGTGAAATTAAAATAAAATCTCTTCTTGCGTTTTGCCTGATTAAAAAGCGTTGCTCATCTTAAAAGAATCCTTTGAAGAAGAGTTCACCGAACGCGGGCATGAGATGATGTGGGATTTTTTGCTTCGGGGCCAAAATTGCTTTTGTACTTCCTCTTCCAATGATTTGAAGATTTCGCTGAAAACCGGACGAATCGAGCTTGTAAGAACGGCGAATGGATGAGCAAAAATTCCACAGTCACGATTCTCTTAAGGGAAAATCTGACAGTTTTAAGATGGTTGGCTAAATTCGCGACCTAACCGCAAGTGCAAGCTTCAAGACTGGAGCGATCAGGGTGGGAGAAAGAAACGCAAGTTTTTCGACCTCGACGAGCTCGATGATGTTTTCGTCAGGGTCTTTAACATAAGCGAAGGAACCGACTGAGCCTGAACCCATGTCAATCTTTGTGGGCTCGCATAGTAACCTTGCGCCTTTTTCGACCATTTCATCCACAGAGCCTTTGATGTCGGTGACATCGAAAGCCATTTCCATGATTCCCACGTCCCCCCAACGCCTGCCTTCATAAACTATTTTTCCTTTGCCGTTGGCTACCTGCACGAGCCTTACCGTCCCGCCTTCGAGAGGAAGGGCGCCGGGCGCGTATTTAAGCCTTTCGAGCATGATTTCCTTATAACCGCCCCTCCCTTTTAAGTCCTTAAACTCATAGGGGCAACCGTCTGTTTCCCAGACTACACTGTCAAATCCCATCACCCTCGAATAGAAATCGCGGGATTTTTCGATGTCGGTTACGCCTATGGTCAGATGGGTGAATCCCCCGATCCTCGGCTTTTTCGCCCCGAACCTCGACTGCGGGGTTTCGAGCAATTCCACAAGAATCCCATCGGGGTCTTTGAGAAACGCGGTTTTGTATGTCCCGCCTTTTACGGCGGGTATCTCAACAATTGGTGTTTCCAAAACCAAACCTTTTCTGGACAGTGTTTCAATCAATTCTTCGATTAAGTATGCTCGGACCCCGATGGAGAGATAGCCTATGTCGCACCAATTTATGCCTCCCGGGGCGGTCCGCGGTTGGCTTGAGGTATGCTGGACCAGTTCGACGGCAGCCCCGCCTGAGAGGTTCATTGCCATTATGACGTGCATTCTTTCCACGCTTCCTATGATGGGTTCCATCTGGGCAAGTTCCTCTTCATGGTCGTTCAGTTTCACCCTGAACCCGAGGAATTTCTTATAAAAACTGTAAGATTCTCTCGCGTGATTTACTCCAAGTCCGACATGCTGAAAACCGTGAATCATGTCATTCTCCTTTCTTACGAATCACACGTTTTACATGAAGAATGTCTTTTGGTAATTCGGAAACACTCGCTTTACGGACTTGTCGAAAGGGCACGCCTTATGAGTTCTCTTGTTTCTCGGACTCTCGCGTCAAGCGGAAGTCTCTTGCTTTCCGGCCACCCAATCTGGCTTGCTCTTTCCACAAGACCCATGACCGCATAGGCGGCTATCTCCGGATCTACCTCACGGATCACCGCTTGTTTTATTCCCCGGCTCACCGCTGTTTTAACGCCCTCGTAAACCGTGCGGTAAAGTTTCCGGAATTTTTCCTGGATGAGTTGGTCCGTGGAGCCAATTTCAAAGAAATACATCAAGTATATGGGTCCGTGTCTATCAAGCATGCGCATCGCGGGCTCAACACACCCCAAAAGAGCTTCCAATCCGTTTTTTGATGTGCGCACTACTTTGAGGAAGGTGTTTGTGAGTTCTTCGGAGATGTAGTCGAGAATCGCGAGCATGATCGCCCTTTTGTTTTCAAAATACCAGTATATCGTCCCTTTCGCTACGCCTGCCTCACGCGCGATATCAGCGATTGTGGAAGCAAAATAGCCTTTTCTGGCGAAGACTTTTTCCGCCCCTTCCATTATCTGTTTGCGCCTGTCCAGCTCGCGGGGATTGTCATTGGATGCCGCGTGAGCCTCACCTGGCAGACTCACGTTATTTGATATCTCGGACCTGTTCGCTTTAATGATTCTCTTAATTTCTGAAAGAGTCATTCCTTTTTCTTTTTGCAATATCTGGATCTCGCTAATCATCTCCGGATAAGATGAGTCGTAATAAGCCATGTTCGGCGCAGTTTTGATGGGAGGGGGAAGAAGCCCTTCGCGAACATAATAGTTTATTGTCGATGAGGGGACGCCCGTGATTCTGGAAAGTTCCCCTATCCTGAAAAGCCGCACATTGTTATTCATTATTAATCACAAGTCAAAGTATAAAGTTAAAAACAAACCAAGGTCAAATGAAGTCGCGGTTTTTCCCGCCTTATTTTATTTGTCAATGCGAGCACACATTTCCATGGCTTCTCCCGTTTTTTATGTTAAATAAATAGGTATATCTTTAGCATGGTTATGTTTTGGGAGCGGAGCGTTTTGCGTTTGTTGATTTTTTATCCAGGGTAATTAAAAATATCTTAATGCTTAGTTTGACCAAGATGTTTAATGGAGGCTTTACAATGATCAGAACTCGGATCCTCAAAATTTTTTCGGTGGCAATCTTGATGAGTCTTATTACCGCTTTTTTGCCCGCCGAGGTGTGCGGAATCCGCCCGGAAGTGGCGCTCGCCGACTACGCCTGGGAGGACCTCAGGGGTCCTGGTGAAGGCAGCGCACCTTCTCTTGCTTTTGATTCCGCCAGAGGCGTTTTGTACAGGGGAACCTTTTCAAGAGGTCTGTGGAAATATAAAAATGGTTCATGGCAGGCGATCGGCGGCGGGGCAAGTGAGTACAAAATAACATCTCTTGCCTACGACTCTTCGAAAGACATCCTTTATGTGGGAACCGCGGGTTACGGACTATGGCGCCTGAGCGATCCAGGTTCCTCACCAGCTTGGACGAAAATCAGCAGACAGGCGGATGTCGGGACATTCCAAATCGACTCAATGACGCTTGACGCGACGAGAAATCTTCTATACTGCGGGACATCGTTTGTTGGTTCGGGACAGGGCGTGTGGAGGTGCACCAAGCCTGACGGCTCTTTTGGCTGGACCAAAGTGAGCGGTGGCGCAAATGTTGGTGACAGCACTGTCATGTCGCTCGCGTTTGACCCTTCACGGGAAGTGCTCTACGCGGGCGTAAAGTATGCAGGGGTGTGGCGGGCGAAAAACGCTCATTCCTCACCGTCGTGGGAAAAGATTTCGGAGATAGAGAATATCGGTAATTTTAGCGTCTTTTCTCTTGCCCTGGATAGAAATCGAAATGTGCTGTACGCCGGTCCCGTGGATGAAAGTTTCATTCCGATTCCTCAGGGTGTTTGGCGCGCGATGAATCCTAATTCCGCTTACTACACATGGTCCAAGATTAGCAGCGCGAGCGACGTGGGAAGCGTTACCGCGCTTGAAATGTTCGTGGATCGATCCAGAAATATCTTGTATGCCGGGACTGATGGCGCGGGATTCTGGACGTGCCTAAATCCTTCATCGACGTACAGCTGGGTGAAAATAAGCAGTGCTTCGAATGTCGGAAATCTCTCGGTCGAATCGCTTTCTTTCGACTCGACCAAAGATGTTGTGTATTGCGGGACGAGGGGCAGCGGGGTGTGGCGCTGCAAAAACCCTTCGAGCGCCCCGGAGTGGACAGGTCTCAAGGGCGGGGTAAGCGACAGCGCGGTTCGAGCCATGGCACGGGATCCATCACGAAATATAACTTATGCTGGAACATGGGCTAACGGTGTATGGCGGATGACGGTAAGCGGCGGTGTGAAGAAATGGACTAAAATAAGTTCAGCCACTGACGTGGGAAACCTCACTATCCTCTCGCTTTATTTGGATTCTGCGAGGAACATTCTTTATGCGGGCACAATGGGCTTCGGTGTGTGGCGCTGTGCATTGCCGGACGGTTCGCCATTTTGGTCCAAGATAAGTTCGAGCGAAAACGTTGGTGACTACATAATCTCATGCGTTAAATATGACCCTGCAAAGGACTGCCTGTATGCTTCGACAAGCGATGGCATTCCAATATCCGGAATGGGGGTCTGGATGTGCAAGAATCCGTCCTCTATTCCCCTATGGTCCAAGATAACCACGGATTCGGATCTAGGAACACTCGCGATAACCTGCCTTGAGGTTCAAAGCGATAAGAATAAAATTTACGCGGGAACATCATCCGGTGTGTGGCGGTGCGACAACTCGTCTTCAAGTTCGCGTTCCTGGTCAAAGATAAGTTCCCCGACAAACGTGGGCGATTACCTCATTGACGCACTCTCGCTGGATAGCAAACACGGAGCGCTTTATGCAAGCGCTGAGTCGCTTTTTATCTCAGGTCAAGGTTTATGGCGCTGCCTCAAGCCCGACTCGGCCCCTTCCTGGAAGAAGGTCAGTGGGACAAGCAATGTTGGCAACAGCGTGATAAACGCACTTGCGGTGGACAAAGAACGGGATGTCCTGTACGCCGGAACCACAGCTTACGGCATCTGGCGCTGTGATCGAGTGAGCACGAATGAGTATGCATGGCGCGCGACCGGCGGCAATCTTTCAAAGGCAAGCATTTTCTCGCTTGTTACCGATACCGCCAATACTTCTGTTTATGCCGGCTGCAATGACTTGGGTGCCTGGCGTGCATCCTATCCCACAATTGTAGGGTGTTCTCCGTCTTCCGCTTTTCCAGGGCAGGTGCTTAAGGTCGAAATCACGGCAAAGAACACTTATTTCATCCAGGGAGCAAGCCGCGCTTCTTTTGGGTCCGGAATAATGGTTGAGTCTCTGCAGGTTCTCTCACCCGTGAAGGCTGTGGCAAAGATAAGGGTTTCCAGCACCGCTAAGCTCGGCAAGAGAAGCATAAATGTAACGACCGGAGGTGAACGACCGGAAGCACTTGAGGACGGATTTGCGGTGTCTTATGAGACCAAACCTCGGGCTATCCACTACCTCGCCGAGGGCTCGAGCGACTGGGGATTTGAAACCCTTATCTCAATGGCAAACCCGAACGAGGTTCC
>CAKZLU010000037.1 GCA_937127245.1 uncultured Actinomycetes bacterium
GCTTCAGCGCACATGTCAAGATACCTGCCGAGGGAGGAGATGAGTAAATCCCATGTGAACAACTTCACATAGCGTCTATCGTTTTTGACAGGCTTTGTGATAAACGGGTCAACCGCTTCCTGTGAGTTTCTGATGATCCATGCAGAAAGGTCGAGATATTTCTTGGCGCCTGTCGCCCTGTAAGCCTCGATGGCTATCCAAAGGCTTGTCCCAAAAGGTCTCGGGCTTAACATCCCGGTATCCGAGTCCAAAACCTCAGCGTACCCCTGCCCGGTACCGCGCCCGAAGGAATTGTTGAAGCGCCAGAGTGTGTTCTCTGAGACCCCGAGCGCCACCTCGAGCGCGGGACGGTATCCGGTGAGGTAATAAAGGTTGAACAAACCCGGAACGCAGAAGTACAGATCCGGGTTGAGTCCGCCGTAGTTGCGGTTCGGGTTTGAGTTCCCCTCCTCGTCATGATAACAGTGCCCGAAGTAACCACCTTCCCACCAGATATCGACCTTACCGGTGAAATGAAGAACGTCTATATCGGCAAGGTGCCTTCCTGCCGCGCAGAAAAGATCAAACCACCTTCTGTCAAGGGAACGCGCGTACTGCATGAGCATCCCAAAATCGAAGTTGTACTTCATGTTGAACTGCCCGGTGCCTCCATCCTCATAGTCGATCGGAACATCCCCGTAATCCTGCCAGGAGTAGAAATCAGCGTCCCTTATCACGGTAAATAGGTTTGTGCCGCTTCCCTCGAGAGTGGAGCGGTTAAGCGACTCATAAGCCTTAAACTCGTCGCTGCCGCTTACCTGAGAGAGCCTTCCGAAGACCCCTGTGGAAATGTAGTGTGACGGCGAAGCCTCCGCGAAAAGCGGTCTGTTGAAAGCCGCCATCCTCGAGTCTATCTCAGCGGTAATGAGTTTATCAGGGGGCTTATGGAAATACAAAGAGATTTCGTGGGTCTTTTGCTCCTGCGGTCGAAACGAAAAATCACCAGAGTATTCGCTGGGGAAGAGCGCCGCCCCTATAATTCGTCCTGAGCCGCGCAATCCCTTCGGGTAGTTTTGCCAGAAATCCCTGACAGAGAGCGCAACGCCCCCGGCAGAGCCTGAGAGGTCAAGCCAGGGCTGCGCCTGCGTTCCTGATGATTCTTCCCTCCCATTTTTATACGTCTTGAATCCTCGGAAGCGAACGTAAGACTGGGGACGGGGGGCGTTTCCCCGGTGCCTGTTCCAGCGGGCGGTCCCGCTCGAATCCTGGTATATCTTAAGGTCGGTTCCGCTGAGCCTTTTCACGCCGGCTCCGCCGAGGGAAAACACCGAGTTTGAACCGGCGTCAATATCAAGCCGGCAGGAAAGATCATTGAAGACGGCGCTGTTCGGGCAGCCGATGTCATGACATAGGGGCTGACCGCCCTCAATTCTTGGGTTGCGCCTGTTCACAACCGACAGGGTGATTCGGACCTCGGAACTGCCCGCGAAAAAGGAGAGCCTTGCGGTGTATTCAAGGAGCGCGAGGGAGCCACTTTTTAGAAATCCCCTGACGAGAACCGTTTTTCTCAGAGGACCGTCGGTCTCGATTTCTACCTTCTTGGGCGCTTCGTTTACAGACAGATATTCGCGCCCGGAGGCGTCAACCGCCCTGATGCATGAT
>CAKZLU010000038.1 GCA_937127245.1 uncultured Actinomycetes bacterium
GCGCTCTTCTTCGCGGCAGGCTTCTTCGCGGCTGATTTCTTCGCTGCGCTCTTCTTCGCGGTAGCCTTCTTTGCAGCGCTCTTCTTTGATGCGCAGCGTGAACCGCTTGAGCTCTTCTTCGCTGCAGTTTTCTTTGCTGGTGACATCGTCCGCCTCCTTATTCTCGACCCTCACGCGACAGACACTTTTCCTGTCGCTCCCGTCAAAACCTGAGCGGCTCTATCCGCAGCGGCGCCGCCTTGCGTCACGGCGTCCGTTACGTCCATGGGTCTCGTGCATGCGCCTGCGATGAATATCCCCGGCGCGGATGAGTCCATCGGGGCGAGCAAATCATCTGAAGCTTTGAAAAAGCCATATTCGTCGGTATGGATCCCAAGAACTTCCGCGAGTTTCTTCGAGGAGGGGTGCGGAACAAACGCAGTTGAAAGAACGACCATGTCAACCTCGAGATTCGTGACGCCTTGTCCTGGCACGTCATACCAAACATAAAGGTTTTTGGTTACCGAATCTTCGGTAATTTCGCCGGGCCTTGCCCTAATGTATTTTATTCCGTACTCCTGAGCTCCCCTTCTTATATATTCGTCAAAACCCCTACCGAAGGCTCTTAAGTCTGTATAGAAGATGTAATTCTCGGTATCGTCGTGGTGCATATAGGCAAGCATCGCGTCTTTTGTCGCATACATACAGCATACGCTGCAACAGTAAGGATGCCCGTTTCTTAAGTCCCTTGCCCCCACGCACTGTATATAAGCGATTCTTTTTGGCCTCTCCCCGTCTGATCTGCGCTTCAGGTGACCTCCAGTCGGACCGCTCGCGTTTATGAGGCGCTCGTATTCCATGCTTTGGATGACATTATGGAAGCGACCGTAGCCGTATTCGGTGATTCCGCTCGGATCAAACATGACAAGCCCGACCGCGACGATGATCGCGCCAAATTTTCTCGTGATAATCTCGTCTTTCATGTCGAAATCGATCGCGCCCCTCTGGCACGCCTCAGCGCATTCTTTCTTGCATTTCTTCTTGGTGAGATAGAGACACTTTTCAGGATCAATCACCGCTACTCGAGGGACCGCTTGCATGAATGGAATATAGGCCGCTGCCCTCGTGCCGAAGCCCTCGTTCCACTCGTCGGGGATTTTGCCTTTTAATACGCAAGCCTGGGTGCAAGCGTCGCAACCTGTGCATTTCTTTTCGTCAACATACCTCGCTTTCTTTCTTATGGTTACCTCAAATTCGCCGAGGCTGCCGGAAACCTTTTCGACCTCGGAACAGGTAAGGACGTTGACCTTTGGATGGTTGAAGCACGTAATCATCTTGGGAGCGAGAATGCATATCGAACAGTCATTCGTGGGGAACACTTTGTCCAGAAGAGCCATTCTTCCACCGATGGACGGCTCTTTCTCGACCATCCACACGTTGAAGCCCTTGTCACCAAGGTCAAGCGCGGCTTGGATGCCGCATACACCGCCGCCTATTATCAAGACATCTTCGGTCAACCAAAATCACACCCCGCCGCAAACCGTGCAGCCGTACTCTTTGCGCGAAAAGCCAATATAGAGGCATTCGCGCTTCAGGGTAATCCTACAATTTACACTCACGCTTATTCAAAACCCTTGCTAAAAAGCGCATTTGCTAAAACCAGAGTTAATGACCGAATAAATTATATTCTCTAAATGAGCGCTTCGCGAACAAGTCCGGTAATATCGCGGGTCTCTATTTGTATTTCATCTCTGTCTGTACCTGTTTTTCCGGAAAGTGCGCATCTGAAATGAATCAGGCATTTCGGGCAAGAAGTAACCAGCATCGAGGCGCCAGTCGATTTCGCTTCCCGAAGACGCTCGATTTGAATAGACCTGGAGACGTTCCCGCAGTTGACCCATGAACTCACTCCGCTGCAAATCGCGTCGGGACCGTAATGATTCATTTCAACCATTTCAATTCCAGGGATTGCGCTTAACACTTTTCGGGGCGCCTGGTATATACCGAGCCGTCTTCCAAGCCTGCATGGATCCTGATACGTGATTTTCGCGCTTATCTCTTTATTAAGCGTCAACCGACCAGAATCAATGCCTTCTGAAAGCAGTTCCGTTATATGCATTACTTCAACATCCCATCCGTCCAAAACTTGCGGATAATGGTGCTTCATCGTGAGATATCCTTCCGGGCATGAGAGAACCACGCGTTTAACGTTAGCCTTCCGGATCGCTTCAGCGGTTTTTATCGCGAGAGCCTCGAAAACTGAGGGATTCCCGCTATAGAGCATATCGTGACCGCAGCAGCGTTCATCAGGGAGCAGCACAGGGGTAATCCCCATTGAGTTTAGTATCGCAACAGAGTCGCGTGCAATCTGCACCGATCCCGGCATGATTTGTCGATGTGAGACCTCATAGTACGGAAGACAGCCCACAAAAAACATGATGTCGTCGTCCGATTCAGCCTCATGCTTGATTTGTAGCCCATCCTCAAGCCAGCCGAGCTTGCGCTGTTTAAGCCCGTTTGAAGCCATCATTCTCATCCATGAGAAAATAGCGCCCGCCTGAACAGGGTTGCCTTTCCTTCCCAGAGACCTTGCCTCCACCCTTGTGTCCTTTATGAAATCAGAAAACCGCACGTTATACGGGCATCTCTCTTCGCATATCCCGCATGTTAGACATTCCCAAATGGCCGGGCTTGTCTCCACCTCTGACTCGAGGTTTTCGAGTGCCATTTCGACCGTGAGCCGTGGGCTGAAATCCGGGTTTCGCCTCGAGACGGGGCAAGAAGCTGTGCATTTACCGCATTCCACGCAGAGCCTGGCGTCGGTGGCGTTCAGGATGTCTTCAAACTCCAAAGCGGCAACTGTATCTTCTCTTGTTCCGGTCGAGAGCGGATTTGGACCGATCTGCTTGAGCTTAACGGTGAGTTCCTCGATTTCTCTGGCTAATGCCTCACCCTCGTTTGCGTTTATCCACTTAATGCGCAGCCTCTCGCTGCCGAGACCGAGCATTTCAAGTATTTGCTGGGTTGCCTCCACCCTCTCTTTTGCCCTGAGGTTCCCGCTGATGTAGTGGCAGTCAGCCTCATGACAGCCGCCAACAATTACTCCGTCTGCTCCTTTTTCAAAAGCCCTGAGTATGAATGATGGTTCCACTCTACCGGAGCACATCACCCTGAGAATCTTGACGTTTGGTGGATACTGGATCCTTGAAACGCCGGCGAAATCCGCCCCGGCATATGCGCACCAGTTGCAACTGAACGCGATTATTCTCGGTTCAAAATTCCCGTCGGCCAAACTGCTCGCTCCTTATTTCTGTCAAATGAGCATCGCCAAAATCGGCGGAACCTTGATTCGGTTAACGAAAATTAGGGTGATTCACCCGAAAAAGCGTCGATCATGGCCTCGATCTGCTCGTCAGTGAAATTAGCCATTTTTATTGCGTCGCTCCAGCACGACACGGCGCACATTCCGCATCCAACGCATAGCGCGCTGTTTACTTTAGCCGAAAGGATTCCCCCTGTCGTTTCCTCGAGAGTGATTGCGCCGAACTCACAAACCTCGACGCACTCGCCGCATCCTCTGCAGTAGCGCGGATTAACCTCTGCTACCGCACCCTCACTCATGACGTAATCTTTGGTGAGTATGGTGAGCGCTCTCCCGGCAGCTCCGTATCCCTGGCTGATCGCTTCCTCTATAAGTTTCGGGTAATGCGCCGTGCCGGCAAGAAATATACCTGCGGTCGCGAAATCAACCGGTTTTAGTTTAACGTGACCCTCGAGGAAAAAACCGTGCTCATCTAGGGGAACCTTGAGGAGTTCCGCAATCCTTCCGTTTTCAGGATCGGGGACCGCTGGCGCCGAAAGAACAAGGCAATCGGCATCGATCTCTATTACGAAACGAAGGTCGGGACTCTTCAACTGAACGCTTAAACCCTCTTTTGACTCGGTAACAACCGGTTTCTCTTCTGGGGAGTAGCGAATGAAAATCACACCTTCTTCCCTTGCTTTCCGATACAAATCTTCATAGAGACCGTATGACATCAAATCCCGGTAGAGAATGAATATCTTAGCCTCGGGCCTTTTTTTCTTAAGCGCGAGCGTGTTCGTGAGGGCTGAAATGCAGCAGACCCGACTGCAGTAAGGGCGCTCGTCGTCTCTTGACTCAACGCATTGGACCATCACCACCCGATCGGGAACATACCCATCGGCGATCTTCTTCGCGAACTCGGATTGAAGCATGACGTCGGGGTTTTTACCGTAAAGATAGGAGGTGGGAATGTGTTCTTTTGAGCCCGTGGAGATGATAACCACACCGTTTTTTAGCTCTCTCGCTTTAGAATTTGCTTCAACCACGGCGCTGAAGTTCCCAATGTATCCGGAGAATTCCAGTAACCTTGCGCCGGTGATAATTTCAACGTTTTGGAGCGATTCCAGTTCCCCGATCATATTCGCAAGCCTTTTTACCGCTTCGCCGGCTTCCCCGAATTCCTCAAGGCCCGGCATTCCGGCCGCGCTTCCACCGAGCTTGTCCTCCCTTTCCAAAAGATATACAGGAAAGCCCGACCGTGCGATTTCCAAGGATGCCGCGATTCCCGCCGCCCCTCCTCCAATCACGAGAGCGGATTGAGTTACTTTCACGGGCAGTTCCGGCAACGGTTCCAAAAGCGCCGCCCTTGACACAGACATTCTGACAAGGTCTTTAGCTTTCTGGGTCGCGGCTTCGGGCTGCTTTGAGTGAACCCACGAGCACTGGTCACGAATGTTCGCGAACTCGAAAAGATACCTGTTTAAGCCAGCTTCCCTGATTGTTTCCCGGAACAGCGGCTCGTGTGTTCTCGGCGTGCAGGCGGCCACGACGACTCTGTTAAGGTCGTGGGTTTTTATGGCTTCCTTTATCCTCTCACATGACTCACTTGAGCAAGTGTAAATATTTTTCTCCGCGTAAACGACGCCTGGCAGACCCTCCGAGTAACGCGTAACCTCATCGACATCTACTATCCCACCAATGTTTTTGCCGCAAGAACAGACGAAAACGCCTATGCGGGGCTCGCTTCCGTCAAGCTGTTTTTCTGGCGGATACTCCTTTTTTACGACCTCACTTCCCCGTGCCGGCTGCAGGAGCGAAGAAGCGAGGGCGGACGCGGCTGAAGCCTGAGCAACCGTTTCGGGTATGTCTTTAGGGCTCGTTGCCGTTCCTATTGCGTGAACCCCCGGCACGGAAGTACGCACCAGGTCTGCAATGCTCGTTGAGAGAAATCCGTGCTCATTTACCTCGAGGGCTCTTCCGTTGATCTCGAGACGCACAGATTCCGGCACAAGACCCACAGAAAGCACCACAAGGTCGAAATCTTCCGAGCGCCAAGAACCCTCATCGTCAATGAACCTGATCGTAAGGGTGTCCGGGCTGTTGACTTCCACTGAGGGCACTTTGAATCTTGTAAACCTTATTCCATAATCTTTTTTGGCTCTTTCCCTGAAGCGCTCAAACCATTTTCCAAATGTCCTCATATCGATGTGGAAGATGTGGCAGTCAATATTCGGGTCGTGTTCCTTTATGACGGTCGCTTCCTTGATTGCATAAGTGCAGCAAACGCTTGAGCAATAAGGATTGAAATTTTCATCGCGCGACCCAGCGCATTGAATGAACGCTATTCTTTCGACAGGCGATCCGTCGGAAGGGCGCAGTATTTTTCCACCCGTGGGACCGCTCGCGCACATAAGCCTTTCGGCTTCGATGGAGGATATTACATTAGGATGCTCAGGGTGGTAAGCGGAAATTCTCTCTTTCGGCATTGGCCTTGCGCCGGAAGCGATTATTATCGCCCCAACGGTCAGGTTTTCGGAACGGTCCTTAAGGTCAAAATTGATGGCTTTTCGCTCACACGCATCAAGACAGGGGCTCTTGCACTTTCCTTTTGTGAACAGAAGGCAAAAGGAGGGATCGACAACCGCAAGGCGTGGGACGGCTTGAGCGAACGGAATGTAGATAGCGCTTCTTTTGGAGAGTCCTGCGTTGAACTCATCCGGAACGCGTTCCCTTACCGCGCATGCCTCTGAACAAGCTCCGCATCCCGTGCAGAGCTTTTCATCGACATATCGGCTTTTTCTGGTGTATTTAACCTGGAATTCGCCCGCTTCCCCCTCTATCTTTTCAAGTTCGCAGTAGGAGAGTATTTCTATGTTGGGGTGCTGGGCTGCTTCGACAAGTTTCGGCGAAAGTATGCACATCGAGCAGTCATTGGTTGGGAAAGTTTTGTCGAGCATAGCCATAACGCCGCCTATTGACGGCGAACTGTCCAGTATGTATGCCCTGAATCCTGACTCGGCAAGATCAAGCGCCGACTGAATTCCCCCGATGCCGCCCCCGATTATCAGTACTGAGCCTTTCATCTCCAATTAATTCTCCAGCGACTGGTCCAGTTCCGCCCTATGGAGGAGCCGCTCATATTTCTCATCAACATTTTTTTGTATCTCTTCAATTTCGTCGGGTCTCAGGTGTCTGAAGCGCCCCTGATGCTTTATATACTCCGAGACCGGTTTTCTTTTTTTCATAACTACGCTCATCTTCAGTTTGCCATCGATAATCTCATACAGCGGGAAGACTCCCGTTTCCACTGCGAGACGTCCTATCTCGATGGTCAGGTGGCTTTCATGTCTCCATCCTGTGGGGCAGGGGGAAAGCACGTGAAGGTATGCAGGTCCCTCGGTGTTGAACGCCCTTGCCGCTTTCGCCAGAAGATCCATCGGATAGCTTGGGCAGCAGGTTGCCACGTACGGTATGTCGTGCGCCGCGGCTATCATTGGCATGTCCTTCTTCGGTGTAGTCTGCCCAATGGACTCTTTTCCCGCCGGGCTTGTGGTTGTGCTCGCCCCGTAGGGCGTTGCGGAAGAACGCTGGATGCCGGTGTTCATGTACGCTTCATTGTCGGTGCAGATGTAGGTGAAATTGTGTCGTCTCTCGAGCGCACCGGAGAAAGCCTGGATTCCAATGTCCGCCGTCCCTCCGTCACCGGCGAGAGCAATTACGTTTATTTTTCTGTCGTGGTATCTTCCGTGCTTTTTGAGAATCTTAATGCCCGCTTCAACTCCCGAGGCAACCGCGGCGGCGTTCTCAAAAGCGACGTGGATCCAGGGAATACGCCAGGCCGTCTCAGGGTATGGACTTGAAATGATTTCCACACAGCCGGTGGCGCTGCAGACTATCGTATCCGGTCCTGCCGCTTTGAGAAATTGCCTGATGGCGAGCGCCTCGCCGCAACCCTGACAACCGCGATTACCCTCGGCAAAAAATTCTCTCGGAGAAATGAGCCTCGGTATGAAATCGGGATTTTGCTTTTCTTCGGGCATCTATTCTCTCACTCCAATCATACGATATTCGTCTTCCTGGCCCTCTTCGAGCAGTCTTTTAGTCTCTTCCACGATTGTGAAGAAATCCTCAATCATGATGTCTCTGCCCCCGAGGCCCGCAATGAACCCGGCAATGAAAGGTCTTTGGTCAAGATTGTAAAGGGCGGCTTTGAGCTCGGAGCACATCGGTCCGCCGGGACCGCCGAAAGAGAGGCATCTATCAACGGCGGCGATGGCTTTGGCTTTCGCTACCGTTTTCCTGATGTCGCCGAAGGGATAGGGCCTCCAGAGCCTTGTCCTTATCAGCCCGACTTTTTCGCCTTTTTCTCTCAACATATCAACCGCCACGCGGGCTGTGCCAGCGGTCGAGCCGGCTATGTGAATGAGGATTTCGGCGTCCTCGGAGCGGTAGGTCTCAATCGGGTGGTATTCTCTACCGAATTGCTCGCGGAACTGTTTCCAGACCTCAATTATTACCTTGTAAGACTCAACGAGCGCCACGTTCTGCTGCTTCTTGATCTCTGTGTACAGCTCTGGAAATCCAACGGCGCCGATTGTTATGGGCTTGTCCGGGTCGAGCTGGATTACGGGTTTAAAAGGAGGTAGGAATTTGTCCACGTCCTCCTGTGATTCAACAACGAGCGGCTCAATAACGTGGGACAGTGTGAATCCGTCGATGTTAACGACCACGGGGAGAGACACCCGCTGGTCTTCTGCGATCTTGAATGCCTGTATCGTTAGATCGAATGCTTCCTGTCCCGTCTCGGCGAAGAGCTGGATCCAGCCTGAGTCCCTTTCTGCCATGATGTCGGAGTGGTCTCCCCAGATAGAAATAGGGGCGCTCATCGCCCTGTTTACCACTACCATGACGATCGGGAGCCTCAGGCCCGAAGCGATGTAAAGCATCTCGTGCATGAGGGCAAGGCCCTGCGCGGCGGTTGCCGTGAAAGAGCGCGCGCCTACCGCCGCGGCTCCAACGCAAGCGCTCATCGCGGAGTGCTCTGATTCGACCATTATGAATTCGGCGTAGAGTTCCCCGTCTGCCACCATTCTGGCAAGCTCCTCCACGATATGAGTCTGTGGAGTGATTGGGTACGCCGCGATTATCTCAGCCCTTGCGAGTTTAACCGCCTCGCTGATGGCGGCGGAAACTTCCATGCCTGTTCGGGTGCCCATTAGTGTTCCTCCGGTATCATCTTTATCGCGCCTTTCTTGCATTCATGCGCGCATATCCCGCATCCCTTGCAGTGATACAAATCGACTTCATAGTAGCCGTCTTCATCGATTAAAAGCGCGGCGTCGGGGCATATTATCCAGCAGAAGCCGCATTTATCGCATTTTGAGTCATCCCGTAGGGGGCGCAGAGTCTTCCAGTCGCCGGTGTTTTGATAAGTGGCGCTTCCCGGTTTGTCGATCACGGCGGCTATCGGATATTCTTTCCACCCAGGTTTCTTGTTCCTCATGCCAACTACTCCTTGATTACAGTCTCGTCATATGCCCTTCGCATGGCGCGGATATTCGCTTCGGCCACGGATGGAAACCTCTTGGATATCTGCTTTTCGACGGATTCAAGCGAAACGAGGCCCGTTGCCCGCGCAAAGGCGCCGAGCATTGTCGTGTTGGTTATGGGACTTCTGATCTCCTCCCTGGCAATCTTTGTCGCGTCCACGACGGCAAGTCGGTATTTATTGTCGAATTCTTTTGGTACCTCGTCGATACGCTTATGCGTGTTCAATACGATAAGACCTTTATCTTTTAATCCAGAAGTAACGTCAACTGCTGCAACTACGGTCGGATCAAGGACAACCACAATGTCGGGCTCGGCTATCCCGGTCCTTAAATAGATAAAATCATCATCAATCCTTGTGAACGCCATAACGGGCGCTCCGCGCCTTTCAGGCCCGAAGCTTGGGAAAGCCTGGGCCGCCTTTCCCTCGTCAATGACGGCGAGAGCCAGTATCTCCGCAGAGGCTACCGCTCCTTGTCCGCCTCTGCCGTGCCACCTGATTTCAATCATTTTCTAATATGAACCTCCATGACTACTACGATAAGAATTTGGACACTAAATCTACAACCGGAACTCTATGATAGTCGAGCCCCAGGCTACTGGGATCGGCTTCGAGCGCAAGGGCAAGAAGCTGACTGAAATGGAGGACCGGGAGATCAAAAACCCGTTTTGTTTTCCTTTTTATTTCCACCTGGCCGAGATCGAACTGCTCGAAACATGCGGGACAAGGCACAACAACGCAATCGGCGCCCGCTTGTTTCATTGAGTCGAGCTTCGCGCTTGCGACATCAAGAGACTTATCCCTGTGGAGAATTGCCCTTCCGCAGCAGTCGGTATAACCGCGATAGCGAACCGGTGTTGCCCCCAAAGACTCGATTATTCTTTCGAGAACCTCGGGATCAAAAGGGTCGTCGAATTTCATCACATCTGCGGGTCTTAAAAGGTGGCACCCGTGGTGTATGGCTATATTTGCGCCCTCGAGCCGCTTTTTAACGCATTGAGATATCACCGGTTCCCAGAGTTCTGAGAGGAGATCAGCGAAGTGCAAAACTCGAATGTCCCCGGGCTTTGGAAGATCGGTGGACTTTATCCGCTTGATGACTTCCTCAACAGTTCTTTCATCTGAGGAAAAGGCGTGTTTAGCCTCTTTCAAGGTTGAGTAGCACCCATTGCAAAGGGTAATCAGGTCTCCGCCGTGTTTCTGAGCTATGCCGAGGTTCCTTCCTGCGATCGTTAGCCACTCGGTTAAACCTGCTCCTTTCACGTTCCATGGCTCTGGGCAGCACGTGAAGCCTTCAATGTCGGATACCTCCACGCCTATTGTCCTGAAGAAAAATCGAGCCGCTTTTTCTATTTGAGGGTATCGTAACGGGATCATGCATCCCGGAAACAACGTGAGTTCTTTTTGCGCCAAACTATCCCCCCAGTATCTTCTTAAGCAAACCTGCTTCGGGAAGACTTATCGCGGGAACACCAAGTTCATCCCTGCGTTTCTTCATGGAGTCCGAAAGCGTCGTTATCGTGCCGTGATTGAGTACGGATTCTCTCAGAGCGGTTATTTGTTCAGGAGCGTTTCCTGTTTCGAAAGCAAGGTTCTTAAGCGCGGTTATGACCTCCACGGGTCTCGCTTTCTGGGGGCACCTTTCGTAGCAGTTGTAGCAAGTGGCGCATTGCCATATGACCGAATTTTCCCCGATCAATTCATCCGCAACACCAAGAAGAGCGCAAAGAACTATCTCTCTGGGGTTGAAATCGCTGAAACGCAACGCTGCTGGACATTCCTGCACGCATGCGCTGCACTGATAGCAGTAATTGAGATTTCCTGCCTTTTCTATTCTATTCAACTGTTTTGCAAAATCCGGGTTGGCCCTTACCAAGATGGGGGTCCCCCTTGGTTTAAGACGAAGCGAAAATTATCAAGTGTTTGAGATTATATTTAATGTCATTATCAAAAGTAAATATCAATTAGGAGGCTTTGTTTCCACAAATGCTCGATGCTACAGGCAGGATGCGGGAATCAGAACAGAGTAAAAGAAAACGACTACTAAGTTATGCGCGCAAACAGCATGAGTACAAAGAACGCCAGTTTTTCGCGACCCTAATTTTGAAATTAACTCAAATTATTCCGAGAGTTCGCAAGCTTCCAGCTCGTTCATGATTCTCTCAAGAATTCTTTTCCTTCTCTGCACCTCGGAGATTTTTTGCTCAACTTCAGTCATTTCAGGATCAAAGACGCAGGAGCCGAAACTGCAGTCAATGCCGGTTAGAACCTGTATTTTCTCGGCGAGGATTTTTAGTTGCTCCTCAAGTTTTCCAACCTCTTCCTGCAGTACTTTTTCTTTTTCTCCTTCCATTCTGCCTCCCTTTACCGCTCTCGGGCTCTTATACGTAACCTTTCTTATTGGAGCGAAATATGCAATATTTGCCGGGCGTTGCGAAAACGACAAAATCGTCTGGGTAATGTATGCTTATATATGCTACTCATTGATTCCCAAAAGTCCAAATTTCTCGATGTTGAGGTTCGCTATCGATTGAACTTGTCTTATCAAATCTTTGCCGCGCGGACTTTTCAAAACGTGGGAGAACCTTTTCTGCAGTTTCATGTATTCTTCAACGGAGACGCGCTCGTCTTCCTTGATTTTTCGGACCCCAATTATATTTCCCTCAACAATCTCGAAAAGAGGTATAAGCCCAGAATTTACAGCTGCCCGGGCAACCCTGATCGTCATGTGGCTTTCTATTCCCCAACCGGGTACGCAAGGGCAATGAATTTGAATATACTTGGGGCCTGAAAGAGAAAGAGCTTTCTTCACTTTCCTGGTAATGTCCTGCGGATATCCGACGGAGGCAGTCGCTACATATACAGCCCCGTGGTCAACGGCTATTGAGGGCAGGTCTTTCTTCCTTGTCGCGTTGCCCCAGGTAAGCTCTCCCGCTGGGCTTGTGGTCGTGTGGGCGTAAAGAGGGGTTAGACCGGACCTCTGAAAGCCCGTGTTTGAGTAAACTTCGGTGTCGTAACATACATAAAGTATGTCATGACCGCGCTCGAGCATTCCCGAGAAAGCGCCCATCCCGATATCCGCGGTACCGCCGTCACCAGCTTGCGCTATGACCTTTGCTTCATCCGACCTTTCAAGCGCCTTAAGCGCCACCTCAATTCCAGACGCAACGCTTGCGGCGTTTTCGAAAAGCGAATGTATCCAGGGAACACGCCATGCCGAGCGTGGAAATCTTGTGGTGAAAACCTCAAGGCAGCCAGTTGCGTTGGCAATGATGACATCTGGTCCTGCCGCTTCAATAACTGTTCTTGCTGCAAGCGCTTCACCGCAACCCGCGCATGCGGTATGGCCGTAGGCAAGAAGCCTGGATTCCACCTCTTCCACAGCCATTTTACGAATCTCCTTTTTCTGGTTTTGGGCATACATCGGTGGAAATGCATTCTGTATAATCTTCAGCTCGCCAGTGGGCCGCGGCGAGCGCTTCCTTGTTAATGCCAACAAATTCGACCCTGCAGCTATCGTTTTCAAACATGCTAATCGCAATATTGCGGATATCATCCTCCCGCACGTCTCGCCCGCCAAGACCCACTATGAAACTCGAGATATTGGGTGTTTTGGCTGCTCTGCAGAAAGCGGATCTTATTTCGGAACATAGTATCCCCTCAAGCCCCAGGGAGATATCTTTTTCAAGCACTGCAACAGCCCTGGCGTTGCAGAGTAGATCGTGAAATTTTTCTCTCGGGAAAGGTCTGGTTGTTCTCACTTTCAGAATGCCGATAGGGTATCCTTCATCTCTAAGCTGGTCAACAACATCTTTCATCGTGCCCAAAAGGGAACCCATGGAAACGAGAACAATCTCGGCGTCTTCAAGCTCGTAAGGGTCGAGAAGACCTCCTTGGTGGCGACCGGTTTTTTCCTCAAACTCATCCGAAACGTCTTGTATTACGCGCGGGGCGTCCTTCATTGCTTTGTGCAGGAGCATCCTGATTTCCATGTATGCGTCAGGACCCGCCATTGAGCCGAGCGTCACAGGGTCTTTGGGTGTCAAGAAGTAAGATGGCGCGAACGGAGGGAGGATTTCGTCAACTTCGTCCTGTGACGGGATATCAACCACCTCCATTGAATGCGTTAGAACAAACCCGTCCATGCAAACCATTACAGGTATGTTGAGCTCCTCGGCGATGCGAAAAGCTTGAATGTGCATATCGCAGGCTTCCTGGACATCTTCAGCGTACATCTGAATCCAGCCGCAGTCTCGGAGGGACATGGAATCCTGCTGGTCATTCCATATATTGATGGGCGCCGAAACCGCCCTGTTCGCCACTGTCATGACCACCGGAAGTCTCATGCCGGCTATGTTGAACATCACTTCTGTCATCAGCAGCAGACCCTGTGAGGAAGTGGCGGTATAAGACCTTGCGCCGGTCGCAGACGCCCCCAGAACAATTGATGCGGCCGAGTGCTCGCTTTCGGCCAGGACAAAACCCGCTTTAAGCTTTCCCTCGCTGTGAAGAATGGCGAGCCTCTCAACGATGTGTGTTTGCGGAGTGATGGGGTATGCGCACACCACATTGGGCTTACAAAGCGATACCACTTGAGCGACAGCTTGCGAGCCTTCCATTATCGCTTTCATTTCAAACCCCTTCGATACGCTTCAATTGCGCTCAAGCAACATCTCGATGTCATCAACCGGGCACATCTCGGCGCATATGCCGCAACCTTTGCAGGCGTCGAGGTCCGCGTCGAATTTCTTCTTGTCGATTCTGTAAACGGCGCCGTCGGGGCAGAACATATGGCAGTTTCTGCACCCAATGCACGCTTCCTGCTTGAATTTCGGCCTGAAAACTCGCCAGCCTGTTTTTTTCTCCTCTCTGGAGGTACCGGGTTGAACAACAATTCCAAAGACCTGTTTCATTTATTCACCTCTGCCCATTCATAGGCTTTCCTCAATGCCTCTACCTCTTTTTCTCCGAGTTTTCCTGGGTATCTTTTTAGCACCGCTTTTTCGAGAGAATTGCGGCTTATTTCGCCCGATGAACCGGCGAAGGCACCTACCATTATCGTATTGATGATTGGTTTGCCGAGAATCTCTATCGCTATTTCAGTGGCTGGAATTGTGACCACGCGGTAATCGTAGGGGATATCGAAATCCTCAGGCTTTAGCGAAGAGTTTATGACTATCAAGCCACCGGATTTCAAACCTTGGAGAACGTCTTCCCCGCGGAAAAGGCTCGGGTCCTGGACAATGAGATAATCCGGCTCATATATCTGGCTTCGCTTCCTTATCGGCTTATCGCTTATGCGAACGTAGGCGGTAACCGGGGCTCCGTGACGCTCGGATCCGAACATGGGGAAGGCTTGAGCGAACAAACCGTCTATAAAAGCCGCTTCGGCAAGGAATTCTCCTGCCGTAACGTTTCCCTGTCCTCCTCTGCCGTGAATCCTGATTTCTTTGATCAGGTTAACCACCTCGTATCATGCCCCGGCAACAAGGAAAATTCTTTGTCTTTATGCAATCTTTCACAAAAGACTCTTTCTTTTCCAAAAACAGTTTTTTGAGCTGGGCGTCCAGCGAAGCAATGAGCCTCGTTTGGTATCGCTGTTTTTCTCAAATTATATAGTCACGAGTGAGAACTCCGTAATGAGCTTTCTCAACCCGCCGATTAATGCTTCATAGCAAGCTGGCTTATGAACACTGTTATTTACTCGCGATGGAAAATCAAAGAGCATTCTGCGGTTGAGGACTTCTGGTTCAAAGCAGCGATTCGTATTTAGGTATCCATTCATTTTCCATATACCATTTGACTGTTTCACTCCATCCAGCTTTGAAATCCGGATACTTAAGTTCGTAACCGAGTTTCTTGATCTTCGAGTTGTCAAAATCATAATTGCCTCTTCCGAAACTGGTGAAGCCGGGGTCAAATCTTGGTTTCAGGGCGGGAACTATTTGGCGTCTCAGGACGATCTCGTCCCACCTGCGCTGTAGGAAATCGGTGATCTTCGAAAAGAAAGCTCTGGGGAGGTGTGAGGCGAGTTTTGCAGCGAAGGAGACGAGCGAATTGGGCACCGGAAGGACGCGTTTGGACTCGATTCCTACGGCTCCCAAAAGTATTTCTATGAGTTCGCCTGATTCCATTTTGGAATCGTCTGATATGTTGTACGCTTCGCCTAAGGATTCTTCTTTTTCCATAAGGAACACGGCTGCGCCGGCAACGTCACGGGCATGGACAAGGTTTGTGGTGAACCCGTCCTTTGGTACGGCCAGTTTTCTGAAGCCTCTTTCCCGCAGCATAACCGGAAGCGCAAGGAAGAGCCCCATAACATAGACACAACGCGGACCGTATATTGTCGTGGGCCTTATTACGGTGGCGGGCAACCCGAAATTCTTGTGGTATCTGAATACCGCCTGCTCCCCCATTAATTTCGTTTTCGAATAAAGATTGATGGGTTTCTGGGGGTGGCTTTCATCAACGGGTGAGTACTGAGGCGGACCGTAAGTGTCGCAAGTGGAGAAATGAACAAGCTTTTTTACGCCTGACCTGAGAGCCGACTCGCATATTGTCGCGGTCAGGTGATAGTTAGCTAGTTCAAACTCGGGTCGGGTCATGTAGTAGTTCATTCTCGCGGCTGTATGGATTATCGCGTCGACCCCTTTCGTAGACTTGAGGGCTGAGTCAATGCAGAGCAAGTCGGCCTCAACGATTTCACAATCAAGCCTCTCAACATGGGCATGGTCCGCGTCGGGAAGGTCCACCGCACGGACTTCATATCCTTTCTCCAGAAGTTCCTCGATGACGTAAGGACCCACAAATCCGCAGGACCCTGTCACGAGCACTTTGTAGGCCATCGATATCACTCCCCTTAAGAATCCGGCTTGGTCAAGTCGTAATTTTGTTCTGGCTGGGACGCGCAGTAAGGCAAAGCTCGCGATAAACTCAGGTTTAGCAGATTACCGGTTTAACCATCTTCCTTGAGATACCGCAGCCGCAAACGAAATTCTATGCTGCGACTTCTGGGCGCAAACCTCGACATTGATAAGTCTAAGGACTTGACGAGTTCAGTGTCAAACGTCAAACTACTTATCCTCAGCGAGGGGCTAATAACGGCGGGCTTCACAATAACAAGGACGCCAGGCCGGTTAGCATTGCGCGCTTAAAGCGCATCCTTATATGTGTCATTCAGGGGGTGTAAGAATTGTATATATCTGTGGTGGGCACAGCGTCGTGTGATAGCCGGATCGCAGAAATAGCGGAGGAAATCGGAAGGGAAATCGCAAAGAGGGGACATGTGCTTGTTTGTGGGGGGCTGGGCGGTGTTATGGACGCGGCTGCGAAAGGAGCGAGCGAGGAAGGTGGAATCTCAATAGGTATTCTTCCGCATCCGGACAGAAAGCGCGCCAGTAGATGGCTAACGGTTTCGGTGCCAACTGACATGGGGCACGCCAGAAACGCCCTTGTAGCGCTCTCTGGGGATGCGGTCATCGCTGTGAGCGGTGGTTACGGGACACTTTCAGAGATCGCCCTCGCTTTGAAGATGGGCAAACCTGTGATTGGTATAAAGACCTGGAAACTTGATTTTGAGGGACGGGAAGAAAAGGGGATTATAAACGCCACAACTCCTAAGGAAGCGGTAGACCTCGCGGAAGAATATGCCGCCAGATGCGGTGAGGAGGGATTCCACGAAGCGGATTAGGACATAAAATAATTGTCGCACTCAGTTTCTCTCGCCCGAGAAATTTGGCTTATGAAGCGGCTTTTCCTTTCCAGAGAAGACTACCTCGCAGGAAAGAACTTGATTTAGAAATCCAGGATTTCCGCTTATTTTTGGTCATGAACATGGATGCCGCCTGGGACCCGAGAGCGCGCTGAAAGTGGCGCCGACGCAGCTTATTGCGGCGATGGAGGCGAAGGCAGCCGAATACCCTGAAGCGCCGGCAACAGCGCCTGTTATGATCGAACCTGCGGCTATTCCACCTTCAAACAGGGATGTGTATATTCCGAATGCCGCTCCAAGTTTTTCGGAAGGAACGTTTTCCGTTATAAATGCGGAGATTGACGGCGAGAGGAATGAAAACCCTATTCCGTAAGCAACGGAAGATAACAGCAGTAATAACAGTGAATCAGCCGTTGCAAGAATCGCAAGTGAAGCCGCGAGGGTTAAAAGCGATAATGAGATCGAGGCTTTTCTGCCAATCCTATCAGGTATCCCTCCCGCAAGCGTTCGAAGCAAAAGAAGCGTTCCGGCTGAAACGGCGAAGTACAACGCGAATCCACCTATGCCCCTCGATTTTGCGTACAGGCCAATAAAGGACTCCGTTGAGCCTAAAGCAACAGTGCCCGAGAACGCCGCGATGGATGAATAGATGAGGACCTTGTACAAGTGACTCGGCTTCCCGGAAAATTTGACGGCCTCAATTGCTTTTGCCCCGCTTTCGGGGATAAAGAAGACTAAAACGAGGGCGACCGCAGCAAGACATGAAGAGGTGAGGAAAGCATTGCTGTAACCGCTATTTTCCATGATTGCCGCGCCCAGGGGCGGGCTTATCATAATCGACAGGTTAAAGGACGACTGAAACCACGACATTGATTTGCCCACTCTCTTACCAGGAGCAATATCTCCTATGAAGATGAGAGATGCTGTATGAAAGCACGCTATGCCCGCACCGTGGAAAGCGAGCACGAGCGCAACCATCTCGGCGCCCCGAACGAGGTTATAGAGGAGCGGGGCAATCATGAAGATAATCGATCCGAAAAGGAGCATTGGTTTTCGACCCACTTTGTCGGATGCGTAACCGACCGCTGGCCTTAAAAGCATGGATGAAAAAGTCATGACCCCCATAAGAAGACCTATTCTGGGCGCGTCAATTTTCAGTTTCTCTGACATGAAAAGCGGTATTATAGGAATGAGCAGATACAGGCTTGCAAGGAAGAAGAAAGAGGCTACAAAAGCTAGCGCGAAATCTCTCGTGATGATTTTTTCTTCTTTCATGTTTGAGTCCATGCGGCGATTATACAATCAATAAGGAGGCGAACAAGGCGCTCTGACGGAGAAGGTCAGGGGTTTAAACGTTAAGCGCGAATCGGATTCCTCGTCGTTTAATGAGAGGTGAGGGGTTTTGTCGCTTGGGAGTGGGAGAAATGCGTGTCGTAATAGCCACTGACAAGTTCAAGGGGAGTCTCAGTTCGGTCCAGGCAGCGGAGGCGATGGCGCTGGGCGTTCGTGAAGTATTTCCACAGGCCGAGATAGAGAGTTTTCCGATGGCTGATGGCGGGGAGGGCACGATCGACACCATGTGCGCTTCCTTGGGGGTCGGGTTCAGGGAATCAACGGTCAGTGGCCCGCTTCCGGGGATGAGGGTCAGGGCAAAATGGCTCTTCGTTGAAAAGCCAATTTTTTCTAAGTTCGAATCGGTGACCGGTTTCGCGGGAAGAGTTGATCTGTATCCTGTCCCGACGGCGGTAATCGAGATGGCGCAGGCTTCAGGGCTTTTTCTGCTTAAATCCTCACAGAGAAATGTAATGAATTCCGATACCTACGGAACGGGCGAACTGATACTGGATGCCCTGGGTGCCGGGGCGGAGCAGATAATAGTAGGCTTGGGGGGCAGCGCGACCGTTGATGGAGGATGCGGAATGGCGCGCGCATTAGGATATCGTTTCTACGACAAGGAGGGAAATGAGATACGTCCGGCGGGAGAGCATCTCCAGGCGGTTAAGTTTATTGACTCTTCCAAAAGGGGTCCGAGACTGTCAAGCGCAAAATTCCTTGCCGCATGCGATGTCACTAACCCCCTTCTCGGTGAGGAGGGAGCCGCAAGGGTTTACGGTCCCCAGAAAGGCGCTTCCCCGGAACAGGTGGAGATACTGGAGAAAGGCTTGAGCAACCTGGCGGCTGTCATCCTCAAGGATATTGGCGTAGACGTACGGGATGTGCCCGGTTCGGGAGCGGCCGGTGGACTGGGGGCAGGTTTAATCGCTTTTTGCGGCGCCAAGATCGCTGGCGGGTTTGATGTAATGGCTTCAATAAGCCGTCTTGCTGATTCCGTTGAAAAAGCCGATATTGTTCTGACCGGTGAGGGCTCTTTTGATTATCAAACTCTTTACGGTAAGACGCCCGCCGGGGTGATAGGCATTGCCTCCAAGTTTGATGTACCTGTGATCGTGATTACGGGGAGAATAAGCGAATCCGATGAGATGAAGCTCGGTGAGAAAGTTGCGGTTTACTCGGTGTCTCCGGGTCCAATGGAAGAGGAAGCGGCAATGATTAGGGCACATGAGCTCGTCAGGTCTGGAACTTCGCGATTGATGAGGCTTTTGCGCATCGGTTGCCTCTTAGATAAAGGTGACTTACCGCGGTTATAATTTTGAATGGACTCTTTTGTTATCGGGAATTTCGGGTTGGCTTGTGGGAGTTTATAAGAAAGTATTAGAAACGGCAGAGGCTTGTAATGTCCGAACATATTAATGTGGGTGGACAAACTTCTTTTTCTGACAAGTTTATCCATCGCGCCGTGCAATTCGTGATCAACACACATGCTGCAACTGTCAATATGCGACTTTATCCGCCCAAGAGCTCGATGGTCCTTGACACTCTCGATCAGGCGATGGAGCGCCTGGAGGAAATACTTAGCGAGGTTGACTCATTGAGCGTAAGCGCTCTTGAAAGCCGGCTTCTTATAAACGGGGAACAGCTTGACGAGATGGACCAGCAGAGAGCCCCGGTAAGATCATTCGTGGATTGGATGAACGAAAGGGGTATCTCGACCATTGAGTTCAAGAGGGGAGTGACAATTGACGAGCTCAGGGATGCGCTCGAGGTTGTAGGAGAAATGATGGTCAATCCCCAAATACGGGAAGACATAGACGGTGAGCTCCGCCGGCGGGAAGTCAAAAACATTCTTGTGAACAGGCGGGTTTATGTAGCGGTTGAATCGGGAAAGGAGCTCGCATCGGCTGGCTTAAGGGGAGGGCGAGAACCCACGCCGCTTGACGCACTGAAAGATGAACTGCTTGTCCAGTATTTGATGGGAAAAATTGAAATCAGAGAGATCGACCAGGAGAGATTGAGCGAAGCGCTTTTAGACGCGGAAAAGGTTGGAAGTATTCTCTCAAGTTTCATCTCCCAGGAAGGCGAACAGGGAGGCATTCTTACCAGGAACAATCTGGCAAAAGAGGGGCTTGAGCGCCTTGCCTCGATTGCTGATGAGGCCGGAGGCGAGCGCTTGAGAGACTTGCTTACTGGTCAGCTCGCGGGAATCGTTGCCAGCATGACCCCGTCCGAGATGTCATCGGTACTTTCAAGCGGTGAGATAACTGGGGTTGACATAAAGCAGGTCAGAAAGAACGTAATCGAAATGCTATCCGATAAACAGCTGATGGACCTTGTGGATTCGCTGATCGCTGACTACCTTGAGATGAGGAAAGATGCAAAAGCTTTTGATAAGGGGTGGGCAAAAGAGAAGCTGATGGGAATGAATGCCATCCTCCTCGAGGCAAAAAGCGGTAACCGCGAGGAGGCTGTTTCCGAGCTGATAGACCGGAAACTCGACGAAGCGCAGATTGTCGAGGAACGTGACTTTTCAACAGGCAAAAGAGTTTTTTCCGCTTATCAGCTACTCGGCGGTCCAATCGAGGAGGAGGATTTGCCTGACCTTGGTTTTGGGGATGACGAGGTTGTCTCCACTCAGATAAAAAGACTATACGAGATGGAGGAGGAGGACCTTTCGTCGGGTATGCTTTTAAGACTTGCCGACAACATTCAGGTCGAGTCGGAGAAAATTCGAAGATACGCCGCTCACCTGGTAAAGGAAACAATTAGCCAGCTCGAAACTGAGTATGCGATGCGCGCCGTCAAAATCATTTCACCGGTCTTGAAAAACGCGGTTTTAAGGGAAGAGGACTATCAGACTTTTGCTCACGAGGCGGATACCCTCGGGCTGATCGCGGATATTTATATAAAGGCGGGAAAGCCTGACGAAGTGGCGGAATTGATTCAAACGCTGCTTGCTGCTATGTCACCAGATGGCGGGAAGGGCCGAGAATTGCGGAAACATGCCGGCGATGTACTTCAGAGTCTTATCGGGCCCGGTGGTCCGCTCGATCCGACAGCATTCATGTCGGAGGAAAAACGCGGGAAAGCGCTGTTCGCCGTCCGAGTCCTTTCCAAACTTGGGGTTGAGTTCTTGGCTCCCCTGGTTGAATTAGTCAAAAGCTTGAGCAAAATCGAGAGGCAAGACGTGGCGTTCGAGGCTATTACTTGCGCTGGAAACGTTGGGATAGAGGCGCTCGTTGCGGAGATGAAGAAACCAAATCCTTGGTATGCGTGCCGAAACATCTTGCGTGTGCTCGGCGAGTTGAAAGCGGAAGAGGCGATAGATGACATATGCGTTATGGCGGGGCACCAAGACGAAAGAGTGAGGCGTGAGGTCATCAGAACGCTTGCAAAAATTGGGGCGCGAGAATGTCTGGAGTTCATCATGGGGGCGATCAACGACCCAAGCCCGTCCGTAAGAAGGACAGCCGTTAGGATGCTCGGGTCTTTCCGCGACCCGTCTGTTGTGCCTTTCCTCCTCGATATTGTCAATAGATCTGGAAAGAAGGGTAAACTTGAAGAGGAGGGGCTCTCCGAAGCGGCGTGCCTGGCTATCGGGGACCTCGGGGACCCTGCATATGTGCCACATTTGGTGGAGATTCTCGGAAGGGGTGGATTGTTGAAAAAAGGCAAACCACCCGAGGTTAGAGCCGCGGCGGCGCTCGCTCTCGGGATGATATGCGACCCGGGCGGGATTCCCGCTTTGAAACAGGCGCTCGATGATCCCAGCGCGATTGTGCGCTCAAGCGCGGAACGGGCGCTCAATATGATTTCGAGGAGCAAAGGCGCTGGATAGGACGAGAGCGGAAAATTTCAGAGCGTGGGGTATTTTGGGTTTATGTCATCTTTTGAGTTTCCATTAAACGGTCGAATTCCTCGCTCGTTTTCTTTCGAGGAGGTCAAGGAAAGCCTCTATTCTTGTCATAAATCCCGCTGGGGATGAGTGCTCATCGAGGCAGAGATTTAGAACCGGTATGTTGCATCTGCGCTCAAGCGCCGGGATAATTACCCTCGATATGTTCTCCGGCATACAGGTCAAGGGATAGAGGTGAATAACACCCTCGTAGCCCCTCTTTGCTGCTTTTATCGTACCCCCGATCGTCTGGTGTTCTTCTCCACCGATGTCATAAGGGATGTATGGTTTTGTCCGCCTTATCGCTATTTTCTCGTCAGCGGTGATAAGCGGGTCAATCTTGAGCGAGCGAAAGAGCCACTTGTAGATTGATAATGCAGGATGGACAAGCACGCCCATTTCGCCAAGTCTTTCAATTATCGAGAAATTAAGCGCGGGCTCTATTACCACATAGATCTCGCCCACGATGGCGACATTGAGCGGCTTGCGGGATTTTTCGGTTTCGACGGAAAGCAGGAGGTCCCTCGCCTTTTGGAAAGCCTTTCGCGCCTTTTGTATATCCCGCGCCTCGTGAAGGATTCTTAATCCCTCCGCGAGCGCCTGGGAAGTTGAACCTCTCTTTTTTTCGAAAGGTCTTATTTTCCTCGAAAGTGATTCGAGCTTGTCCACTGCCTTCGCTTTCATGTGAAAAATGCGAAGCGCGCTCGCCCAGGAAAGCGGAAGGCTTCTATTTGCCGTTTTCCTGAACCTGTTGTAAGTAGCGCCCAGGTTGTCGCGACCCAGCAGCAGGCTTTCGAACTCAAAACCGGCGTCTCTGAGTATCCTGTGTTGAATTCGCCCGTAGTATCCGAACCTGCATGCCCAGGACCCACAAACCATGGCGAGCGTGTCTGCTCCCATGTTAAGAGCCTGTATGTTGTCCCCGAGGTTCACCTTGAAGGGCAGACAGACGAATTCGGGCGCGTAAAGCGAGCCGAGCTCTACGGTTTTTCGGGTAGGTAAAGGCGGAACGATAACCTCGGCTCCAAGCGTTTTCAACAGGGCTGAAAGCGGGATGTATGCGTTTCCCATGTGAGGAAAGGAGACTCTCACCTCATCCCCTTCTTACCATATCACAGAAGGCCTCAAGCCTTGTGAGGACGCCCGCGTCTCCCGTGTGTTCGTCGATTACTATTGTCATAACAGGCGGTCTATTTTTCGGGCAAATCTCCCTGTTAATTATTTCCATTGTTATTGAGTCCGGTCCGCACGCGAAACAGACGACAAAAATGACCCCGTCAACTATGCCGGATGAGAGGAAATAGGAAGCTGCGCCAACAAGATCCCTTTCGTAAACCCATGAAATGTCCTCATATTTCATTATTTCCTTTTCAATGATTTCCTCGGGAAGGGCTGATGATGTGTAGACCGTAGCCCCCAGGCGCTCGAGTTTGCCGCAGATATCGTGGCTGAGGAACTTGTCGAAAATCAGATATTCGTGTCCAACTACAGCGATTTTTAAATCCCTTTTAGGCTGGCAGTAGGGGTGAGATGTAACTTTCGCGCAAGGTTTTCGCATTTCAGACCTCGCGTCTTCCTGTCTTGGGAATAGGTCGGACGCTTGGGCGGTTAGAGGAATTTCCTCGTTTTTCCCCGATTGGCAGTTTCTTTTTTCTATGCTGACGTCCATGCGCGTGAGCTTGGACTCGTATAATTTCTGCCTTTCAATAGCCGCTTTCATTGAATTTAAGGCGCGGCGCTTAGGTATCCCGAGCGATTTTGCAATTCTGCCGATAGCTCTAGTAAGCGGGTGCTTTCTGGAATCGAGGCAAAATTCCAGGATTTTCGGTTTGATTTCGAGCCCATGTTTGACCATGTCTAAAAGAGCCATGAGCTTAGGGCAGGTAAAACCATTTTCGAGATTTCTCTCCGGGGAAAGTATCCTCTCCACAAGGATGTAGTCCGCTTTCTCGTTTAAGTCGAGCACGTGTCCGAAGTAGCACTTCACGGGCAGGCAGATGTCGTCGACGCTGTGGCTTACTCCCTTTTCGAGGATAAGTTTGTTTGTGGGATCGGACCGAACGATTTCGACGCCGCATTCCTCAAGGAAAGTTTCCCAGAGGGGGAAATAGCGGTAATATGAAAGCGCCCTCGGAATTCCTACCCGTGTCATAGGGATATTATAATTAAATTGTAGAAGTTAACAGCTCCCCGGACACTTTGTAACATCCGCAACAGCAAGGCAGTCATCCGTCCCCTTCGGTAGAATTGTTGTTCGCCAAAACAGCAGTAACACCGGAAAGGAGAGACGAATGACTGCAAACGAGAAGGTAGCACAACGCAAGCTCTCGATGCTACAGCTGGCACAGGAACTGAGGAGCGTCTCCGAGGCCCGCCGGCTGATGGGGTACTCCCGATCCCAGTTCTATGAGATCAAGAGGGCGTTCCAGACGGGAGGCCTCGAGGCGCTCCTCGACCGACCTCCGATACCGGGGTCCACCCCGCACAGGATCTCCGACGAGCTCGAGAAAGAGATCGTCGAGCTATCCATCGAGCACCCCGCCTGGGGCCAGCAGAGGATCGCAGACGAGATGGCGCTGCGCGAGAAGGTGGTATCGGCGACGACGGTCCGCAACGTCTGGATCAGAAACGACCTGGAAACCCGATACAAGAGGATTCTGGCACTCGAGGAGAAGTCATCCAAGAAAGGCTTCAAGCTCACCGAGGAGCAGATACGCCTGCTCGAGAAGCACAATCCCGAGTTCGCCGAAAGGCACGTCGAGACGTTCTATCCTGGGTACCTGCTGTGCCAGGACACGTTCTACGTGGGCACCTTGAAGGGGGTGGGAAGGCTCTACATGCAGGCGGTGGTCGACACCTACAGCTCATTTGCATTCGCCAAGCTGTACACCGCGAAGCTCGCCATCACCGCGGCGGACTTGCTCAACGACCGCGTGCTCCCGTTCTTCTCAAGAGAGGGAATAACCGTCAACGCGGTGCTCACCGACAACGGCAAGGAGTACAAGGGCAAGCTTGAGGAACACCCCTACGAGCTGTTCCTGAAGCTGAACGATATCGAGCACCGGTTCACGAAGGTCGGCACTCCCAAGACAAACGGTTTCGTGGAGCGGTTCAATCGCACAGTGCTGGACGAGTTCTTCCGGGAGGCCTTCAGAAAGAAGTTCTACGCCTCGGTGGAGGAACTGCAGAAGGACCTCGACAAATGGCTCGAGCACTACAACAAAGAGAGGCCGCACCGCGGCTATCGCAACGAAGGTCGCAAGCCCTACGAGACGTTCGCCACCGGCAAGAAAGAGATCGCCAAGCACGCAAAGAAGAAGAGCGAAGGAAAGGAGGTGAAAAAGGCGGCCTAGAGGGTCTAGAATCTACTGGAGGGACGGATGGCACTGTCCGGTAAGCTCGTGACTTCTAAAAAAGAATCCATAGGAAAACCGCAACCGCGAAAATCGGAGCGAGTATGAGCCCCCTGACATAAGGTTTCATCTT
>CAKZLU010000039.1 GCA_937127245.1 uncultured Actinomycetes bacterium
GGAATATATCTGATGCACCCTCGCGTCCCTAATCATGTTCCTTATCGCTGGGGTGGCAATCATTATCTCCACCGCCGCAACGCGTGAGCGCCTGTCCTTTGTCGGCAAAAGTTGCTGAGTGACAATCGCCTGTACGGTGGAGGCAAGCTGAAGCCTCACCTGCTGCTGCTGGTAGGTGGGGAAGACGTCAATTATGCGGTCAATGCTTTTGGGGGCGTCCTGAGTGTGGAGGGTAGCGAAAACCAGGTGCCCAGTTTCGGCAGCTGTCAGCGCCGTCGAGATTGTCTCGAGGTCGCGCATCTCCCCCACGAGTATCACGTCCGGGTCCTGCCTAAGTGCGTATTTAAGCGCGTTCGCGAAAGAATGGGTGTCAAGCCCAACCTCCCTCTGGTTCACGATGCAGCGTTTGTGAAGGTGAAGAAACTCGATGGGGTCCTCAATCGTTATGATATGCTCCTCACGCGTGGAGTTTATCAGGTCAATGATTGCCGCAAGCGTCGTGCTTTTTCCCTGTCCCGTCGGTCCGGTCACCAGCACGAATCCTCTCGGGAGCTTCGCAAACTCCTTGATGACCAGCGGCAGTTTCAACTCCTCGATCGTCTTGATTCTGTAGGGAATTATCCTGAAAGCGGCTCCAACGCTGTTTCGCTGGAAGTAGGCGTTAACCCTGAACCGCGCGCTCCCGGGCACGGAATAGGATAAATCAAGTTCGAGGTTCGTCTCGAGGTGTTCCCGCTGCCTCGCGGTAAGTATGCTGTAAACCATCTCGCGGGTGTCGTTGCTTGTGAGTTTTGGAAGGTCCATCCTCTGGAGAACGCCGTTGATTCGAAGCGTGGGGGGGACGCCCACAGTTATGTGAAGGTCGGATGCCCCCCTCCTGATCACCTCGTTTAACAGTTCGTTGATATCGAGTTTCAATCCCTGCTTTGCCACCTCGTCCACCTCCGAGTGAGGTCCCGCGCCTTAACGCGCTTTATCATGTTAAACACAATGATACTAAACCTTCCATTCTCTGGCGATGCCTCTTGTCGCTTTAAGTTAAAAATTTTCCCTCGAACAACGTACCAATCATATCAAGAGGATGGCGCGTTCCCTTTCCTCTTGGATGATTTCCAAGGGATTCTACCGCTACATAACAACCCTTAAAACCTCCTCTATCGAAGTGATTCCACGCAGCACCTTAATAAAGCCATCTTCCCTATGAGTCTTCATTCCTTTTTGCCTGGCGAGCCTTCCTATCTCATGTGCGGTCGCCATGTTCACAACAAGTTTCTCGATATCCTCATCGACCATGAGCACTTCGAAAAGACCCACTCTTCCCCTGTAACCGGTACGGCCGCAGAAAACGCAGCCGTCCGGTTTTGCGCGATAGATCTTGATCTTGTCCCCCTCAACTTCCGGGAAACCAATCTTTTTCAGGTATTTCACGTCGTATTCCGCTTCCTGCCTGCAGCGTCTGCAAAGCTTTCTTGCGAGCCTCTGGCTTACCACCGCGTCAACAGCGGAAGCGATCAGGAATGGCTCAACGCCCATTTCAATCATTCTCGTCATCGCGGATGGCGCGTCGTTGGTGTGAAGGGTGCATAAAACCATGTGCCCGGTCAGGGCGGACTCTATCGCCATCTTCGCGCTCTCCGGGTCGCGAATCTCGCCCACCATCACTATGTCGGGGTCGCATCTCAAAATTGAGCGGAGGGTTCGAGCGAAGGTGAGACCCACTTTCGTGTTGACCTGGACCTGATTCACGCCCTTCAACTGGTACTCTACGGGGTCCTCCACGGTGATGATGTTGACCTCTCTCCTGTTCAGTTCGGCAAGAGCGGCATACAATGTTGTCGTTTTGCCGCTGCCAGTCGGTCCTGTTACGATGACCGCGCCGTAAGGTTTCTTGAAAGCTTTCTTGAACTGCTCGAGGGGTTCAGGCTCCATCCCGAGGTCTTCAAGATTCATCAAAAGAGTTGACCTATCCAGGATTCGAAGGACGATTTTCTCGCCGTGGACAGTTGGCAGCGAAGCCACGCGGAAGTCCACGTTCTTGCCGCCCACCGTCATGTTGAATCTCCCATCCTGAGGAACGCGCCGCTCGGCGATGTTCATGTTTGAGAGTATTTTTATTCTTGAGATGATTCCCGGATGTACGCGCTTCGAAGATTTTCTGACCTCATGGAGAACGCCGTCAACCCTAAACCTTATACGCAGGTCTTTCTCTCGCGGCTCAATATGCACGTCGCTTGCGTTGTCCCGGACAGCCTCCGCGAGTACGAGATTCACGTAACGCACAATTGGAGCGTCTTCCGCCTCCTCTTCCCTAAACTCCTCCTCGATTTCCTCTGGAAGGAGTTCCTCAGGGTCGGGCAGGACAATCTCTTCCTCGGCCGCCTGCTCTTGATCGACAGGCGAGAGCGAGTTCATGTAAAGGTCTATCGCTTTTTTAATGTCCACCGGCGTGGAGACAACAGCAATGACGTCCATTCCTGTAACCGCGTGCAAGTCATCAAGCGCAAAAACGTTGGTGGGATCGGCCATGGCGACTATCAACTTCCCGTCCCGGAAATCGACGGGAATCATGGTGTATCTGGTCGCCACCGCTTTGTCAATCATGTTAGCCGCGGCAGGGTCAACGGGGTAACTACCGAGGTCAACATATTCCGTTCCAATCTGCTCAGCGACGACCGCCGTTAGCTGTCCCTCAGAAATCGCTCCCATTTCAACGAGGATGCGCCCGAGAGCTTTTCCGGATCTTCCCTGCTCTTCGAGGGCGTCCTCAAGCTGCTCCTCCGTTATCATCTTGTTCTTAACAAGGAGTTGACCGAGTTTGCTCCCTTTCGGCTTTTCCATCTGCGGGGACTATCCTCCCGATGCTTTCGCTATGTTTAATTCTAATTCCCCAATCATATTTTACCGCTCATTTGCTTCGAGATAATCAAATGAAATGTGCGAAAATCACAAATTATCAAGCGAATCTCTTTAAAAAACACCAACCTATCATCTCTGGCGCTCAAGCCGAAAATGAGTGTCTCAAGCGCCTCATTAAATATATCGGAATCAAACTGAATGACTGAATGATTTTCTCATAGATACTGGATCAGATCGCGCTTTGAAGCACACGCCTCATGAAATCAATCGGCGGGTCTATCCCTGTCCACAACCTGAAAGCGAGCGCCGCCTGGTATATCAGCATGCCCTTCCCGTCAACCGTGACGGCCTTGTGCAAAGACGCGCGGGATAGAAAAACCGAAGGGGTTTTCACGTATTTCAGGTCGCAAACAACCGAGCCGGGCGCGATACATTCAAACGGGAAACGGTAACCCTCCCTTTCCATATCCTCAAGCGGAGTAGCGTTGACAATAAGGCGCGCGTCTTCGATGGCGGATCTGTAATCCTCCGAGAGCGCGAAAATTGAAACCCGCGTTTTCATGCCCGTTTTCTCAATCAAACTCTTTATGTACTCGGCTTTCTCCACGGTGCGGTTCACTATCGAGATAGAACAACAACCCCTTGCGGCAAGCGCTACCGCAATGCTTCTTGCGGCGCCGCCGGCTCCGAGCAGCACCACTTTTAGACCCTCAATATTCAACCCAACCTCTTTTTGAATTGAATCGCAAAAACCTGTTCCATCCGTGTTATAGCCGATAAGAGCGTCAGCCTCGATTCTTATGGTGTTCACGGATTCGGATATCTCCGCCTGGGTATCGAGAAAATCAAGCAGTCGAATCACTTCCGTTTTGTGGGGCATGGTCACGTTAGCCCCCAAAAACCCAAAAGCGCGCAAACCAGCGATTGCCTCCGTCAGGCGCTCAGGTTTGACAGGGAGCGGAACATAGCACGCGTCAAGACCAAATTTCTCGAAAAGCGAGTTGTGAATGAGAGGCGAAAGGGTATGCTCGAGAGGATAACCGATCAAGCCCACAAGCCTCGTTTTGCCGCTGATGACCACTTTCCCTCTTCTTAAAATTCCTCCTCTAAACTATCTTACCTAAATTCACGCACTCTTTTTCAGAGTAATCAAGCGAAACTCTTTGAGCGCCCTCCACTTCCTTCTCGTCAATCTTTTCAAGCACCATTTCAAGGAGTTCCACAAGAGTCCTTTTGACATCGAAAATTTTACTCGCGTCGCATTTTATGGCTCTTACTTCACCGTCCTTTCCAAGAGATGAGACAACCTCTCCCAATTCGGCGCATTCGGGAATGTCGGGTCGGGTAACCCCAACTATGAACGGCTCTTCGGAAAAGGACCGGAACTTATCAAGAATCCTTTTCGCTTCCGGAAATGTCGATGGGCTGCTCCCGTCAACTAGCAAGACAAACCCAAGCATCCCCTCTGAGAGAATTTCCCACATGAAACTGAAGCGCTCTTGTCCCGGGGTCCCGTAGAGGTGAATGACGTTGTCGTCAGGAAGGGTTATCTTGCCGAAATCCATCGCGACCGTGGTTCTATCAGCTTTTCCGCTTTCGCCACGGGTTTGTCTTTCGGTTGAGACAACGTCGATTTCGCTTATAGTGGAGATGAACGTCGTTTTACCAGAGTTGAAAGGACCGGTAACGACAATCTTGAAAACACCCGACAAATGACCGCTCCTTTTCGCCCGTGAACTTAAGCCCGGCAAGCCGCGCGGGCAATTTCTTAGAGCTTCTTAAGGTCGTCTATTATCTTTTTAATTATTTTCCTGTCGGGCGGATTCTCCTTTTTGTTACCGGTCTTTGCATTTGCCCCCGCGCTCTTCTTTTGTTTAAATCCTTTGGGAACAGTTTTTGAGACGCTTTTTGATTTCAGGTTTTTCCTATTTCCAACGCCTTCACGTTTTCCAGGGAGCTCTTCCTCAGGCTTTACGGGTTCTTTTTTCTTGCCCTTTGCAAGACTCGCGAACTCAAGGAGCTCTCTTTCAAGTTCAAGCGTTTCAAGATCAATGAGGCTGGTTCCTTTTTCGCGCTTTCCCATGACGGTTAATCCGCCGAGGAAACCTTCTTCTTCCTCTTCCACTGGAATTTCGGATATTATAGCCTCGCTCTTTTCATCCAAAACAGGGAGATTCATGCCAAGGGATTCGGGCAATTCGGTATAGCCTGACGAACCCGTGGAGACAGGGATTTCCTCATCGGTTTGTAGGGCGGCTTCCTCGAGGCTTACAACAGGCTCAGAAATTTCCTCGACACTCATCGCAGCTACTCCCTCTGGCGCTTCGCCTGCCTCCGCTTTTGCTTGCGCCTTCGCCTCTTCAACCTCGAGCGTCTCTCCGGAAATAATGCGCCCGGCAGGCTTTTGCTCTGAGAGTTCGGCCTCGGGAAGAGCGTCCTTCGTATCCTTTAGGGCAACCGGCTCGCTCTCTGCTTTTATCCTCTCCGGTTGGGGTTCCCGTCTTCTGAATCTGGGCAGGAATCCCTCTTCGAAATCTATCTCAACCGCGTGAACATCAAGGGATTCCTCTGCCTGCACGAGCGGGATGACTTCCCCGAATTCCACCTTCTCTTCTTCAACCGAAGCTTTCTCTTGAGCCTCAGGGGCTTGAGCGAGAGCACCCGCGGAACTCTCGAACCCTTGAAACTCCTCGCTTCTTTCAGGTTCCTTTTCAAACTCGAAAGGAAAAACATTCTCAGGCGGCTCGGGTGAAATGGACTCCTCGACGAGCGGGAGTATTTCCGCCTCTGAAACGGGCAATTCCGCAAATATTTCCTCAACCTGGAGAGTATCCCCAGTGGAAACCTCTTCGATTTCCTCGAATTGCCCAGAGACAAGCTCCTCCCCCGTGCAGGGAATGTCCAGCTCGAAGGCGAACTCAAGCGAAGAGATGCTTTCCTCACGGGTGGGAATGGCTGGACTCTCCTCATCGAGCCCCACTATTTCAATTTCAGCCAATCCTGCTTCTTCGGCGGCGCTCACGTTCACCTCAGCGACATCAATATCATGGGTGGCTCTCGTAACACCCTCAACAATCGGTTTCACCTCGCCTGCCTGGAATTCCTCCTCTTCCGGCAGGGAGACCATCTCACCCCCCACCTCACATATTACCTCTTCCTCGGTTAAGGGAGGAGTCTGAGCCTCGATGTATTCAGGATGAGCAGGGGTGATTTCATCCTCGAGATGTGGCGCTTTTAGCTTCTCTGTCGCCTCGGGCGCTGAAACGGTCTCGGAAACCTCCTCGGTCTTGCTCTCTAATACCGCCTCACTTTCTTCCTGAAACTTGCGGACCTCAACCTCCGCTTCAATCTCAATTCCCCTAGCCTCAGGGGCGATGAACTCCTTCTCCTCACGGAAGGTCGGTATCCCAGCCTCGCCTTCCGCCGCTTCGACAACGGTCACTTCCTCCTCTTGAGAAGCAGCCTCTTGTGGTTCAACGGATTCCTCGGCTGTTGCTTCTTCCGCCGCCTCAATGATCTCCGGCTGCTTAACAATTTCGGAGGTCAAAACATACTCACTTTCGATCGGAGCAGCCTCTGAACCGGTCCGCGACTCCTCCTCGAGCGCTGAAGATTCATCCTTCACAATCGAAGGATACGCCCCGGTCTCCTCTTCAATCTTTTCCGCTTCTCGCCTCTTACCAAAGCGCAAAACCCTGCCGAGAAGCCCTGGTTTCCTCTCCTCAGCCTGACTCTCAACTGAGGGTTCTTCCTCAAGCGCGGACACCTCTTCTGCTTCTTGCTCGGCATCCGCCGTCAAATCATGAGACAGCGCTTCTATTTCGGTCGCTTCCGCGGGTGCCTCCTCAAACGCTTCGTGCTGGGTTTCAATCTGCTCGATTCTTTTCGCCTGTTGCGCTTGCCGAGCGGTTAGATCGGGTCTGATTTCTTCCACGCCGGGATGTGTATCTTCACCGGAAAGAACGCCCGACAATTCTTCCGCCTCGAGAGCTTCCTTGCCCAGTTCGGTCGTCTCGACCTTTCCGACCTCTTGCGGAATGCCGCTCGAGGCAGCACGCTCCCCCACGGTCTCCTCGAATTCAACCACCTCTGGTGGGAATTCCTCCTCGGCTTCAACCTCCAAGGGAGCAAAGGTTTCCGCTCTGACCTCCGCTTCGGGCGGCGCTTCGATTTCCTCAGTCCCCTCTTTTTGAATTTCCTCCTCAAAAGTTGGTTTTTCGGGTTCTTGATGTAAACCGATTTCAGCCCTCTTCACATCTTCCTCGACGTACTCAGGCGGTATTTCTGCTTCAGGATATCTCTGGGTCTCCAGCTCCACTTCATAGACAGGGGGTTCAAAGGCAGGCTGGATTGAGGCTTCATGGCCTTCAATCTCTGGCGCCGGCTCCTCATGAACAATGAAAGCCTCCTCGGCGCGCTCTTTTAGGGCCTCCTCTTCGAAGACTACTTCCACGCCGCCGAAAGTTTTAAAACCGCTCGAAGCCGCCGTCTCCTCAATCTCCGGGGCTTCCTCAACCACTTCTGTCTCAGGGACCGCTACGGGGTAGCCGGGGGAGGGCTCTTCCGGCGCGAAAGCGAGTTCGGTCTCGGCTGTCATTTCCGCATCCAGGGCGCTTTTCTCCTCGATTCTTGAAGCGTCAAACCTTTCTTCTATGTCGGGGCTTTCTCGCTCGATTTCAGGTGAGGATATCTCTTCTCGAGGTTTTATTATTCTTTTCTTTAAAATTTCGGCACCGGATTTCTTCATACCCCTTAATCTTGCGATGTGACCGGACCATTCCAGAGGAATGTTCTCGGGTTCCTCGAAATCAGGTATCTCATCCGGTGAGGCCTCAGCGCTTAAATCGGTATCGCTTTCTCCCGCGAAAACCTCGATGCCGCTGAATTCTGATGATTCGTGCATCCTTTTCTGCTCTGCCTCAATGAAAAGTATGAGCTTTTCGCTGTTCGACGCTTCCTCGAGGGCGAGTTTCTTATAGTAATCCACAAGGCTCTGATCCCCCGCCCCTGTCTTCTTCTCGAGCACGATCTCTTCTTCAGCGTATTCTGATTCCTCTTCACTCGGTAGCTTATCTCCTGCGAGGGGCTCCTCTTTCACTTCAGCCTTATCAGGCGTCGTCTTGTCGAGGACCTCCCCTGCCGCCTCGGCGCTTTCTTCCTCTTCTTTGACGCCCTCACCGGTCTGGACCGTGTCAATCCGCTCCTCGCTTGCGTGCTCATCCGCGCGGGAAGGCTCTGTTTCGCCGGCAACGTTATTAAGGGCGATTTCTTCGACAGGAGAAGTGTATCCGGCAATGCCCTCGCGCTCGAGCATCGCCACCTGTTCGGGAAGGGAGCCTTCAATTTTGAGCTGATCCCCTTCCTGCTTGAACTCCTTCAGCTCGATCATGCCCGTTGAAACAAGACCGCTAAGCGCCCTGCAGGTATTAAGCGCGCTCTGCTGGGAGTCTAGAATAATTTCCCTGACGGTGCTTAAGCCATCCACCTGATAGAGAACAAGCCACTCGTTGCTCGTGAGATTTATCTCAACGTCCTCCCTGCCCGGCGCCTCAGTCATCTGAAAAACAGCGCAGAGCGAGGGAACATTCCTCTCTATCTGGTCCCACTCCTCCATCCGCCTTTCGTTTTCCAACATCAAATCCTCTGTGCTCATCGAAAGACCTATGTCTTCCTCGGCAAAGTTCATGGAAGAGTCAAACTCAAAATCTCCGTCAGTCCACAAGAGCAGATTGAAGACGAACTCTTTGATCTGGTCCCGAACGATTGATTCGAGCGCTTCCCTTCGTATGTAGCCCATCTCAACAAGTATGTTTCCGAGCCTCTCGCCTCTGCGGGTAGTCTTCTGGGCGTCGAGCGCCTCCTCGAGCGCCCTTTCTGTTATGAGGTTTGACTTGAGAAGGAGCTGTCCGAGAAGGGGTTTTTTGTAAGTGTGGGTTGCGAAGTAGATATTCCCGTTTCTAAAGCAGATATATCCCTTTGCGTCCTCTTTCGTGAGAATAAGCGTACCGCTTTTCTTCCCAAACCTTATCAATTGAAAAAGGTCGGGAAGATTGAAATCCTTCAGATTCCCTTTCAGGGGCATAGCCCATCGCCAACCTTACTCGTATTTGACCTGAACGCTCGACTCGATAATCTCCGCGATATTCCGAGCCGCCTGTCTTATGTCATAAAGGACGAGCCCGAGTTTTGTTCCTTTCCTGACCACGACATTCAAAACCGCGTTTTCACCTGCGGCGAGCAGAAACACGTACCCGTTTCCGCCCTCAATGAAAACCTGCGAGAGTTCTCCCCTGCCCAGTTCCTCCGATGTCCTCTCCCCGAGGCTCAAAAGAGCGGCGGACATCGCACCGAGCCTTTCCTCGCTGAAACCCACCGGGAGATTTGAAGCCATCACGAAACCGTCCATGCTCACTATGGCAACAGCGTCAATTCCCTGGGTTCTCGTCATCAAGTCCCGTATCGCATCATGAAGCTTAATCCTCAAAAACTCGTCCAAATCGAACCCCCGATTCGACAGCCGTCAAATTTATCGGCG
>CAKZLU010000040.1 GCA_937127245.1 uncultured Actinomycetes bacterium
CAGAAAAATTATTGAGATGAGCAAGAGGTACACCGTAATCCTGTGCACCGGAGCGTACGCTTCCTTGCTGTCCATCACGATTCCCGTGTACCAGTCAATGCCTACGCTTCGCTCAATCCCTGGCTCGACTGGTGAAAAAGAAACGATGAAGGATTTACGTTGAACTCTTATCGTTTCCATACCTGTTTCGCCCGAGGTTATGGTGGTCAAGACATCGGTCGAGTCTACCTTCCCGGTTTTCTTGTCGATAATGGGAATCGATTGGCCACCCGCCATAAGAGACCCACTCGAATCCACGAGATACCCGACACCGGTTTTCCCGACTTTTGCCACGCTCAGGGCGTTCTTTATATCATCAAGTGTCGTGAAAATCGCGATGTATCCGAAAATCTGACCGTATTCGTCTCTGGTCGGAGAGGAAACGGCAAGTAGCGGCTCGGATGAGGAGAGCCTCTGTAGTTCGGCAGGGGAATCAATGTATGAAAGAACGAGCAGTGCGATTTGAGCGTTTCTAAACCACTTCATCCTCGACATGTTTCCGGCGCTCATGATTTCACTTGAACCGGCTTGGGGGGTTCCGTTAGTGTCCGTGAAGACCGCTTTGCTTGCGATCGGCCATGTCTCAAGAAACAACTTGATAGACCGCGTCTTGTCATCGGCTGAAGATTTCGGGTTTCTGAACTCGGGGTAACTTGTTATTAGGCGGATCCTTGCAAAACGTCTGTCGATCGCAACGCTGAGAAGCCCTCGCGCGAGCTTTGTAACGGTCAATGTCGAGTCATTAATGTTATGGCGCATCATCTCACTTGCAAGCGCGTAAGAAATTCCAATTGCCGCAGCAGAAAATAGCAGGATTAGAAGCAGCAAAAGCGACGTGATCTTTAGCCTGAGGTCCTTCTGAAAGAAACCCAAAAGGTTACCTCCCTTTTGTGTGTTTTGAGAGGAAGTCTTTTCCTTAATGCGCCGATGCCCATCCCAGAATATAAAATTATTTGGCTATGAAAAGTATATCAAACTCCTCGAATAATAATAAAAGCCTTTTGACTTGGCAGCCATTCGTGGAAAACAAAAATGTTTTTGGATAATTAGTCTGGCACGAAGTCCGAAATCCCACACGTGAGCTGATTGATTTATCGCCGGCCTATTTCGCTTTTGGTATACTTCCTTTTGTGATTGTTGTTCTGCGCGGGCGCTCCCTGTTCGAAGGGTTTGCGGGTGAGAAAGAATAGAAGTGTAATCGACCTCACTCATAACACTCTCGCACTCTTGCCCACGGAGTGCGCCCAGTGTTGCTTCTGGGAAACGGTCTCGAATCATCCGCCGGGCATCTGTAAAGAGCCAGGTGCCAAGGCACGATGGATATCGCAACTCATTTCTTCAGGCTTTGTTCCGGGCAAGGTGATGTTCGTTGACAATGCTTTGGCTGGATTCGTGCTGTACGCGCCCAAACAAAGCGTTCCCCGGCTGGCGAGGCTCCCATACCCATCCTCGGAGCGAGATTCAGTGTATATTACCTGCGTGTATGTTCTTCCAGATTTAAGAGGACGGGGGTACGGGAAGTCTTTGCTCCTGGAATGTCTCAAAGGTCTTACGAGCTCCGGCTGGGCAACTGTCGAAACGCACGGTTTCGTTGAAAGAGATGACCGTCCCCCTGGTCCGCGCGGTTTCTTTGAATCTTGCGGATTCAAGACGGTCACAACCCATCCCGAAGCCCCTTTGCTCCGGGTGGAGCTGAAATCCCTGGCGATTTGGTACAGGCGGCTGGTCTCAGAGTTGCGCGGGGTTATTCTGGTGCCCGGCGGACAGCATTCGCCAAGGGGTTGTGAAAAACCGTGCATATGATTTGCGCCGTCTGATTTTTACCGCGCTGGGTCTTCGACTGACTAACGATCGTGATGCTCCCGTTCTTCCAATTCTTCGGCGCGTGATTTTACGCCGCGGAAATATTTGTCAGTTCCCACCGCGATTGCCCGAGCAACGTATCTTAAGAATTCATCCGAGCGCAGGAGAGCCTCTTCCTTAGGGTTCGTTATGAAGGCCGGGCAGACGACAACGACAGGCATCCTCGTTTCGCGAAGAAGAGTGAGGGAACTTCCCCGGACACACATGTCCTTACCATGATGGAATTCGCTGATTTCATCAAGAATGTGGTTCGCGATTCGGTATCCATAAGGAGACCGGTAGTTCCCACGCTCGTAATAAAGGCACGTTGCGCCTGAGGAGTTCGGGTCTCCGGAATCATTAAGGTGTATTGAGATCACGAGGGTAACCTTCTGCTCGTTTGCTCTGAACGCCCGCTCGCGGTCGGAGAGGTGCTCTCCTTTGCGCCTTGAGAAAGTGACTATCGCGCCCTTTTCAACAAGTTGTTGGCTGACAAGATCCGCGATGTTTTCTGCGACATCGCTTTCACTAAGCCCGGACGGACCCACGGCGCCCCAGTCTGGTGGATAACCGTGACCCGGGTCTATCATTATTCTGCGACCCTTTATGCCGCCCGTGGGCAAGCCCTTTTCCGCCTCCCTTATCGCGGCAAAAGGAGTGTCTTTTATAATTCTCGAAATCCTGAGTAAAGCGTCGAATGTCTTATGTCCGACAATCCCGTCCGGGTTGAGCCCGAAATTCCTCTGGAACTGCTCGACGGCTAACGCGGTGTCTATGTCAAATATCCCGTCTTCTTTACCGCAGTAGAAGCCGAGATTATTCAAACGCCTTTTGAGTTCCGCGACATCGTCCCCACGCAGCGGCGGTTCCCTTAAGAAAAGAAACCGGTTGCCGAAGCTCCTGCTCGCATCAACCAGCGCTCTCCAGGTTTCTTGACCCACAATCCCATCAGCGAGAAGCCCTCTGTCATCCTGAAAGCTTTTTACAGCGTTTTCGGTTTCCTTGCCGAAGAAGGATGAGGATACTTCCGGGGATGTCTTATCAAGGTATCCCGCCTCAATCAAGCGGCTCTGGATGTCTCTAACCTCTCTTCCGGAATCGCCGCGCTTAAACAACTTCATTCTTTCTCATCTCTTATTTCTGGCACACCGGTTCGATCGGAATTTCAGATTCAAAATATTACGCCGATTAATAGTAGATTATACATGGTTGCCTGTCCTGAGGCTCTCAATTCTCCAAGGCCTTACTTCACTTCATTTAGCTTATTTTTAGTTTGTCTGAAATCACTGCACTTCAAGGGACTGGGAATCTGCGACCACATGTCTCTTTAAGCATTACCGTGTTGTCGATGAAAGCGCTGGGAGGGTGAGGGATGGGTGACAGAGGCTAAAATTTGTTGGCCCATTATCTTGAAAGCCCCCGGCGGGTGAGGAATGCGCGTCTTTGTGCGGCCGCAGTTTAGGGCGGGCTCTTGCCCGGGGGGGCCTTCCCAACACTTGCCAAGCGTGACTTTAGAATATCCGGTTATCTGGGCTCACTTTGGCAAAATTGCGAGATTTTGACTAAAGGTAACGTATGCTCATATACTATGATTGACTGTGCTAGGCGGGGAGCTAGCGGTGCCCTGTACCCGCAATCCGCTATAGCGGGGCTGAATTCCCACCCGAGGTTTTGCGGGTTCGGGTTCTTCACGCCGGCAAGCGGTGTTGAAGGCTGGGTCCCACGCAACGGAAATTTGTGAACCCCGTCAGGTCCGGAAGGAAGCAGCGGTAAGCAAACTCTTCCGTGTGCCGTGGAACAACCTGGCTGGAGCTGGCTACCGTTGTGAAAGCCGAGTCCGCGGATCGACGGTGGGTGCACAGTCACTTTATGTTTCTGTAATTTGATTGTCCCTTAGGGAGTTTTTGTGGAACGCGTGACGCTTTACAACAAGTGGCGCCCCCAGCTCTTCGCTGAAGTGGTCGGGCAACCCCACGTGACGGAGACGATTGCCAATGCGCTAAGAAGTGGGAAGATTTCTCACGCCTATCTGTTTACCGGTCCGAGAGGAACAGGGAAGACGAGCACCGCGAGGATTCTTGCCAAGGCGATCAACTGCGAAAAGGGACCGGGTGCCGACCCGTGCAATGTCTGCGCTGCTTGCACATCGATCACCGAGGGCACGGCGCTTGACGTAATCGAAATAGACGCGGCGAGCAACAGAAGAATTGACGAGATAAGGGACCTTCTCGAGAAGGTCCCTTACGCGCCCACGGCTCTGAGAAAAAAGGTTTACATTATAGACGAAGTCCATCAACTGACACCTGAGGCTTCGAGCGCGCTTCTGAAGACGCTCGAGGAGCCTCCAGAGCACATAGTGTTCATTCTTGCTACGACCGAGCCCCAGAAACTCCTCGCTACCATAATGTCGAGATGCCAGAGGTTTGAGTTCAAGCTCGTGGGCGTTGCCTCGATTGTGGACCTTCTCAAGAAAATAGCACAGGCAGAGGGTCTCAATGTTGATGAGGATGCACTCGTTCTCATAGCGGAGCACTCGGCCGGGTCGGTGCGCGACGCGATCGGTTCCCTTGATCAGATATCCAGCATGCCGTTCGATCGTATCACCCTCGAACTTGTGGCTTCTATGCTCGGGGAGATCGAGACAAGCCTTCTTGTTGAGATGACGGACCTTATCGCGGAAAGGGATACCCCCGGTTGTCTGAGGCTGCTCGATAAGCTTATCGAGGGGGGAAGGGAACCGAGAAGGCTCGTCGAATCGCTCATAAAACACTTGAGGGATGTATTCCTCGTTCAGAACGCCGCAAACCCGAGGGAAATCGTTCGCGTGACGGATGAGCACTACGCTCTGATCTGCGAGCAGGCGGAGAGAATTCCCCGGTATGAGGTCAACAAGCTCCTTGATAAACTCGCGCAGTTGCACCGGGAGATGCGCTGGAGCGAAAACCAGAGGATTATTCTGGAATGTGGGATTGTTGAAATGACAAAGATTGATGTTGATGTTTCCCTCGAAGGGCTGCTTTTCAGGATAGAAAGGCTCGAGAAGAGATTAGCGGGCGCACCTTCGCAGGCGGAAACGAAAGGGAGCGTTCAGTCCGGTCCTGGAGGCGAGAAAAGCGAGGAGCATGTTGGCGTCACTTCGGCTGGAGTCGGGGGGGACAAGCCCTCAACCAAACCCGTGGTGAAAGAAGCAGGGCACGAGCCAAAAAAGTTGAGGATTGAGGGCGGCGGAGACCAAGCTCAAGAGAAGGAAATTGCGGGGAAGCGTCAAAAAGAGGTGGAAAGCGCGGGACCCGGGCATACTCAATTGGGAGGGTCTAAAGCGGACAGAGAGCGCGCAAGGCGAGCCCTCTCGGCAGTCCTTGCGGAGCTTAAGAGGCAGGGCAAGATTAAAACGTACGCGATTTTGATGAAAGCAAAAGTTGTCTCCGCAGAACCCGGTCTCGTGGTCCTTGGGTTCACGGGCGGAGCCTCTTTTTCTGCGAGCGTCTTGCGGGAATCCGGCGAGATCGAAAGTATCGCCGAGATCTGGTCCGAGGTCGAGGGCGGTCCTGTCGAGATACGCGTGCAGGGAGATGATATTGGAGCCGATTTTGCGCAGGGAAGCTCAAAATCGAAAGCTGGACACAGAAACGAGCCCCCCTCTTCCGGCGCGACAGCCAGGCACAAAGAGCAGGTGGAGAAGAAAAAGGATTCGCCCGAGGCTGAACCTGGCGGTGGTCAAACAGGCAAGAGAGCGTCTGCTGCCCTGAAACAGGAGACGGCTCAGCCTGATAAGGCAGTTAGTTTAGGGGAATCCGATCCCAAAGGTGAGCGTGTTGCAGACCCCGAAACGGGGACCCGCTCTCCCGGGAAGAAGGGCTCCAGAAAGCCGGGGGAGATTGCAAAAATGCTCCAGGATGAGTTTGGAGGGGAAATCCTAAAATAGTTAGTTTAAAGTATTTAGAGTCGCAAGCTGCGGATTTCCTGGGATGATGCGGCAGTATTTTTCGAGGCACGGAGGTCAACAAGTTGTCTAAGGGTAGATATTATCCGAAGGGTCACAAGGTACAAAAGGGCATCCCGGCAGCTCGGGACATGGCAAAGCAGATTGAGCAAGTCCAGCGTCGGATGGAGGAGGTTCAACAAGCCCTCGAGCAGCAGACCGTCGAATACACGGCGGGAGGAGGGGTTGTTAAAGTCACCGCTGATGGCAGAAGAAACATAAAGGCGATAAAAATCGACCCTGAAGTGATTGACCCAAATGACGTTGAGATGTTAGAGGACCTTATTCTTGCCGCAGTTAATGGGGCGCTTGAGGAATCCGCGAAGCTCGAGGCAGAGATGATGGAGGAGATAACCGGGGGTCTCCAGTTCCCCGGGCTTTAGCCGGAATGAGTTTTTGTTCGGAGGGATGTCTTGCGGGGATTTGCGCCTCCCGTCGAAAACCTCATAGAAAAGCTTTGCCGTCTGCCGGGAGTGGGACCGAAGTCGGCGCAGAGGCTCGCTTTCTACATTCTGTCCATTCCAAGAAAGGAAGCCGAGGAGCTTGCCCGCTCGATTGTTGAGGTGAAAGAAAAGGTAAGGAATTGCTCGAATTGCTTCAACATCTCCACCGAGGAGATTTGCACAATATGCTCCGATGAGCGCAGGGACAAGGGGATTATCTGCGTTGTGGAAGAGCCGAAAGACCTTGTTGCGATCGAAAGAAGCGGCTCATACAAGGGTCTTTACCACGTTCTCGGCGGCGCTATATCCCCTATCGATGGGATTGGCCCGGAAGAGCTGAGAATTGCGGAACTAGTTGCGAGGCTTAAAAAGGCGCCCGTAAGGGAAGTTATCGTGGCGACAAATCCCAATGCCGAGGGCGAAGCCACCGCAATATATCTTTCAAGAATAATCCGCCCCCTCGGCATAAAGGTAACGAGGCTTGCAAGCGGTCTGCCCGTGGGGGGAGATCTTGAGTACGCTGATGAGGTCACGCTCGGGAGAGCGTTACTTGGCAGGACGGAAATCACCTGAGTCGTTGAGCCATCACTCGTAGCGAAGGGATTCTATTGGATCGAGCTTAGAGGCTTTCCTTGCGGGGTAAACCCCGAAGAATATCCCGACAATCATCGAGAAGAAAAAGGCGAGAACTATAATCCAAGGCGTTACCTCTGTCCTGAGTTTAAGTATCCACTCGTAGAGCGCAGAGCCCAGAATCGCCACGCCTATCCCGATTATCCCGCCGATCACGCTCAACGTAACGGCCTCGACAAGAAACTGCAACAATATGTCACGTGTTTTTGCGCCTACCGCTTTTCTTATGCCGATCTCGCGAGTTCTTTCGGTCACTGAAACGAGCATGATGTTCATAATTCCTATGCCACCTACGAGAAGGGAAACGCCCGCAATTCCTCCAAGAAGGTAGGTGAGAATCCTCGTTATGTCCTGGGCAAAACTAAGGGCGTCCTTTTGGGTGATTATCGTATAGTCCTCTTTTTGGAGGAAGCGGGATAGCGTTTTGTTGACAAGCTGAATATACTCACTGACGGATTCGGGTGTCGGCGCTTTGATCAATATGAGGTCCGGTTTGGACACACCGAAGATTCTCATCATAACCGTGTAGGGCACGAAAGCGACAGCGTCCTGATCAATGAGAAAGGTTTTGCCCTTTTCTTCCTGAAGCCCGATTACCTTGAATGCCCTTCCCTTTATGAAGACCTCTTTGTTGAGCGGGTTTTCGTCTCCGAAGAGCGCTCGGGCAACCGTTTTCCCGAGGACGATGACAGAGTGCGCAGCGTCGCTTTCAACCTCGTTGAAATACCTTCCCGTTTCTGTTTTCAATTCCCTTATGTAAAACTCATTCGACCCGGTGCCGGTTATGATGGTGAAGTAGCTATTGGTCTTGTAGGAAATGTATGCTGACTTGCGCATGGCGAGTCCCACCGAGCGCTCATCGCCTAAATCGCGCCCGAGTTCTTCCACAATTCTTAACGAGAACTTGTTAAGCCCCAGGACAGGACTGCTTTGCTGCATAGGATTTGCGTTTATGTCGAGTTCGACTTTGAAGGGCATTACGATAATGAGGTTTGAGCCCAGTCCCTGGATCCCTTGAGTTATCTCGGCGCGTGCTCCGGAACCGAGCGAGACAAGGAGTATCACGAAGCCGACACCAATGATCACCCCGAGCATGGTCAGCCCAGACCTCATCTTGTTCGCTCTTAGCGCGTTTAACGCGGACAGGAAGCTTTCAAGCAGTTTCAATTCATGCCACCCCTGATACCGCCGTGTTCGGCTCGTTACGATTTATTCAAGTTTCTCATTTTCAGTATAACGTTTATACGGTAAAGACACACATATAAGAAAGAAGAAAGGCAAACCCCATCATGGGATGTCGATATGTCTTCCCAGACCCGCGGTTTCCCTGTCTGCCTGTTTTCTTTCCCGTATTGTCTCACTGTCAACTATCTGCCCGTCTCTAAGATGGACGATTCTATGCGCGTGCTCGGCCACATCCCTTTCATGAGTGACCATTATGAGGGTGATGCCGTGCTCGTTTAGATTGTCGAGTATCTTGAGAATTTCCGCTCCCGCCTTTGTGTCGAGGTTCCCCGTTGGCTCATCCGCCATTATGATTGACGGGTTGTTCACCAGAGCTCTCGCGATGGCGACGCGCTGCTGTTCCCCTCCTGATAGTTGATTGGGGAAATGAGAGAGCCTGTGCCCGAGCCATACGCGCTCGAGCGCTTCCTTCGCTCTGTGACGGCGATCGACGGGACCTGTTCCTGAGTACAGAAGTGGGAGTTCCACGTTTCCCAGAGCGGTAGTTCTCGATAAAAGATTGAACTGCTGGAAGACAAAGCCGATCTTGCGGTTTCGAATTTCGGCAAGCCTGTTATCGCTCGCCTTGCTGATGTCTTCCCCATCAATCATTAGTCTTCCTGAAGTGGGGTGGTCAAGGCAGCCGAGGATGTGCATCAGGGTTGATTTGCCCGAGCCGGAAGGACCCATTATTGATATGAACTCACCAGCGGCGACTGTTAGCGAAACCCCCCTGAGGGCTTCGATTGTGTGCTCGCCCATCCGGTAGAGCTTGACGAGATTCTCTGCTATTATCAGCGCTTCGTTTTTCGTGCCGTTCAATGCCATTCTTCCGTGAATCACAGATTGATCAATATCTGAATTCGGAAAACCCATGAAACATTATAAGTTAGCGCGAGCACGCGCCAAATATTGATTAGCGATGGGAACAGGAACAAGAAATAGATTTCTTAGGCAATTATTATGTGGGTCCTTTGTTGAAGACACTCAAAACTTGAGAGGCTGCCCGTCGCGAATTTTTTCCACTCCTTTGACGACGACCCTGTCCCCGGGGCGCAAACCTTCGGTGATTTCCACGTCCGACTCAGTTGTGACCCCCGTCGACACCTCTGTGAGTTTAGCTTTTCCATCAACGACTTTGAACACGTATTTCTTTTTTTCTTTCTCAATCAATGCCTCGACCGGAACGACTATCGTGGCTTTCTTCTTCGCTACGACAACATCGCCAGTGCCGGTCATCCCTATTTTGAGATTGGTGTCGGTGGGCTCAATTTCGAGCCTTACTTCGAAAGCCACGGCGCCCGCCTCATTTACGGTTGAGGTATTTGCTATCTTTGTGACTTTTGCCCTGAAGGACCTGTCAGGGTAAGCCTCAAGCCTCACGGTGGCTTCCATTCCGACCCTGATTTTTGCGATGTCTGATTCGGTAACCTTTGTCACAAGAGTCATTCTTTTCAGATCGACGATTGTGAATATCGGAGAGCCGGGAATCACGTACGAGCCGGGAACGAGAGCTCCCGTTGAAGGGAAGCCGAGCGTTCCGAGCGTCCCCGAGATACCGGTAAGCGCAGAAAGATTAAGCCCAGAGGGGATGAGACTCCCGAGGCTGCTCATCATCGTGCTCAGCATGCTTTCAATGGAGGCGCCGCCGGTAGTGGGAGTAACGATAGTGCCCGAAACAGGAGCCTTAATCGTCGCCGCCATGAGATTTTTTTCTGCGTTTTCTATGGATTTCCTTGCGGCTGCCTGCTGTGCCCCGGAGGCGTATCCCCCACCCAAAGATATTGCCGGTGGGCTTTCTTTTCTTAAGTTCAAATACCTCTGGTAAGATTTTTCAATTGTCTGAAGAGCTTCAAGGCGCTGGTCTTCCGGTAGTAACTGTATAAGAGTTTTCTTAAACGTGTATATCTCCTCCATGGAGGAGTCAAGCCTCGTAAGGATTGAATCAAAATACCGGCTTAGCCCCGCGGCCGCGGAAGAGAATCCGGACATCATTTGCGAAAGGGACCTTATCGATTCGAGGCTCGCCTTGGCAGAAAGAAGTGCTTGCTCAAGGCTGGAGGTGTCAAGCTGTACGAGGGACTGACCGGCAACCACTTCCTGACCCTCTGATACGTAGATTTCCGAGATAGAGCCTGAGACCTCGGGCATGACCTGGGTGGGGTTTGTGGCCTCGAGGCTACCCGCGACCATGATTCTCTGCTCAATCGACCTTGGTCCGACGCGGCTGGTCTCGACCTTGACAGCCCCGACCTCGCAGCCAGCGGAGACGAAGAAGATGATTACGATAATCAAGAAAGCCTTGAAGGCGTCCCGGAAGTATTCATCAAAAGCCATATTGCCCCCCGGCGTAAGGGATGAATATCCTCAGCAGTCTTACCCGCTTGCCATGAAAACTCTCGCTCATGGATAAGAAATAATACCACAATGTGAAGCCCTTTGTTCAGAAGGCATCACGTTTTTAACCCGCGCCGCAAATTTTGGGTTTTCGCGTCGCGTTAGTATCTCGTGGATGTTTAAATGCCCAGGCGGCGCTATGTGCAGCATGCGAGGACTTAATACTTAATTCTTTAAAAATCCGCATCACTCTGACCCGGGGAGGACAGCGGTTCTCATAAGTTTAGAAAGCCCAATAGAAGCAGGAGAAGGCCGTTGTAGAGAGCGTGCCCTATCACGGGGCTTACCAGGGAACGCTTTTTATCATACATGTAAGCGAGCCCTAGGCCTAAAAGCATCCGCGGCAGGAAGCCTACAAGCTCGAAATGCGCCGCGGCGAAGATCGCTCCATTAATGAGCATTGCTGAACCCGCAGGCATTTTGTTTCGAATGATTGGATAAAGATATCCCCGGAAAAATATTTCTTCGCATATAGGCGCAAGGACAACGAGGGTAATGACGAGCAAAAAGATAGCCCAACCGGAAATCGAGCCAGTTGAAATCCTTGTTACTGATTCCGTTAAGACGTCCGTTTTTGTTGGTTTTATGAAGTATTGGGTGATAGACGCGGTAACTACCGCCGCGATGAAGAGAGGGAGTCCCATGGCTATTCCAAAAAAGAGCTCCTTCATGTTTTTCTGGCGGCTTATGCCCAGAGCGATGAACGGCATGGGATGGACCCGTTTTACGGAGATGAAAGTTCCCAAAAGAAGAAACGCGTATAGGGACAGGCTCGAGAAGAATAGGAAAACAATCTTTTCGTCGAGAGAGGAAAGGTTTGACGGCAGCGCAAATCTTATAAGAAGGCTAAGAACGAAGGCGACGGCGGCGGATGTTACGAAGATTATCAGAGCCTCTCTGTACCCCCATTTCGCCTCAGGGAAAGGGATGTCTTTCGAGGGCTTTATCTGAGTGTAACCGCCGGGAAGAGGCGGAGACGGATAGGTCGGAATTGAAACTGTTTGCAGGCATTCATCGCAAAAATTGCGGCCGCCCCATATGTTTCGGCACTGAGCGCATACCAGACGTCCACATCCAACGCACCTTGCTACTGCCGGAAGGAACGGATGCTTTGAGCATCTAAACTCTTCACCAAATGATTCGTCGCTTAGATCGCCGCAAGAATCAAACACGCACAATCTCCTTGTCCCAGCTCGAGCCGGATTTGGCTGAATACCAAAATAATCGCTGCGCTTGCGCTTGGCACGGGTCGTGGAGGATATGGTTTCCAAATGTAGGGTCCATGCTCAAATCGCTTTATTCTCGCATAAAATTTCCGCAATCTGGACAGCGTTCAGCGCAGCCCCTTTTCTCAAGTTATCCGCGACAATCCAGAGATTCAGGGAGTTTGGCGCGGAGGGGTCTTCGCGGATTCTCCCCACGAAACAGGGGTCTTTTCCCGCGCAGTGAATTGGAAGCGGATAGAGATTTCTCTCCGGGTCATCAATAACCTCTACGCCAGGTGCCTCAACCAGTATTTCTCTTGCTTCCTCCGGGGTTATGCTCTTTGAGAATTGGACGTTTACCGATTCGCTGTGACCCACAAACACGGGAACTCTGACGGTAGTTGCGGTGATTCTCAGATCAGGCTCGCCCAGTATCTTTTTCGTCTCATTTACCATCTTGATTTCTTCCTTTGTGTAGCCGTTTTTAAGAAAGACGTCTATGTGAGGAAGAACGTTGAAGGCTATCTGATGTGGATATACTTCGCAGGTCGCATGCTCGCCCGATTGTATTTGCTTGACCTGGCGCTCGAGTTCGTCCACAGCCTTCTTTCCAGTGCCGGAAACTGACTGGAAAGTGGTAACGACTATCCTCTCGATAACGGCTTTCCTGTGAAGCGGCGCAATAACCACAACCATCTGTATGGTGGAGCAGTTTGGGTTTGCGATTATTCCTTTGTTCTTGAAGGCTTCCTGGCCATTGACCTCAGGCACCACGAGCGGAACCTCCGGCTCCATCCTGAAAGCGCTTGAATTATCTATTACAACCGCTCCCTCTTCCACGGCGATCGGCGCGTATTCTCGGGAAATGCCAGCGCCTGCCGAAAAGAGGCAAATGTCAACTCCCTTAAATGAGTTAGTGTTTAGAACCTCAACCGGAATGAGGTCGCCACGGAACTTGATTTGAAGACCTTTGGATCTTTCAGAGGCAAGGAGAGTTATCCGAGAAACCGGAAAATCTCTCTGCTCGAGAACCTTCACCATTTCGCGACCAACCATGCCAGTGGCGCCCACTACCGCAACGTGTTTTTCACCCATTCGCTTCGGAAGAAAGCCCAAAGTGCTCGTGAAGCGCTTTGACGGCTTTTTCGCCTTCCTCCTTTCTGACCACGCAGGATATCTTGATCGGTGATGTGCTTATCATCTCTATGTTTATGCCTTTGTCCGCAAGCGCATTAAACATACTTGCGGCAACGCCCGGGTGACTTCTCATACCTGCTCCAATGAGGCTCACTTTCGCTATGTTTTCGTCGAAGCGGCAATCCTCGGCGCCGAGCTGATTGGCGATCTTAAGCGTCACTTCCTTGGCTTTTGCTAGGTCTTCCTGCCCCACGGTGAAGGATATGTCAGCCAGCGCGTTTTCGCTTACGTTCTGTATTATCATGTCAACGTTTATGTTGGCTTCAGCTAAAGTGCCAAAAAGCTGGGCAGCCACGCCCGGCTTGTCAGGCAGCCCTTTTACCGTGATCTTTGCCTCGCTGAAATCGTGAGTCACAGCGCTTACTATTGGTTTTTCCATGATTTCATCCTCACTTACTACCCAAGTTCCCTCCCCTTCGTGGAAACTCGATCTTACGTAGAGCCTCACCCCATATTTCCTTGCGTATTCCACAGACCTTGCCTGCAGAACCTTAGCCCCTGTTGCCGCCATCTCGAGCATTTCCATGTACGAGACGCGGTCGAGCTTCCGAGCGTTTGAAACAAGCCTCGGGTCGGCGGTGAAGACCCCGTCCACATCAGTATAAATCTCGCAGTAGTCTGCGTGAAGCGCCGCGGCAAGAGCGACCGCTGTGGTGTCGGAACCTCCGCGCCCGAGGGTGGTTATTTCACCGTCTGTGGTGACGCCCTGGAAACCCGCCACCACCACGACCCTGCCACGTCTCAGTTCGCGTATGACTCTTTCCGCGCCTATATGCCTAATCCGCGCCCTCGTATGCCCCGCGTCTGTGAGAATCTCAACCTGCTGGCCAGTCATGCTTATGGCTTCCTGACCGAGCTCGTTGAGCGCCATGGCAAGGAGCGCCATGGATACCTGTTCTCCCGTTGAAAGAAGCATGTCCATCTCCCTTTCGGGGGGAGAAGATGAAACTTGCCTCGCGAGAGAAAGCAGCTCGTCTGTTGTGTCACCCAGCGCGCTTACGACCACCACTATGTGGTCGATCCGCTTTTTTGCCTCAACAACCCGCTTTGCCACTTTCTTTATCTTTTCTGCGTCAGCAACAGAAGAACCACCGTACTTCTGCACAACGAGAGACATTGTCAATCACCCTCTAAACAATGTGCCCGGGTAAGCCCGGGCCCCGTGAGCTATAAACGGCTTTGTCTGATCAATAAAACCCGGACGGGGAACCTCCATGTTCTTATTATAAGGGATGAGATGCGATGTGGTTGTTTGTAAGAATCAAAAATAGGGGCACAAAACTCCGGATGATTTCAGTGATGGGTGCAATCGGGCGGCATGCGAATTTCGCGGGTAAGAATATGACTATCCGCTCACCGACCGATGAATAAGGTGTTTGCGGACGCGCTTTGCGCCTGGTCGCTCGCTCCAGACTCGCGGATCCCAATGCTATGTGGTGCGGAAAGCGGAGGGTCAAACTGGGTGCCGCTCGGATTCCTTGTAGCGCAATTTGCTTTTATCGATAGGTCCGAGTTTTTTAACCTTTTCAACGATGTCTTTAACCGCGGAAGCCCACTTCTCGCCCTCCGCCGCGGAGATCCACGCCAGCTGAAGCCTTTCCGGCTCAATGCCTATCTGCTCAAGGTATTCCTTAAGGGCGAAATATCTGCGTTCTGTCTGGAGGTTCGCGTTTATGTAGTGGCAATCGCCTATATGACACCCGGACATGAGAACCCCATCGGCGTTTCTTCTGAAAGCCTCGAGCACATAAAGCGGATCAATACGGGCAGAGCACATGAGCCTGATTATTCTGACATTCGGGGGATACTGAAAGCGACTCACCCCGGCAAGGTCAGCGCCGGCGTAAGAGCACCAGTTGCAGGTAAAGGCAAGTATCTGTGGCTCGAAATCCTCCCCGGGTTTGCTGGGTTGCGGGAAAGCCACCCTTATCTGGGCGAGCGTCTGTTCTTCAGTGAAGTGCTTTGTCGTAATGGTGAGAGTCGGGCAACCCGCCGCGCAGGCGCCGCATCCCTTACACAGCGCTTCGTTAATTTCCGACACAAGGTTTCCTTCTTCGTTGACAACCATCCTTACGGCGCCGAACGGGCACACCCAGGCGCAGTAGCCGCACCCGACGCAGGCTTCCTGGTTCACGTATGAGTTGATGGCCTCGGCGTTCACCTTTTCCTGTCTCATCGGGTTTACAGCGTGTGAGGCAGCGGCGTGCGCTTGAGCGATGCTCTCAGCGACGTTTTTGGGTCCCTGTGCGGTGCCGCAGACGTAAATACCGTCTGTCGCGAAATCAACTGGCCTGAGTTTGACGTGAGCTTCAAAGAAGAACTTATCCTGCCCTAAGGGAACTCTGAGCATCTTTGCAAGTTCCATGCCGCTGTGAGTCTGAACGAGCGGAGATGAAAGCACAACCACATCGGCGGGTATTTCAATTTCCCGGTTCATCAATTCTGAGAAGAGGTTAACGGAAAGACGGTCACCACTTTCAGAGACCGCCGGTGGCTTCTCCGGCGAGAATTTTCTAAATCGAACGCCGAGCGACCTTGCCTTGTTATACCACTTTTCCTGAATGACTCCGTAAACCTCGATATCATTGTGGAGCACGCTCACTCTCGCTTCGGGGAAACGTTCTTTCACCGCAATGGCGTTTTTTATGGCGACCATGCAGCAGATCCTGTTGCAGTAAGAAACGCGCTGTCCACGGCTTCCGGCGCACTGAATCATCACGACATCCTTCAATTCGCCGGTTCTGTTTTCTTTTAGGAGAATTTCGAGCTGTCCCTGCGTGATCACGCCGCTGAGCTTCCCGTAACCGTATAGACCATCGGGTTTCATCTCATCGGCGCCGGTTGCGACGACGACCGTTCCCACCTTGAACCGCTCCTCTCTGTCAGAGAGGGAAAGAGTCACGTCAAAGTTGCCAAAGTAACCATCGATGGATTTGATCGTCGTCCCGGTGAACAGGTGAATGCGCTCCTCAGACTTAATGCGCTCGAGATACCTTGATATTATCCTATCCGGATCCGCGACCGTCGGTGCAAGGCTGTGAAGGGAGCGCAACAGACCGCCGACCTCATTTTCCCTTTCAACAAGATAGACCTCGAACCCTTGAGAAGCGATTGAGAGTGCGCACGTCATGCCACTTACGCCTGCACCAATGACAAGCGTGGCTGGATATATCGAAATGGTTGTTTCCTCGAGCGGTTCAAGCATTGACGCCCTCATAACGCTCATCCGAACGAGGTCTTTCGCCTTTTCGGTCGCTTTTGCCCACTCGTTCATGTGGACCCATGAGCACTGGTCGCGTATGTTTGCGAACTCGAAAAGATATTTGTTTAACCCGGCTTCCTCGCAGGCTGCCCTGAAGAGAGGCTCGTGCGTTCTTGGAGTACAGGACGCAACGACAACGCGGTTCAGGTTGTGTTCCTTTATCGCCTCTTTGATCGCGGAAATGCCGTCCTCGGCGCACGTGTAGAGATTTCTCATGGCGAAGACAACATTCGGGAGTGTTTTTGCGTATTCGGTCACTTCCTCGACATCAAGGAATCCCGCGATGTTCACGCCGCAATGGCACACGAACACGCCTATCCGCGGCTTCTCATTCCGGGCTGAATCGCGCATGTTGTTAGGGTTCTTAACCGAAAAATCCTTTTCCTCTGAGCCAGTCATCTTAAGAATAACTCCAATGTCTAAGTTTAGCGCGTGGACTCATGCATTTCTCAAAACACGCACTCAAGTGGTAGCGACCCTGAGAAAGCAGCGGTTCTTATTGATATCCTTAACTTAAAAGACACGCTAACGCGCGCTCTTCTTCGCCGTAGCCTTCTTTGCAGCGCTCTTCTTCGCGGCCGATTTCTTCGCTGCGCTCTTCTTCGCGGCAGGCTTCTTCGCGGCTGATTTCTTCGCTGCGCTCTTCTTCGCGGTAGCCTTCTTTGCAGC
>CAKZLU010000041.1 GCA_937127245.1 uncultured Actinomycetes bacterium
GGGGGCCCGCACAAGCGGCGGAGCATGTGGCTTAATTCGACGCAACGCGAAGAACCTTACCAGGGCTTGACATGCACTTGAAAGGCGTGGAAACATGCCCCTCCTTTGGGACAAGTGCACAGGTGGTGCATGGCTGTCGTCAGCTCGTGTCGTGAGATGTTGGGTTAAGTCCCGCAACGAGCGCAACCCTTGTCCTGTGTTGCCAGCGGGTTATGCCGGGGACTCACAGGAGACTGCCGGTGACAAACCGGAGGAAGGTGGGGATGACGTCAAGTCATCATGCCCCTTATGCTCTGGGCTGCACACGTGCTACAATGGCCGGTACAGAGGGTCGCGAAACCGCAAGGTGGAGCTAATCCCAAAAAGCCGGTCTAAGTCCGGATTGGAGGCTGCAACTCGCCTCCATGAAGTCGGAGTCGCTAGTAATCGCGAATCAGCACGTCGCGGTGAATACGTTCCCGGGCCTTGTACACACCGCCCGTCACACCACGAAAGCCGGTAACACCCGAAGCCGGTGGCCTAACCCGAAAGGGAGGGAGCCGTCGAAGGTGGGACTGGTGATTGGGGTGAAGTCGTAACAAGGTAGCCGTACCGGAAGGTGCGGCTGGATCACCTCCTTTCTAAGGAGCTTTTATAAGCTTCCTGAGAGCAAATGTTGACCGGGCCCGTCCCACTGTTCAGTTTTGAAGGTAGCATCCCTTTTTAGTCTCGACAGCGGATTTGCATAGTTTGCGCTTGGGTTTTACTCGTTGGTTCTTCTTGAACTTGTTCTCTTGCAACGCATATCTTCAAGGCCTATAGTATGAGATAATTGACCGGCTATCGGCTCTCTTTTGTTGGGGGAGGTGATGACTTTTATAAGATAACCCCAACGCAGAAGAAGATTTGTTTTTCTAACAGGAGGATCTGATGGAACGCTTTGAGGTTTCGGACTGGGTAGTTGGAGGGGGAGGTCTGGTACTCGTGATCGCTTCGATCCTGCCGTGGTACAGTTGGAATGTGATGGGCATGGGTGGTGGCGGCAGCGGCGCCGGCTTCGGCTGGCTGTGTTTCGTGCTGGGGCTTGGAGCCGTTGTATGGATGGCCCTGAATGTCTTTGAGGTGATAAACGTGGAACTGCCTTTCCCGCAAGGAATACTTTACCTGGGGGCAGGCGGTCTCTCTGCGCTGATTGCCGTGCTGAGGCTGCTCTTTAGGCCTGGTGCCCTTGGGGTCACGGCAAGTCCGCATATCGGTATATTTCTGGCGCTTGTTGGGGCTGCCGCGGTCATAGCCGGCGGTGTAATGAAACTGCGCGAGGAAGCTTGAGGTCATAGAGGGAATCCCTGGATATATTAGGGAAATGTTGGATTATTTGATATAATATAAATTTGCTTGGTGGCAAGACCCACTCGTACCTTGAAAGCTGCACAGTGTTGCGAGGTCATAAAGGTCAAGATATTAAGGGCATGCGGTGGATGCCTTGGCGGTAGGAGCCGAGGAAGGACGTGGCAGGCTGCGAAAAGCTCCGGGTAGTCGCCGAGCAGACACAGATCCGGAGATTTCCGAATGGGGAAACCCGGCACGGGTAATGCCGTGTCATCCTTGCTTGAACACATAGGGCAAGGAGGGTAAGTGGGTGAACTGAAACATCTAAGTAACCCGAGGAAAAGAAAGCAACCGCGATTCCCTGAGTAGCGGCGAGCGAACGGGGAACAGCCCAAACCCGGGGGGTGCATAAGCCCACAGGCGCTGCCCTCCGGGGGTTGCAGGAGCCACCAGGCGTCGCTGTGGAGGCGCCGGGGAGTTACAAAACTGTCCTTAAGTCAAACTGGGATGGAAAGCCCGGCCATAGAAGGTAACAGCCCTGTAGACGAAAAGGGTCAGTCTCCCGGTGGTTTTCCTGAGTACGGCGGGGCACGTGGAATCCCGTCGGAATCTGCGGGGACCACCCCGTAAGGCTAAATACTCCCTACCGACCGATAGTGGACCAGTACCGTGAGGGAAAGGTGAAAAGCACCCCGGGAGGGGAGTGAAATAGCACCTGAAACCGCATGCCTACAAGCAGTCAGAGGGAGCTTGTCTCCTGATGGCGTGCTTCTTGTAGAATGAACCGGCGAGTTACTGATACGCAGCAAGGTTAAGGTTTACCGGAGCCGTAGCGAAAGCGAGTCCGAAAAGGGCGCTCGAGTTGCGTGTCGTAGACCCGAAACCGAGTGAGCTACCCATGGGCAGGGTGAAGCGAGGGTAAGACCTCGTGGAGGCCCGAACCCACTTCGGTTGAAAACGGAGGGGATGACCTGTGGGTAGGGGTGAAAGGCCAATCAAACTCGGAAATAGCTGGTTCTCCCCGAAATAGCTTTAGGGCTAGCCTCAGGCGTTCAGTCATGGTGGTAGAGCACTGAATGAGCTAGGGGCCTTCACCGGTTACCAAACTCAATCAAACTCCGAATGCCATGACTTTAGAGCCTGGGAGTAAGACTATGGGGGATAAGCTCCATAGTCGAGAGGGAAACAGCCCAGACCGTCGGCTAAGGTCCCTAAATGCGGGCTAAGTGGTAAAGGATGTGGAAGCGCTGAGACAACCAGGATGTTGGCTTAGAAGCAGCAATCATTTAAAGAGTGCGTAATAGCTCACTGGTCAAGTGTTTCTGCGCCGAAAATTAGCGGGGCTCAAGCCCGCTACCGAAGCCACGGATCTCCCGGTGTCTAACATCGGGGGATGGTAGGGGAGCGTTCTCTAGGGAGTGAAGCTGCAACGCGAGTTGTGGTGGACTTTAGAGAAGTGAGAATGCCGGTATGAGTAGCGAAAGACGGGCGAGAAACCCGTCCGCCGAATACCCAAGGTTTCCTGGGGAAGGTTAATCCGCTCAGGGTTAGTCGGGACCTAAGGCGAGGCCGAAAGGCGTAGTCGATGGACAACAGGTTTATATTCCTGTACCACCAGTCCACGCTTGAGCGATGGGGTGACGGAGAAGGGTAGGTCAACCGCGGCGATGGTCGACCGCGGACAAGCACGTAGGGGGTCGCGTAGGCAAATCCGCGCGGCATTCAACCCTGAGGTGTGATGTCGAGCCGCTTTAGGCGAAGTGACTGACCCCATGCTTCCAAGAAAAGCCTCTAGCGAGTGGCGCTGGTGCCCGTACCTAAACCGACACAGGTAGGTGGGTAGAGAATACTAAGGCGATCGGGCGAACCCTCGTTAAGGAACTCGGCAAATTAGCCCCGTAACTTCGGGAGAAGGGGCGCCCCGGTAGGGTGGAGGAATCCTTTTGGACTTCCAAAAGCCCGAGGGGGCCGCAGTGAACAGGCCCAAGCGACTGTTTACTAAAAACACAGCTCTCTGCGAAGTCGTAAGACGACGTATAGGGGGTGACGCCTGCCCGGTGCCGGAAGGTTAAGGGGAGGGGTTAGCCGCCCTTCGGGGTGGCGAAGCTCTGAACCAAAGCCCCGGTGAACGGCGGCCGTAACTATAACGGTCCTAAGGTAGCGAAATTCCTTGTCGGGTAAGTTCCGACCTGCACGAATGGCGTAACGACTTGGGCGCTGTCTCAACGAGGGACCCGGCGAAATTGTAATGCCCGTGAAGATGCGGGCTACCCGCAACAGGACGGAAAGACCCCGTGAACCTTTACTGCAGCCTGATATTGGATCTTGGTACATCTTGTGCAGGATAGGTGGGAGGCTGCGAAGCTGCGGCGCCAGCTGCAGCAGAGCCATCCTTGGGATACCACTCCTGGTGTGCTGGGGTCCTAACCGAGAACCGTGAATCCGGTTCCGGGACAGTGTCTGGCGGGCAGTTTGACTGGGGCGGTCGCCTCCTAAAAAGTAACGGAGGCGCCCAAAGGTTCCCTCAGGCTGGTCGGCAATCAGCTGGAGAGTGTAAGGGCATAAGGGAGCTTGACTGCGAGACCTACAAGTCGAGCAGATGCGAAAGCAGGGCCTAGTGATCCAACGGTACTGAGTGGAAGGGCCGTCGCTCAACGGATAAAAGGTACTCCGGGGATAACAGGCTTATCTCCCCCAAGAGTCCACATCGACGGGGAGGTTTGGCACCTCGATGTCGGCTCATCGCATCCTGGGGCTGGAGTAGGTCCCAAGGGTTGGGCTGTTCGCCCATTAAAGCGGTACGCGAGCTGGGTTTAGAACGTCGTGAGACAGTTCGGTCCCTATCCGTTGCGGGCGCAGGAGACTTGAGGGGAGTTGTCCCTAGTACGAGAGGACCGGGATGAACAGACCCCTGGTGTGCCAGTTGTCATGCCAATGGCACTGCTGGTTAGCTACGTCTGGAATGGATAAGCGCTGAAAGCATCTAAGCGCGAAGCCCACCCCAAGATTAGGTCTCCCATCCGGTTAACGGAGTAAGACCCCTCGCAGACTACGAGGTGGATAGGCCGGAGGTGTAAGCGTGGCAACACGTTCAGCCGACCGGTACTAATAGGTCGAGGTCTTGACCTGACCGAGCGTTCACTGTGCAGCTTTGAGGGCACGAGCAAGAGTCTTGCCAACAGGTTTAACGGTGGCCATGGCGGAGGGGATCACCCGTAACCATTCCGAACACGGAAGTTAAGCCCTCCAGCGCCGATGGTACTGCAGGGGGGACCCTGTGGGAGAGTAGGTCGCCGCCGAAATATTTTTCGGCCCGGTTTTTAAACCGGGCCGATTTTATTTGTGGATAAACGGAATGTGTATTATTATTCGTTAATCCCGTTATTGATTAATCTCGGAAGGATTGAGGAAATGCGCGTGCTTTGGAGGATTTTAACCGATGGGCGAGATCAGGTCTTTTAAAGGAATCAGGTATAACATCGAAGCGGTGGGCGATCTTTCCTTGGTTGTTGCGCCACCCTATGACGTTATAGATGAGAAGACAAGGGATGGTTTTTACAACAAGCATCCATATAACGTGATCAGGCTCATACTTAATAGACCCCTGAAAAGCGACAAAGACCCTGATCAACCCTACAAACGAGCGGCAAGTTTTTTTGAAAGATGGCTCGCGCAGCGGGTTTTGATTCAGGATTATGTTCCATCCATTTATCTTTACAGGCAAAGGTACATACTTGAGGGTGAATACAAGGAATGCACTGGCATTGTGGCTAAAGTGAGGGTCGAGGATTTTGAGACCGGAAACATCAAGCCGCATGAGGATATAATGCCAAAACCTTTTGAGGATAGAATGAAGCTTCTTGAACACACGCTGGCTAATTTCGACCTCGTTCACGCGCTTTATTCGGATCCGGCTGAAAAACTGAAAGATCCAATTCTTTCCGAGCTGGAGAAGCTTCCTCTTGTCCAGTTCCAGACAGCTGATGGCGTCTGGCATGATCTTTGGGCTGTAAGCGATGAGAAATTCATCAAAAACATCGCGAATTTTTTGAGAAAGAAGACACTGTACATCGCTGATGGTCACCACAGGTATCAAACTGCCCTCGAGTTCCAGAAGAGGCTTGCCGACAGAGGTGAGCTTACGGATATGGAAGACCCAAGAAGGTTTCTTCTAATGATGATCGTGGAGATGGAAAATCCCGGACTCTCACTTTTGGCGGTTCACAGGGTGGTGGTGGATTCTAAAGTACGCCTGAGCGATGCTTTTTTGAAAGCTGTAGATAAGTGGTTTACGGTGACAAAACTCGGTGTCCCTTCAGGTTCGAGGAGCGGCCAGATTTACGCCTTGTTAAACGAGTTAAAGGGACATTCAACAGGGGGCTGCGCTTTTGGTCTTTTCTCGGCGCAGCCCGAGGAGTTTCTTTTGCTGAGGCTGAAAAGCGGAATAGACCTCTCTGAGGAAATAAAAGGAGAATTCTCACAGGATTACAGAAATCTCGACGTTACCATACTGCACAAAATGATAGTCGAGAAGGCGCTTGGAATCGCGCAGGTGCGCGGGGTTGTTGAAAAGAATCTGATATTCACAAGGGACCCGATGGAGGCGGCGCGTCTTGTTGATTCAGGTAAGGGCTCGATCGCTTTCTTTGTGAATCCTACAAGAATCGAACAGGTCAAAAAGATTGCCGACAAAGGGGAACGCATGCCGCAAAAGTCCACATATTTCTACCCGAAACCCTGTTCTGGAGTTGTGATGTGCAGGGTGACCGATTTATAGGCCGATCCTTCAGCGGACAGGTTCTATAGCGCTCTGTGTGATTCCGGTCTGAGCAATTCCTGATGTTCTTTCGCGACCTCTATCAGCTTGAGCAGCTTTTCTTTGTCTTTGCTTAAAGTGCCGCCGATCGGCAGATAATTGGAAGCGTGGTTCGTTCTGAAAAGGCAGTTTGCAACTTCGATATTCGAGATCATTACCTGCAGTTCGTCGAGAATCGATACAGGGTCCATAAGTTCGAAATTTCCGGCAAGATATTCTCTGTACAGCGGTGTTCCGACAAGGAGCATTAGCGTGAGGGCGCTTAAGTACCTCGGGTTCATTCTCGAGACGGCATCCGCGGTATCTAGGGCATGCTCCTTACTCATCTCTTTGCCACCCAGACCCAAAAGCACTATCACCGACATGTCTATACCGCATTCTTGCGCCTTTATTACGGCCTGAACCATCTCTTCGCTGGTGGTGCCTTTGCGCATTCGCTCGAGTATCAGATCATTGCCGCTTTCAAGCCCGAGGTAGGCTATCTTGAGTTTCTTCTTAAAAAGCAAGGCGAGTTCCTCATTGCTTTTAGAAAGGATGTCATTGGCGTTTGCATAGGTGCCTACTCTTTCAAGTTTCGGAAAGTGAGCAATAAGGGTATCAAGTATTCGGACAAGTTCTTCCGTGCTCAGGCACATACTGTTTCCATCGCATAGAAAGACGCGCCTTATCGAGGGGTTCCATTTGGCGGCAAGTTTTATATCTTCTGCTATTTTGCGGATAGGTCGCTTTTGAAATTTTATGAACTTGTACGTCAGGCAAAAAGTGCATTTATTATGAGAGCAGCCGTGGGTTACCTGAAGAAGAAAACTGTTTCTCTCAGACGGTGGTCTTATGAGAATTCCTTCGTGTGGCTTTACCATCTTTCAGCCCTCCGTTTGTGCAGGCTTACTTGATTTCATCATTTCAACCAGCTTGTTAAAGCAGATTGTCTGGGACTGAATTTCGTATTCGAGGCCGGAGTCAATCGAGTTCCCGTGACTTTTGTCAATCGCGATCTTGCACAGGCCTACTGCGGGTTGAGGAAGAGCCTTGAGGGTTTCCGCCAATTTTCTGGCTTCTTCCTCCAGTTGATCCGGTGGATGAACGGAGTTTACCATCCCTATCTTTTCCGCTTCTTGAGCGTCAATAATTTTGCCTGTCATAATGAGTTCTTTTGCTCTAAGCGTACCGACAATTCTCGGTAGCCGCTGAGTGGAGCCGAGGTCCGTGACAAGGCCGTATTTGACCTCAAGGAGACCGAAATTTGCTGTGGTTGCGGCGAGAACGAAATCGCAGGCGAGGACAAGTTCCATACCCGCTCCGAGCGCAGGTCCGTTTACCATAGCGATGATGGGCTTTTCCATTGTCTCAAGAAGACGGTAAACATTCTGGAGGCGTCTTACCAGAACGCGGAAAGTTGTAGCGTCAACGCTTGTGAACATGTCCAAAGCGCTAAGGTCAAGCCCGGCTGAAAAAGCCTTACCTTTGCCCGTTATGACGCACACCGAAGTTCCGGTGTCATCTCGAATATATTCAAATGCGGATTTGAGCTCCTCAAACATAAGTTGGTTCATGGCGTTACGTTTTTCGGGTCTGTTAAGGTAAACGGTCGTTATGCCATCTGCTTTTTCTGTCACCAATGTTTCAAAGCACGGCTCGGGCATATTTACCTCCTTTTTTCAATCAGCCCTGCGCAAATCACGGGCATTAAGTTTGTCTTTTGCGCCCCGTTTGAGCCGAGGTGCGCATAACGTGACAAAAAAATGATATCAGATAGCGCTGGGGTGAATTTTTTAATTGACTCCAAAGACCGGAGAGGTCTGCTGAAATTTCATTCTGTTTAGTGTGTCATCTCTTTAAAGACAGAACTTTTTCTCGCCTGACACAGGCTGGAAGAAAATATCTTCCTACCACCAGGGTTCTATCGTGTCGCCATTTGCGAAATCGACAAAGATCATTGAAAGGTCTTTTTCGGAGAAAGGTTTCCTTCTGCACCGTGATGCTGACCGTTTAATGCTTTCAAATGTGTTCTTTTCCATCAGCTCCGCGTAGGCCTTCGTTGAGATTTCCCTTCTTTCGAGTAGGTCGTAAACTCGAGCCTTCCACAGTGAAATAATGTCCTTTTTATGCTCAACTCTTTCGAGCTCGAGGGCGGAATCAAGCGATGAGACCGCACCCTTGTAGTTTCCCACCATTGTCCTGAATATCCCCTCGAGGAAATGGTAGGTTGACTCCGACGGGTCGATCGCGACGCACTGACCCAGAAGGGATAGAACCCTGTTCAAATCCGCTGAAGAGAGGTATTCAAACGAGGCTTTTATGTAGTAATCCCGTGATGCCGTTACCCGATATTCGGGCGTGTCGCTTATTTCAATCCTTCCCACGCTTTCGACTTCTTCATGAAATTCGTTGCCCAGCTCAAACCCGACAAATCCCCCTTGTGCACTGGGGGCTTTTGACTCAGATACATAGAAGCGTTTGGTGTGGAGACAGAAGACCGAACTTGATAGCGTGGATATCCTGGAGATAGTAAATCCGGCAGATCTGTACTCGTTTGCAAGAGGGTCGAAGTGATCGGAGAGGATATCCGCGATTCGCCCCGTAGTTATCTTCAGATGTCGCAGCAGGAAAAGAGCGCGGTCATTTCGTGCTTTACTGCTCAATATGTGGCTCACGCTTTCGAGGGAGTTTTGCGTTGGATCATTCTCGCTGGATCTCTCGGTGATCACGATTGAGTGGTCTTCGAGCTTCCTGAAGGTTTTTTTCCTGGGTGTAACTTCCATAACAGCTGCCTCAAGTTCGCTTCCACCGGCAAGAGCGAAACTCCAGCTTCCCATCATTTTTTGGTTGTCGAGTAAGGATAAAGCATCGTTTATTGTTGACGATTTTCTGACAAGCTCATGGGTTACGCTTACCGCTGGTTTTCCTTTCGCGTCGTGAGCATGCGTTACGAGCGCAGTCGCTGAGAGTGAAAGCCCATCCTCGTTGATAGCGGTGTATCCTGCTAAAGGGAAACCGGCTGTTGATATGACGCAGTACACTTTCCCTTTATCCGGATAGTGGAAGATAACCGCCGGGTTCTCGTCCCAGTACCCTGCGCCCCAAAAATCGAAATTTCTACCCATGAAGAGGGACCCGCCCGTTGATTCCCTGATAACAGTCGTGCCGGATACCCCGGGAATCCAGAAACGTGGCATGAAAGGTATCAAACCGACAATCTTTTGACTGCATTGAATTATCTCGCTTATCATAGCGGCTTCGGCGACGTCTTCCATTTTCATGCCAAGACCAACAGAAAGACCCCTAATTTCCTCGAGAACCTCTTGGTCCAAAAGAGAAATGAGCTTTTTCAGGAAATGACGCTTGATTCTCCTGAAGGCCTGTCTGTTAGTGATGTCTTTACCGGTAACGCGCGATATGATTGCGGAGGGCAGGTTCCTGTAAAAATCGACAGACGTCCTTGCCACGTACCGCATAAGCGTTCCGTGCTGAAATCCGCGCTCAAAGGGCGTCCCCTTCAGGTAGAGTACCCAAATTCTTCCAATCTTCTCAACGCGCGCCTTTCCGAACCTCTCGGTCATAAATCCCCCAGGGTCAAAAGATTAATTATTCAAGGGGTTTTCGCGTGGTTTCTAATCATAATCTAATCTTTCGAAAAGTGAAATCTTTGCTGAAAATTTTGACCCGCACATCATTGTGTCCTTAAGCGAGAAGGATAGCCTTTTATGACTTGTGGGTAATGTTGAAGCCATTATTCTATCAAAGAAAAGTCCGAAACCCGATGAAACAAAAATGTAGTTTTAACCCAGTTTCAGGCAGTTAACTCATGCGTTTAATATTTCGATATTAGTTAATGAAAAAGGATTGTAGTAACCTTTGATCCTGGAAAAAAATAGGAGGTTTTTTCGGGATGTCAGTTGTCAGGGTGCGATATCCTTTGTCTGGGCTGAAGAGATTTGCAATACTCGCATTATCGAGTCTGGTTTTCTTGTTGCTTTGCCTTGCTTTACTCCCGAACGAAGCGACCGCCGCTTTGGGTGCTTGGGATGATGCCAAGATAAAGTGGATGATATATCCAACCTTAGGCAATCCGGCGATTGTCAAAAGTGGAGGATATTTCGACCTTGAGCTTGATCCCAGAAGGGGGGTGTATTATCAAAACCCCTTACCTGTGCTCGAAGAAGTAAGCGTGAATGTTGTTTCCAGTTGTGATAAGTACCCCTACTCCGGGAAGCTGCCCGTTGAGTCATTTGAGGCTGGATATAGCAAACGCTGGCCTGAGTTGAAGCCCGAGACGTCGATCGACAAAAGGATTTACCTCATAAGAGTGCGGGTACCCTATTACGTACCACGCGATCTCTATGATGTTTCGGTTAAAGCAACATTAAAAGGTGGAAAGACGCTGAGCGATTCTCAGCCCCATTCTCTTATGGTTGTTGAATCTTTCAAGAAGCGTTTCTCGTTTGTTCAGTTGTCGGATATACACGTTTTCGGTCCGGAAGTGAGCTATCCAGGTTCCAATCAGAAAGAAAGGAGCGGAAGACCCCGGTACGAGGGAGACCCCGGTCCTAACCGAAAAGGAGCAATTTATTATAGAAAGGCTATAAATCAGATAAATATCATGAAACCGGATTTCTGCATTTTTACCGGCGATTATATTTTTGGTCAAAAGTATTTCACTAAAGACCAGGGAGAGCCCTGGGGCACCACCACGGAATATGAGTATGAGATGCTCTGGTTTTACGAGGAAACGCTCAAGCTGGAGGTTCCCGTCTTCATGGTTTTGGGAAATCACGACGGATATTACGAAAGCAGTTACGGGGCGGGCGAGGACTGGCAGGAAAACTGGAAAAGGATGTTTGGTCCTCTCTACTATACCTTCGATTACGGTGACGCAAGATTCTTCGTTTTGAACTCCCTCGACTGGGCTATGACCGATAGGAGCCTCTTCGATTGGTTAGGCATAATACTCCAACCTCGGAAATATAAAGGTCAGCTAAGAGGAGGAGGGGACCCCTGGGAGAGCGGAATCAGTGAGGAACGTTTTGCGCAGATAGATGAAAAGAAATTTACCGGGCAACTTGCATGGTTGAGGGATGAACTCAAGGCAAGCAAGGATAAAGCAATCAGAATATGCGCCATGCATCATGACCCCTTCAAAGATAACGGCAGCGGTTCCATGTGGGAGGATGATTTTTTGGGAATGGGTGGAGGTCAGGGAAGGCTTGCGGTGATGAAGCTTATGAGAGACTACAATGTGGCTCTCGAAATCAGCGGGCACGATCACTCAGACTATGTGGGTTCTATGAAATGGTCTGACGGAAAAGGAAACGTTCTCTTTGTTAACACCACCTCAACATCTTTCCAGTCTGACGGGAACTCAGATGTTTATCCAGGATACAGGAGGATCTGGATAAACGGAGACAAGGTGGAGAGTTTCAACTACCTCGACCCGAAGTTTTCGTATCCTTTCTACAAGGGAACCAACGTGGGCGGCACTACTAATCTCGGATCTTTGGTAACCCCTGCGATTGAAACAAGCTGGAGTCCCGGTGCTCCTGGAAATTATAAAGACGTGACCTGCACCGTGGTAAACAATCTATCAAAATCGCTACCGGGCGCTTATCTTGAGTACCCCATGCCGCACCTGTCTAATGGATATTACTACAAAGTAAGTAACGGTCGATTAGGCGATATTTACGACGTTACCGTATCAGGCGTGAAGAAAAGGGTCTATCAGGTTTATGCGGATGTTGACGAGGTTGGGACCAAGAGTGTGAGGCTGTCTGTTAGTTCAAGCCCCGACAAAAAAGCGCCTACGGCTTCAATCTTGATAAATGACGGTGCGAAAACGACCACTTCCAGGAGTGTGAATTTGTCTTTGAAAGCGCGCGACGGCGAGTCCGGTTTGATGGGAATGATGATCTCAAATTACCCTGATTTTAGGGGCGCCAAGTGGGAGCGATTCCAGACAAGGAAAGAGTGGAAACTGGCTTCCGGTGAATCGGGCAGGCGGACTGTTTACGCAAGATTTGCCGATTGCGCGATGCCCTCCAACGTAACCGAGGTCAAGGCCACAATAATCTACGTTAGTACGTCAGGAAACGAAGGACCTTCCTCAAACTGGTACTTTGCCGAAGGGTGCACAAGGGATGGATTTGAAGAGTGGCTGACAATCCAGAACCCGTTTGAGGACGTTTGCGATGTTGACATAACTTTCATGCTGGAAAACGGGGAAAATATACCCCTTAGCCTTACCTTGGATGGCACGAGCCGTTACACACTGAACGTTAATCAAGTGGTCGGTCCGGAAAGGGATGTGTCTTTGGTCTTAGAATCGAGCCTTCCCGTATACGCTGAAAGACCATTGTATTTCAACTATCAAAAAATGTGGCGGGGTGGAGACGTTGTCGTTGGCGCAAGGAAGCCGCTTACCAGGTGGTATTTTGCTGAAGGGTGCACGAGGGAAATTCCGGGCTCAGCCAATTTTCACACATGGTTTTGCGTTCTCAACCCACAGCCTAACCAAGCAAAGGTCAAGCTAACTTATATGCTTTCAACGGGTGAGACGAGGGAGACAAATTGCGTAATTGCGCCGAAATCAAGAAAGACAATTTGCGCCAACTGGGAAATCGGACCAGGACATGATTTTTCAACCGTTGTGGAAGCTTCGCTTCCCGTTGTTTGCGAACGCCCCGTATATTTTGACTACGGGGGCGTAATTTTCGGCGGTCACAACGTAATGGGGATCAAAGATTCCTCAAGGGAATGGTACTTCGCGGAGGGAACGACTAACTATCGGTTCGATAATTATTTGTGCATCCAGAATCCTTCAGATTATGAGGCGCAGGTAAAGATTGAGTACAGGCTAAAAACCGGTGACAGGAAGCTCAGAGAGATTTCGGTTTCCCCGAAGAGCAGATACACCCATTTTCTGAACAGCGACCTCGCGCCGGGTGAGGATTTCTCGCTCGCCGTTTTTTCAGATGTCCCGGTTCTTGCGGAACGCCCCGTTTATTTCATCTATGGTCCATCCCTGGACGGCGGGCACTGCGTTACGGGAATAAATATGCCCAGGACCGAGTTCTTTTTTGCTGAAGGATGCACGCGTGACAATTTTGAGGAATGGTTGTGTATTCAGAATGCCACCGAGCGCAAAGCGAAGGTGAAGATCGACTATATGCTTGGAAATTCTGAGACGAGAACGCAGGAAATTGAGGTAAATCCCTATTCTCGATACACGGTTAGCGTTAACGCCTTTCTGGGCGGTGAATATGATGTGTCAGTAAGAGTAAGATCCGACCGTGACCTTGTGGTTGAAAGACCGATATATTTTCTCTATGGCGCAAAATGGGCAGGGGGTCATTGCGCCATTTAAATTGCGCAGTTTAAACTTTTTCAATGCCCCGTTTGAATCTCCCCTTCGCATGAGGAAAAGAAGTGTTCGGGAATAGAGAAAGCATTGGAATCTTTTTGATTCATTAGTTGTTTCTTCGAGTCAGCTATCTATAGTGATATTCTATAAACTATGAGCAGTGAAAAAGAATCGCCATATTTCCTTTTTGAGCAAGGAAAGAAATTACTTGAAGAGGGTCATCCCGCTCAGGCTGCAATGGTTTTGGAGAAAGCGAGGGAGGATTTCCCCAAAAAAGGGTCTATTCTCGAGGTTTTAGGCAGGGCATATTACACTTACGGCAGATACGACGAGGCTGCCTTACGTTTTGAAGAGGCTGTTGAGGTTGACCCCACAAATGACTACGCCCACTACTGCCTGGGTCGGTGTTATCTTAAACTCAAGAGAAAAAGTGAGGCCGGTAAGCATTTCAAGCTTGCCTGGAACCTGAAACCGTGTGAGATGTACAGACAGGAAGCCCTGCGATTCGGAGCGGTCTTTAACCGACCGTACCCGGGCCCAGCGGAAACGGAGTTTGACCAGAATCGTGACCCGGAGAATTTTTGAGATGGAGGTATCGGGATTTGAGGGAAGAGGACCTGAGAAATTTCAAGGGTCTGATAATCGATCTTGATGGAGTAGTTTATCTTCTTAACGAAGCAGTACCGGGTTCACCGGAAGCCATAGCCGAAATCCAGCAATGCGAAATCCCCTTTGTTTTTCTGACTAACAATTCTTCAGCGACTCCAGAGCAGTATTCGAATAAACTTGCCGGCTTCGGTATAAAGGTTTCGCCGGAACAGGTAGTCACATCCTCTCAGGCGGTCAGGAAGTATCTTCAAGAAAAGATAGGAAATCGAAAAGCGAGCGCTTTCGTTATTGGCGAAATAGGTCTGGTAAGCGAAGTCGAGAAGGTCGGCTTGATCATTCTGAACGGTGAAGAGAGCTCCGATGCCGACGTGGTTGTCGTGGGTTGCGACAGGCATTTTGACTACGCAAAGCTTAAAGCGGCTGTCGTGGCGATCAGAAATGGTGCATTGTACATAGCCTCAAACGCTGACGCCACTTACCCGACCCCGAACGGTCTCTGGCCCGGCGCGGGAGCGATAGTTGCCGCCGTAACCACGGGCGCGGGTAGGGAACCTTTCATCGCGGGGAAGCCGAACAGACTGATTGTTGAACTTGCGTTGGAAAGGCTTGGTACATCGCCCCAGGATACTCTTCTCATTGGCGACAGGCTTGATACTGACATCAAAGCAGGTGTCTCGGCAGGCGTAAAAACAGCGCTCGTACTTACAGGGGTTTCAAAGGAAGAGGAAATTGTAAAGACGGGAATACGTCCCGATTTCGTTTGCGCAAGCCTAAGCGCTTTGGTTAACTTTAAATGTTAGAATTTCTTCGTTCGTTTGGATTGGACTTGAGGTGGTGAAGGAATTGTACAACCCTGAAATCGAAGCAATGCCGCGCGATGAACTTAAAGAACTTCAGCTTGAGCGCTTGAAGCAGGTTGTCAAGCGCTGCGAGGAGATGGTTCCTTTTTACAGAAAGAGGCTCAGGGATGCGGGCGTCAGCTGGAAGGATATCAACTCCCTTGAAGACCTTAGGCAAATTCCTTTCACAACTAAGGATGACCTTAGAGATAACTATCCATTTGGAATGTTCGCTGTGCCAATGAGAGAAATAGTGAGGATTCACGCATCTTCCGGAACCACGGGCATACCAACCGTTGTGGGTTACACTCATTGCGACATTGAAACATGGGCTGAGTTGATGGCAAGGGCTTTGGTCGCCGGGAGGACTGAAAAATCTGACATTGTCCAGGTGGCTTACGGTTATGGTCTTTTTACAGGAGGACTCGGATTCCATTACGGGGTTGAACGTCTGGGAGCCTCTGTCATTCCGATTTCCGGCGGTAACACAAAAAGGCAGATTCGAATGATGGTTGATCTTGGCACAACGGTGCTCTGTTGCACTCCCTCGTACGCTTTGTTTATGGCGGAAACAGCTGAGGAGATGGGCGTTAATTTCAAAGAGCTGAGACTGAAATCGGGTATTTTCGGAGCGGAGCCCTGGAGTGATAGGATGAGGGAAAAGATTGAGCGGATACTCAATCTCTCGGCTTTCGACATATATGGCCTTTCAGAAGTAATGGGTCCCGGCGTCGCGATTGAATGCGATAACAAGCAGGGCTTGCATATTTTTGAGGACGCGTTTATCCCCGAAATCATAGACCCCGATACCGGTGAGGTTTTGTCCCCCGGTGAAAAAGGCGAACTCGTTTTCACAACTCTAACAAAAGAAGGCATGCCTCTTTTGCGGTATCGCACAAGGGATATAAGCGCTTTAGACGATAGCCCCTGCCCGTGTTGTAGAACCCACGTCAGGATGAAAAGAATAAGCGGCAGAACTGACGATATGCTCATAATCAGAGGGATCAACGTTTTCCCCTCCCAGATAGAATCGGTACTAATGAACATAGAGGGTCTATCACCGCATTACCAGCTGGTGGTTGATAGGGTTGGTGGTCTTGATATCTTGGAGGTGCAGGTCGAGGTTACCGAGGAAATGTTCTCCGACAGGATTCGCGGACTTGAAGAATGGGAAGAGGTAATACAGTCCGAGATCGAGAGTTATCTCGGGATCTCGGTAAAGGTCACGCTCGTTGAGCCCAGGACAATAGCGCGCAGCGAGGGGAAAGCCGTAAGGGTCATAGACAACAGGGAAATTTGATTGGGGTGAGACCGATGACAGTCAGGCAAATATCGGTTTTTCTTGAGAACAAGTCCGGCAGACTTCTGGAGTTGACAAGGTGTTTGGGTGACGCGGGGATAAACATCAGGGCTCTTTGCGTCGCTGACACGATGGATTTCGGGGTAATAAGGCTCATCGTTGACGATCCCGACAAAGCTCATGAAACCTTGAGGTCGGCCGGCTTCACCGTTAAGGAGGCAATAGTCTTCGCCGTTGAGGTTGACGACAGGCCCGGCGGGCTCGCCAATGTGTTGAAACCGCTTGTAGATCAAGAGATAAACGTTGAGTATCTTTACTGTTTTCTTGAGAAAGCCGCTGATAACGCGATTGTTATCATCAGAGTTGAGGAGGCAGAACAGGCAATCGGCGCATTAAAGGCGGCAGGCTTTAGGGTGATTCCTCCTGAAGAGCTGTACTCGATGTGATGTCCCATGGGTGTGGTCACCGGCACAATAGAGGTCAAAACCAGTGGCAACTGCGACGTGATCGATATCACGGGGGAAGTTTCAAAAGTTGTTAGAGATTCCGGCCTGAAAAACGGGGTTGTCACCATTTTCGTTCCGGGTTCAACAGCCGGAATAACCACCGTTGAGTACGAACCCGGTTTGGTCGAGGACATTTCGGAGCTTTTCGAAAGGATTGCGCCGGCTGGCAAAAATTACCACCACAACCTGAGGTGGCGTGATGGCAACGGTCATTCTCATGTGAGAGCGGCGCTTATGGGACCATCGCTGAGCGTTCCTTTTAATGAGGGCAAGCTGTTGCTTGGCATCTGGCAGCAGATAGTCTTTGTGGATTTTGACAACCGCTCAAGACAGAGGGAACTTTTCTGCCAGATTATAGGTGAGTGATTCTCTAGGCTCTCTTATTCCTTCCGCATTGAGCGTTCGTCACGGTCAGAATTGACTGCACGTGGGGGAAAGCCCAAATTTCAAGAAGCGTCAATCTCCTTGATAATAGCGAGCGCTAAGCTCTTCACTTTGTCAAGCAATGATTGGTCTATTACGTCGTATGTGTCGTTTCGACTCCTCCAGCCAGGGTAGGTAGAGCCACTCATTGCGCAGATTGTAATGGCGCTTATGCCTCTCGCTTGGGCAACCATTGCGTCGCTCTTTTTTACCCTGCAGGAACTGAAACCAATGTCTGATCCAATTGATCTTGCTGCTTTCTTCGATATTTTCTTAAGCTTCTTGCCCGGGCTGAAACCGAATATGGGTCCTTCCCTTTTCAAAAGGCGTATCTCCCCGCGACCAGGGTGGTCTATGTTTAGCACATAGGCGCCTTTCAACGTTTTCCTATTCTTTTTAATGAGTTCAACCATACCGCGTCCGCCGGCGAATCCCCTTGCTGTGGCGACAAACCAGACTTCCGTGTTCTCGAAAGGTGATTGATTGATTCCTTCAAGAAGAGAAAGCATGACAGCGACGCCGGCGGCATTGTCATTAGCCCCCGGAGAGGTCCTTCCGAAAATTTCACCCCAAGAGAGGATAATGGTAAAAATTAATATGTAGCCTGCTAAAGGTGATGAAAAATACCAGATAACCCTCAGTATCCTCGAGCTGAATTTTGCCAGCTCCCCTGCGATACCGACAACGCTGACCCCTGTTAACCCCAGGATACATAGAAAGAGAAGGATGTACATGAATCGGTAAGCTCTGGCCAGCGTTCTGTTTCCGAAAGGAGATGTTCTCGAACTATCGTAATTGGCAGTGAGGATAACCCTCTTAGGGAATTTCAGATTATTCTCATTTTTAGGGGGTACTATTTGTATCAGGTTTGTCGCTCTGCGGCGGGGAAGCATTTTGGATATCAAAGCCCATGAGTATGTTTCCATCTGGAAAACAATGAAAGCAACAGAGGCGAGAAGAAAGGAAATTCTCGGCGCTGGCAGGAAGAGGATATAAGCGATGACGCTAAAAGCAAGTATTATTATCAGTGAGGGGATGTCCGAGCGCCAGCAGGAGAAGTGCTGCAGCCGAATTTCCCTATCCGTTTTCTTCATCACGCTGGCAATATAAATTGACGCGGCTCGTTCGCCCTCCGAGCCACCCTCCCTGCTGCCGATTCTTTTAGATAGATAAAGAACGTGTCTACCCGGGGGACTCATGCGCGTATTCTAACACAGCGTCCTGCGTTAACGTTAAAATGATTTTCACTTAGTGAACGGACGCTAACCCGATGTTTGGGGAATTCCTCGCGCAAGATATGCTGATGGTTTCCAATAAACGGTCCACTCTTTTACGGATACTGGCGAAAGAGTACTCCAAGGCTCGATTCTTGTTTGCCGTTATATGAGAATATAGAATTGAACATCGGTTTTTTTGATAATCGCAAGCTTTCTATGATGATGAAATTAGTCCAAGTTTGATGTAAGTTTGTTTCTGGTGGTTTTATATGGTCAGGTCCGTTTTGAGCAAGGTAAATTCTCCCGCTGATCTAAAAGATCTTTCCCGTGAGGAGCTCAATTGTCTCGCTTCCGAGATAAGAGAACTCATCGTTGAGACAACCAGCGCCAACGGAGGCCATCTTGCCTCAAGCCTCGGGGCTGTTGAGGTTGCCATCGCGGTTCACAGAGCATTTAACGCCCCACTGGATAAGATCATATGGGATGTGGGGCATCAAGCGTATGCTCACAAGATAATTACAGGAAGGCGACAGTCCTTCAGAACATTGAGGCAAAAGGGAGGCGTCAGCGGATTCCCGCGCAGGTCGGAAAGCCCTTATGACCTCACCGACAGCGGTCACTCAGGTGGTTCTATAAGCTATGGCGTGGGACTTGCGCTTTCGCGTGAACTAACAGGTGATGATTATGGAGTAGTTGTTATCGTCGGGGATGGCTCAATGACCTCCGGTGTCGCCTATGAGGCAATGAATCAGGCTGGTCACCATTTAAGTTCGAATTTTGTGATAATCCTTAACGACAACGAAATGTCGATTTCCAAGAATGTTGGGGGGTTTGCTTCATACCTGTCAAGAATAAGAATCAAGCCTACCTATACCCATGTGAAAAAAGAGATCGAGTCTATCCTCGGGTCCTTTCCGGGTTGGGGAGAAGCCATTTATCGTGTCATAACCAATGTCAAGGCATCTATAAGCCATGCTCTTCTTCCGGGTCTTCTTTTCGAGGCAATAGGACTCAAGTATGTGGGACCGATCGACGGTCATAACATAAAGGAACTTGAACAGACGCTTCTTGAGGCGAGGAAAGTTGATGGTCCCGTTTTAATTCACGCCATAACCAGAAAAGGCTTTGGCTATCCTCCGGCGGCAGAGAAGCCGGATGAGTTCCACGGTGTCGGTCCATTCGATAAGAACACCGGCTCTTTTAAAAGGAAAGAGGGAAATAAGACCTATACGGAGTTATTCTCGGAAGCGATTGTGAGAATCGGCGCTGAGCGCAAAAAGCTTGTGGCAATAACCGCGGCCATGAAGCTCGGAACGGGACTCGATAAGTTCAGCAAACGATTCCCGGAGAGATTTTTCGACGTCGGCATCGCTGAGCAGTTCGCGGTAAACCTTGCGGCGGGCTTCGCGATAGGAGGTCTCCAGCCCATCGTTGCAATATATTCAACTTTTCTTCAGCGCGCTTTCGATCAGATATCACAGGAAGTCTGCCTCCAGAATCTCCCTGTTGTTTTTGCTGTTGACCGCGCAGGGCTGGTGGGGGAGGATGGAAGCACTCACCACGGCTATTTTGACATCTCATACTTGAGAGTCCTTCCAAACATGACAGTAATGGCTCCCGGGGACGGCAGGGAACTCGAACTGATGTTGAATTACGCTCTCCAACTCGGCTTTCCTGCTGCAGTGAGGTTTCCGAGGACATCCGCGGATTTCATTGAAGGTTACGAGCCTCCGGCGATAGTTTCAGGAACGGGTGTGAGATTAAAAGATGGATCTGACGTGGTCCTAGTGGCTATTGGGGATATGACTGCGCGGGCGCTTGAGGCCTCGGAGATGCTCGAGAAAGAGGGAGTATCCGCGGGCGTGGTGAATGCCCGGTTCGCAAAACCGCTTGACCCTGATTTCTTCACGGAAGTCTGTCGAGGCAAAAGATTAGTGCTCACGCTTGAGAATAACAGCCTCGCCGGCGGATTTGGTAGCGCTTTAGTTGAGCTGTTATGCGATTGCAAGTGTGAGGCTCGTGTCGTGCGCAAGGGTATCCCCGACCGCTATATCGAGCACGGTTCTGTTGATCAGTTGATAGACGAGATAGGTCTATCCCCTGAAAAGATTTGCAAGGACGTAATCCGCGCGCTTCATTTTGAGCATGATGATTAAAAGAAGGCTTGATGCCTACCTCCACGAATCTGGTTTCTTTCCGAGTCGCGAGAAGGCCAAATCCGCGATAATGGCTGGCGCTGTCCTTGTTGACGGAAGAATAATAACAAAGCCTGGTACGCAGGTAACTCAAGACCAGAGAATAGAGGTCCAGACTAAAGGGGAAGAATACGTTTCTCGCGGTGGTTTCAAACTTGAGCACGCATTAAAATCTTTTGGTGCTGAAGTGGCGGGAAGAAATGTGCTCGATGTCGGTTCTTCAACGGGTGGATTTACAGACTGCCTTTTAAGAATGGGGGCTCGAGGCGTCATCGCTGTTGATGTGGGTAAAGGACTTCTCCACTGGAAACTGAGGAATGATCCGAGAGTCTTTGTGCTTGAGGGGAAGAACGCGAGATACTTGAAAAGAGCTGACCTCCCTTTCAAGCCGGATATGGCGGTCATTGACGTTTCCTTTATCTCGCTAAGGAAGGTTCTACCCGCCGTGCTCGATGTTCTTGAGGACCCGAAAGAGATCGTAGCGCTCGTTAAGCCCCAGTTTGAGGCGGGCAGAAGAGATGTGGGTAAGGGTGGAGTCATCAGGGACCCTGCCGTTCATGCGCGCGTGCTTGAATCGCTTTGGCAATGGTTGCTCGAAGAGGGGCTATCACTTAAGGCAGTGACGTTCTCCCCGATAAGAGGTCCCGGTGGGAATGTGGAGTTCTTCGTGCATCTTAAGGGATTCGGCTCATGTTTGGTATCAAGAATCGAGATTCAAAAGGCAGTGGCTGAAGCCCAAAAAAAATTTGCCACGCGTGGTCATTTGGTTTGACCCAAAGAGGATTTTCAATACTACTGGACGAAGGTGGTTGTGATTAAGCCGTCCGTTCACGCGGGCTGGCTCCGGGCTTATCTTGGAGAGCGAAATGGCGAATATGTATGGTTACGGCGAATGCAAAAGGGTGCTCATCGTTCCCAACGTCAGCAAGCAAGGGATAGGGGAGTTTGCTAAGAAAGTCTTGTCTAAGTTTGCGAGCCTCGGGGTCAAATGTTATTTCCTCGAGGAAGATGCCCGCGCTCTCAGCATGGAGGACGCATTTCGCTTTCAGGACAAGCAGGAACAACCAATAGACTGCGTTGTGGTCCTGGGCGGTGATGGAACTGTTCTACACGCTGTCTCTGTAATGGAAAAAATTGACCTTGACGTTCCCGTGATGGGCATAAATATAGGGAAGATCGGTTTTCTGACCTCTGCTGAGATGCATGATGCTGACACCGCTTGCGAGATGCTGTACAGGGAAGAGTTTCGCTTAAGCGAGAGATCTATGTTGGGCTGCAGGCTAAACTCTAATAACCCGACCGTTGAGCATAAGGCTTTAAACGAAGTTGTTATAGGCAAAATACAAAGGGAAAGGCTCATTCACTTAAACACGTATATCAATGGAGAGTTCTTTATGAGATATTCGGGCGATGGGCTCATATTCGCAACGTCAACAGGCTCAACCGCATACTCCCTTTCATCGGGGGGGCCAATAGTAACGCCCGGGATAAAATGTGTGTTGATGACGCCTATCTGTGCTCACATGCTGTTTTCAAGACCAATGGTTCTGAACTGGTCAGACGTGGTGACCGTCCGGCTGGAGGGAGAAAAGGAGAGACTTGCAGTCAGTGTTGACGGGCATACAGAGGAGGAGATATCGCCTGATTCCAGCGTGGAGATTTACGGCTCTGAAAGGGTCGTTCATCTTGTAGAACTTGAGGGTTCCACTTTTTATCGGACATTGAGGGAGAAGTTTCTCACCTATCCCGGTGCGAGATAACAGGGTATTTCAATGCTCACCTATCTGGAAATAGAAGATTTTGCTTTGATAAAAAGCATAAAGATTGAATTTAAGCCCGGATTCAACGCTCTTACCGGTGAAACGGGGGCGGGAAAAACCGTGCTCATTGGAGCCATTGGTTTGCTGCTTGGCGATCGCGCCGATTCCGTGCAGATCAGAAAGGGGGCAGGTGAGGCGAACCTCAGCTGCCAGTTTGACTTGAGGATGTTTCCGGAGACACTCGGCAGGCTAATTGAATCCGGTTTTGTCAGTGAGGGTGAAACCGAAATCACGCTTTGGAGAACAATCTCGAAGCAAGGCAAGGGAAGAAGTGCGCTTAACGGCAGGATTTGCTCAATAGGAACGCTTGCTGAGTTAGGTGAGATGCTCGTTGATATACATGGTCAGAGCGCTCACCAGTCGCTGCTTAAAAGCAACGTGCACATAGAATACCTGGACAGATTCGCCGGTCCCGAACACCTGAAGCTTCTTGGCGAGTACTCAAGGGAGTATTCACGTCTTAAGGCTTTGGAGCGTGAACTGAGAAACATAACGTATGACCCTGAGCGTGTGGAAAGGGAGAGGGAATTTCTCGGGCATGCGGTCAGCGAGATAGATAATGCCGCACCCAAGCCCGGGGAGCTTGATGAGCTTGAACAAAGGGCGGGCGTTTTGCGGAACGCCAGAGAGCTTATCAAGAGCGCGAAAGCGATTCAACAATTAATGGTGGCAGAGGACCCCGGCTACCCGTCTATAAGGGATTTACTTCTCCGGGTTTTTGAGGAAACCAAAAGAGCCTCCGAGAAAGATAAGTGGTTCGATGGGATATCTGAGAAATTTTCGGAAATCCTTTTCGAGTTTGAGGAAATTTCCCAGGACCTCGAGCGGTACGTTCTCGATAAGGAGATGGATCCTGGCCAGCTCGAACAACTGGAGCACAGGATAACGTTGCTCCGGGAGCTCATAAGGAAATACGGAACCTACGGCACCTCCCTGGATGAAGTTATCTCTTACAGAGATGAAGCCGCAAAGAGGCTTGAGAGAATTGATAGCGAGTGTTCAAGGGTTGAGGGTATAACCGCCGAAATCAACTCTCGAGCACACACTGTCCTCAGCCTGGCTCAAAGGCTTTCCGAAAACCGGAAAAAAGCCGCGGTCTCGCTTTCGAAAGCCGCGTTAAGGGAATTGAATGACCTTGAGCTCGGAAGCGCCAGGTTCGAAGTTTCAATAAAGAGAAAAGACGGAATGGCGAAAAGCGATTCCTTGTGCATAGAATCCTGCGGTCCCTACGGGTTTGACTCGGTTGAATTTTTGTTTTCGTCTGAAGCCGATGGCGAACTTGGACCGCTGCGCAAAATCGCTTCGGGCGGCGAGATGTCAAGAGTGATGTTAGCGTTGAAGATAGTCCTGGCGGACTCAGACCGCATACCTGTTTTGATCTTTGATGAGGTTGATACGGGGATAGGGGGTGAAACGGCCGGTAAAGTGGGGGAGAAGATTCGTGCTCTGAGTTCCTATCACCAGATATTTTGCGTAACACACATGCCGCAGATATCGGCTTATGCTGAGCATCAGTACAGCGTGCGCAAAACAAGAGCGAAAGGAGAAACAAACACTCAGATTCTTCCTCTCGATGGCGAAGGCAGAATTCTTGAGATATGCCGGATGCTGGGCGATTCCACGGGAAGAGACGCAACCGTGAAGCATGCACGCGATCTGTTGAAAAGGTCGCAGGTAAGAAAACAGTCTGAGGATGTGAGATAATCCGTATCAGTAATATCTGTTAATTGATCGGTTGGTGGAATTCTATTCAAAAGCCATGGTCAACATAATTGAAGGTAACGCAAGGCTCGACCGGAGAACAAAGAATCTCGTAAAGAGATTGCGCCCTGGGGAAATTGCCATTATTGATCATGAAGATTTGGACAGGGTTTCAGCCGAATCTCTGGTTGAAGCAAGACCCACTTGCGTTGTCAATGCCTCAAAATCCATAAGCGGACGCTATCCGAACGCTGGTCCGTACATACTTCTCTTATCGGAAATCCACCTTGTTGACGGTGTGGGACCGGGTATATTCGAGGCTGTTCGCGAGGGAGACAGGTTACAGATAGAGGACGGCAAAATCTATCTGAGCGGAGAGGTCGTTGCTCAAGGGAAAGCGCTTACGATCGCGCAGGTTCAAACGCTTATGGAGGAGAGCAAGGAGAATCTCTCTTTTCACCTCGAGGAATTCGCGTCTAACACGCTTGAGTTGATAAAAATGGAGAAAGGGATTCTTTTCGATTCAGTAATCCTCCCGGAGATTAAGACAAAAATTAAAGGGAAACATGTTCTTGTTGTAGTGAGGGGATATGAGTTCAAAAAAGACCTTGCCGCCCTTAAGCCTTACATAAGGGAGTTCAAGCCCGTACTGCTCGCGGTTGACGGTGGAGCCGATGCTTTGCTGGAAATGGGCTACAGACCACAAATGATTGTTGGCGACATGGACAGCGTAAGCGATAGGGCGCTTCTTTCGGGGGCAGAGCTCGTTGTTCATGGCTACCCCGACGGAAGGGTTCCTGGAATGAAAAGACTTAAGGAGTTGGGAGTCAGCGGTTCGGTTTTCAGCTATCCCGGGACCAGCGAGGACGTTGCCATGCTGCTCGCTTACGAACTCGGGGCGGACCTTATAGTACTCGTTGGCGGGCATTCAAACCTCATTGAGTATCTTGATAAAGACAGGAAAGGCATGTCGAGCACTTTTCTTGTCAGGCTGCGCGTTGGTTCACGGCTCGTTGACGCCAAGGGGTTGAGCAAGATATATCAGCAGCGGGTAAGAAGCTGGCACCTAATCATAATGGTCCTCGCTGCGTTGATAACGATTTCGATAGTCATTGCTTTTTCCGAGCCTGTGCGCCAGTTCCTCACAATTCTCGCGATGAGATTTCAAGTATGGATACTGAAACTGCAAAGCCTTATTTAATTTCGGGGGGTTTAATTTGATTGACATACGCTATCACGTGATCTCCCTGGTTGCCGTTCTTCTCGCCCTGGGTATAGGGATACTTCTCGGGACAACTCTGGTTGAAAGAGGTCTTATAGCGGAGCAAAAGGCAGAGATCGATTCGCTCAAGAAGACTTTCGGCGAGATTAGGGAGAGCAACAAAGAACTGAACAGCGAGCTAAAAGTGTATATGGAGTTCGCAAGCCAGGCGAAAGAATATCTTATTTCGGGAAGGCTTTCGGCCAGGTCTTTTACGCTAATCTTCATCGACGGCGTTGGAGACGCAACCCTCGCCTCAGTGAGGGACTCGATTGCCTCAGCGGGCGGAACGGTCGTATTTAATATTAAACTTGCGGGCGATGATGTCTTTGAAAACGCAGACGTGAGAAGAAATCTTGTCCAGTTTTTCGGCATATCCGATGATGCGACTGTTTTAAAAAAGAAAGCACTTGAGGAGATCGTCAATCAGGTGGTCACGCTTGTAAACCCGAACATGCTTAAGGAGCTCGAAAGAATAGGAGTCCTCGAAATTTCAGGTGAGTTTCAAGCTCTACCATCCGGATGCGTATTTATTTCCGAGAGGGAAAAAATCGCGAAAGAGAGAATTGATGCATTTGAGGGCGAGCTCGTCAGGCAATTCGTTGCACGGGGATTCGCGGTGCTCGGCGCTAGCGGCGAGAAAACAAGCGAAGATGTATTGTCCGTGCTAAGGGAGTCGGGAGCTTCAACAGTGGAGCGCGTGGATACGGTCCCCGGTCAGGTAGCCATGGTAATAGCTTTGGAGGGGAGAGGCGGAAACTACGGGAGGACCCGAAGCGCTGATAGACTGATTCCGGAGCCTGTTCAATGAATAATGGGACGGTTAAGACGTTATGTCTGGTTCCTGCGTTCAACGAGGAAGGTATTATAGCCTCCACGATCGCCGCGCTTCTTGAAATAGAAGCGATTGATTCGGTGGTGGTATTGGACGACCACTCTTCGGATCGTACGTCTCTCGAGGCCGCCCGGATGGGCGTCAGGGTTATTCGCAACGGAGAGAATCTCGGAAAAGGCAGTTCGATAAACCGCGTGTTACCCCACTTTGATTTCGGTTACCTCCTGTTGATAGACGGTGACCTCGGAGCTCACGCAGCTCGTGCACGCGTTCTACTGGAGGCGACCCTTAATGATGAAACAGATCTCGCGGTGGCTTCTTTCCCCCCGCCTACGAGAAAAGGGGGGTTTGGTTTCGTAAAGGGTCTTGCCAGATTCGGTATCAAAAGGCTTACCGGCAGGGAGTTTACCTCGCCTATATCTGGGCAGAGGGCAATGAACAGGAAAGCTTTCAGCGCGACTTTTCCGTTCGACCCGGGTTTTGGGATTGAGGTTGGCATGACAGTTGATGCCTTGAGGTCGGGCTTGAGGGTGAGCGAAATACCCACCGATATGTCCCATCGCGAGACGGGAAGGGACATAGCAGGGTTTGTCCATAGAGGAAAGCAATTTATAGACATATTTTTTGCTTTATCAAGGCGATTGTTTGGTGGTAAATGATTGCGATTAAAGCAACAGCATGTTTCTTTGGCGCTTTTGCGCTAGCAGTTGGTTTTCTTTTCCTATTGAAGGATTTGATGGGCACCCGACCCTTCCTGAAGCCCAATTACGCGGGAAGGGAAATTCCCGGATACGCTGGCATAGTCTTTTTTCCATGTATGGTCCTGATGTTTCTTGCAAGCGCTCTCATACCCTTTATAAGAGATAAGTCAGATGGCTGGATAAGGGTTTATGCCCTTCTTTCCGGTATGTGCATGCTGGGTCTTACGGATGATGTTTTCGGTACTTCCCATCAAAAGGGTTTTGGCGGACATATTGGTTCGCTTGCGCGCGGGAGAATTACAACGGGGGCGCTGAAGGCAATGGGCGGATTTGCTCTCTCGATCGCTGTATTACTCCCTTATAGCGTTCCGCGCTGGGAAGTTCTGGTCAATGCCTCAATTACTGCACTGAGCGCAAACCTTTTCAACCTATTGGACATGAGACCAGGACGAGCCCTGAAAGCGTTCTTCCCGCTGTTCGGTCTTGTGGTTTTTCTTCTCAAGGATAGCGGCGCTGGGGTATTATGTCCCGTTTGCGCGTCCGCCGGTATCGCTCTGGCGCTTTTCCCCGGAGACCTGCGGGAAATTCATATGATGGGAGATGCTGGGTCCAACGTAATAGGTGCTACAATAGGTTTTGGTATCTGTGCGGGTTTGATTGAGTCTTTACCATGGAGGATCGTTGCTTTAATCATTGTGGCTTTTCTGAACCTTCTTTCAGAGTGGTATTCGTTCACAAAGATCATAGAGTCGAGCAAGATTCTATCTTGGATTGATAATGCTGGTAGAAAGAGCTGGGAGTAGAGGAGTCAGAAGTAATTCGACGAAAGACACTGTATCAGGTCTCGTGTTAGATAACGGGAGGTTTGATGCCTGCTAAACATATCTTCGTGACCGGCGGAGTGGTTTCATCGCTTGGAAAAGGCATAACCGCTGCCAGCATAGGATTATTGCTCAAAGCTAGAGGGCTAAACGTGATAATGCAAAAAATTGACCCCTACATAAACGTTGACCCTGGCACCATGAATCCATTCCAGCACGGGGAAGTATTCGTAACTGATGACGGCACTGAGACTGATCTTGATATAGGACATTACGAAAGGTTTGTTGACGTTAACCTGGGTAGGGACAGCAACGTTACCACGGGGACGGTTTACGGGGCTGTAATAAACCGCGAGCGCAAGGGTGAGTTCCTCGGTGCGACGGTGCAGGTCATTCCGCATATTACCGACGAGATTAAAAGGAGAATAAGGAAACTTTGCGCTAGCAGTGATGTTCAAGTTGCGATAAGCGAAGTGGGCGGCACGGTTGGAGACATCGAGGGACAACCTTTCTTGGAGGCTATACGCCAGATGAGGAAGGACCTGGGACATGAGAATGTTTTTTACGTTCATGTCACGCTCGTTCCTTATCTGGAGACATCCAGGGAGTTGAAGACAAAACCCACGCAGCACAGCGTCAAAGAGCTGAAAAGTCTCGGCATCCAGCCTGACGCGATTGTATGCAGATCGGACAGGCCGATCACCAGTGACGTGAAGGAAAAGATAGCCTTATTCTGCGACACCGACAAGGAAGCGGTTGTCTCGGCAATAAACGCCGAGACGATTTACGAGGTTCCTTTGATGCTTCACCGCGAGGGTTTGGATGGATATATCGTCAGGCATCTTGGTCTTCCCTCCAGGGAGCCTGACTTGGCTGGGTGGGAAGAACTTGTGCGGAAGATAAAGAACCCCAGGGAGGATATAAAGATCGCTATCGTCGGGAAGTACGTTGACCTTCCCGACGCATACATAAGCATCGTCGAAGCGCTTGTTCATGCCGGCGTCAAATACAATTTAAAGGTGATACCGGTCTGGGTGGCCTCAGACAGTCTCGAAGACGAGAGGTGCTTGGAACACTTGAGGCAAGTGCACGGTATTCTGGTTCCGGGTGGATTTGGAGTGAGAGGAATCGAGGGAAAGATTTTGGCGATAAAGTACGCAAGGGAAAACAAGATACCTTTCCTCGGGCTTTGTTTGGGTATTCAGTGCGCGGTAATTGAGTACGCGCGCAATGTTGTGGGAATGAAGGGGGCAAACTCGTCTGAGTTCGATCCTAATACGCCCTACCCGGTGATTGACCTTATGGAACATCAAAGGGGCATCAGTCATCTTGGCGGGACAATGAGGCTCGGTTTGTATCCGTGTAAACTCATGCGCGGCAGCAAAGCGTGGGAGGCGTACGGCGAGGAAATGGTTTACGAAAGGCACAGACACCGTTACGAGGTCAACAATGCGTTAAGGGGAAGGCTTGAGGAGGTGGGTCTTGTTTTTTCAGGAACGTCACCGGATGGAAAGCTTGTCGAAATTCTTGAGATACCAGACCACCCGTGGTTTGTTGCCTGCCAGTTCCATCCAGAGTTCAAATCCCGTCCCCTGCGACCCCACCCGTTATTCCGAGAGTTCGTTGCCGCGGCGTTCAACAGAAAGAGGATGATGACGCAGGAGCATATTGAGGATGCGGGTGAAATAAGCGCCGCGAAGTGAGGGCAAGAAGACCGTTTGCTTCTGCACTTTGGTTTTATTAAGCATGTTTACTTTCATAGCAGTTTTGAGGAATTCTCTCGCTGAGGGAATGTTTGAGAGGTGTCATACCGATTCCAATCAGAATTTAAAAGCTTTCAATTTTTGTGCTGCGCGGTGTGTTGAGTATGCCATCTTACGGTAGAGCAGTCGTGATATCACGGAAGAAATGGAATGAATCGATATCTGAGCTCGATGTGCGCATGGATGATGGCAGCCTCGCGAAAGCCCTGTCTATTGACACTCTTGTTGGAAGCGCTCAGCCCGGCGACACCGTGGTCTTGAACACGACCGCCGTGGAACTTCGTCTCGGATCAGGCGGTTACCATTTTGTTGTGTGGAATCTTAGCAGACCCACCCATTCGGTTACGAACTTAGGACATATCATGAAACTCCGGTACACGCCTCTGCAGTTAAACGTGGAAGCAATCGAGGAGATTGTGCATGACGCGGAAGCGCCTCCTGAGGAAACAAAGAACGCTCTTTCAGGGATGCCGGTTATAGCTGGTTCAGTTCATAGCCAGCTTTTGCCGGCTGTCATTACACTAAAGCATCTTCAACCGCAGGCAAAAATTCTCTATGTTATGACGGACGGAGGCTGCCTCCCGGCAGGCTTCAGCAGGACTGTCGGCTTTCTAAAAGAGAATGGGGACATTGACGCAGTCATTACCACCGGTCACGCCTTCGGTGGTGACTTCGAAGCGGTTACTTTAGCCGGTGCACTTTCTGCCTCGAGGAAACACTTAAAAGCTGATGTGGCTGTGGTCATAATGGGTCCAGGAATTGTCGGGACGGGCAGCGCTCTCGGTTTCACTGGATTGGAACAGGCTGACATAATAAATTGCGCTTGGGCGCTCGGAGGTAAACCGATCGGGATACTGAGGATATCTTTTGCCGATCCGCGGTCCCGGCACAGAGGGGTTAGTCATCACAGTATTTCTGTCCTGAGCGTGATGTCACTGGCGCGCGCGTTTGTGGGGGTTCCGAAACTTGAAGACGATCGCCGAAAAATCATCATGTCACAACTGGAGGATTCCGGAATAAAATCGCGGCACGAAGTTCGCGAAGTTGACTGCTCGCTCGTCTTGGACCTCCTCAAGGAGTGCGACCTGAAGCCCAGTTCCATGGGCAGGGGACTGGATGATGATCCTGAGTTCTTCATGGCGGCCGGCGCCGCGGGGATTCTCGCCTCTGATGCAATGTCAGACCCGCAAAGTAAAGCGAACGGAGAGTGCGATGATAAGCGAAAGTGAAAAGGTATATGAGGGAAAGATTATCAGCGTGTATCGCGACAAAGTGATGCTGCCGGACGGTAGGATCACGCTTTGGGACAGGGTCGAGCATCCGGGCGCGGTGGGTGTAGTCCCGCTCCTTGAAAACAATAGCGTCATCATGGTCAGGCAGTACAGGAATGCTGTTGATGATGAGCTGTTAGAAATCCCCGCGGGTAAGCTTGACTGGAGCGAACCACCTGAGGAGTGCGCGCTAAGGGAACTTATTGAGGAAATATGCATGAGACCAAAAGAACTCATTAAATTGGCAGAATTTTACAATTCTCCGGGATACAGCGATGAAAGGTTTTTTCTGTACCTTGCCAGGCAATTGGAGCCTGAGGAAGGCGAATCTGACGCCGACGAATTTCTCAAAATAGAGACGCATCCGATCGGAAAACTGATGGAAATGATTTCCTCCGGAGAGCTAAGGGACGCAAAAAGCATAATTGGCATAGCGCTCACATGGCTTGTCTTGGAGGATAGCGCTTAGCACGGAAGTTTGACAGATTCGCGTTACTAATCCTTTGAGTCTCCATTGGGAACGAAAATTATGTTTTTGCTTTTTACTGAAAGGGAATGGAAATAAAAAAATCGGGCAACGGCGAGCTTATCGAGTCGGCGCGGGATTTTCTCAACTATTTGAGAGTTGAGCGTGGCTTGTCGGAAAACACCATCGAGGCTTACAGAAGAGCGGTAGTCCGCTATCTTGAATATCTCGATTCGAGAAACATTGCCAGGCTGAAAGATATCGACAGGATTTGTGTCGAATCTTACCTCGGAACGCTCACAAGCACAGGAGAGAAAGGCTATTCAGCGAGTTCCATTGCGCAGATGACAAGCGCCATTCGCTCATATCACAAGTTTCTTGTCACCCACGGTTACGCGCCTTCCGACCCAACGGGAAGTCTGCCATCCAGAAAGATACCGAGACGCATTCCCAAGGTTCTTACCATGACCCAGATGGAAGAGCTGCTAAGCGCTCCTCCGCTGGACGATACTGGCGTTCGAGACAGAGCTATCCTTGAGTTCTTATACGCTACGGGCATGAGGATATCAGAGCTTGTTTCACTGAACCTCTCAAGCGTTGATTTGGACGAGAGAATGGTTTTCCTCAAAGGAAAAGGGGGTAAGTACAGAATCGTTCCTTTTGGCAGGAAGGCTCAAGAAGCATTAAAAAAGTATCTTCAAGAATCAAGACCGAGGCTTGCACGGAGCTCAAAACAGCAGGCTCTCTTCTTGAACGCGAGGGGAGGGCGTCTGACAAGGCAGGGGTGCTGGAAAATAATCAAAAAACACTCCGAGTCATGTGGGCTTGGCGATGTCGTAACCCCACATATATTGAGGCATAGCTTTGCCACGCATCTTCTCGAATGCGGCGCAAACCTTGTTGTGGTTCAGGAGCTGCTCGGGCATTCAAGTGTTTCCACAACACAGATTTACACCCACGTGACTACAAGTCACTTAAGAGAAGTTTACAGAAGAGCGCACCCGAGAGCTTAGGCGCAGACCACTCCTTGGTTTAACGGATATCCTCACTTTCTAAACCAAGCTGATTCTTGTATTCTTTCATGGCTGTGAGAAGAGGATTGGTTTGAATGTGAGAGAATTATGTGATAATTCACTTTCAAAACTGCTGGAGCGCGTTAAATGGACTGGAGAAGAACGACATATTTCCTTATAGGCCTGATAATCGGGGCGATTTTCCATGAGTACATGCACGGAAAGATCGCGGACCTAAGGGGTGATCCCACGGCAAGAAACGCGGGAAGACTTACCCTAAACCCTATTGCTCATGTTGATCCGATTGGGACACTTCTCATGCCGATCCTGCTTCTGGTGCTCAGCGGAGGCAGATTTGCTTTCGCCTACGCTAAACCTGTGCCGGTAAACCCGTTTTTCTTGAGAAAACCCAGAAGGGATATGATGTTAATAGCTCTTTCCGGCCCGCTCACGAACTTCGCGATTGCGTTGTTTATCTCCCTGCTGGCTTTGCTATTAAGAGTTGTCTTCAATTTGAGTTTCTATGCGCCGCAAGGTGTTGCGAACATATCCGGAAGCGGAGGGTGGGTCAATCTTTTTGAACTCTTATTTTACATAGCTGTAATAAACGTCGTTCTCGGGTTTTTTAACCTTATTCCCGTGCCGCCGCTGGACGGCTCTCACGTCTTGTCATACTTTCTTCCCCCCGACGCGAGGAGGGCTTACAATCAGATTAGCAGATACGGTTTTTTGATAATCATTTTGTTTATCTACCTTCTCGGCGGTGTGTTTTTCAGCTGGATGAACCCTATTTTCTCGTTAATCGAGCGGGTTATTTTCGGGCCTGTTAGTTTCGCGCTTTAGCCATACCGTGAATCATAAATCATGTTTTGCGTTTCTGTAAGCTTTCAATTTCAAGTCAACGCTCAGAGAGGTGTATGAATTGGAAAGCGGGACTGGAAGGGTTGTGAGCGGGTACCGACCGAGCGGCAGGCTCCACCTCGGTCACTATCACGGCAACCTGAAGGTTATGACAAACTTACAAAAGATGCGGGATTGCTATTTCTTCGTTGCTGACTGGCATGCTTTGACGACTGAATACAGAGATACCTCTATGCTTTGGACTTACACCCAAGAGATGGTTCTTGACTGGCTTGCCGCGGGTCTGGACCCAGGAGTTTGCACCATTTACCGACAATCTGATATTCAAGCCATACCCGAATTGATGCTTTACTTCTCAATGATAATATCGCTCGGGGAACTTGAAAGATGCCCAACTTACAAACAGCAGCTCAGAGAGCTCGACGAACGCGTTGTGAACACATACGGATTTCTTGGGTATCCAGTTTTAATGGCCGCCGACATCCTAATCGTGAAGGGAGAGGAAGTTCCGGTCGGGGAGGACCAGATTCCGCATCTGGAACTGACAAGGGAAATTGCAAGAAAGTTCAACATGCTGTATGGTTCTATTTTTCCCGAGCCCAGACCGATTCTCTCCAAAGTACCGAGGATACCAGGTACGGACGGCAGGAAGATGTCAAAAAGTTACGGCAACTATATCGATTTGATGGACGAGGAGGAGGTAATCCGCCAGAAGGTCAGGAAGATGATAACAGACCCGGCGCGGGTCAGACGCAGCGATAAGGGTCATCCCGAGGTCTGCTCGGTCTTTGACCTGTATCGGGCTTACCCGAACATGGTATCTTCTGAGGAAAGAGCTCGGGAATGCAGGATGGCAAAAATAGGCTGCACTGCTTGCAAAGATGAGATTGCAAAAGTGATCGCCGATGACCTTTCCCCATTCAAAGAAAGGAGAAAAACTCTATATAGCGATGAATCGGTTGTAGCACAAATACTATCGGACGGCGCTAAAAAGGTGAAGCTGATCGCGAGCGAGACTCTCGAAGAGGTCAGAAGATCGGTCAAGATAGCGAGGGTTTGAGGAGGTCTGCCGTTTGAGCTTCGATGTTAAGATTGAAGTTTTCGAAGGGCCCTTTGACCTTCTTCTACAGCTGATACTCCGTAAAGAGCTTGATATCTGCGACGTTCCGCTTGCAGATATTACCGAGTCATACATAGCGCATATCAGGTCTGCGGATAGGCTTGATCTCGAGTCGGCAACGGAGTTCCTCCTCATTGCCGCCACGCTTTTGCTTATAAAAGCGAAAGCGCTTATAAAGCCCGAGGACGGTGAAAGCCTCGACGAGGAAGCCCAGACGGCCTCAAGCGAGCTTGCCGAGAAGTTGATAAACTACACGAAGTTCAGGAACGCGGCCGATTGGCTCGAGGCGCAATACGCGGAACACGGTTTGAGCTTTTCCAGCATGAGAGAGCTTGAATCCACTTATTCCCACCTTTATCCTGACCCGTTCGAAGGGATTTCGCCGGAAAGGCTGGCATCTGCGCTGATGGATTTGCTTTGCGAAAACTTGAGCGCGGTTGTCGATACTTCGTATATCGCCCCGATCAGGGTTTCGATTGCTGAACACATAAATAAAATACGGAAAATCTTAAGAGCAAAGCCCGTTACGAATTTCACCGAGATTACCAGAGACCTTGGATCAAAAATAGAGGTAATAGCCGCGTTTCTGGCGCTGCTGGAACTGTTTAAAAATGGAGAGGTTTCCTTAAGACAGCCAAAAATCTTCGGCGAGATAGAGATTTCCGCGCGCGATACGGATAAATTTGAGAATGCAGGAATGGAAAAGACCAGTTCAGAATAACGCCTGGTTGCTGACACGCAATGCCAGGATGGTAGTTTTGCCGGTTCGTAGATTTTTAGTATGTGTCTTTTGAGGAATGGCGGGTAGCGAATATGGATACGAGTGCGGAAGATAAGAAAAATATCGAAAATACGAAAAACTCTGAATCTCTTGGATGTTGGAATGAAAGCGGCGAATCGAAAACCGTAAAGGCCGATTTCCCGCAAGCGTCATCCGGAGAAGTCGGCCCGCTTCCCGGTAGTGGTAAAGATTCAGTTGTATCCAAAGACGATTCATCGTCCATGCAAGAACGTTTAGAGCCCGAAAGGTATGGCGAACCCGAGAAGATAAGCGTTATCGAGGCTCTTCTCTTTGTTTCTGCGCAGCCCTTATCGGTGGGTCAAATCAGTGAAATTACCGGTTTTGAACCGGGCGCTGTCCGGGAGATTGTAAATAAACTATCTGAGAACTATGACAGCCCCACAAGCGGGCTGGTGATTCGAGAAGTGGCTGGCGGTTTCGGAATTTACACAAAAAAAGAGGTATCGCAGTATGTCTCCAAACTCATAAGGCATCAGTACAATCCGAGACTGACAAAGGCAGCTTTGGAAACAATGGCTATAGTCGCATATCTGCAACCAGTAAGCAGGTCAACCGTCTCAGAGATAAGAGGTGTGCAATCTGAGGGAGTCATGAAAACACTTGAAGACAGGGGTCTTATTGAGCCGGTTGGAAGGGGAACTGGTCCCGGCTCTCCAGTTCTCTACTCTACAACAAGAAAGTTTCTTGAACGTTTCGGGTTAAATTCCATCGATGACCTGCCGGATCTGGAATCCTTCGCACCGGATGATGAAACGGTTGCTAAAATCCGCCGAGTTTTCTCCCAGGAAATATCTGATGGAGGAATGCGGTCTGAGAGTGGAGAAGAAGGAGAGGATACAAAAGATACTCGCTAGGGCGGACATCGCCTCAAGAAGAGCCAGCGAAGCGTTGATCGCACAGGGAAGAGTCACGGTCAACGGCAAAAAGGCTGTTCTTGGAGATAAAGCCTCATGGGACAAGGATGACATTAGAATAGACGGAATACCTATTGATAAGACTTGCGAGCGAAAGTATTTGATATTAAATAAACCGAGGGGGGTGATTACGGCAACATTTGACTCTCATCGGCGAAAGACGGTCATGGATTTTGTTCCCGAACACATCCGTGAGCGTTTCAGGCTTTTTCCGGTCGGAAGGCTGGACATGGATTCCGGCGGGCTTATACTTTTAACAAACGACGGATTTCTGGCAAATAGAGTAACACATCCGCGTTACGGAGTTCCCAGGGAGTATCTGATTGAAATTGAGCCAGTTCTCACTCCAAAAGATGTCTCGGTTCTGCGAAAAGGGGTTGACCTCGAGGAAGGCAATACGGGTCCCGCTGAGGTCTCGGTTGTGGCGGTCAGGGGCAGACGCGCTCTTGTGAAAATGGTCATTTATACAGGAAGAAAAAGGCAAATACGAAGATCGTTTGCTCAACTCGGATACAAGGTATACGAACTGAGCAGGGTTAGGATCGACTCGATACATATCGGCTCACTGAAGACGGGTGAAATAAGGGAGCTTACCCCCGAAGAGGTCAAAATGCTCTACAGAGCAACAGGGATTGATGTCTGAGGTTCGAACGAAAAAGAGGAGGTAAAATGAGAGTTCGGGCTTTAAGGGGAGCCGTAAGCGTTGACTCAAACACGAAGGACGATGTCATCCGCGCCACCGCTGAACTTCTCGAGGAGATGCTGGACAGAAATGATGTCGCAACTGATGACATAATCTTTGTATTCTTCACCGCAACAGAAGACATTAGCGCTGAATTTCCTGCCGCCGCCATGAGGAAAATAGGTCTGAGCCATATACCTGTCATGTGTGCGCGCGAAATCGCGGTTGAGGGTTCCATTCCCATGATTGTGAGAGCAATGATGCTCATTTATACAGAAAAGGCAAGAGAACAACTAAGACATGTCTATCTCAAAGAAGCCAGGCAGTTGAGAACGGACTTACCCGAGTAATCAACAATAAAGGGGCGCGCTAAAGCTTACCAAAAGAGGGGTGTAAAAAATGATTGTGGTCATGAAAAGCGACGCTACCGAAGAGGAGATACAAAGCGTCATTGACAAGATTCACGAATCTGGGCTGGAGGCTCACCTCTCAAAGGGCGAGTTCCGCACCATCATCGGCGTGATTGGAGACGAAGAGAAGATCGACCAGTTACCCATGGCTGCAATGCCGGGCGTGGAGAAAGTCATGCCCGTGATGAAACCTTACAAACTAGTTAGCAGAGAATTCCATCCCGAAAATACGGTTGTTGAGGTGGGTCCCGCCAAGTTCGGCTCAGAGCAATTCTGCGTGATCGCGGGTCCTTGCGCGATCGAGAGCGAGGACCAGTTGATGACCTGCGCCAGAAAAGTCAGCGGTGCCGGCGCCGCGATGTTGCGTGGCGGCGCTTTTAAACCGAGAACATCACCTTACTCATTTCAGGGGTTGGGCGAGGAGGGCTTAAGGCTTCTGAACAGGGCTAAATCAATCACCGGACTTCCAGTGGTTACAGAAGTTTTGGACGTAAGACACGTTGTAATGGTAGCCAATTATGTGGACATGCTTCAAATAGGCGCGAGGAATATGCAGAACTTTCTTCTTTTGAGGGAAGTGGGGATGCAGCAAAAGCCTGTCATGCTTAAAAGAGGCATGTCGGCGACCGTTGAAGAGTGGCTGATGGCGGCCGAGTACATAGTTAGAGGGGGTAACCGCAACGTGATTCTTTGCGAAAGAGGGATAAGGACTTTCGAGACTGCTACAAGGAATACCCTGGATTTGAGTTCCGTTCCTATCATTAAGCGCTTGAGCCATTTGCCGGTTATAGTTGACCCGAGTCACGCCACCGGGAAAAGAGAGATCATAGCTGATCTGGCGAAAGCGGCTTTGGCGGCTGGAGCGGATGGAGTCATGGTTGAAATTCATCCTGATCCCAAGACCGCCCTATGCGACGGACCGCAAGCTCTGGACTTCAACGAGTTTGAGCGCATGATGGAAGATTTAAAGAAGCTTGCCCCTGCTGTTGGCAGGGTTATTTAGTCCGGCATTTGAGACAGGAACGCTGCTCATGCTTCACGAGTTTGGCAAGGTGGCGGTTATCGGTACCGGAATGATGGGCGGCTCCTTCGCCCTTGCGCTAAAAGCCGAAAGGCTTGCCGAGCACGTCTCCTGCTATGACATCTCCCCCCAGACAAGACAAAAAGCGTTGGAGCTCCAGGTAGCCGACGAGGTTTGTGAAAACCCTGTAGAAGCTGCGGCTGACTGCGACCTTCTGGTCATCGCAACACCTGTGGGTTCAGTTGTGAGCGTTTTCCGCGAGATTCGAGACTCGCTGAAAGATGGAGTGGTGGTAACGGATATTGGCTCGGCGAAAGTGAAGCTCGTAACCGAGATGGAAAAACTTTGTACAGAAAAAATACATTATATCGGGGGACACCCGATGACGGGCTCCGAGCAATCGGGGGTCGAATCCGCTAGGCCCGATCTGTACAAAGACTCATACTACATTCTCACTCCAACGGAAAGAACCCACACCGACTCTTTTCGGAGACTACATGCGTTGCTGACAAAAATGGGCGCGCGGGTTCTTTCGATGGACCCCGTATCTCACGACAGAGCAATGGCTACCATAAGCCACGTTCCGCATCTAATTTCCCTTCTGCTCATGGATATGGCGGCCGACGAGCGGAAATCCATGGAGAACCTATTCACGATTGTAGCGGGCGGATTTAGGGATATGACGAGAATAGCAGCGAGCAAGCCTGAGTTGTGGATAGATATCTGCATGGCCAACAGGGATTTCATTATTAAAAGGCTTGAGGACTACTCTTCAAGGATATTAGATTTAGTGAGAATTCTTGAGGAAGAAGATTACGAGTCGCTGAGAGAAAAATTCGAGAAAGCGAGAAAGTCGCGTATTGAAATCTCAATCAAGGCAGGTCGGGAGATATCCGATTTATATGAGGTTTCCATTCCCGTTCCGGATAGGCCGGGCGTGATAAGCGGTGTGACAACAGCGGTCGGAAGCGCCGGGGTGAACATAGAGGATATCTCAATCGCTCACCCTCTACTGGGGGAGACTGGGATATTAACGCTTAAGATATTGGGCGAAGAGAACGCGAAAAAAGCTGCTCGTCAGATAGAGGTGCTCGGGTTTATCCCCACTGTTCGTAAGTCATAAGCGCGTGCAGAATCTCAGATTCCGCGGGCTCTAACGTGGTTGTGTTTCAGATTACCGCGGCTTTATGCTCTTTAAAAGCCGGACACTTGCGTTTCTTGTTAAAAAAGATAAAACCAAGCATTTTTAACGGAAGCAGGGGAAAATATGAAATGCTATGTCAGAAACGTCGAATCTCTCAGCGGCAAGGTTACTGTGCCTTTCGATAAGTCAATCTCACATCGGGCCGCGATCCTTTCAGCTTTGAGCGAAGGGAAGTGCATAGTGCGCGGTTACAGCCAGTCACAAGATTGCGCGAGCACGCTCAGATGCATTCAGAAACTCGGCGTTAAAGTGTACAGTAAAGATGAAACCCTCGAAATTGTTGGTGCGGGTGCCAAAGGATTTTCAGCAAAAGGCATAACCCTCGATGCGGGGAACTCCGCAACTACAATGAGGCTTCTGTCGGGCGCCCTTGCTTCTATGGAAGGGGTCGAAATTACTTTTACCGGTGATGAAAGTCTTCTTCGTCGCCCAATGATGAGGATCATAGAACCGCTCAATTTGATGGGCGCGAAGATAATCGCATCGGGTGATTCGGGTATCCCTCCGTTGAAGGTCAAAGGAGCGAAGCTTAAAGGAATAGATTATAGCCCCCCGGTCGCGAGCGCTCAAGTGAAATCAGCGATACTGATTGCTGGTTTGAGGGCGGAGGGCAAAACTGTCGTCAGGGAGAAGGTGAAGACCAGGGACCATACCGAAAGAATGCTTCGGCATATGGGTGCAAAAATCATTGTCGATGGAAACAAGGTCACTGTAGAACCTTCTGTGTTGAAACCCGCAGAAATTGAGGTTCCTGGGGATTTTTCATCGGCCGCTTTTTTCATCTCTGCAGCGCTTATCACGCCCGGGTCTGAAATTGAGATATCTGACGTTGGACTTAACCCCACAAGGACCGGATTTCTCTCGCTTGTGGAGAGAATGAACGGAAGATGTACTTTGGAAATCTCTAATCCTGAGTATTTTGAGCCTACGGGCAGTATAAAAGCGTCGCACTCAAACTTGAAAGCTGTCGAAATAGGACCTGAGGATGTCGCAAAATCGATTGACGAGATACCACTTCTCGCGTTGCTTGCTTCTCAGGCAGAGGGTACAACAAGAATATGGGGAGCCGGCGAACTCAGACACAAGGAGTCAGACAGAATCAGCGTTACTGTGGAAGGGCTCAAGCGGATGGGGGCTCGAATCGAGGAGACCCCGGATGGAATGCTGATCCGGGGACCATCCAAGCTTAACGGATGCGAGGTTTTCCCGCATAAAGACCACAGGCTTGCTATGATGTTTGCGGTGGCCGCTCTGGTGGCAAAAGGGACAACAGTCATAAATGACTGGGAGTGGACACGGGTTTCATTTCCGGATTTCGAATCCAGATTTTCCCCGCTGGGAGTTGAGGTGGAGACACTTTGAGTAAGGGGTTTGTCATAACCATAGATGGTCCGGCGGCATCTGGAAAAAGTACGGTCGCGCGGCGTCTTGCATACGAGATGGGATTGCAGCTTTTGGACAGCGGCGCGATGTACAGGGCGGTGACGCTCCTTACTTTGGAGCGAGGAATTGGCATATCAGAGATAGAAAAACTCGCGTCCGTCGCCGAGCTGATTGGCAACAATTTAAGAATAGTAATGGAAAAAGGGGACCGCGTGAGAATACTTTTCGGCTCAAGAGACATCACCGAAGAAATCAGAAGCGCCGATGTTGGGAAGTTCGTATCACCTGTCTCTGCCGTTCCGGAAGTGAGAGCCCAGATGGTCAGGGCACAGCGTAATATGGCTTTAGCTGGGGGAGTAGTTGCTGAGGGTCGGGATATGGGTTCAACCGTCTTTCCGGATGCGTGCGTGAAAATATTCTTGGACGCACTGAAGCAAGAAAGGGTCCGGAGAAGATACATTGAGCTTATAGAGAAAAGCAAAGATGTAACGATTGAGGAGGTCGAGAAAGAAATTGAGATGAGAGACTCAATCGACTCCTCGAGAAGCGCAAGTCCTTTGAGAATACCCGATGGCGCGATAATCATAGATACGACGAACATGACAGTAGAAGAGGTGATATCCTCGATAAAGCAAATATGTGCTAACAAAGGCTGCGGATGAGCAAAAAACCGCAGTTTTGATGCCTTACCTTGAGGCATTAAGGTTAAAATTGCGGAATTCCAAATTTTGTACTTGAAAATCGTTTAATCTTATCGTATATTCTTTTTCACTATGACCAAGAAATTGTTGGCAGGAAAGAAAATACACGATGTGTTCGGTTGGTGGTTCCCCTGAAGGGGGTTCCACAGGCTTTTGTTTTTTAAAGGCCGTGGGGCTCCTTAAAAGGATCGTCTGCGGCCTTTTTATATAAGAAGACCCGGTCGCGGACCGGGTCTTTAGTTTAATAAAGGACAAGGAAAGGGTGATGGAAATGGCAGAGACGAGAGTCCCAACCAGAGTAATCCTCGAGGAGAAGGAGATGCCGGAGGCGTGGTACAACATTTGCGCGGATCTACCAGTACCTCTTCCGCCGCCCCTACATCCAGCCACAAAGGAGCCGTGCCGTCCCGAAGACCTTGCCCCGCTGTTTCCCATGGCGCTCATTGAGCAGGAGGTGAGCACTGAGAGGTTTATCGAGATTCCGGAAGAGGTAAAAGCGGTTTATCGGCTTTACCGACCCACGCCTCTTCAAAGAGCGCTAAGACTTGAGAAGGCTCTGGAGACTCCGGCCAAAATCTTCTACAAAAACGAGGCACTAAGCCCTGCCGGAAGTCATAAACCAAACACAGCGATAGCTCAGGCTTACTTCAACAAAAAAGAAGGCGTCAAGAAACTCACCACGGAAACCGGCGCGGGGCAATGGGGAAGCGCCCTTGCTCTCGGATGCAAGCTCTTCGGCCTGGAACTTGACGTATTCATGGTGAAAGTCAGCTACCATCAAAAGCCTTACAGAAGAACACTCATGGAGACGTGGGGAGCAAACGTTTACGCAAGTCCGACTGACAGAACTGAAGCAGGACGCGCGGTTCTAAGAGATGATCCCGATAGCCCTGGTAGTTTGGGGATAGCTATCAGCGAGGCTGTCGAAGCCGCGATGGGGCGTGAGGATACGAAGTATTCGCTCGGAAGCGTTCTCAATCACGTTTGTCTGCACCAAACAATCGTCGGTCTTGAGGCAAATAAGCAGATGGAGAAGATAGGAGAATACCCTGATATAATCATAGGCTGCGTTGGCGGCGGAAGTAATTTCTCCGGAATCGTTTTCCCCTTCATGGCTGACAAGTTCGGCGGCAAGGATTTGAGGGCGATCGCGGTCGAGCCCGTTTCCTGTCCCACTCTCACGGAAGGGAAGTATGAGTACGATTTCGGAGATCAGGCTGAAACCACTCCGCTCATAAAGATGTACACTCTCGGTCACAAGTTCATTCCTTCGCCCATTCACGCGGGTGGGTTGCGCTATCATGGGGATGCCCCGATTCTTTCCCTTCTCGTTAAGGAGGGATATATCGAGGCGGTCGCTTACCCGCAGACCAAAATATTCGAGGCTGCCGTTCAGTTTGCGCGGATAGAAGGTTTGGTGGTGGCGCCTGAGACTGCTCACGCGGTCAAGTGTGCGATTGACGAGGCGATAAAGTGCCGTGAATCGGGTGAAAGCAAGACTATTTTGTTCAACTTGAGCGGCCACGGATTGCTTGACCTTGGCGGTTATCAGGAGTTTCTTGACGGAAAATTGATTGACTGATAATCAGAATAATCCATAGAGCCTTAACTCGGCACCCGACGCTTATATTTGCGCGCCCGGGTGCCGATATTTATATTGAATGACTTGTGCCATCGCTCGTTTTTGACTGATTTGAAAAGCGGGCTTGGATAATGATTTCTTTTCGTCATAGCTATCGGTTAAAATTAATGTATACGGCAAAGAGAAACGTATGAAACGTTGCCCTAATTGCGATGCAGAAAATTCAGACGATGCGACTTTTTGCAATCTGTGTTTGAGCGTTCTTGGATTTGAAAGCCCTGAATACGCAATTGTGGATAAAGGAAACGAGGGTTTTCTCACCGAGTACCCCTCAAGCTTCAAGATCGAGGCCGCACCGAATAAGCAACCTCAAACGAGAGCCCCATCGGAGGCTTACCATTTGGGGGGGTGGTCTCCATCTGAATTTCATCCTCACGGAAATTTGAGGCCCCGTGGTCTGGCGGTAAGTTCGCCTGATGGTGCGCTCGCTTCCAAGACTATCTCGCAAGGTCGCTACGTGCCGAGAATCAGTGCTGAAAAGGTAATCCGCGATTGTGCGATCACCGCCCTTATCGCGACTGCGGTGTCAGTATTACTTGAATGGGTATTTTCCGCTTTGGGCTTTGGTGCTCTTCTGCGAGGTGAAATAACGCTCTCTCGTGTTTATTATCTTATTCCATTGATAATACCCGCTTTTGTATGCGGTTACGTTTCAGGCTACAGGATTGAAAGATACGGTTGGCTATTCGGTGCCGTCACTGTTCTCATATGGTCATTGGTCTTCAGGCCTCTTGTTTATGGTGTTATAAGATGGATGGTCACAGGCGGTTTTGACATTATGGTTTCACTGTCCACAGCGAACCTCGTTCTCATAATCTGTTTGTTTTTGCCCACAGGCATTATAGCTGGTTGGCTCGGAGAGAAGAGAGCCACCACGGGTTTGGGTTTGTAAGAGAGTTTCATAACCCTAAGGGAATCATCCAAATCCTATTGTTCGTCCATTTCTGTTAGAATTCATCCCTGGTATCTTCTTCCCGGAGGTAAGAAATGCTTAGGATCCTTTCGATAGCTTTATTCTTTGCAAGAGAACCTCTCGTTCCATGGAGCAGCAAACTCACCTATGTGATGTTTGCCGGTCTGCTTATTGCCGTAATTTCGGGGACCTGGACAGGGGCTGTTGCGGCTCGCAAGAAGAGAAATTACCAGGCGTGGTTCATAATAGGTTTCTTCTTACCGATTATCGGTATACTAATAATCCAAGCGCTTCCAGCCTTGTCAGGAGAAAATGAAAAGAAGCAGAAAACGGACTGACTTCGCCACTCTGAACACGCCTGGGAGTTTCAGGTCTGCGGATGGTTTGCCCAAGAGAATAAAAGCAAAAGGCTCAGGTCTTTGGTGCCGAAGGCCGGATTCGAACCGGCACGGGGTTTTTCCCCACTGGTTTTTGAGACCAGCGCGTCTACCCATTCCGCCACTTCGGCTTAAGCGGTGGTATGTTTTTATCTGATGAAAATTATACCAACGGCTGTGAATAAGTGTGAATAATCATGAGTGCCGCTTTCCATTTTTATTTTCCGATCGCATGTTGGCAACCTTTATCCGTTTTTGCGCTCAAATAAGGGTTATATTTTATTATTGAAAAATGAGAGGCTTTCGCGGACATGTTCTAATTGTCAATCCAAAAAAGCGGTCCCGCATGAGACGATGTGCGGGCAACGGATTGTTCGGGACGCGCTTTGGGATCGACCTTTTGTTTGCTCGAAATCTCTGACCGTGATGCGACAGGCTGGATTTCAAAACGGCTGATAATTTTCATCGACTCGCATATTTACAAAAACGTTGATTTTGAAAGGGTGAACGTTTAAATGGGCAAGAACTACGTTTTGATTGACGGGCATGGATTAGCCTACAGGGCATTCTTCGCTTTGCCGCAAACTCTTACGACAACGGAAGGACAACCAACGAACGCCGTCTACGGTTTTATGAACATGCTTTTCAAGGTTATGACTGAGGAAGAACCTGACGCTGTGATCGTGGCGTTGGACGGACCGCGGGCGGAACTTAAAAGGACAGCCGAATTTCCCGAGTATAAAGCGCAAAGACCCCCGATGCCCGATGAGTTGAGAAGCCAAATTTCGCTGATTGTCGAACTGCTTGAAGCGCTGGGAATTCCCGTTGTCCAACTTGAGGGTTACGAAGCTGACGACATCATTGGAACGCTCTCGAAAAAGATATCTGACTCAGAGGGGCAGGCGGTCATCGTCACCGGTGACAGGGACGCTCTTCAGCTTGTGGGAGAGCGTGTCAAAGTCTTATTGACCGAGAAGGGGATTTCAGAGGTAAAAGCTTATGGGGTAGAAAAGGTCATTAAGAAATATGGTGTCCCCCCCGAAAAGATTCCGGATATCGTCGGTCTAAAGGGAGACCCTTCAGACAATATTCCCGGAGTACCGGGAATTGGCGATAAGGGAGCGCAGGAACTCATAAGCAAATTCGGCTCGCTTGAAGACCTTTATGAAAATCTTGACAAGATTGGCGGAGCGAAGAGAAGGGAGTCGATCGAAAACAACAGGGAAATGGCTTTTCTTTCGAGGAAGCTCGCCGTGATCGACCGCTGTGTTCCAATTGACGTGGATCTCGATTCTTTGAGGCTCGGACAATGGGATAAGGAGAGCGTCATCGATAAGATGGACTCCCTCGAGTTCAAGTCGTTAATAAAGCGGTTTTTGGAATTCACGAAAGAAGCTGACCATGAAGACAGGACAACCGCAAAAGAAACAGTCGAGTTTGAAATCTTGGACGGAACCGACCCGGAGTGCAGAAAGGAGTTCCAGAAGGCTTTAGAGAATGAGATTCATATTAGCGTCTCGGGCAAGACCGAAAATAAGGGATACTGTGATATTCAGATAGAATCTATCGCTTTTTTTTCCGGGGATAAAGCCATTGTCATACCATTTGATGAGGATGATGAACAATCTATTGGTTTCGTAAAAAAGGTCCTTTCCTCTCATAACGAGAAGGTTGTGCACGACGGCAAAGGTATCATCGAGGCTCTTTCAAAAAAGGGTATCGAATTCTCCAACCTCGGCTTTGATACCGCAATAGCAGCGTATCTCTTAAACCCATCGCTTGGTACCTATCATCTATGGAACCTCTGGGAAAACAATGTTGGAAAGCGACTTGCTGTCAGGGGAAGACAATATCCCGAACCGGAGCAGGCGAGCCTGCTTGATGTCAATCAGGTGCAAGACGTAACCCGTACCGCTTCTGAAGCCGTAAACATTTACTATTTGAGAAAACCTTTATGCCAGAAACTTCAGCAAGATGCAATGCTTGATCTGTTTAAGGACATAGAGATGCCGCTCATGCTCGTGCTTGCGGACATGGAGAAGAACGGCGTGGCTGTTGATGCTGACATTTTAAAGAGCCTATCGGCGGAAGCCCAGAGTAGTCTTGAAGCTCTTGAGAAAGAGATATTCGAACTCGTGGGACATGAGTTTAACGTTGGTTCTCCGAAGCAGCTCGGGGAAGTGCTCTTCGAGGAGTTGGGTTTACCGCCGGTAAAGAAAACGAAGACTGGCTACTCGACAGATTCGTCGGTGCTGGAAACCTTAAAACCGTACCACCCCGTGGCGGAAAAGATAATTGAACACAGGGAAATTTCTAAACTTAAATCAACTTATTTTGACGTTCTTCCCCAGCTTATTTGCCCGGCTACCGGCAGGATACACTGTTCTTTTAATCAAACGGCAACGGCCACCGGAAGAATATCATCGAGCAACCCGAATCTACAGAATATCCCTGTCAGGACTGAACTTGGCAAGAAAATAAGAAGGGCTTTCATCCCCGGAGAGGAAGGATGGAAACTGCTTGTGGCTGACTACTCCCAGATCGAGCTTAGAGTTCTTGCCCATATGTCCGAAGACTCTCTTTTGCTTGAAGCCTTCGCGAGGGACGCTGATATTCATACCGAAACGGCCGCGAGCCTGTTCGGTGTGTCGACTGATCAGGTCACTCCTGAACTGCGCAGGATGGCTAAAGTGGTGAACTTCGGCGTTGTTTACGGGATGGGGTTTTACGGGCTTTCCTCGCGAATGGGAATGAGCAGAGAGGACGCAATGGAATATATCAACAGGTATTTCCAGAAATACGAGGGGGTCAAGCGTTATCGGGAGAGGTGTATCCAGGAAGCGGCGGAAAAAGGCTACACGGAGACGCTCCTGGGAAGAAGACGTTACGTCAAGGAGCTTTCCAGTTCCAACAAACAAACGAGGGAACTCGGGGAAAGGCTCGCCATTAACACGCCGCTTCAGGGGACCGCCGCAGATATCATCAAGAAGGCGATGGTGGATGTCTCCGCAGAATTGAAGATGAGAAAGTTAAAAAGCAGAATGATTCTCCAGATCCATGATGAATTGATATTCGAGGTTAGTCCCGACGAGGCTGAAGAGCTCAAGGATATGGTATCGTCTCTCATGTCTTCAGTGCTTGACCTTCGCGTCCCTCTGAAAGTTGATCTTGGAATTTACGACAATTGGGGAGAGGCAAAATAGCCATAGAGTTTTCCGGGCGATTTATCTTGCCTTTGTGAAATCGGAAAGACCAATTAACGCTTGGAAACAGTTATCCCGGCTTCAGCGCTGCTGGATCTCATCCTTATTGTAAGTATAATCCGCCGAATCTTCTACATTTGAGCAAGGCTTCTATTAGGAAAAACCAGCTGTCAGAATGCTGCATTCCAAAGAAAAAGACGCTTCGAGTTTGCCAGGCTGCCCGTTGTCATACGTCCCCACTTTTCTTAAGTGTATAACCGTTCTGGTATGCTATCACTTGTAGTTATTAAGCAGTTATGCTAAACATAACATCACAAAAAAATGTTTGGGGGAAAGAATAAGATGCAGGATGAATCGAAGAGTACGGGAAATCATCCGGGTACGACAGACGAAATTGGTTACAGCGAAGGCATGATGAAGTGCCTCGCAAGTCTCGGTTTGGATCCAGCCGAGGGAGTGGAAGTCCCCGATTACGACGGGACGATAAAAGAATTCAATGAGGGAGATATCGTAGCCGGCACTGTGGTTAAGGTTGACAAGGAGGAGGTCCTTGTCGATATAGGCTACAAATCGGAAGGAGTTATTCCAGCCAGGGAACTTTCAATAAGGTATGACGTAAAACCCTCCGATATAGTCTCTCCTGGAGATCAGCTTGAAGCGCTCGTTTTGCAAAAGGAAGACAAGGAAGGCAGGCTTATTCTGTCAAAGAAAAGGGCTCAGTACGAGCGAGCCTGGGGCAGTATCGAGAAAATCAAAGAGCAGGATGGGATTGTTGAAGGCGAAGTCATCGAGGTTGTAAAAGGTGGCCTGATACTTGATGTAGGTCTTAGGGGGTTCCTACCGGCTTCACTGATTGAGATGAGAAGGGTAAGAGACCTTAACCAGTATCTCGGAAAGAGACTCGAAGCCAAGATCATTGAGCTGGATAAGAACAGAAATAACGTGGTGCTTTCAAGGCGCTCTTACCTGGAAAACCAGAAGGCGAATGAAAGAAAAGAACTTTTGATGAGTCTTGAGAAGGGCTTCATAAGGAAGGGATGCGTTAGCAGCATCGTTAACTTTGGGGCATTTGTGGACTTGGGCGGCGTGGACGGGCTTGTGCATATATCCGAGATGTCCTGGACTCATATTGACCACCCGTCTGAAATTCTCAAAATAGGCGACGAAGTCGAAGTCATGGTTCTCGATGTCGATGTTGAGCGGGAAAGGGTTTCCCTGTCAATGAAGAAAGCGCAGGAGGACCCCTGGGAAAAACTCGCGAGAATGAATCCCCCGGGTTCTATTGTCACGGGTAAAGTCACAAAGATAGTGCCTTTCGGGGCGTTTGTGGAACTTGCCCCCGGGGTTGAGGGGCTTGTCCACATATCCGAGGTCTCCTGGTCGCGCGTGGAGGTGCCCGAGGAAGTTCTATCTATCGGTGATGAGATCGATGTTCGAATAATGGACATAGATCTCCAGCGCAGAAGGATCAGTTTGAGCAAAAAGCAGGTCACTGCGCCCGAGGAGCATCCCGCTGAGCTTCAGAAAGAGATGGCAACTGAACCTGAGCTGGTTGAGGCCGGCGAGATGCAAGATGAGAGTTTGGTCAACTCAGAAAGCGCCGCGGTTTTTGAGGCCGGCAATGAGCACAGGGAGATAATGTCTGCCGCAGCCGAGATCGCCGCTGAATACAACCAAATTGAAGCCAAAGTCTCACGCTTGAGCAAGAACGAATCTTCTGACTATGTGGATGAGCAGACAAAAGCAGAGCCTCCGGAAATCGAAGAATCTCCAGCACCCCGTTCAGAAGAGGCAGATGAGGCGGCTTGCGAGAAAGAGGATTCCATCTTAAAAGAGCAGGGCGAAGGCAACGTCGAATCTGTAAGGGATGATGTTATTCCTGAATCTAAGGAAGGTTCATCCGGGGAAGAATCGCTTGAGTCAATTCTTGCCGACATGAAGAACAGAGAGGACGCTTGAGGAAGGCCGCTTTGGGTCTCTCATCTGTCTGGGGTCCTACCTGCGAAAGAATTCTTATTGTGGGACTTACCGGGGGAATCGCATCCGGTAAGTCTGAAGCTCTCCGCGAGTTTCGCCGGCTCGGAGCTTTCACAATCGACGCTGACGAAGTGGCGCGCGAGGTTGTTCTTCCGGGAAACGAGGCGTACGATCAGGTCGTGTCCGAGTTCGGCAATGGCGTGCTTGATGAATACGGTAATATAGACCGGAACAAACTTGCCGCTGTCGTCTTTGCGAATGAAGAGAAAAGACTCAAGCTGAACGCCATAACGCATCCCGCCATATTCAAGGAAATAGCAAAGAGGTTAACTGATTTTTCATCTTCCCTGAAACCGAAAGACATTCCGGTCGCAATTGTGGATGCGGCTCTGATAGTTGATGTGGGCGTTGCGAAACTCTTCGATCTCGTCGTGGTCGTCACTTCATCGGAGGAGGAGAGATTATCAAGGCTCGTGTCTAAAAGAGGGATGAGCAGGGAGGAAGCTCTCAAGAGGATAAAGAGCCAGGTGCCTGAGGAAAAAAGACTCAGCCTTGCGGATTTGGTAATTGACAACGACAAGGGTCTTGAAGAGTTGAAAAATGAAGTCAGAAGAGTCTGGTCGAAGATAGCGAAAAAAGCCCTGGAGCTGCGGGATTAAGTGCTCGTTTCTGTCTCCTCGATTGTTGAGAGAAACGGAAACATAAGGGTCAACCTGTAGGTGATTTCTGAATCTATTTCCTCCATGTACTTCTCATATACGGGACACCCCAGCTGCAGGCAAAGAAGCAGGCTCCTTGAGCCCCTTGGGTTTGAAATCTCCCAGCAGTGTTTCTTCTCCTGATAAGCCCTGCAGTTATGGTATTGTCCGGCTGAACATCTTTTTATTTCCCAGCAGTTTGACTTATCGCTCATCTCGGCACCTTTTTCGTTCATGATTCTCTATGAATCTAACATGAATCCCGTTGGCTATCAAATGCCTTGTGAAAACGACCCGCTTTGGTTGTTGAATAGGTTCATCTCTCGGTCTAAAATCGAAAGAAAGGAATCCCCTGTGCTTTGGGTTACTCTTTTTTGGAGAACCCTGGGAGGGCTTTGATTTGCCCAAGTTCAGATTAAAAACCGCGTTCAAACCCGAAGGTGATCAGCCTCGAGCAATAGATGGTCTTGTCGGGGGCTTGAGAGACGGGGAAAGGTTTCAGGTGCTGCTGGGCGTCACCGGCAGTGGGAAGACTTTTACGATGGCAAAAGTGATCGAAGCCGTTCAGCGTCCCGCGCTAGTCCTTGCCCCTAACAAGACTCTCGCGGCTCAACTCTATTCGGAGTTCAGGGAGTTCTTCCCCGAAAATGCCGTCGAATACTTCGTCAGTTACTACGACTATTATCAGCCGGAAGCCTATATTCCTTCGACCGACACCTACATAGAAAAGGATTCCTCGATCAATGATGAAATAGACAGACTTAGACACGCGGCTACCAGCGCTCTCCTTTCCAGGGAGGACGTGATAATCGTGGCGAGCGTTTCCTGCATATATGGGCTCGGCTCGCCCGATGAGTATTTCAACAGGATGCTGCATCTCGAAACGGGATGCTCCTATGAAAGAGAGCAGATATTGGAGAAACTCGTTGACATAAGGTATGAAAGAAATGATGTGGCTCCCGAGAGAGGGAATTTCCGCGTTCGGGGTGACGTGATTGACATTTTTCCTGCTTACTGGGACAAAGACATGATAAGGATTGAAATGTTTGATGAGACTGTCGAGTCTGTCAAGGAAATAGACCCGCTGACCGGGGAAATCAAATCCAGATTGGACAGGGTTGTCATATGGCCTGCAACTCACTTCCTCACCCCCACTGACAGGCTCTTTCAAGCGATTGAATCGATAGAGATGGAACTTGCAGAGCGGCTTAAGGAACTTGAGTCGCTTGGAAAAATACTTGAGGCGCAGAGGCTTAAGATGAGGACGATGTACGACATTCAGATGTTAAAGGAGACCGGTTACTGCCACGGGATTGAAAACTACAGCAGGCACTTATCCGGCAAGAAACCGGGCGAACCTCCTTATACGCTTATCGATTTTTTTCCTCCGGGTTTCCTCACCTTTATTGACGAATCTCATATAACAGTTCCTCAGCTTGCGGGTATGCTCCACGGTGACAGGTCGAGAAAAGAAACGCTGGTTGAATACGGATTCAGGCTTCCCTCAGCGCTTGACAACAGACCGTTGTCTCAGGAGGAGTTTTTCGAAAAGGTTGGACAGGTTATCTTCGTGAGCGCCACGCCCTCTGACTGGGAGATAGAAAGAAGCTCGAGGATAGTCGAGCAGGTGATAAGACCTACAGGTTTGGTTGACCCGGAAGTCGAGGTTAGACCGGCTAACGGTCAGGTTGACGACCTCATATCAGAGATCAAGAAGAGAACAGAAAGAAATGAACGCGTGCTCGTCACAACGCTCACGAAGAAAATGGCAGAGAGTCTCGCGGAGTACTTAAGCGAGATGGGAATGAAGGTGAGATACCTCCATTCTGAGATTGGAACGGTTGAAAGAGTGGAGATACTAAGGGACCTTAGAGCCGGAGTTTTTGATGTTATCGTCGGAATTAACCTTCTAAGAGAAGGTCTTGACCTTCCAGAGGTTTCACTGGTTGCGATTCTGGATGCCGACAAGCAGGGTTTTCTCAGAAGCGAGAAGAGTCTGATACAGACAATGGGCAGAGCGAGCAGAAACGTTAACGGCAGGGTAATCTTGTACGCGGAAGAATGTTCGGAGGCTATGAGAAAAGCCATTGATGAGACGAAAAGAAGAAGGAATCTGCAGCTCGAATACAACAGGATGCACGGCATCAACCCGCAAACAATACAGAAAGAGGTCAGGGATATACTTGACGTGGCTATTTCGGGGCAGAGGGATATCGCCTCCGATATCGTCATGCGGGCGAGAAAGCTACCGGTTGACAAGGTCCAGAGGCTTATCATGAATCTCCAGGAAGAGATGCGCATACTTGCAGAGGAATTGCGCTTCGAAGAAGCCGCCAAGGTGAGGGACCAGATCAAAAAAATCACGGAGGAGTTGCTTGTTAGTTGAGCCAGGGATTCATAAGAATAAGGGGAGCAAGGGAGCATAACCTAAAAGACATAAATCTCGATATCCCTCGCGACAAACTGGTCGTGATGACCGGGATAAGCGGGTCCGGGAAATCATCCCTCGCCTTTGACACAATATACGCCGAGGGGCAAAGGCGTTACGTCGAATCATTATCCGCGTACGCAAGGCAGTTTCTGGGACAACTCGATAAACCCGACGTTGACCTGATTGAGGGTTTATCCCCGGCAATTTCCATTGATCAAAAGAGCGGGACTACCAACCCGAGGTCAACGGTGGGAACGGTGACCGAGATTTATGACTACCTGCGCGTTTTGTACGCCCGTATCGGCGATGCCCACTGCTATATTTGCGGCAAAACTCTTTCCAGACAATCCGCGGGACAGATAACGGACAGGATTCTTTCATATCCAACCGGAAGCAAGTTGGTGATTCTTGCTCCGCTTGTGAGGGGGAGAAAAGGTGAGCATGCCCACGTGTTCGACTCGCTCAGAGAGAAAGGGTATGTAAGGGTAATGGTAGACGGAGAAATGAGGGACCTCTCAGAGGAAATAAAACTCGACAAGAAAAAATCCCACGAGATACTTTCCGTAGTGGACAGGCTCGTGATCAAAGAGGGAGTGAGAACGAGGGTCGCGGAGTCTGTGGAAGCAGCGCTCCAGCTCGGTGAAGGTCTGGTTTTGGTTCAGGATGAGAACGGAAGAAGAGAAAATTTCAGCCAGGAATTAGCATGTATTGAATGCGGGGTGAACTTCCCTGAGATTTCCCCGAGGCTCTTTTCGTTCAATAGCCCTTACGGGGCGTGTAAAGCATGCGGCGGGCTTGGTCACCGGCAGGAAATCGACCCCGATCTGGTAATCCCTGATCGGGAAAGAAGCATCCTGGAAGGGGCGATAGCCCCGTGGGAAGCGACGAATCTTCCTTACTTTTATGAAATTGTCGAGGGGCTTGCCAGAAAATACGGTTTTAGCCTGGATGAGCCTTTCTCAAAAATCGACGAGGAAGCGCAGAGGGCGATTCTCTACGGTTGCGGAAGAACTGAAGTGCCAGTAGTAAGGCGGGGCCTGGACGGTCGAAGAAAAGCGTATTCCGTTCTGTGGGAAGGGGTCATCCCGATGCTTGAGCGCAGATACCACGAGACCGATTCAGACTACGCCCGATGGAGGATTTCAACCTACATGAGCGTAAGACCATGCCCCTCATGCAACGGGGCAAGGTTGCGGCCGGAAAGTCTCGCCGTGAAGGTGGGCGGCATTTCCATCGCGGAGTTTTGCGATATGACGGTCGAAAAGGGCCTCGAGTTTATATGGTCTCTCGATCTGGATGAAAAAAAGAAGACGATAGCATCACGGTTGCTCAAGGAAATAGAGTCGAGGATGCAGTTTATGGTTGATGTTGGACTCGAATACCTGACTCTTTCGCGTGCTGCCTCTACTCTTGCGGGCGGGGAGTCACAGCGCATCAGGCTTGCCACTCAGATAGGCTCAGGGCTGGTCGGCGTTTTATACATACTTGACGAGCCGAGCGTTGGACTTCACAAAAGAGATAACAGCAGACTGCTTTCCACCCTGAAGAGACTCAGGGACCTGGGAAATACCGTGATCGTTGTGGAACATGATGAGGACACTATAAGGGCGGCGGACCACATAGTGGATATCGGTCCGGGGGCGGGGATTCACGGCGGCAGGATTGTCGCTCAGGGTACGATATCTGACATTATCAGTTCTAAGGATTCGATAACGGGAAAATATTTGAGCGGTGAATTGAAAATTGATGTTCCATCAAAGAGAAGAAGACCTAACGGAAAAAGCATTATTGTTCGCGAAGCAATTGAGCACAACCTGAAAGGAATAGATGTAGAATTTCCGCTCGGTCTGTTCATCTGTGTTACAGGTGTGAGCGGTTCTGGGAAGAGCACCCTTATAAGCGACATTCTCTACAGGGGTCTAAAAAGAAAACTCACTTCATCCAGAACACCGCCCGGCAGGCATCGTTGTATTGAGGGAACGGAGTTGATTGATAAGGTGGTCAACATCGACCAGTCGCCCATCGGCAGAACGCCGAGGTCGAATGCGGCGACTTACACTAAAGTCTTCGATCACATCAGGGCTCTTTTCGCAAGCACGCCCCAGGCAAAGGTGAGGGGGTATCGCCCCGGGAGGTTCAGCTTTAACGTGCCCGGGGGGAGGTGCGAGGCTTGTCATGGTGAGGGGATGGTAAGAATAGAGATGCATTTCCTCCCCGATGTCTATATCACTTGCGAGCACTGCAAGGGCAAGAGATTCAACAGGGAAACACTTGAGGTTCGTTACAGGGGAAAGAATATCCATGACGTTCTCGAGATGACCGTCGAGGAAGCCATGGAGCATTTTGAGAACATTCCACCGATAATAAGGCAGCTTGAGATATTAAGCGATGTGGGGCTCGGATATCTGAGACTCGGTCAGCCTGCCACGACGCTATCTGGCGGTGAGGCGCAAAGGGTCAAGCTTGCGCGTGAACTTTCCAAAAGACCTACCGGAAAAACGGTGTACCTTTTAGATGAGCCCACGACAGGGCTCCATTTCGATGACATAAAAAAGCTGCTTGATGTTTTAGACAGGCTCGTCGAATGGGGCAACATGGTGATAGTCGTCGAACATAACATGGACGTGATAAAGTTTGCCGACTACATCATCGATCTTGGTCCCGAAGGGGGAAACAAGGGTGGAGAAATAGTAGCGTGCGGCGCGCCCGAGGAAATAGCAAGATGCGAGCGCTCATACACCGGAAAATATCTTGCGAAAGTGTTAAGGAAAGACCAAGAACGCCTGGCGACTCGCGCAGGTGCCGCTCAGGGCGCTGTGGTTAAGACTTCGTGAATCAGGGAATGATGGGTGATTTTCTAACAGATGCGGGTGCAATCATATGGCGGGTGAAGGTGTCTGGAAAACCGGTATAGATTTTATCCCAGAATCTCCCGGAGTGTACGTTTTTAAGGACGCCAAAGGCCGCGTAATATACGTTGGAAAGGCAAAATCCCTCAGGGACAGGTTAAAAGCGTACGTACAACCCGCGCAGCATTCCGATTACAAAGGCAGGGCTTTAAGGGACCAGATCGATGGTTTTGAGGTCACGGTTTGCCCAAGCGAAGTCGAGGCTTTGATACTTGAAGCGGAGCTGATAAAGAAATATAAGCCGAGATTCAACGTTCTGTTACGCGACGACAAAAGCTACCCCTACATAGCCATAACCCTTTCAGAAAGATTCCCGAGGGCGATACTGACGCGTGGGCGAAAGGTGCCCGGTTATAAGTATTACGGACCCTACGTTAACGCTCAAGCGGCGCGTAGAACGCTGGCTTTGCTGCAAAGGGTTTTTCCCTTGAGACACTGCAAAGGCGCTCACCCCGGAGAAAGGGGGAGGTCTCCCTGTCTTTATTACGAGATGGAAATGTGCATGGGACCATGCAGGGGGGATATTGATAGGGATTCATACGCCCGTGAGGTTGGATCGCTGTGTCAGTTTCTTGAAGGAAAACACCAGACTTTTTTGAAAAATCTCGAACTTGAAATGAAGCGGGCGGCTCAGAACATGGAATTTGAGAGGGCTGCAAGAATAAGAAATCAGATAGAGGCTGCGCGGAAAGTTCTTTCGCACGGAAACAGGTCTTCAACAGGTTTGGAGGATTATGATGTGATAGGTTACTCAAGAGATGAGCTTGAAGCGGCTTTTGTTGTTGCAAGGTATCGTTCCGGCGCGCACCTGGGCAATTTCTGCATGTACATCAAGTTGTCCACTGAAATAACCGACAAAGAGCTCGTTACTGAATTCATTAAGAGGTATTACGCCGATTCCAGCTCGATACCGCCTCTTGTGGTGGTTTCCGTAAAACCTCAAGACGAGTCCGTTGAGGATTGGCTCTCCTCACTTAGGTCTTCCCGCGCGGAAATACGAGTCCCCTTGAGGGGAACCAAAAGGAAGAACCTTGCGCTGGCGTGTGAAAACGCTGCTCTCGCGCTTGAGAAGTCCAAGGCGGAGAGAATGTCTGACCGTGAAAATCTTGATAAGGCTTTAAAGGAATTAACACTTTTGCTCGGGCTTGGACGCTACCCGTTGAGGATTGAATGTTACGACGTATCCACGATGATGGGTACCGCGTCTGTCGGATCAATGGTTGTATTCGAGGATGGTATCCCCAGGCGCTCTCACTACAGGAAATTCAAGATAAAACATACCCCTGGAATAAATGACGTAGGCATGATGAGCGAAATACTCATGCGAAGGTTTAAAAGTCTTACAGAAGAACCGCGTAAAGGAGAAGAGAAAAGCAAGGTAGTCGATTCAAGTTTCGCCAGGAAACCAGACCTAGTTATTGTGGATGGCGGAAAAGGGCAACTCGGTGCGGCATTGAAGGTTTTTGAGAAAATTGGGCTCGCAGGTACGGAATTCGCGGCTCTGGCAAAAAGGCTTGAAGAGATTTACAGACCTGGTATTGATGAGCCCATAATCCTTCCGAGAAACTCAGAAGCTCTCTTCTTAGTTCAGAGGATCAGGGACGAGGCACACAGATTTGCTGTTTCTTATCATAAGAAACTCATGGAAAAGCGAATCTCAGAGTCATGGCTGGACGATGTTGCCGGGGTGGGACCGGGTCGTAAGAGAAAACTGATTGAGCATTTTGGCTCACCATCAAAGGTGGCCGAGGCTTCTTTGGATGAGCTCAAGCGTGTGCCCGGCATACCTTCGAACGTTGCCAAGGCACTGCTTTCTGCCGCGCGTTCGCTACATAAATATGAAAGCAAAGAGAGCTCTGGAAGTAAGTTTCGCAGAACTGATTCACCTTGGAATGAAGCAAAGGATGAAGGTCATTAACACGCCACATATCGGCGAGCTTGTTAATGTAACTTACGCCGTCGGAGAAATTTTATTTGAGGCTGTTTTCTCTTCGCGGGGAATTCGAATGCTTTATCCGAGAGGACCGTTACCGGTGAACTTGGAAATGAGAGCGAATGCAATACCGGTGTCTTTTGAGATTCACAGAGCCGGATTTCCTGCCGAGCCTATGGGAACCCACATTCGACAGGTGGCCCGGTATCTCGGGATGCTGTTTAATTCGACCAAACCTGATTTGATTCCGCAATTTGACCTTTCAGGTCTTTCAAAAACCCAGGCGAGGGTTTTGACAAACACCCTGAAGATTCCTTTTGGCGAGACTCGAAGCTATTTTTGGCTTACAGAATTATCCGGCATACCTAAAGGATACAGGGCTATCGGTCGCTTGCTCGGTGGGAATCCAGTTCCTATTCTAATACCGTGCCATCGTGTCATAAGAGCGAACGGGGAGATTGGCGGGTACCGTCTCGGTGTTGATTTTAAAAAAACGCTTCTGGAACTTGAGCGAAAAGCATTAAAGAGGCAAGAATCTTAGAGATCCTCATCGCGGGTCTTGTTGCGCGCAGGTCAACGATATAAGAGACTTACTTGTAGTAGAGGGAATCTTAAGCGTTTCAGGTTTTTGAAAAACGGGGAAACGAAAATGAAAGACGTGGTGATCATAACAGGCATGTCTGGCGCGGGGAAAACCCTTGCGCTTAAGTGTATGGAAGATATCGGCTATTACGCGATAGACAATCTTCCCGCACCTCTTCTTGTGGATATGGTGAGCATGATGGAAGCAAATCCGGAAAAATTCGGGAAAATCGCCGCGGTAATGGATGTTCGTGGGGGACGTTCCTTTGAAGAGCTTTTTGATTTACTCGAGGAACTGAAACGGAAAGGAATCGATTATTTCATTCTTTTTCTTGATGCCTCAGACGAAGTCCTGGTTAGGAGATTCTCTGAGACAAGAAGGATTCACCCTCTGGAAAGCGAGGGACTGAGAATCGCGGACACGATCTCTCGGGAGAGGGAGATACTCAAACGCCTGCACGAGAACGCCGATGTTGTTGTCGATACGTCGTATCTGAACGTTTATCAGCTTCGCGAGACGCTAAAAGGGATCATAACCTCCGACCGAAAAGGGGTGGGGATCTCGGTTACAGTTGTCTCCTTTGGCTATAAGTTTGGCATACCTCTCGATGCGGACATCATCATGGACTTAAGATTCCTTCCAAACCCATACTGGATTGAAGAATTGCAGGGTTTAAGTGGTCTTGATAAGAGGGTCGCCGATTATGTAACTAATTTTCCCGAGGCCAAGGATTTCACCCAACGCTTCGCGGAAATACTTTTTGAGCTTTTGCCGCTGTACGCCAAAGAACACAAGCTGCATTTGAACGTTGGATTTGGGTGTACGGGGGGAAGGCATCGCTCGGTTGTGGTCGCCGAGGAGATCCGCAGGATTCTTGAAGAAAAGGGTTATAAAGTTAATGTGGTCCACAGAGACATTGACAGGAAATGAGCAGTGCTTCTTCGCTGGTCAAGGAAGAAATATCGAGGATTAACCCGCCGCGCAGGTGCTGTAAAACATCGGAGCTCTCCGCCCTTCTGCATATGGATGGTTCTTACCGCTTCGGAAGCGGCGGGCATGCGCTTATCACTGAGAGCAATGAGGTCTTCACTGCGAAAAAGATTCATTCCTTAATGCGGTCTTTGTTTAACTTGAGTGATACCCCCGCCGTTGTGAAGCGCGAGTCCCCAAAACGCCGAAAAGTTTATGTGCTTGAGTTTCCGGAACAGACCGGATTCTTTCAGGCATTGAATGAGCTGGGCATTCTCGATCTCAGTCTTAGTCCCGAGCCATCCGTTCCGCAAAGAATAGTCAAAAGAGATTGCTGCGTGTCTGCCGCTTTGAGAGGGGCTTTTCTTGGTGGAGGATATTTAAGCGAGCCGTACAAACCAGCTGACCTGGAGATTACCTTTTCATCGGAGAATGCCGCTGACCTTTTCGCCGGACTTTTTCAAAGGAAGGGAATTAAGCCGGGCAAAAGGAACCGGAACGGCAGGTGGGTGCTCTATCTTAAGTCGAGAGGAAGTATTTCCGCTTTCCTTGCGGTGATAGGCGCCCACAGGTCCCATCTTGATTATGAAAGTCAGATTATCATGAACGCTACCCGCAGCGCGGTCAACAGAAGAGTCAATTGTGATTCCGCAAACGCCAGAAGGATTGCCGTATCTTCGCTCAAACAGCGCGAATCGATTCTTAAGTTGAAAAACACCGGGCAACTATTCAATCTTGAACCACTCCTTGTTCAACTTGCCGAAGCGAGGCTTGAAAATCCGCAAGCTTCGCTGGCAGAACTGGGGAAGATGATGCATCCATCTCTCACCAAATCAGCGGTTCAAAGAAAGATGCGGAAGATAATTCGTGTATGCGAAAAAAACGCGCACTAACTTATTTTACGAGAAAGATTTTGCCTGAATTGTCATATAATAGGTGATGTTTAATCACAGCGAAATAGCCGAAAGGGGTGTGCGAAATGCCAATAAGAATTGGAATAAACGGTTTCGGCAGGATTGGAAGGCTTGTGGCTCGAATTGCGCTTGCGGACCCTGAAATCGAACTTGTCGCCGTCAACGACCTTGCCGACGCAAAGACTCTCGCTCACCTTTTCAAATACGACTCGATTCACGGGGGTTATATCCAGGAGGTAAAAGCGGAAAACGACCATATAAATATCGGCGAAAAACGGGTAAAAGTTTTAAATGAGAAAGATCCCGGTTCTCTTCCCTGGAAAGACCTCGGGGTTTCAATAGCGGTTGAATCAACCGGAAGGTTCACAAAGAGAGATGCCGCTCAGAAACACCTTGACGCGGGTGCCGAGAGGGTCATAATCACCGCCCCAGCTACCGATCCGGACCTTACCGTGGTTATCGGAGTTAACGACGACCTCTTTGATCCAGAAAAGCACAAAATAATTTCAAACGCGTCGTGTACCACTAACTGCCTTGTGCCAGTAGTGAAGGTGTTGATGGACAATTTTGGGGTGGAGCGAGGATTTATGACGACGATCCACGCGTACACCAACGACCAGTGTCTGCTCGATGCTCCGCACAAGGACCTGAGAAGGGCAAGGGCTGCGGCGATGTCCATAATACCCACAACAACAGGAGCCGCCCGCGCGACCGGACTTGTAATACCTGAACTGAAAGGCAAAATGGACGGGGTCGCTATGCGTGTGCCGGTGTCTAACGGATCTGTGGTTGATCTGGTTGCGATACTTGGCAGAGAGGTGACTGTGGAAGAGGTAAACAAAGCGGTAAAGGATGCCGCGGGGGGAGAGAGACTGAAAGGAATACTCGCCTACACAGAAGATCCAATCGTCAGCATCGATGTGGTCGGCAGCACGTACTCATCTGTCTTTGATGCCGCATCCACAATGGTTATGGGAAATCTCGTTAAGGTTGTGTCTTGGTACGATAACGAATGGGGCTATTCAAATAGAGTGGTTGACCTCATAAAAATAGTCGCCACATGATCAAGGGAGAGCCTAAGATGGTAGTCTTAACAAAGAAAACACTCAGGGACATAGATGTCTCCGGAAAAAGGGTCATAGTGCGAGTCGATTTCAATGTTCCCCTTGACAAAGACAGAAATGTCGTCGATGACACCAGGCTCAAGGGCGCGATACCCACTGTCCGTTACCTCCTCGAGCAGGAAGCGCATCCCATATTGATGTCCCACCTTGGTCGTCCGAAAGGTCAGGTCGTTGAAAGTCTGAGAATGGCGCCTGTTGGTAAGAGATTCGAAGAACTCATCTCATACCCTATGCTTACGCTGAAACAATGTATCGGTCTCCAAGTCAAGGAAGCAATCGAGCAGAATCCCGATAAAATAATCCTTATTGAAAACCTGCGCTTTCACCCGGGCGAAAGGGAGAACCTTCCCGACTTTGCAAAGATGCTTGCGGAACTTGGTGAGGTATATGTCAATGACGCCTTCGGGACCTCTCACCGCGCTCATGCCTCCACCGTGGGAATAACCGCATACCTGCCCTCTGTGATGGGTTTCTTGATGGAAAAGGAGCTGCTCACACTGGGATCGCTTTTGGAAGAGCCAGAGCGCCCGTTCGTGGTCGTTCTTGGCGGCAACAAAGTTTCTGATAAGCTCGGAGTTATCGACAGTTTCATCGAGGTTGCTGATGTTGTTCTCACGGGCGGTGGCATGTGTTTCACTCTGCTCGAAAGCATGGGCCTTGAAACGGGGAACTCAATAGTTGAGGAGGACCAGATACAGCCCATTTCGGCAACGCTGAAGAAAGCAAGAAAGAAAGGCGTAAGAATAATGGTCCCCTCTGATTTAGTTGTCGCAGACAGGTTTGACAAGAACGCCAATCACAAAGTGGTGGCGGCGGAGAACATCCCGCCTGACTGGATGGGGCTTGATATAGGGCCGGTGACGATTGAGAAGTACTGTTCAATCATAAAAGAAGCTAAGACTGTCTTCTGGAACGGTCCCATGGGGGTCTTCGAGTGGCCGGCATTCGCGAACGGGACTAAAAGAATAGCGGAGTGCATTGCGGAAGCGCCCGGTCTTACAGTGGTTGGCGGTGGGGATTCTGACGCTGCGATAAAGCAATACCGTCTTGAGGACAAGATAGATTTCATCTCTACCGGTGGCGGAGCAGCCATGAGACTGCTTGAGGGAAAGAAGCTGCCCGCCGTTGAGGCGCTTGATGAGAAATAGTTATGGAGGGAGTCTTTGAGGAAAAAGATAATAGCCGGTAATTGGAAAATGAATCTCACCCCTGACCAGGCCTCTACCCTTGTTCGGGAAACCTGGGAGGAAATACAGGGTATAGACGGGGTGGACGTGGTTGTTTGTCCACCGTTTATTTGTATCCCTACTGTAAGAGAGATTCTCGATGAGTATTCGATAAATATGCACCTGGGTGCTCAGAATATGCACTGGGAAGAATCCGGGGCTTACACGGGTGAGATATCGCCTGTGATGTTGAAATTTTACGGTGTTTCCCATGTGATCATAGGTCACTCCGAGAGAAGACAGTATTTTGGAGAGACAGACCAGGCGGTGAACAGGAAGGTCCTATCCGCTCTGTCCCACGACCTCACGCCAATAATGTGCGTCGGCGAGAGTTTGAAGGAGAGAGATGACGGACACACGAAAGACGTGGTTGTCGCGCAGGTTAAGAGGGGCTTGTTCGAGGTCATGAAAGATGTAGTGCGCAGAGTTGTAATCGCCTATGAGCCGATATGGGCGATAGGCACAGGAAAAGCTGCCTCTGCTGAGGACGCCCAGGAGGTCGCCTCACTGATCAGAGAGGTCTTGTCAGAAATTTATGACGAGGACACCTCCCGGGAAATCAGAATTCAATACGGCGGGAGCGTGAGCCCCGAAAATATTTCCGATTTCATGTCCATGCCTGACATTGACGGCGCGCTGGTAGGCGGGGCGAGTATTAAGTCCGAGAGTTACGCTACGCTCGTGAGGTTGGCTTGAGAACCCCGCGTCCTTTTTTGCTTGCGATACTTGATGGTTGGGGCGAGGCGCCGCCCTCAGAAGGGAACGCAATCGCCGCCGCTAATACCCCGACTATGGATACCCTCAAAAGCCAGTTTCCTTTCACGACGCTTGACGCCTCGAGCGAGGCGGTTGGGCTTCCGCCCGGACAGATGGGAAATTCCGAAGTGGGACACTTGAACATCGGTGCCGGCAGGGTTGTTTATCAGGACCTAATGAGGATAACAAACTCGATAAGGGCGGGTGAGTTTTTTAGAAACTCTGTCTTGTTGTCTGCGGTCGAGCACGCGCTTTCAACGGGCGGAACGCTCCATTTGTTGGGGCTACTTTCAGACGGCGGTGTTCACAGCCATATAGAGCATCTATTCGCTCTTATTGATCTTGCCGAACAGATGGGTCTTGAAAGGGTCTGCACACACGCTTTTCTTGATGGTCGCGATGTGCCTCCCCGAAGTGCACTGAAATATGTGGAAATGCTCGAAGCAAAGATTGGTCAGGACGGTCCCGGGTCAATAAGAACGATTCAGGGGCGTTACTATGCGATGGACAGGGATAACAGATGGGAAAGGACAAAGCTGGCCTATGACGCTATCGTTCACGCGGTTGGTCCGGTTTCAGACTCAGCGAAAAGCGCAGTTCTTAAATCCTATGAGGATGGAATATACGACGAGTTACTCGTGCCTCGCGTAATCGGTGAAAGAAAGCCGATGACCGCAAACGATTCGGTCATATTTTTCAATTTCCGTCCCGACCGTGCAAGACAACTCGTTCGCGCGCTTACCGATGTCAAATTCGACAAATTTGACCGCGGAAATCCGCGGATGCTGCCGTTTCTCGTAACAATGACGGAGTACGACAGGAGGTTCAATCTGCCTTATGCTTTTCCGCCAGAGGAAATAAAATGTGTTCTTGCTGATGTCTTGGCGGCTTCCGGTTTAACTCAGCTTCACATAGCTGAAACGGAAAAATATGCGCACGTGACTTACTTTTTCAACGGAGGGGTTGAGGAGCCCAAACCCAATGAGGAAAGAATCTTGATACCTTCACCCAAAGTCTCAACCTATGACAAAAAACCCGAAATGAGCGCATTCGAAGTCGCGAAGGAAGCTGCGAAAAGGATAAGAAGCGGTAGATACGATTTTATTGTCCTGAACTTTGCCAACTGCGACATGGTAGGTCATACGGGGGAATTCAATGCGGCCGTTCGCGCTGTGGAGGCGGTGGACAGCAGCCTTGGCATCGTTCTTAACGCGCTAAGTGAGGTCGGCGGAGCAGGATTCATCACCGCTGACCATGGAAATGCAGAGATGATGCTCGATGGTGGTAAGACTTGCACCGCACATTCTTTGAGCAGGGTACCATTCATAAACCGAACGCCAGAAAAAAGGGCTCTCAGGGAAGACGGGAAGCTCGGCGACATCGCGCCCACCATTCTTGAATACATGAGGCTGCCGGTACCGGATGAGATGACAGGTCGCTCCCTTTTCATTCAGTCTTGAATGCCGGTTGTCATTTCCTTACAATAACCATCGAAAGGGTTGATTACAAAATGAAAATATTGCAGATAATAGTTCTGGTGATTCACATATTTGCCGCTTTAGGTCTTATCATTGCGGTTCTGCTCCATTCCGGTCGGGGAGGTGGACTGTCCGGAGCATTTGGGGGCAGTTCGTCTTCCATGTTTTCAGGTTCCTATGTGGTTGAAAAAAATCTAGACCGAATCACCATAGTGCTGGGTATAGTATTCGCAATCACCACATTATTGCTTCTTTGGTTACTCGCGCCCAAATAAGTAATTTTCTTCTCACGCATTACGGTAAGAGCCCGTATCCTTTATTGAAATTGTCGCATGTTTTTGGTATTCTCATTTTGTAATTTGAGTTGCTCCCGAAAGAGTGGGCTGAAGCCCACTTTTTATTTCGCGGGATCGGTTTTGGTGAAAAAAGCTTGGGCAAAGGAAATCATGGATAGTATTGTTGAAAGAATTGAAGAGACCATTTCGGATACCGTTAGGGGATTGAAGGTTAACGTTGTCGACATTGAGGTCGGAAAGTACGGTGGGAAAACTTACCTTAGAATTACTCTTGATCGGCCAGGGGGCATAACGGTTGACGATTGTGCGGTCGCAAGCGAACTAATAGGACAGGTGATAGACAGGGAAAACCTCATATCCGGTTCTTACGTGCTTGAGATAATGAGTCCAGGCGTAAACAGACCCCTGAAGAAAGCTCGGGACTTTGAGATGAGCGTGGGCAAAATAGCCAGGGTAAGAATTATCGAGCCCAGAGATGGTAGAGATGTATTCCGCGGGGAGGTGACCTCTTTCGACGGAAACGTGCTTAGCATGGTTGTTGACGGGGAGAGAATGGAATTCGTCTTGGAAGAGATCGCGAGCGCGAGGCTCGACCCGGACCTCCCATGGTAGTTTTGCAAGAGGGGATATGAGATGGTCAAGTTTAGACTCATTGAGGCGTTGCGGCAGATTGAAATAGAAAAGGGAATAGCCATAGAGACGGTCCTGAGCGCGCTGACGGACGCTTTGCTCTCAGCTTATAAAAAGAATTACGGCGCGGCGGAGAATGTTCGAATTGACATAGACAGGAATACTGGAGACATAAGGGTTTTCGAGGAAAGAAAAGCGGAGGACGGAACCGTAGAGGAAATAGAGGTAACCCCTGAAAATTTTGGGCGAATCGCTGCCCAGACTGCCAAGCAGGTGATAATACAGAGAATTCGTGAGGCTGAAAGAGACCTCATGTTTGATGAATACCACGGAAGAGAAGGCGACATAGTTACCGGCATAGTCCAGCAAAATGATCACCGCTACACTCTTATTGATCTCGGCAGAGTTGAAGCCCTGCTCCCGCCGAACGAGCAGGTCAGGGGAGAAAGATACGAGCACGGCACCAGGTTAAAAACTTACATACTCGAGGTAAGGAAAACCACGAGAGGTCCTCAGGTAATAGTATCAAGGACCCATCCGGGACTTCTAAAAAGGCTCTTTGAACTTGAGGTACCCGAAATAAGTGAGGGGATTGTCGAGATCAAGGCGGTTGCAAGAGAAGCAGGCCAGAGGTCCAAGGTTGCTGTCGTTTCTAACGACCCCAACGTTGATCCGGTGGGAGCATGTGTTGGCGCTAAGGGTTCAAGAGTGCGGATGATAGTGAACGAACTTCGCGGTGAAAAAGTTGATATAGTCGAGTGGAAAGAAGACCCCGCCCAGTTTGTCGCAAACGCGATAAGCCCGGCAAAGGTCAAAGAGGTGATAGTTGATGCGGAGAACATGACCGCAGAGGTAATTGTACCGGACAATCAGTTGTCTCTGGCGATTGGAAAGGAAGGACAGAACGCGAGGCTCGCCGCGAAGCTCACAGGCTGGCGGATCGACATTCTGAGTGAGTCTGAAGCCGCAAAGGCTGCGGCTGAGTCGGAGGCTTCCAAGGACGAAATTCAAGCAGACAGACAGTGCAGAGCGATACTCGAGGATGGGACCAGATGCGAAAACTTGGCTGTTGAAGGTTCTGAATTCTGTGAGCTTCCAGAACATCAGAAACTTGCTGAAATGATAGATTCGGGTGAATTTGAAGTTGTGGAAGTAGAAATCCGGGATGAGGAGTCCGATGGGGAAGACGGCGAAAATGATGTTTCCGGGCCGGAGAAAGACGGGAACAAGGAAAACGATGGGGAGGAAAACCCAGAGGCGGGTTCCCGTGAATCAGAATAACTGGGTGATGAAAAGGGCTCTTGACCTAAGGCGGGCGGTTTGACTCAAAAAGCGCATCATCTCTTTGTGTCCCCTTACTGAAACCGATTTCCAAGTTATAGTTAGGGAATGCCTTTAAGAACAACACCGGGGAAGGTGCGGACTTGGCTTGGAAAAGGGTAGCCGATAGGCGGTGCGTTGGATGCGGCCGAAGGCGCCACAAAAATGAAATGATAAGGGTTTCGAAGACGAAAGACGGGCTTATAAGGATTGACCTTGGCGCAAACATAGCCGGACGCGGCTGTTACATATGCTATGAGGAAGAGTGTTTCGCGAAGGCGGAGAGGAAAAGGGCGATAGACAGAGCGCTCAGGATGAATGTTTCGGATGATACATACGAGGAGGTTCTTAAAACAATAAGGAAAGAGCGCTCCTCAGGCTCTGAAAACTGAAATTGATGCCCCAGTTATCCTGTATAATCGAAGAGAGTTTGATTTCAAGGTGAAATTGGATGGACAAAATAAGGGTTCACGAATTAGTCAAAGAACTGAAAAAGTCCAATCGTGAGGTTACCGATAGGCTAAAGAAACTCGGCATCGCGTTCAAGAGCGTACTGTCAAGTATTAGCCAGGAGGAAGCAAATCAGGTAAGGGAATCATTCGGGGTTAAACCGGTTAAGATTGAAAAGAAGCCCGCGAAGAAGGCGGAGAAGAAACCCGCGACCAAAAAGGCGGAAAAGCCCCCCGCGAAAAAAGCAGCCAAAAAAGCAGCGGCTCCTAAAGCGGCGAAGAAACCTGTCGCCAAAGCGGCGACAAAGCCCGCCTTAGAAGAAAAAAAACGTAAGGCGAAAAAAAAAGCTGCTAGCAAAGCCCCTTCTCCTGATCGGAAAGGTGTCAGCGTTGCGGTTATTGAAAGGGCAAGCGAGCCGGAGCCGAAAATTGTCGAGGAAATCAAGGAATTGAGCGAACCTGCGCTTAAGAGTGCTGGTGCTCAACCCGTTGGGGCGGAGAGCGTGTCCGCAGCCGAGGCGGGGGTGCCGGAACAGGAAAAACAAGTTCAGAAAACAAAAGAGCCCCAGGCGGTGGAAGAGGCTCCTCGAAAGAAGCCCGAAACTAAAGAGGTGCCCGAGGAGAGGGAAGAGCCCCAAGAAGCTCCTGTAAGAAAACCAAAAGTCCCACCCTTGAAAGAAACTCAAAAACCGAAACTTAGAGTCGCCGCTGTTACTCCGCCTAAAGCACGTCCAAAAGAAACGGGTAAAATTATTAAATTTCCTGCTGATCGGCGAAAAGAGGCAGCCGAAAAGGGCAAAGGCGCTTTTGGTGCCGTTCTTCCGAAAGTCGTAAGAGTTCCCTCCGGTATCACTGTTAGGGATTTCGCTCAAAAAGTTGGCCTGAGTTCCACCGATGTCATAAAGAAATTAATGACCCTCGGAGAAGTCGCCAACATCAACCAGCCGATAAGCGACGAGGCTTTAATGCTACTCGGTGATGATATCGGCGTGGAAATCAAGATCAAAACACAGCGGGTCGAAGAAATAGAAAAAGAACTGGAAAAGGTCGATAGACCGGAAGAACTAAAGCCACGTCCGCCGGTGGTAACTGTCATGGGTCATGTTGATCACGGAAAAACCCTTCTCCTTGATAGAATAAGGAAAACCAACGTGGTGAGCCGAGAGGCGGGCGGCATAACGCAGCATATCGGGGCATATCAAGTAACGTTCGAGGGACGGCAGATAACATTCATTGATACCCCTGGGCATGAGTCTTTTACTGCCATGAGGGCTCGGGGGGCGGAAGTTACCGACATAGCCGTTCTTGTGGTGGCTGCCGATGATGGGGTTATGCCCCAGACCATTGAAGCTATAGACCACGCAATGCAAGCCGAAGTCCCGATCATAGTCGCTGTGAACAAGATAGATAAACCGGAAGCGGACCCGATGCGAGTTCGACAGCAGCTCTCTGAGAAAGGCTTGATCCCCGAGGAGTGGGGCGGCGAAACGATCTTCGTTGATATCTCAGCCAAGGAGGGGACGAATATAGACCATCTTCTGGAGATGATTCTCCTGCTTTCTGACATATGCGAGCTTAAGGCTAACCCTGACGCGGAGGCAAGCGGAGTTGTAATTGAAGCTAAGCTTGATAGAGCGAAAGGTCCCGTCGCGACAGTTCTTGTAAAAAGAGGGACTGCCAAAATGGGTGACGTGATCGTCTGCGGTTCGGTGTGGGGCAGAATCAGAGCTATGTTTAATGACAGGGGAGAGAATATCAAAAGCGCGGGTCCATCTGTGCCCGTAGAGATGATAGGGCTCTCAGGGCTGCCGATGGCGGGCGACAAGTTCTCTGTTGTTTCAGACGAGAAGAAAGCGAAGCAACTAGCCGAGCACAGAGGCTTGCAAAAGAAACTAAGGGAGCAAGCCAGAACCCAGAAGATATCTTTCGAAAACCTTTTGGAGAAGCTAAAAGAAGAGGCGATCGCAGAACTAAAGGTAATAGTGAAAGCAGACACCCAGGGCTCACTTGAGGCTATTTTGGACTCATTGAAGAAGATGCAATCCGAGGAGATACGCCTTAGCGTTATCCACAGCGGAATAGGCGGGATTACCGAAACGGACGTGATGCTCGCTTCAGCGAGCGATGCCATCATAATCGGTTTCAATGTCAGACCTGACAGCAAGGCGATTCGCTCCGCCGAAATCGAGGGAATTGACTTAAGGACCTATCAGGTTATTTACGAGTTGCTTGATGACGTCAAAAAAGCACTCGAGGGAATGCTCGCGCCCCAACAGGTTGAGGAAGTAGAAGGAAGAATCGAGGTCAGACAGACTTTCAGGGTGCCTGGCGTTGGCGTTGTAGCGGGTTGCTATGTTCTTGAGGGAGAGGTAAGTCGAGGATCTCAGGTTAGAGTGCTTAGAGAGGGGATTGTTGTTCATACCGGCAAGATCGCATCCGTGAGAAGGTTTAAGGATGACGTTCGAAGTGTGTCTGCCGGATATGAATGCGGCGTTGCGCTTGAGAACTTCCAGGATATAAAAGAAGGCGATATCCTCGAGACTTTCCTTCTCAGGGAAGTCCCCAGATGACCGACATCTAAACCCTATTGGAACTCTCTTTTCATGGAGGATCTCTATGAAATTCTTCGTGGGTATCGGGAGTTACCAGCTGGATTTGGGACACTGTTGCTCTCTGAAAGACAAAAGGCAAATCATTAAGAGCGTTGTCGACCGTATAGGTAAAATCAAGGGCTGCGGCGCTGCTGAGGTTGGGGCTCAGGATATCTGGAAAAACGGGTCTGTCGCCGTTACGTGTACCTCAACCTCGTACAAGATGGTTGTGGGAATGCTCGATAATGCGCGCAAGACAATAGAATCGTGTGGAGTTGAAATCATTAACGAGGCTCAGTGGATTGTTAATCCGGAAGATCTTACGGTGAGACTATGGGATCAAGAAGAATAAGCAGGGTCGAGGAGGCGTGCAAAGAGGAAATTTCTGAAATCCTGCTCAGAGAACTCAAAGACCCGAGGATTGGATTCGTAACAATTACGAGGGTCAGGATGACGCCCGACTTAAGACACGCTCAGGTCTATGTTAGCGTCCTCGGGTCAAGCGAGGAGATTGACAGGACCTTGGAGGGACTTGAAAGCGCCAGAGGATGGATGCGTGCTCACCTGGGAAGGCGGTTGAGGTTAAAATTTTTACCTGAGATTGAGTTCTGCTATGACTCAAGTCCTGCAGAGGCGCAAAAACTCGAGGTAATATTCAAGCGGGATTCGGAGGATTCAGGCGGCAGTGATTAAGGAAAAGGAACTGAAAGAGGCTCTGAGGTTTGTTGAGCAATGTTCATCCGCTGTGGTGCTCGGGCACGAAAATCCTGATGGTGACGCCGTTGGGTCCTCGCTCGGTCTTGCCCTCATGCTTGAGGATAAGGGATACCGCGTTACTGTAAGCTTTCCCGAACCCTTACGGATCCCGCATAGATATCTGTTCCTTCCCGGCGCCGAAAAGCTCCAAACGCCGGAGGGGATAAGCGACTGTGAAATTCTGTTCGCGGTTGACTGTGCCAATCCTGACAGGCTCGATTTGTTCCGGGATTTTATTCCAAAGTGCAGGGCGGTCATAAACATTGACCACCACCCAGACAACACGATGTTCGGTACCGTAAATCTTGTTGATCATGAGGCAGCGGCGACTGCCGAGATAATATACGCTGTCGGTCCCCAGATAGGTCTTAGAATCTCGAAAGACGCGGCGCTCTGTCTTTATACGGGGATAGTGACTGATACCGGAAGGTTTCAATTTTCCAACACCCGAGAAGAAACGCTGAGAATCGCCTCGGAAATAGTTCACATGGGGGTCGACCCGTCCTATGTTTATGAGAACGTATATCAAAGCGATTCTCTGGAGTATGTAAGGCTTTTGGGGAAAGTTCTCTCCGAAGCTGTGTTCGAGAAGGAAAGCGGTCTGATCTATGCCGTGGTGACTAGGGCTGATCTTGATGAATTCGGCGTTAACATGGAGGAAACGGAAGACCTCATAGACGCCTTAAGGACGCTCAAGGGTCACAGAATTGCCGCCATTTTTAAAGAGCTTAAGGACGGGCGAATAAGAGTGAGCCTTCGTTCAAGAAATGACGTGGATATAGGAAGTGTTGCGAGAAAACTCGGAGGTGGAGGACACAGGGTTGCGGCGGGTTACGTTTCAAGTAAATCCACGATTGAAGATGCTTTGCTTGAACTTAAAGGAGCGATAGGTGTCGATTGACGGCTTTTTCGCGGTGGACAAGCTGAGTGGGATAACTTCAAGAAAGGTAGCTGTTCGGGTGGGTCAGATTTTCAAATGCAAGGCTGGTCACTGCGGAACGCTTGACCCGTTAGCAACAGGTGTTTTGCTTGTTTGTGTGGGGAGGGCGAGGCTGCTTTCAAGATTCTTATCAGCGCTTGACAAACGATACAGAGTAACCGCGGTTTTCGGCACGGTCACAGATACTTACGATGTAACTGGTAGGGTTGTCCGTCAAAGAGACTCAAGTGGTCTAACCTCGGATGAAGTTGAGGAGGCGCTCGAAAGGCTAACCGGCGAAATACTTCAGGTGCCCCCACCGTTTTCCGCGGTAAAGTCAGGGGGCAAACCTCTTTATACATATGCCAGACGGGGCGTAGCAGTAAAGCTTCCAGAGAGAAAAGTAAATATAGATGCAATAAGGCTTATTGATTTCCGGCATGAGAACTCGAAGGCTATTGCCGAGCTGGAGGTATCTTGCAGTAAAGGAACATATATAAGGAGTCTTGTAAACGACCTCGGGGAAATTCTCGGGCACGGCGCCTGCGTGCTTGCTTTGAGAAGAACATCAGTTGGAAAATTTGGCGAAGAGCGGCTCATACCGTACGAACTTGTTCGCTTGGGAGCAAAGGATGAATTGATTGGCCGCCTCATAGGAATTGAGGAAGCCACCTACTTTTTGCCTTCCTCTCGGGTAAACCCTGACGGGGAGAAGGCAGTAAATTTTGGCAAGCCTCTTGACGCGTCCATGATCGCCGAAATTTGCGGTATAGAGAGAGTCTCGGGCAACGTGAGAGTATTGAATGAAGCGGGAAAAGTAATAGCTATATACGGTCCGCCGAAAGAGGGGGACCCTGAGAATATTGTGGCCAGGGCTGTTAGGGTACTTAAAACCGATTCATGAAGGCGAAAGCGAAAATGAGAGTCTTGTCGAAGACCACGGAGTTTCAAAAATACGATAGGTCAAGCTGCGTGACGATAGGAGTCTTTGATGGTGTTCACTTGGGTCATCGCAGCATAATATCCCGCTGTGTCAGGGAGGCACAAAAGAGGGATTCCGCTTCCGTAGTATTGACTTTTGAGAACAGCCCGAGGGCTATCGTGAAAGGTCAAACCCCGTGCTTCTTAACCGACAGGCAGAAGAAACTTGAACTTCTCGAGGATTTGGGCGTGGAATTCACTATCGTGCTCAAGTTCGATCGAAAATTCGCTTCACTGGAGCCGGAAAATTTCTGCAGCCAGATTCTAAAAAGAGACTTGAATTGCGTTGCGGTCTGCGTCGGCGAGAATTTCCATTTTGGCAGAGGAGGGAAAGGAAACACGGACCTGCTCAAAAAGGAGGGTGAGAGAAACGGCTTCGATGTGATAGTGGTTCCCCTTTTAAGCTCAGATGGAAACATTGTCTCAAGCACCCTTGTAAGGGAAATGATTATGAAAGGGAAAACCAAAGAAGCTGCAAATATTCTGGGTAGACCGTATTCCATGATCGGTAAAGTCATTAAAGGACATGCAAGGGGTAAGAAACTCGGTTTTCCAACCGCCAACATTGGGCTTGAGAGGCATTTCTGCATTCCAAAAGACGGCGTTTATGCCGGGATAACGATTAGGAAAGGAAGGAGAATCCCCTGCGCAATAAATGTTGGAACGAACCCGACTTTTGGCGACGAAGAGCTTTCCGTCGAGGTTTATCTTCTGGATTTTGATGAGAATATTTACGGTGAAACTCTCGAGGTGGAGTTCCATTCGAGGTTGCGGGATGAGATAAGTTTTTTATCCGAGCGAGAACTTATAGAACAGATGGAAAAAGATGCGAAAAGAGCGCGGGAAATGCTTATGGAGGAACAGGCATAATACCCCTTTTGATATTTTACACATGTCAGGACGTGAATGTGGTAATATAGGAACAGAATCAAAGGTCAAATAACGTTGGTTATTTTTTTGGATTTATACGGGAGTGTCTATGCTGGAGCCAGAGGAAAAGAAATCAATTATCAAGGAGTTTGGCATTCATGAAAAGGACACCGGTTCTCCGGAGGTCCAGGTTGCGCTGCTGACAAGCGAGATCAAGCATCTTACCGAACATCTGAAGATTCATCGGAAGGACCATCACTCACGTCGTGGACTTTTGATGAAAGTCGGGAAAAGGAGAAGACTGCTCAATTATTTGAAAAAGGAGGATATCGAAAGATACCGCAAACTCATACAGAGGCTTGGTTTGAGAAGATAGAAGATATGGAAGCAAAAGGTGAAAGTCTGAAGGCTTCTTTGCCAAATTTAACAGCGCGAATACAACTGAAAAGGGCTTAAGGAGGCTCATTTTTTTATGCAAATTGTGAGAAAAGAAATCGACATCGGGGGAAAGAGAATTACGGTCGAGATCGGCAGACTTGCAAAACAGGCCGATGGAGCCGCAGTTATCACTTGTGAGGGCACAAGCGTATTGGCGACCGTTGTTGCGGGCGATGAGGTGAGACAGGGGGATTTCTTGCCGCTTACCGTTGACGTGGAGGAAAAACTCTACGCCGCTGGGAAAATACCTGGGAGTTTCTTCAAAAGGGAAGGGCGACCCACTGAAGGTGCGATGCTTACGGCTAGAGTGATTGACAGGTCACTTCGCCCCGCTTTTTCCAAGGAGTTGAAAAACGACGTGCAGGTGGTGGTAAGCGTCCTTTCCACCGACCAGGTAAATCCTCCTGACGTGCTCGGGTTGATAGGGGCGTCATTCGCGCTGATGGTTTCCAATATACCGTTCAACGGACCGGTTGGTGGGCTCAGGGTAGGTTGGAAAAACGGCGAGTTTATTATGAATCCTACCTACGAGGAGATAAGGGATTCAGCTCTAAGCATGATAGTCGCGGGAAATGAAGACTACCTCATGATGGTAGAAGCAGGGGCATGCGAGGTTTCGGAGGACACGATACTGGCATGTCTTGAGTTTGGACAGAAAGCGGTTGTGAGCATTATCGAGGACATCGAGAGTATAGCGGCGGAGGCTCGCAAAGCAAAGGGTGAGCCCGAAAAGCAAGAGCTGATAAGAGAAATATCCGAATACCTTAGAAGTGGATATCAGCCACTGTACTCGAACCTTATCCGCTCTATGTGGTCAGGTGACAATGAGAGCGCCGAGGAAGCGAGAAAAGCGATTGCGGATTTCGAGTCAAGTATATCATGCAAGTATCAGAATAATTTGAGAAAACCGGCGAACATACTCTCCGAGATGATTAAGAGTGCAATCATAAAAGAGATTCTCGGTCAGATTATTGAACCAGCCATAGAGGGAAATTTTCGGAAACATCTTCTTGACTCTTCCGTGCCTGGCCTTACCAAAGCCGAACGCTCTTTGATGAGGAAAGATGTCAGAGAGGAACTGGCGAAACCTTATCTTCAGGTGTTCGAGGGGTTCGAGCCGTATGTTGAAAGTGTCATGGAGGGGCTCGAGCGAAAAATTCTTAGAAATCAAATTCTCGAACTAAACCTTAGACCCGACGGGAGAAAACCCCGTCAGATACGAAAGGTTTCTTGCGAGGTTGGACTTTTGCCAAAAACCCATGGATCTGCCCTATTCACAAGAGGCGAGACGCAAGTTTTGACCATTACAACTTTGGGCGGCTACGGAGAAAGGCAAGTTTTAGATGACCTCGGAATTGAGGAGTTCAAGAGGTTCATCCATCATTACAACTTTCCTCCCTACTCAACCGGTGAGGCGAGACCCATCAGGGGTCCAAAGAGACGCGAGATAGGACACGGTGCGCTCGTTGAACGAGGGCTCGCGCCGCTTATACCCGCCGAGGAAGAATTTCCCTACACGATCAGGCTTGTGTCTGAGGTTCTCGAATCCAATGGCTCCTCTTCAATGGCCAGCGTGTGTGCGAGCAGTATGTCTCTGATGGACGCGGGAGTCCCCCTGAAAGACCGTGCAGCGATAAGCGGGATAGCGATGGGGCTTGTTGTGGAAAACGGTAAACACGTCATCTTAAGCGATATACAGGGTCTTGAAGATTCCATCGGCGACATGGATTTCAAAGTAGCCGGAACGGCAAAGGGCGTAACCGCTTTGCAAATGGATGTAAAATGCGAAGGACTCACGTTATTCATTCTCGAGGAAGCACTCAAGCAGGCTAAAGAGGGACGACAGTTCATTATGAGCATAATGAATAAAACAATATCAGAACCCAGAAAGGAGATATCGCCGAATGCTCCCAGGGTGATACACATCGAGATACCCGTGGACAGAATCGGCGACCTCATTGGGCCGGGCGGGAAGACAATAAGGGGTCTGATTGACACTTATGATGTCGAGATTGACGTGGAGGACAACGGTAGGGTTTTCATTTTTGGCAAAGACAAAGAGAAGGTTGAGTCAGCAAGGGATGAAATTAAAAGGCTCGTAAAGGAGCTTGAAGTCGGGGACAGAATTATCGGTACGGTAGTAAAGACCACAAATTTCGGTGCCTTCATACAGCTTGCTCCTGGCAAAGATGGGCTGATACATATATCAAAGCTTGGCAGGGGCAGGGTGGAGAAAGTGGAGGATGTCATCAAGGTCGGGGACAAGGTGGAAGTTGAAATAGAGAGTATCGATAATTTGGGTCGCATTGATTTAAGAGCGGTAAAACTCCCCACTGGAAAACAGTGAGAATTTTTCTTCCAAACCATGCCTGAGAAAAACCTCCGGAAATCGACCGTTGACAGTGGGATAAGTGTTCTTACCGAGAGAATTCGTACAGTCAAGAGCGTTTCGCTCGGAGTGTGGATCGACTCGGGCTCAAGGGATGAGGAAAACTCCGAAAAAGGTCTTACCCACTTTACCGAACATCTTATCTTCAAGGGTACCCCAAAAATGAACGCGCGCCAGATCGCGGAGGCGTTCGACAGAATCGGAGCGGATATCAACGCTGCCACGGGCAAGGAACACACAAGCCTGTACACCAGAGTACTCGATGAGCATCTATCGACCGCTTTATCAATAATGTTGGACATGATTCAAAATCCATTATTCGACGCGAGGGATATAGACTGTGAAAGAGGTGTGATTCTCGAGGAAATTTCAATGCACAATGACTCGCCTGACGAACTTGTGCATGATTATCTTTCGCGCGCCATGTGGAAAGACCACCCGCTGGCAAATGAGGTTTTAGGCGATGAGGAAGTTATTAAAAATGTTACCCGGCGGAAAATTTTGGGTTTCAAGAGGTCGTCGTATGTGGCGTCAAGGGTCGTGATTGCTGCAGCTGGCGCAGTGGATCACCAAGATTTTTTGAGAATGGTCGAAGAAAATGTTGAAAACCTCCCGCAGGGGAAATCTCCCAAGAGGTCAAAACCTCCCTCGCTGCTTAAACCCGGTAGGATTGTGGTGGAAAAGGACACTGAACAGGCGCATGTCTGTATAGGTTCAGTCGGTCTTCCCAAAAACGACGATGACAGGTTTGCTCTGGCAGTGATGGATAACATAATAGGCGGTAGCATGTCGAGCAGGTTGTTTCAAAAGATAAGGGAGGAAAACGGGCTTGCATATTCCATATACTCATACACGGGGATGTTTATTGGCGCGGGAATGGTGGGTATATATTGCGGAACCCATCCGGCAAAAGTTTACGAAGTCATAGATATGATTGAGACGGAACTCTTGAAGATTCGCGGAGAGGGTTTTCAAAAGGATGAACTCGAGCGGGCGAAGAATCACATTATAGGTAACCTTTATATCAGCATGGAGGATAGCGGACACAGGATGAGCAGGATGGCAAAAGCAGAACTCTGGGGAAGCGAGCATCTAAGCACTGATGAGGTTGCGCTGAGAGTGAGGGGGGTGAGTATGCAAGACCTGGAAAGAGTCTTCGAACTGACCTGGGGTGCAGGACCAACAAGTATTGCGGTTGTTGGTCCGGTTGATGACGAAAAGATAGGACTTTCAAGGATTAACGGATAAAAGGAGGAAATTTGCTTAGGATAGGGGTTGCAGGCGCGCTTGGAAGGATGGGATCGCTTGTTTGTGAGACGGTAAGGTCTCAGCCTGATCTCAAACTTGTGGAAGTTATCGACCCGGCTATTGAACAGGTAAAAGAATTGCCAACATATTTCAGCGAACTCAAGGCGTACAAAAGGATTGAGGATATAGAAAATCCCATAATGGAGATACTTGTTGATTTCACAAGGGCGCAAGCTGCATACGAAAACATCATGTGGGCTGTTAAGCGCGATATTCATTGCGTCGTAGGAACAACGGGGCTCACCGAGGAGAACATGCGTTCGATCGAGGGCGCCGTAAACCAGGAAAAAGCCAACGTTATTATAGCTGCAAATTTCGCGATAGGCGCGGTTTTGATGATGAAATTCTCCGAGATTGCCGCGAGGTTTTACGACCGGTGCGAGATCGTGGAGCTACATCACGCAAAGAAAATTGACGCCCCGAGCGGAACCGCTCTCGCAACAGCTAGAAGGGTTGACTCGAAAATAAAAGCTCGAGGGGGAGACTCGGTTTTGGAAAAAGATGATGCCCCATCAAGAGGTGTGAAGCACGGTAACGTGTTCATACATAGCGTTCGGCTCGACGGTCTTGTGGCTCACCAGGAAGTTATCTTCGGCTCTAAAGGCGAGACTTTGAAAATAAGACATGACACAACGGACCGTTCCTGTTTCATGCCGGGCGTGATAATGGCTGTTCGTGCTGTCTCAAACATGAGGGGACTTACGATTGGGATGGAATCGATTCTGGGTATCTGAAGTGTGTCCAGGCTTCGGGGTGAAGGTAAGCGGCGCATTCTGAAAGAATATAGATAAAGGATATGTTGCTTTTTTAAGAGACCAAACTTGTGATTATTAGAACGCTATAGCATAAAGGATAACAACTTGTTATGGCAAAACAGGGAAATGCGAAGAAAAGCGGCGGGAGCGCCAATCGTAAAACCGAACCTTACAAGAATAAGAATATTGGGGATCACAACAAGGCGACCGAGCATGAAAAACCGGAGACAATAGATGCTTCCATCAAACGCAAAAGAGTTGTTGCGAGCATTCTTTTCATCGCGCTCTTTGTCTTCACCACGCTTTGTCTTGTATATCCAGCCGGTGTGGGGCTTATAGGTAAAGGAGTAAGAACAGCGCTTTCATGGTCCCTGGGAATAGGGCGTTTCGTGATTCCTTTGCTTTTTCTCCTGTGCGCGATCGGTTTGTTGTTGGGCAAGCCTGATATGAGGATAAGCCTTATCCTCTTGGGTGTCCTTGTCATTTTCCTTTCGGTTTTGGCAATCTTTCAAACAGGGGTTTCTCCCGCTGATATGTTTAAGACCTCGAGACTTTCTTCAGGTAGCGGTGGGGGTCTTGCCGGCTCGGTAATTGCTTGGCCGCTGGTCAAGACAGTTGGGAGGGTTGGTTCATATATTTTTCTTACCGCTGCTTTTCTCGCTGGCCTGGTGATTGCGTTTGAAGAACAGATATCTCAAGCGTACCGCAGTATTCTCAGGCGGCGACATGAGATAACGGTCTCACCTGTATCCCCACTCACAGATGCTCAAATTGCGCAGAAGGGGGACGAACCAAAGGGTACTAAAGGAAAGGAGAGCGTGAAATACCTGCCTTCAGCGCCTTCTCCTCCTGTGGAAATAGCCGAGGACAAGGGTGGACAATTTGCGATCAAGGTGACCGCACCTCGTTCCGGCAAATACAAACTGCCTCCGACTCCAATTCTTAACAGAACGAAAGACAAGGCTTTCTCTCTGAAAACTAACGACGAGAGAAAAATAGCAATAGAACAGACGTTAAAAAGCATGGATGTTGATGCGCGGGTCGTCAACGTGCGCAAAGGTCCTACCGTCTCATTGTTCGAGGTGGAGGTTGGAACCGGTGAGAAGGTAAGAAGGGTAACTGAACTCGAACAGGATATAGCCTATGCGCTGGGTTCACCGGATATACGCATATACTCACCGATTCCAGGTAAACAGGCGATAGGCATAGAGGTGCCCAACCATATCAGGGATACCGTTTTACTCGGAGACATAATTGACAGAATCGGACCCCCGGCTTCCCATAATCTTCTAACCGTTGCGGTAGGTAAGGACATGTCCGGGGAGCCCGTAATTCTTGATCTCGCACAACTTCCTCACCTGCTACTTGCGGGTTCCACGGGCGCCGGAAAGTCGTGTTGCATAAACTGTTTGGTATGCTGCTTGCTTTTCAGATGCAGACCCGATCAGCTCAAACTCATAATGATTGACCCCAAGTTTGTCGAGTTCACTTGGTATGAGGGACTTCCGCATCTCCTGTGCGATGTTATCAATGAACCTGAACCTGCATCCAAAGCCCTTTTATGGGCAGTCGAGGAGATGGACAGACGATATCAAGAACTGCAAAGAAGGAAGGTCGTACACGTCGATGATTATAACGCCATAGCCTCAAGGGATGGCTCAATTGAGCCGATGCCTAAAATAGTAATAGTAATCGATGAGCTCGGTGACCTTATGGCTGTCGCGCGCAGAGAAGTCGAGACATCCATAAGCCGGTTAACCGCTAAAGCGCGGGCGGTAGGAATCCATATGATAATTGCGACCCAAAGACCGTCCGTTGACGTGATAACCGGCGTAATCAAGAACAACATTACCGCGCGGATAGCTTTTCAAGTCGCAAGCAACGCGGATTCGAGAACAATTCTGGGAACAAAAGGTGCGGAGAAATTGCTTGGCAAGGGCGACATGCTTCTTGACCCTGGCAATTTGCCTCAACCCTTAAGGGTTCAGGGAGCATTGATTCAACAAAAAGAGATTGAGCTCCTGACCGGATACATAAGGGAGCAAAAAATTACGAGAGAGGATGCCATTGATTTGAACAGGGATATATCTTCGGTCAAGGATGAGATGATGCTCAGGGACCCGCTTCTTTCTGAAGCTGCAAGGATAGTGGTGAGCGCGGGAGAAGCGTCCGCATCGATGCTGCAGACTCTGCTTCATGTAGGGTACGCACGCGCGCGGAGACTAATCGTGGAGCTAAGCGAACTTGGGATTGTCGGTCCACACGAAGGTAGCAAATCTCGCAAAGTTCTCATAAAGCCCGAGGAACTTGATGAATGGTTCGAACGGCAGAAAAGGATAGCGGGATAGCAACGCATAGCGATGCTATCAGATGGGGTTTGCCGCTTTGAGCGAGGTTGATCTATTGATTTTGATAATCTCTTTTTTGGGTTTAATTTAAGTTGATGAATGGGAGTTTTTAGGGTACGGGAAGGATAGTTCATGGTAAACCAACTCTCCCAGCAGGTTCTAAAAATACTCACATCCGCTGTTGGCGAGTTCATTGCCAGGGCAACAATGAAGAAAAACTGCGAACTAATCGGTACAAACCCTGAGGAACTTTCACCCGAAGAACTTCCGGAACTCGCCGCTAGGATTGAAAAGTCCGTTTCATTTTTTGCCGGCAAAGACGTAGGGAAAGACGTGGCGGAAAAAATAAGGGGCCTTGGTAGCGCAACTTGAGGAGTCGGGGATTAAGGTGTCAAGGAGTATTATTCAAAGAAAGAGTACGTTTTTTGCTCTTACAGCTTCGGTAATACCGGGCGCAGTCACTGCCCTTGTCGTAAGATTTTTTAGCCCGTTGGAAATATGGAAGCTGACATTGGCAGCGGTTTGCGTTTACGTCATCACTGTCGCAGTGCTATTCACCTTCGTTTTCTTGATTAAAGAAGCTTTCAAGAAAACCATCCAGCCTATTGTCCGGGCGTCGGAGGCCGTCGCTAGCGGTGATTTGTCCGTTTCGCTGGACTACTCCGACGACAAGGTCCTGGGTGAACTGGTTGACGCCCAAAGGAAAATGGTTGAAAAGTTTAGAGACGTGGTAAGCACGATTCATGAATCTTCAACTATTGTATCCAACACCGCTGAGGACCTTTCCTCGGGGGCTGAAGAGATCATGGCATCAGCGGAGGAGGTCTCCACAACTGTGGAGCAGATATCAAGGGGAGCGGAATCTCAAGCTTGCGCGGTGGAGGAGATATCCGAAATCATAAAAGAAGTTGCCAAAATGGGCGAGGATGTCGCATGCAGAACCGGCGAGTGCGCGCGTGAATCACACGAAGCGAATGAGATCGCCCGAGCCGGCTCCCTGTCAGCAGAAGAAGCGGCTCTGCGGATGAAAGATATGCGCGAGTCCATAGAGAGCGTAACAGAGATAATGCATAGGCTCGGTGAGAGGTCTACCCAGATCGGTCTTGTGGTTGACGTGATAACCAATATTGCGGAGCAGACAAATATGTTAGCGTTGAACGCGGCGATAGAGGCAAGCCGCGCGGGTGAGCACGGACGCGGCTTTGCAGTGGTCGCCGAGGAAGTCAGAAGGCTTGCCGAAGGTAGTAGGGAAGCGGCGGACCAAATCGCAAGGATGATCAGTGACACTGAAAAAGAAACGGAAAGAGCACTTTCGGCTATGGATGAAAGCGAGCGAATAGTTGTGGGCTCGCTTGAAGTCCTTGAAAAGACGCTCGAGGCTTTTAAAAAAATCGCGGTAATGGTTGAGAAGATGGCAAATGAGGCAAGTGTCGTGCACGAAGCCAGCAGAAACCAGATGGAAAGTTATGACAGGGTTGTTAAGGAAATGCATGAAATAGCTGCCATAGCCGAGGAGACAGCAGCGGGCACTCAGCAGGCTTCGGCTGCGGCAGCCCAGCAAGCATCATCCATGCAGGAGATGAGAAGCGCGATTCAGGAGCTTGTGAGGCTCGCCGCGGAGATGAAATCTTTGGTTGAAAAATATGTAGTCTCATAATTGTATGCCGCGCATTAAGGGATTAGATGGGAGCAAACCTTTTCTCATTTGATGTGGTCAGCCGGGTCGATCTCTCTGAGTTCGAGAATGCCCTGAATCAAGCAAGAAAAGAGATCGACACAAGGTTTGATTTCAAGGGAACCAACTCGCGTATAGAGAGAGCGAAAGACTCAACAACTCTCTATTCTTCTGACGATTTCCACATAAGAGCAATGGCTGAAGTGCTCACCACCTGGCTTGTGCGGAGAAAAGTGCCGCTCGAGTCAGTGGTCTGGGGTCCAATCCTTCCCGGTCCTAAAGGAAGCGTTAAACAGGAGATCAGCGTAAAGCAGGGCATTGACCCCGACACCGCGCGGGAGATCACGAAATTCATCAAAAAACTAAACAAAAAAGTGAACGTTTCTTTCCAGCAGGACCATTTGAGGGTCTCCTCAAAAAGCAAAGACGAGCTTCAAGCGGTAATAAGCGCCCTTCGAGAAAAGAAATTCGGTCTTGCTCTGCAATTCGTTAACTTTAGGCCGTAGAGCAATGTCTTCATCACCCGAATCTGCGAAAAACAATTACCTCTCCGGTAAGCGTTTCCTGATTGTTACTTTAGGATGCTATCGCAATGAATACGAATCTGACCTAATTAGAAGTTTCTTAAGATCCAGGAATATGGCAGAGGTGAAATCGCTTGAAGAAGCGGACGTAGTGATAGTCAACACTTGCGGGTTTATTCGCGAAGCATGCGAGGAGAGTATTGATACCATCCTCGAGATCGATAGACTGAAAACAAATCTTAGGATAAAACCCCCCATCATCGTTCTCGGGTGTATGGCTCAGCGCTACCGGCGCGAACTTTTTTTGGAGATGAAGGAATCCCAAGCGGTCCTGGGTTGTCACTGGACGGGCGAACTCGAGAAAGCGATCGCAAAAACGCTTGAAGGCAGCCGGTTTTGCGGAGGGTTTGAGCCGAGTGGAAAGAGTGGCGTGACGCGTTTGGTTGACTCATCTAATACGTATCTTATAGTAAGAATATCAGACGGCTGCGATCGGAGCTGCGCTTTTTGCACTATTCCTTCCTTTCGGGGAAGATTCCGAAGCGTTAGTCCCGAAGAAATCATAAAAGAGATAAGAATGTTAACCCTGCAGAGGGAAAGGGAGATAATTCTTGTCGCGCAGGATCTGACTTCCTATGGCTTGGACCTTCTTCCCAAGACCGATCTTTCATCTTTAATAGAAATGATTTCTAAAATCGAAGGCGTGCGGTGGATACGGCTTTTGTATTTACAGCCGGATGGCATAACCGACAAACTTATTGATGAGATCGCGCAAAATGAAAAAATCTGCAAGTACCTGGATATTCCTTTCCAGCATTCGAGCCCAGCGGTACTAAGACGGATGGGAAGAAAAGGGAGTAAGGAAGAATTCCTGGGACTCATCTGGAAAATCAGGGAGAGAATCCCTCAGGTCGCAATAAGAACTACGCTGATGGTGGGTTTCCCGAAAGAGAGCGAGAGCGATTTTGATAACCTTGTCAGTTTTGTCGAGGAAGCCCGATTCGATTGGGTTGGTCTTTTCAAATACTCCGATGAAGAGGGAACAACCTCATACAGCATGGAAGGCAAGATTGACGAGGCTACCGCGAACGAGAGATATGATACAATCCTCTCACTGCAGGAGCGAATAGAGGAGGAAAAAGTTTCCCGGCTCGTAGGTAGCGAGCTTGAGTTGGTTATTGATGGAAATTCAGATCTACCTGAATATAAGTTCAGGGGTAGGTCTTATAGAGAAGCGCCCGAAATAGACGGTTCAGTTTATGTTAAGGTTCCCCCAGCGGCTTCGCTTCATCTTAGCCCTGGAGATTTTGTGAATTCGAGGATTATTGACGTTGAAGGTCTCGACCCGGTCGCCCAGGTTTAACATTATCGCGAATGCCTACAAGTCAGCGGTCGCGTCAGGAAACATCAATACCGCCAATTTCCTCACGTTTCTGAGAATGTTATTTTCCCCGGCGATCGTTCTTTTGATTCTTTACGGGGGACGCCTTCCCTATGACGTTCCCCATAACCTCGCTGCGGGTTTATTATTCATTCTCGCTGCCCTTACGGACAAAGCGGATGGCTGTTTCGCCAGACGCAACAACACGATCACCGAACTTGGAAAATTTCTCGACCCGCTTGCCGACAAGATACTGATGCTTCCGGTGATGGGAACGCTTGCCTATCTCGGCAAAATTCCTTTGTGGGTTTTCATACTGGTGACGCTCCGTGAGCTGAGCGTTTCGCTGCTCAGGGTGATCGCCGCAAGAAAAGGAATAAGCTTTCCTGCGAGCTGGTCCGGGAAAATCAAGATGTTTTCGCAGGTTGTGGTGGTCAGCACGATAATAATCTTCCCTGAGTATTCAAACAGTCTTACCGTTAGAATCCTTGTTTACGTGATGGCTGCTATAACGCTTTACTCCTGGGTCGATTACGCGCTCCGGGGGAAATTGGAGGTATTTCAAAAGACCCAAAGGGCAGAAAGATGAGCTCCTGTGATGAACTGGCCCGGATCGAAAGTGAAGATCCCCGCATCTCAGTTCTCACTGTCGGTGATGAGATACTATCGGGCGAAATCACCGATTCCAATTTCCCCGTTATTGCGCAAGCCCTATCCCAAATCGGTCAGAAGGTTGCAGAACACAGGACAGTTGAGGATGACATGGAACTCATAGCGCGGGCCATCCGCTCCCTTGCTTCCTTTTCGGCGGCGGTAATTATAACGGGAGGTCTTGGACCTACAAGCGATGACGTGACCGCAGCTGCGGTCGCAAAGGCGTTACATCGTGATCTCGTCCTCCACCACGAGACAGCAAGACGCATTGAGTCTTTCTTCAAAAGACTGAACCGCGAGATGTCGGAGGAAAATCTGAAACAAGCGTTTGTTCCTAAAGGATCCACCGTTATTGAACCCGCCGGCGGAACGGCGCCCGGTTTTATCGTCGAACACCAAGATAGAATCATAACCGCTCTCCCGGGCGTTCCCTCCGAAATGAAGCAGATGCTTTTCTCTCATGTCATACCTTATTTAGAGGAACGGTTTGCCAAAGCGACAATACAAAAGACCCGGATTTTAAGAACTTTCGGCTCGGGCGAATCTGACGTTGCCTCCATGCTTCGCCAAATAGAGGCGGAAAGCCGTGCGAGATTCGGGTACCTTGCCACAGCGGGAGAGATACTCGTGAAAATAACTGCTTCGGGAGACAGCGAAGAAGAAATTGAAGCCATTTTGGAAAGGGAATCCGAAAAAGTAAAAGACAGGCTTGGAATTCTTGTTTACGGTGAGGGCGACGATTCTATGGAGGCAGTCCTGGGGCGTCTTCTTTCGGAGAAGGGCAAGACAATCGCGGTGGCGGAATCTTGCACTGGCGGGATGGTAGCTTCAAGAATCACTAACATCCCGGGAAGCTCAAACTATTTTATCGGTGGAGTTGTTGCGTATGGAATCGAAGCTAAGAGAAATCTTCTGAAGATTTCCGATGGTATCCTCTCAAAAGGCCTCGTTTCCGAGGAAGTTGCCCGGGAAATGGCTAAAAGCGCAAGAGAGCTCTTCTCAGCGGACATAGGAATCGGGATAACCGGTCTTGCCGGACCTGACAGCGGGGGCGAGAAGAAGCAAGTCGGGACTGTTTGCATTGCCATTTCGCGCCATGAAGGTTGTGAATCCTTCGAGGTTTTGCTTCCCGGAAACAGGATGATGGTCAGAAACATCGCGACTCTTGCCGCAATGAATATCGTGAGGGTCTACCTTCTTGAAATCAACTAATATTGCCGATTCTTCCGTTCCAAACGTTTGAAAATTGAGGTCTCATACCGTTCCCATTATTACGGTTAGAGATTTTGTGAAATCGGCGCAAAAGGTTGGATTTCGTCGAATTTATGCTATCGCCAACATTGACACCCTCTCGCATCAGTGCTAATTTAGCGCATAAACACGAAGCCGAAAAACGCCTGCCATAAAGCTGAGAGCGGCGATATCGCCGCTAAATTTGCGGGAAGATTTAGGATGAATTACAAGGATACGCTTAATCTGCCAAAGACTTCCTTTCCCATGAAAGGAAACTTGGCGAATAAGGAGCCCGAGATACAGAAATACTGGCGCGAAATCGGACTATATGAGCTTGTCCTTGACCAATACAGGGACAGGCCTCTTTTCATACTTCACGACGGTCCCCCTTATGCGAACGGGGACATTCATGTTGGGACGGCCTTCAATAAGATACTTAAAGACCTGATCATAAAATACAAGACAATGCGGGGGCATAAATGTCCCTATGTTCCCGGCTGGGACTGTCACGGGCAGCCGATAGAACACGAGGTCACAAAGAGAATCGGAAATGAAAAGATCAGCAAGGCTGAGATAAGGCGAAGATGCAGGGATTACGCCATGCGCTTTGTGCACAGACAATCGGAGCAGTTTCAGCGTCTGGGTGTGCTTGGCGAATTTGAAAACCCTTATCTAACGCTGTCTTCTGAGTATGAGGTCACGAACATCGAGGTATTCGCCGAGCTGTATAAAAAAGGGCTCATTTACAGAGGAAGAAAACCCATCCACTGGTGTCCCACCTGCGTGACCGCCCTTGCAGAAGCGGAGATAGAGTACGAAGACAAGGAATCAGATTCCATATATGTGAAGTTTCCAATCACGGATGACCTCGGGAAAGAGGGGCTTTCGGGCAAAAAGGCGTCCTTCTTAATCTGGACAACAACCCCCTGGACCCTACCAGCAAACGTCGCTATCGCGGTGCACCCAGGTTTAAAATATTCGATTGTTGAACTTGATGGGGAAATATTGGTTGTCGCCAGTGAGCTCGTCGAACAAGTGGCCAGCCTGAGGTGTGCGAAAAATCCGTACGTCCACGCAGAAATGATTGGTTCGGACCTTGAACATATGAAGTGTGCCCATCCCTGGTTCGAGAGAGAGTCTGTGATTGTCCTTGCCGATTACGTGACTCTCGAGCAGGGAACCGGATGCGTTCACATTGCCCCCGGGCACGGGCAAGAGGACTACATTACCGGTTTGGAATATGACCTTCCAAGCCCGATGCCTGTGGATGATTATGGTTACTTCACCGATGAGGCGGGTCCTTTCGCCGGGATGAGTCTCGAGGAGGCAAATCCAGCGATAATCGAAAGCTTGAGGGAGAAAGGAATCCTACTTGCCTCGGGAAAGGTTACCCATACATATCCCCATTGCTGGAGATGCAAGAATCCGGTAGTTTTCAGAGCGACACCCCAATGGTTCATTGCTCTTGATGAGAAGATTGACGGCAGCAAGACGCTTCGAGAACTTGCGCTTGAGTCAATAAACGCGGTTAAGTGGATACCTGATTGGACCGTTAAGAGAATTGAGTCAATGGTCCGCACAAGACCGGATTGGTGCATTTCCAGACAGAGGGCTTGGGGAGTGCCGATTCCCATCCTTTACTGTCTACAGTGCGGACAGACGATTGCCAGTGATTCCTCGTTTAAAGCGATAGCGAATTTGATAGCCGAAAACGGGGCTGACGCGTGGTTCGAACGCGAACCGGAAACATTCATACCCGAGAACTTGACTTGTCCCTCTTGCGGGTCCCGCAGGTTCAGAAAGGAAGAGGATATTCTTGATGTATGGTTTGAATCAGGAGTGAGCCATTTAGCTGTCCTGAGAAAGAGAAACGGGCTGAGGTGGCCAGCCGATCTCTATGTTGAGGGAAGCGACCAGCATCGCGGATGGTTTCAGTCAAGTTTACTTCTATCTGTAGGCTATGAAGGCTCACCCCCGTACAATTCGGTTTTGACTCACGGTTTCACCGTGGATGGAGAAGGCAGAAAGATGTCCAAATCTCTGGGCAATGCCATCGACCCGAGGGAAGTGTACAACCGTTCAGGCGCGGACATATTGAGGTTGTGGACGGCAAGCACGGATTTCTCAACTGATATGCCTATTTCGGAGGAGATACTCCAGAGGATAACCGAAACGTATCGAAGAATAAGAAACACCGTTCGTTTTCTTCTTGGAAACACACATGATTACAATCCCGCAAAAGACGGCGTGAAGTATCCAGAACTTCTCGAGATTGACAGGTGGATGCTATCAAAGCTCCAGAGCCTGATCATGAGGGTTACGGAACTGATGGAAAACTGCCTGTTCCACCAGGCCATTCAGGCCATTCACTTGTATTGTACGGTTGACCTTAGCGCCATTTATCTGGATATTCTAAAGGACCGCCTATATACGAGCGCCAGGGAATCAAAAGAACGACGATCGGCTCAAACTGTGCTTTTTGAGACACTAAAAATCCTGCTGACGATGTTAGCTCCTGTGCTAGTTCACACCGGGGAGGAAGCATGGCTTGCTATCCCCGAGGAGGCCAGAACTGCAAAAAGCGTTCATTTGATGGAATGGCCCAAACCTAACGAGGGCTTGAGAGACGAAGACTTAGAGAAGAAGTGGGAAAGGCTGATGATGATTCGCGAACGGGTTTACCAGAGCCTTGAGAGCGCGCGTTATTCCGGGTTCATTGGTTCTGGCCTCGAGGCGCTTGTGAGGATTTCGGCCCCCGGAAAAACTTACGATTTTCTAAAAGATAAAGCCGAAGAGCTCCCGAGTGTTTTCATAGTCTCTCAGGTTGAGCTTGAAAAGCTCGATGGAGTCGAGATGCCAACGATTGAGGAGGAGGCAAAGCAGCTGAGCATCGTGGTCGAGAAAGCAAGAGGAGATAAATGTCCGAGGTGCTGGAACTACAGCACGAGCGTTGGCAAAGATGAGGCTTTCTCTGAAGTTTGTTCAAGATGCGCCGCAACCCTCAAATCGTATGGAAGTGGGAGTTGAAAAGCGTTTTCTCAAAGAAAACTCTATTGTTTGGACTGTTTGTCTCAATCGTGATCGCCGTCGATCAGGCAACTAAATTTTTAGTTGTGAACAGGCTTTCTCCGGGGGAAAGCAGCACGATCATCCCCGGGTTCCTCAAAATCACCCACGTCAAGAATCCCGGCGCGGCCTTCGGGCTTTTTTCCGGGGCATCCTGGCTTGTTTATCCTTTTTCGATATTTTTAATAGTTGCCACCCTCTTTTGGTTTTTTGTGATGCGACCGGAGATCAAAAATCCACATGTTTTCGGGCTCGCTCTATTGTTCAGCGGGGCGGTGGGAAATATGATTGACAGGATATCCCGTGGAAAGGTTGTGGACTTCATAGATTTTGGATGGTGGCCCGTTTTCAACATCGCGGATATCGCGATAGTCAGTGGTGCTATAATCCTCGTAGTCTTAACGCTACGCGGATATTTTGGCAGAAATAATTGAATTGAGCAGTCTATACCGAAAGGAGAGAAGTGCATAGAGTGCTATTTCAAATAGGCTCGATCACTGTTTATTCATACGGGGTGTTTCTTGCCCTTGCATTTGTAACTGGAACATTGCTGGCAAGGTATAGATACAGGGAACGGTACAAAAATCCGGATATCATTTTAGATTTCGTGCTTGCTGCCCTGATTGGTGGGATAATCGGGGCTCGGCTCTTCTACGTAATTGGCCATTGGAAAGATTTCGCTCAAAGTCCCGGAAAAATATTCTCGCTGAACATGGAAGGTCTTGTGTTTTACGGAGGGTTAATACTCGGCTTGGGTTTAACCCTTCTTGTTGGCTATTTGAAGAAGCAAAGGTTCTGGGATGTTATGGATTTGGCAGGGCTCTGTGTCCCACCGGCATTGGCGATCGGCAGAATCGGCTGTCTCTTGAATGGGTGCTGTTACGGAAAGCCAACATCTCTTCCCTGGGGCATAACCTACCCGATGTCAACCGCCATCCTTGGTCCGAGGCATCCGACACAGATCTACGAGTTGGTGTTGGACCTTGCGCTTTTTGCTATTCTCTGGAGTAAAAGGGACAGTTTTTCAAGAAAAGGAACCATATTCTTTTCTTTTCTCATGGGTTACAGCGCGATAAGGTTTTTCGTTGAATTCTTCCGCGAACACGCAAATCCCAAGGCGGCTCTTTTCTTTCAACTGTTAAGCGTTTTCTTCTTTTTACTCTCAGCGATTGTCCTGCTTTTCAGGTACCGTATATTACCCTCCGCAAAGGGCGGGTCTGATCTTTTATAAGACCCTGAAACTGGAAATGATATTCCCGAAAATGGGTTCCTACTGCTTTTTTTAAGGACAGACCCACATAGGGGGTAAGCGCATTTGAAAAGAAGCGGGAGTTTTGCGGTTACGTCAGCCGAGAAAGGCAAGAGGCTCGATGTCGTAATCGCCGAAAAAGCTAACATATCTCGAAGCTCTGCGCAGGCGTTAATCTCTGAGAAACTCGTCACCGTAAACGGTTTCCCTTCCAAGAAAAACCACATCCTTTCCCTCGGGGAAATCATCACCTGGGAGTATCCGATGAAACAAAGCGTAGGGCTCTTGCCTGAGGAGATCCCCCTGGATGTGATTTACGCGGATGAGCATCTTATCGTTGTGGACAAACCACCCGGAATGGTTATGTATCCCGCACCAGGGTATGAATCGGGAACTCTTATCAACGCAATTTTGAATAGATACCCTGAAGTCAAGGGGGTCGGGGGTCAGGGCAGACCTGGTGTTTTCCACAGGCTGGATAAGGACACGTCAGGATTGGTGGCAGTCGCAAGAACGCAGGAAGCCTATCTTATGATGGTGGGTATGATGAAGAAGCGCGAGGTAAAGAGAACCTATATCGCTCTTGCCAGAGGCGATGTCCCCGTTTCTCAAGGTGTTATAGACGCGCCAATGGGCAGAAGCCTTTCCGACAGGAAAAAAATGTCAATAAGACTGACCGGCGGAAGAGAGGCGATAACAAGATTTGAAGTCATAAGAAGGTTTTGCGGTGAATACACTCTCGTGAAAGTCCAACTCGAGACAGGCAGGACTCATCAGATAAGGGTTCATTTTTCGTTTATAGGTCACCCTATAGCTGGCGATACAAAGTATTCGAGAGGAATGAAAAAGGATTCAAATATTCTGCGCAGACAATTTCTTCATGCAGCTCAACTGCGATTCAGACATCCTTTCACGAAAGAAGAAAAGGTTCTCGAATCGCCACTTGCTGTTGACTTGGCGCTGTTTTTGAAGGAACTTGAGCTACGCCACGCCGGCAAAAAATCTTAACTTAATTGAGTCAGGATTTGCTTATAGGTTTGAGAAACGCTAATGAATTGGGCTTGATCAAATACGTCGATTGATAATAGGCGCGAGCGCCGCGGCTTTCCGCATCAAATCCTCGAACATGGAAAAAGTAAGGGCCTGAGGTCCGTCGCAAAGCGCGGAATCCGGGTCAGGATGAACCTCCACTATAATTCCATCCGCTCCAGCCGCGATCGCAGCAAGCGCCATGGGCGTTACCATGAAAGATTTTCCAGTTGAATGCGAGGGGTCAACGATTATCGGAAGATGGCTTTCTTTTTTGACAGCGACCACGGCGGAGATGTCAAGCGTGTTTCTGGTATAGGTTTCAAATGTGGATATCCCGCGCTCGCAAAGGATAACGTTGTTGTTTCCCTCAAGAATTATATATTCGGCGGCAAGGAGAAAATCATTGATGCTTGCGCTGGGTCCGCGCTTCAGCATGACAGGGTGTCCGCTCCTGCCGGCTTCGGTTAGAAGAGAGAAGTTCTGCATGTTTCTCGCGCCGATCTGAAGAATGTCCGCGTACTTAGAAACAAGTTCGACGTTTCTCGGGTCCATTACTTCTGTGACAACCAGCAAACCCGTTTGCTCTCTTGCCTCTGCAAGAATTTTCAAGGCTTCCTCACCGAGACCTTGAAACGAATAGGGTGAAGTCCGCGGTTTGTAGGCACCTCCACGTAAAATTTTCGCTCCGCATTCTCTGACTTTTCTGGCCGTTGCAAGGAGCTGCTCCCTGCTTTCAACGGCACAGGGACCAGCCATCACGACTATTTCCTCCCCGCCAATGCGAACACCATCTATCTCTATGATTGAATCTTCCGGATGAACCTCTCTACCCGCAAACTTGTAAGGTTGCAGGATGGGTATTATCTTCTCAATTCCGGGCATACCGCTCATGTTCTCGACAACTCTGGTTTTATCATCGCCGATGATTCCTATCACCGTTTTCCTAACGCCGAATATCGGGTGAGTCCTCAGCCCGAAGGAGTGGACTCTCTTGATCACCGCGTCTATCTGCTCTTTTGTTGCGTTGCCTGACATAACGATTATCAAAAGTCATCACCCCGGTAGGAAAAATTAATTGAAATCCGCTAAGAGAACGCTACGAGATGATAATAAAACACACAAAGCGTAGTATCCAGTACTTGTCTGACGGTGTGAGGCAATTTTTTGACGAAAAAACGCCGGTTGTCGGTAATGAGCACAAAATTGGAGATGGATGCCTAACTATGGGGCGGGCTCTACAGTGAATGTATTTGATATGTTTACTCAAAATTCAGTCTTCCCTTCTTCAAACAGCGTCTCGCTAATCACGGAAATTCCACCGCTCTCATCTAATGATACAACTCCCCGGAAACCCGCCACCGAATTCATTCTCCTGCCAATTAAATAGGAACGCACAATTGCCTCAAGTCCCTCAGCTATTTTAGTCATTACGGGTATTTTCTTCTTAATGATGATGAGCTCATCGACCACCATTCCTATTTCCATATCAGGCGCCTGAGAGGCTTTCTTGGGCGTTACTTTCCCGCTCATAAGCGGGCATTCATTCAGGTAATCACACCAGGGGCACAGCGGGTTCTCGCGCGGTTCAAAGATTTCGCTTTCTATTCGCGAGACTATATCACGAATCGTATCAATTGCCCTTGATAGCCATTCATCGCTGACTTTAATCGTGTGACGGTGGTCGGGTATCAAATAATAAAAAGTCACCAAATCGGGTGTTATTCCCCAGACTTGCGTGGTGGCTATGTGATATATGGGGAGTTGCAGGTCATCAAAAAGCTTTGAAGAGGGGGGGACTCGGCGGTTCGTCTTATAATCGATAATCTCGATCTCGCCCGTCCCCCTTTTGTCCAGGCGGTCAATCACCCCTGAAAGTTCACAGAAATCAAGATCAATGAGGAAGTATTGTTCGAGGGCGAGCGGAAGCCTGAAGCTCTCCACGTTGTTGCGATAGTAGACGTTAAGCACGGACATCGCGTGATAAAAGTACCTGGCTTCCTCCTCGGGGGTAGCGTATCCCTCGCTAACCCAGCACATCTCGAGGTAATCAATGAGTTCTTCTAAAGATGGCGGGTCTGGAGTGGGAACGTCATAAAACCACCTTAGCGCCTCGTGAAGGCTTCTGCCGAACGAAATTGCCGGGCTTGGAAGCGAGGGCAATTTGTCAACGTATCTGAATCTGTACTGCATGGGACATGCCTGATAAGTCGAAAGCGCGCTGTAACTCAATTTCATTTTCTCTCCCTTAACACTTTAAGGTGTCAATCTCCGGACGTGACCTTTCGCCGGGTCTCCGCGATGATTATACGATGCTTGTAAGACAGAGACCTTTTATAACATTTGAGATAGAAAAAAATATCAATTCTCAAGGGAATTTGGAAACAGCGGATGAATATAGATGATTGGTGAGGGATAATTGTTAACCAGAAATCAGCCGTACGGTGAGGACCTGTTTGGAGCGTGAAGTACCGTGTCGGATTTCGCTCATCTCCATGTTCATACTCAGTACTCTATTCTGGATGGGGCATGCAGGATTGACGCTGCCTTGGAACTGGCGAAGCAGCTTGGCATGAAATCGATGGCTATAACCGACCACGGCGCAATGTATGGGGTGGTCGCCTTTTACAAAAAAGCGCTTGAAGCCGGCGTTCATCCGGTCATAGGAGCGGAGATTCACATAGCCCCGAAAGGAAGATTCTCGAAACAGGGTGGGGCAGATGATCAGTTAAAACATCTTGTACTACTAGCGAAAAATAATACCGGGTATAAAAACCTGATAAAGATAGTTACACGGGGATTCACCGAGGGTTTTTACTACAAACCAAGAGTAGATGAGGAAGTCCTAAGGGAGCACTCCGAGGGGCTTATTGCCTTGAGCGCCTGCCTTAAAGGGGAGGTCCCATCCGCTTATCTCGAAAAGGGCGGAAAAGAGGCGTTTGCCGCGATTGATAAGTATTTAGAGATTTTCGGGGATGAAAATTTTTTTCTCGAACTAATGGATCATGGGATAGAAGAACAAAAGGAAGTGAATAAATTCCTGATTGACGCGGGCAAAAGGAAAGGAGTTCCCCTGGTGGTCACAAATGACGTGCACTACCTGAGGCGAGAGGACGCGAAGGCTCACGACTACCTGCTGTGCATCCAAACGGGAGCGTTTGCCAGAGAAGAGAAGAGAATGCGTTTTTCGAGCGAGGAATTTTACATGAAGACGCCCGAGGAAATTCTAAAATTGTTCCCCGATTTTCCGGAAGCGCTCGCAAAGACCGAAGAAATTGCCCAAAACTGCGATGTGGAAATAGAGCTGGGTAATATATACCTCCCCCGTTATGAACCGCCCGAGGGATTTGATACTGATTCCTATCTCAATCAACTGGCAAGGAAGGGTATTAAGGAGAAATACGGTGAGGTCCCACCCGATGTAGAGGAAAGGCTCGAAAGGGAACTTGATGTCATTAAAAAGCTCGGGTTTTCCGGTTACTTCCTAATAGTCTGGGATTTCGTCACGTTCGCCAAGAGAAAAGGCATCCGGGTTGGACCGGGCAGGGGTTCTGCGGCCGGGAGCCTTGTGGCATACGCGCTCGGAATAACAACTATCGATCCGATGAGATTTGGTCTGCTTTTTGAGAGGTTCTTGAACCCTGAGAGGATCGCCCTTCCAGACATAGATATCGATTTCAGCCATACCAGGAGGCAGGAAGTAATAGATTATGTCGTTCAAAAATACGGGAGGGAGAAAGTCGCTCAAATTGTCTCTTTTTCTACACTCAACGCGCGGGCCGCTGTGAAGGATGTCGGAAGGGTGCTGGAAGTGCCGTTTAAAAGGATGGACGCCATAACAAAGGTCATTCCGGATGACCCGAGCATCACTATAGACGTGGCTCTGGAAATGTCTCCGGAGCTCCGTGAGGCGTACAACGACGACCCCTCTATCAGGGAAGTGATAGATACAGCCCGTAGCCTTGAGGGATTAATCAGGCATGATACGGTTCACGCCGCGGGTGTTGTGATCGCGGATGACGAACTGACAGAATACATGCCTCTGCAGCGGAAAGGAGGAAATCAGGACGAGATAATTTCCCAGTTCGATATGTACGACATTGAGTCGCTCGGCCTGTTAAAGGTTGACTTTCTCGGGCTTCGCAATCAAACCCTGCTCGAACTTGCCGTAAAGCTGATAGAAGAAAGGCACGGTATTCACCTGGACATCGATAACATACCGATGGATGACCCAGACACATTCAGGTTGATACAAAGCGGACAGACCATAGGTACTTTTCAGTTGGCATCGCCGGGGATGCGTGCGTTAATGAAAGAAATGGTGCCCAGCAAATTCGAGGACCTTATCGCGCTTATTGCTTTGTACCGACCGGGTCCGCTGAAAAGCAACATGCATAAGGTGTTCATAGACCACAAACACGGCAGGGTTCCGGTCAGATATCCTCATCCTTGTCTTGAGGAGATATTGAAAGAGACGTACGGGGTTATCGTGTATCAGGAACAAGCTATGAAGATAGCCCAGGTCCTGGCTGGATACAGCGGACTCGAGGCTGACGAGCTCAGGAAGGCGATGGCCAAGAAGAAACCGGAAATCATGCAGAGACACCGCGACAAGTTCATTGAGGGAGCGGTCCGTCAAGGGATTGAGAGAAAGACAGCGGCAAGCATTTTTGACCTCATTGAAAAATTCGGGGGATACGGTTTCAACAAGTCCCACAGCACAGCGTATGCATTCGTTTCTTATCAGACAGCATATCTCAAGACGCACTATCCTGAAGAGTACATGGCCGCCCTGATGACCACATACATGGACAACCAGGACAGGCTTGTCGAGTACATAAACGAGTGCCGGAGAATGGGAATAACCGTCAAAACCCCGGAAATTAACCTTTCGAAATCTTACTTTACTCCAGGTGATGGAGAGATACTGTTCGGGCTTTCCGCTATTAGAAACGTGGGCTCATCAGCGGTCGAGCAAATAATAGCCTGCCGCGAGCAGGGGGGTCCTTTAAAGAGTTTCGCTGAATTTTGTAGACGGGTACCTTCCTCGGTATTAAACAGGAAAACCGTAGAGAGTCTTGTTAAAGCGGGAGCCTTTGACTCTGTGGAACCGGACCGTCGGCGGCTCATTAACTCTTTTGAGCATTTGATGAAACTTGCTCAAATTGAAAGAAAAGACGCTGAAGAAGGGCAGTTCACCCTTTTCGGCGGGGCAGAGGAACAAGAGGAAACTCTTTCTTGCGAGCCTGAGGACACAGAAGGGAGAAGCCTTTCGCGTAATAAGGTGCTCGCTTACGAAAAGGAAATGCTCGGTGTATATGTGAGCGACCATCCGCTCAGTGAGTGGAAAGCTCAACTTGCGGAAATAGGAGAAATGGAAATTTCACAACTGACAACGGATGCGGACAGAACCCGCGTGACTATAGGGGGAATTGTAACCAGAGTGGAGAAGAGATATAACAAGGACGGAAAGCCCTGGATCGCTTTCACTCTGGAGGATTTTACAGGCTCCATCGAAATCCTTGTTTTCAGCAACAAGTATGAGGGTTACGTTAGAACTATCAGAGAAGACGCGATCCTTGTGGTCAAAGGCAGGGCTGACATAAAGGAAAATTCCCGCCGCGTATTAGCCGAAGAAATTATTGCCCTTTCCCAAAAACTCTCGGTCACGCCCAGTCTGGCGGTGCGAATTGAAAGCGCCTCTTTCGAGGAAAATCTGGTCGCCCAAATAAAGAGCATTCTTCTTCAGCACCCTGGTCAATCCCCGGTAGTGATAAGGGTGTGGGAGAACGGAGAGGAGATACATGCGGTTAAGCTTGGGGATTTCTATTCCGTTGAAATCGAAAGCGATTTGCTCGCCAAGCTCAGGTCATTGCTGGGAGAGCGAGCCGTGCAGATCACATGGCTCGAGTAGAGAGGCTTAAAACGAAGCTTATGCGCTGTCCGGGCAGTTTCTGATGTTCCGGGGATAAAAATAAAGGGTTTTGCGAAGCGGTTGCCCGAGTTTCTCGGTATAAGTAGGCGAGATTTCTCTTGGCTTTATACGTTCTCTATAATTAATTAGGCCGTTTACGTTGGCGCTTGAAAACGGAACATATGCCGAGTGGTAAGAAGTGGAAAAATGTCTGACTATTACCTTATAAGTAATCCCGATGAAATTGAGTACACGGTGAGTAGAATAAGAGGGAACCTGCGTCTTCCCCCCGAATCTTTGAGTACCGCGAAAATGATAGTTAACCGCGTCTCGGAGCGCGGTGATCAGGCCCTGATTGAGTTCACAAAACAATTTGACGGCGTTACTCTTTCGAAGGACGATCTCGAAGTGAGCCATCGGGAGCGCGAAGAAGCCTGGAATGCGCTCGAAGAAGAAATAAAAAACGCACTTGTTGAGGCGAGCAATAACATTAAAGAGTTTGCCCTGAGAACCCTTTTGGATGACTGGTACGCCGAGGTAAGACCGGGAGTTAAAGTCGGTCAGCTATATAGGCCAGTGAAGACCGCTGGAATCTATATTCCCGGGGGAAGATATCCCTACCCGTCGACGGTTTTGATGACGGGCATTTTAGCCTCTACCGCCCAAGTTGAGAATATTGTCTTTTGCATTCCGCCGGACAAATCAGGACAGATAAATCACGTCAGCCTGGCTGCAAGTGCTCTCGTGGAACGTTCGAGAGTATTCAGGATAGGGGGAGCACAAGCCATAGCCGCCATGGCTTTGGGGACGGAAAGCGTTCCTAAGTGTGAGTTTATTGCCGGTCCTGGCAACGTGTATGTTACTGCCGCCAAGAGAATTCTATCCAGTGAGGTCTCCATCGATCTGGAAGCGGGTCCCAGCGAGGTGGCGATTTTAATAGACGGGAGTTGCGATCTTTCATTTCCCGCGGCTGACGCCCTCGCTCAGCTTGAGCACGACCCGATGGCGATGGCCATCGTGGTTTCTGAGTCTGGGGCGGTTTTAAAAGCGTTTCGCGGAATAATATCAGGAATGTCGGAGGGTGCGGGTGAGGTGGATGAGCCGCAGGTCAGCTATGTCGAGTGCGCGTCGCGGGAGCTTTCGATTGAGTTTTTAAACTTGCTTGCGCCGGAACATCTTGAACTAATGGTGGAAGAACCCGGGTCAATCGTCGGATTAATAAACAGCGCTGGTTGCCTGTTCATAGGACCTTACTCACCCGCGGTTATGGGAGATTACGTCGCTGGTCCGAGCCACGTTTTACCCACTGGTGGGACCGCCAGCAGGCTATCAGGTTTGAGTGCCCAAAGCTTTAGAAGAGCGATGAACGTCGTATCTTATGAGAAGCGAGGCTTTGAAAGGGAATCCGCTGTCGCGAAAGTGCTTTCCGGTGTCGAGGGTTTAAAATGGCACGGTTTATCAGTTGATATAAGGCTTCGTAGGGGTTCGAACTCGTAAGCGGCATGGCTCGGCGTGAGAAGGTAAGTTCTTTTCGATTTGCCTCTGCCACAGGGAACCCGTGAGGATACCATCTCGCTAACGGATAATCTGTCAAGTTTAATGAAAATAATCGAGTTTTGCGCCTCACTTGCCGGGGGGGTGTATTATTATCAAGATTATTTTAAATGAGTATGAAATCCAGCCAGGAAGGAGATTGCTTTGGCACGTTATGGTGAATGTCAGAGAAAGACAAGGGAGACCGAAATCTTCGTTAAACTGGATCTCGACGGGAGTGGCAGCGTAAAAGTTGAAACGGGGATACCATTTTTTGACCATATGCTTGAGCTCCTCTTCAGACACTCGCTTATTGATGCTGAGATAAGAGCGAAGGGCGATCTCGAAATAGATTCCCACCACACGGTAGAGGACACAGGACTTACAATCGGCGAAGCGCTGGATAGCGCTCTCGGGGTGAGGATGGGTCTCAGACGGTTCGGTTCTAGTCTCGTTCCCATGGATGAATCACTTGCTGAGGTGGCGATTGATATAAGCGGCAGGCCTTACCTGTCCTACTGCGTGAACATAGAGCCGGAACCTCTGAGTACTTTCGACCCCTATCTTGCAAAGGATTTCTTCACCGCGCTTACGAACAGCGCCGGGATAACGGCGCACATAAACCTGAGGGCTGCCGGTAGCGTGCACCACAGCCTTGAGGCTGTTTTCAAGGCTTTCGCCAGGGCTCTGAAAATGGCTGTTGAAATCGACCCGAGGGTCACTGGCATTCCCAGCACTAAAGGCGTGATCTGATGGCTAAAATTGGCATAATCGACTATGGAATGGGAAACTTAAGAAGCGTGCAGAAAGGAATGGAGAAAGCCGGGCATCAAGCCTCCATCCTGCGCTGGAAAGACGCTCTACCCCAATTTGACGGAATTATCCTCCCTGGGGTTGGGGCATTCGGTGATGCTGTCAAGAATCTAAGAAATTTCGGGTTATTTGAAGCGATTATTGATTATGTTTTAAGCGGCGGCATTCTTTTGGGAATTTGTCTCGGTATGCAGCTTCTTTTCGAGTTCAGTGAAGAGCACGGAAGGCACGAGGGGCTCGGCATCATACCGGGAAGCGTAACGAGACTCCCGAGCGAGGTAAAGGTTCCTCATATGGGTTGGAATATCCTGAAAATAAAAAGAGAGGCCCCTCTCCTCGCAGGGATAGAAGACGGTGCGCGGTTTTATTTCGTCCATTCATACCGATGTGTTCCCGAATTTGAGCGTGATATAGTAGCGGTTACCCCCTACGGTGAGGATTTTGTTTCCGTTGTCGCAAGGGATAACGTAATGGGGCTGCAGTTTCATCCGGAGAAAAGCAGCGGTCTGGGACTCAGAATTTTATCGAACTTTGGCGCGATTGCCGAAAGCAAAAGGAATACAGTGAGGAGCGATTGAATTGTTCGTCGTGATTCCGGCTGTTGACGTGCGAAGAGGAAGATGCGTTAGGCTTTTCAGAGGCTCTGCGGATGAGGAGGTCATCTTCGCTGAGGACCCTGTGGAAGCGGCTTGCAAATGGGAAAGCGAGGGAGCCAAACTCCTCCACGTTGTTGATCTTGACGGAGCCTTCACCGGACAACCTGAAAATTTCGGGGTGATAAAGAGAATAATCGAGAGCGTTTCGATACCGGTTGAGGTTGGTGGAGGGATAAGAGAAAGCATAACGGCGCAGAGGTACCTTGAGGCCGGGGCGGACAGAATAGTCGTGGGCACGAGAGCCCTGACAGATCCCAAGTGGCTGAGATCGGTTGTGAAGAAAATGGGAGACAGTATAGTAGTTGGTGTTGACGCCCGAAAAGGGAAAGCCGCGACTTCAGGGTGGACAGAATACACCGCTATGAGCACCGCTGAAGCTATTCGTTTTCTTTGCGAAAACGGAGTAAGAAGGATAATTTACACAGACATCTCCAGGGACGGCACTATGTCCGGACCTAATTTCTCCCAGATCGAGAGGGTCGCGAAAATATCGACCGTTCCCGTCATAGTTTCGGGAGGAATCGGTAGCCTTGAAGATGTCATCAGAATATCCAGGCTTGAACCTGTGGGGGTTGAGGGAGTAATAGTGGGAATGGCTCTGTACAAGGGCGCGATAGACTTAAGGGAAGCTATCCGCGTAACGGAAAAACGCGACCGCTAAACTTAAAGGAGCAAGCCCCCAACAAATTTGATGATAAAGCCATTGTGTATAAATGGCGCGAGCCGCGAAGAAAGGAACGAACCATGCTTGCCAAGAGAATAATACCTTGTCTCGATGTCGAGGGAGGACGGGTTGTTAAGGGAATCCATTTCATCGATCTCCGTGACGCCGGGGATCCCGTGGAACTCGCGGCCTTTTATGATAAAGAGGGCGCTGATGAGCTCGTGTTCCTTGACATTACGGCCTCGTACGAGGGACGGGAGACAAAAGTCAGCCTGGCAAGCAGGGTAGGCGAAGAGGTCTTCATACCATTCATAATCGGCGGCGGCATAGGGTCGGTTGAGGAAATCCAAAAGATACTCGCGGCTGGGGCGGATAAGATCTCCATCAACACGGCAGCGGTCAAAAATCCCGAACTTATAAGAGAAGCGGCAAAGCGTTTCGGTAGCCAGTGCGTTGTGGTTGCGATAGACGCTCGCAGAACCGCGGAAGGGAAATGGGAAGTCTTTACTCATGGTGGCAGAACGCCTACCGGACTTGATGCGGTCCAATGGGCACGCAGGGTAGAAGACCTGGGCGCAGGGGAGATACTTCTCACAAGCATGGACAGGGATGGGACGAAACTCGGTTATGACATACCGCTTACGCGCGCGGTATGCGAGGCGGTACGAATACCTGTCATAGCCAGCGGTGGCGCTGGGAATCTACAGCACCTGGCAGAGGTCATAGAGGAGACTAACTGCGACGCAGTGCTTGCTGCGAGTATATTTCACTACAAGGAATACTCCATAAAACAGGCGAAAGAATACCTGGCTTCCAGAGGAATTGAAGTGAGATTATGATTTTATGGACATTCATTTAACTTTGTGATTGAATAACTACCCATAGTTTAAGGATGAGGTCTCTTCGCGAAAGGAGGTCGGATATGAGCGGTCACCGTTCAACAAGGATTCTGGCTTTTACCACATGCTTACTGATGTTCCTATCTTTTTTCTTTGGTGGCTGTGGTAAGAAGGAAGATGAGCCCGTAACTCCAACAAAAGAACCTTACAAGGTCGGGGCTGTACTATCCATAAGCGGACCGAACGCGCCCCTCGGCACACCAGAACAGCGCGCGATTAGGTTGTTTGAAAAGGAGATCAATGCGAAAGGTGGAATCAACGGACACCCTCTGGAAGTAATCATTGAAGATGATGAAAGCGACCCCGCGAAAGCGAGCACTGCCGTGACGAAGCTTATAACACAGATGAACGTTCTTGCCGTCGTCGGCAGCAGTGGCACTGGAACAACTCTTGCGATGTCGCCGATTGTGGAAAGGGAGCAGGTTCCTCTGGTATCCTGCGCGGCGGGCGCACAAATAACTAACCCGATTAACAAATGGGTTTTCCGTACGCCACCCACAGACACCATGGCGCTTCAAAAAGTTTTGGAGTATCTCAAGAACACCGTTAAGGTGACGAAAGTCGCCGTACTGCACGACGCGAACGCATTCGGAACGGGCGGCGCTGATGCGCTTCAAGCTCAGGCTCCGAATTATGGAATCCAGGTCATCGCCAGGGAAAGTTACGGTTCTACAGACACAGACATGACCGGTCAACTCACCAAGATAAAGCAAACTGCCGCGCAGGCGCTCGTTGTTTGGGGCACAAACCCTGGTCCTGCGGTGGTTGCCCAAAACATGAAGCAGCTGGGGATTACAATCCCTTACGTTGGCTCACATGGGATTGCGAATAAGAAGTTCATTGAACTTGCCGGCTCCGCCGCGGATGGCGTGGTTTTCCCGGCGGGACGTCTCCTTATCCCGAGCTCCATTCCCAAAAATAGTGCCTGGCGGAAGGCTGTTGACCGGTTTGCGGCCGCCTACAAGAAGGAATATCAGTTGGAGATCGATACATTTGCCGCCCATGGTTATGACGCTATAGCTATGGTAGCCGAGGCGATAAAGAAAGCCGGTCCCGACAGGGCGAAAATCCGTGACGAGATCGAGAAGCTAAAAGGATTTGTGGGAATTGACGGCGTGTATAATTATAGTCCCACAAACCATGATGGGCTGACGGCTGATGACCTCATAATGATAAAGATCGTCAACGGCAAGTGGACTGAAGAAAAATCCTGAATAAAAAAGCGGGAGAAAAAAGAGGCTAGGTCATTCTTGACCTAGCCTCTTTTATGGTGGGAGAATTTTTTATCTCGTGTAGCCAAAACCAGAGATTTTTGAATAAACTTCTATAATCGATAAGAGACTTCTGCACTGTCATTAAATAAGGAGGAGAGACTGCCTGGAAAACTCCCTGAAAGAAGATTTGCCCTTTCAATATCAGCCGCCTGCGCATTGGTGCTCATAATTGTTACCCTCGCACTGAAGAAGTCCACCGGTCTTCAGTGGATATTGAGCGGATTGACCGTGGGAAGCATTTACGCGCTAATGGCCATGGGTTTCTCGGTCATATTCTCGAGCACGAGAGTAATCAATTTCGCGCAGGGGGAGTTCAGTATGCTTGGCGGCATGCTCATGTACACTTTCTCCAATCGCGCGGGAATTCCAGCGTTATATTCGTTCATACTCTCCGTTCTGATAGTCACGCTCATAGGAGCAGGCTTTGAAAGGCTTGTTATACACCCGCTTAAAAAACCGAGTGTTATTACAATCATACTGATTACGATAGGTCTTTCGATTTTTTTCAGGGCTGCCGCAAAATGGATATGGGGCACAGATACACTCGCCATCGCGCCATTCTCCGGGGACAAACCATTTAAGTTATTGGGGGCAACCCTTGTTCCCCAAAGCCTGTGGATTTTCGGCTTTACTTTGCTTACGGTCGTTTTAATGTTTATCTTCTTCAACCGCACCATTCTCGGAAAAGGAATGAGAGCGGCAGCTGAAAATCCCGAGGCGGCGACCCTCGTTGGAGTTAGCCCACCCGCGACATCCCTTGTTGCCTGGACAATTGCCGCCGCTCTCGGTGCGTCAGCGGGAATAATAATAGCGCCGATCAAATTCGTGTCCTTTGATGTAGGAGTGATGCTCGGGTTGAAAGGATTCGCGTCCGCGATCTTGGGAGGGCTTGGTTACGCTCCAGGTGCGGTGGTGGGGGGTCTTTCCCTCGGGGTGCTTGAGACTATTGTTGCCGGCGTTTTTCCATCAGGATACAAGGACGCTGTCGCGTTTTTGGTTCTCGTGATTGTTCTTTTACTTAGACCACAGGGCATATTGGGAAGGCAGGAAAAGCTCGAATGAAGCAGAGCGTTGAAAAAAGCAAAGTGAAAGCAAAAAGGTGTGAAAACAAATACAAGAATTTTGCCATTGCCTCTGTATTGATTCTTATCGTTCCACTCTGGGCGCGCTTCATTCCGGGCAATCTTATCCATATGGACATTGTGAATGTTATGGCTCTTGCCGGAATTTACAGCTGCGCCGTAATAGGTCTTAACCTGCTTATCGGATACGCGGGCCAGATATCCCTGGGTCACGCGGCATTTTTCGGCATTGGAGCTTACTCTGTAGCAATCTTATCTACCCGCTACCCCGGATTTCCCGCCTGGCTGGGAATCATAATCGGCGCGATTATCTCGTGCGCGATTAGCTGGATTGTCGGAAAACCTGTTCTGAAATTAAAAGGACACTATCTTGCGATGGCTACCCTCGGTCTCGGAGAAATAGGTTTTATTTTCTTCAGAGAGGCAACGGGGATAACTAAGGGGACCGTTGGAATAATAGCAATACCCCCACTCTCCATTTTCGGGATTGTCATTGACAGTGATTTCAAGATATTTTACGTGGTTTGGATTACCGTGCTGCTACTGATGCTTTTCAGCATGAACCTTATCAAATCGAGATTCGGCAGAGCCTTGAGAGCGCTCCATTCAAGCGAAATAGCTGCGGAAGCCGCTGGGGTGAACACGTCAAAATACAAAACAGTCGTTTTCGTCATGTCCGCGGTTTTCACTGCCGTGGGCGGCGGTCTTTTCGCCGTGTTTCAGAGATACGTAAACCCCGAGTCCTTTCACTTCAGTGTGTCAATCCTTTTCATCACTATGGTGGTGGTCGGGGGGCTTGGAAATTTATGGGGAGCGGTCATAGGATCGATAATAATAACGTTCCTCCCGTCAATCATCTCCGCGCTGCCTTATTGGTTTCCTTTCATGCCGGAGAGCCTGACAAATTTTGGCAACTACACACTTGTTCTTTACGGCATACTGCTCATCGTTTTTATGATATTCATGCCGAAAGGAATAGCATATGCGCTCGAGATTAGCTATTCATCCGCGTTAAGAGGCATGAAAAGAATTCGGGATAGGATTTCCGCAATGAGATATACCAAGAGGAAGTGATTGATATTTGAGTGGTAATGGGAACAATGAGCTACTGAAAGTGGAGCACGTGACAAAGCTTTTTGGTGGCCTTGCTGCGGTAAACGATGTTTCCTTTACTGTAAATTCTGGGGAAATAAAGGGTTTGATCGGACCGAACGGGGCGGGAAAGACAACCCTCTTCGATCTTATAACCGGCATTCAGCGCCCAACTTCGGGTAAGGTTTACTTCAAAGGTATTGATGTTGTTGGTATGCGACCTGATGAGATAACCTCATTAGGAATGGTCAGGACATTCCAAACCATAAAGATTTTTGAGGGAATGAGTGTAATTGAAAACGTCATGGTTGGAAGGCACTCAAGAACGCGGACCGGGCTTTTTTCCAGCGGTTTTCTCCTTCCACGCTCCAGAAAAGAGGAACTTGAGACATTCGAGCATTCTATGAGGATTCTTGAGATGCTCGGTCTTGAAACGAGAGCATTCGACGCGGGAACAAACTTGCCATACGGCCAACAAAGGCTTTTGGAACTGGCAAGAGCGCTTGCCTGCGAGCCGGAGATGTTGCTTTTGGACGAACCTGCTGCGGGTCTGAACCCTTACGAGACACAGGAATTGACTCAACTTCTTGAGAGAATCAAAAGTGACGGCGTGACGCTGCTTGTTGTTGAGCACAACATGGGCCTTGTAATGAATATCTCCGATGAAGTCATTGTTCTTGATTATGGGGAGATAATCGCGAGGGGAGCGCCCGAAGAAGTACAAAATGACCCCAAGGTGATTGAGGCTTATTTAGGTTCGGGGATCGGCAATGCTAAGGGTTGAGAAGGTATCCACATTTTACGGAAATATCCAGGCTCTCAGGGATGTGACCTTGAGGGCCAGGCGGGGGCGAATAACCACTATAATCGGGGCAAACGGAGCCGGCAAAACCACTCTTTTGCGAACGATCTTAGGGCTTACGCAGGCAAGGCACGGTCATGTGTTTTTCGAAGACGAGGAAATAACCAAGTTGCCTCCTGAGCGAATCGTTCGTATGGGCATCTCTCAGGTTCCTCAGGGAAGGCAAATATTCAGCGAGCTGAGCGTTGAGGATAATCTGCAGCTCGGGGCCTACGTTAGAAGGTTCAAAGACAGAGCCGAGATTCAGCGTGACAAAGAATTTGTGTTCGAGCTATTCCCTGTTCTGTACGACCGCAGAAGACAGACAGCGGGAACACTATCAGGCGGGGAGCAACAGATGCTCGCGATCGCGAGGGCGCTAATGTCCAGGCCGAAACTGCTTCTTCTCGACGAACCTTCAATGGGACTCGCGCCGAAAGTGATACAGTCCATTTTCAAGACACTTTTTGAGCTTCACGAAAAGGGGCTTACAATCCTGATTGTTGAGCAGGACGCGAAAATAGCGCTTGAAGCTTCTGACTACTGTTATGTGATGCGTACTGGTAAAATCGCGCTCGAGGGCAGCGCTAAAGAGCTCCTCGAAAACGAGGAAGTAAAAAGAATCTATCTGGGGTGAGCAAGATATGAGCGATGCACAAACAGAAGTTAAGGGAATCGACGACTTGAAATTCGACGAAAGGGGACTTATTCCAGCTATTGTGCAAGACGAAACAACCAGAGAGGTTTTGATGCTTGCATACATGAACGCGGAATCTCTTTCTCTCACTATAAAAGACGGTAGGACCTGGTTCTACTCAAGAAGCAGGAAGCAGCTTTGGGCCAAAGGCGAAACAAGCGGAAACGTCCAGAAGGTGAAGAAAATTATGTATGACTGCGACGCAGATGCCCTCCTTGTGATTGTTAACCAGGATGGGGTCGCCTGCCACACTGGCAACTACTCTTGTTTTTACCGCCAACTGCAGATTCCCGTCTTATGACTAAAACAGTTTATCGTTTAATGCTCGAAAACCCTTACTTCCGATGGATTTCATGTTGCAAATATTTCCGTTTCGTGGATTCAAAGTAAGATACGTAACAAATACTCTTGTCTGTTTCCGTCCTCAACCAAGCGTACCTCTCCTTCAATGTCGCAACATGCTGGTATAATTTTTAAAAAAACCTCAGCCAATCGGGGGATAATTTGACCTATAACAGCATCGATACCGACATACTTGAGTTTGTGGAGAAGTATGTTGACACTTTCGCGGCATGGGACCTTTTGAGATACTTCCATGAGAATCCCGCGTCTGACCATACCGTCTCCGAAATCGCACTTGAAATAGGAAGGAAAGAATCAAGCATTGCTGAACCGCTTGAGAGGCTCAAGGAAATGGGTCTTGTCACAAGCGAGATCGTCACGGGCGAAGAGACCTCATACAAATATGCGGCACCGCCGGAATTCTGCTGGTCGATGGAAAGATTTCTTGAGGCAACACGTGATAGAACCAATCGGCTTGCTGTTGTAAGTATTGTCCTAAGAAAGGAAGCGCGGAAAATATAGCATCGCAAGTCAAAAAATGGTCCCGCGTTCTCTGCGGGACCCCTTTTCATATTCGAGGAAAACTAACTTACATTGCGCAAGGTAAAAATCATCCCGCATTATATCCGTATCTGACCAAATAAGAGCGCATATGCAACTAATTCTCTTTTTTAAGTGTAATAGAAATTTGATGTTTTATGTATGCAATCTTGTTAGCTTCAATCTTGGATCTGCCTTCGCAGCTTTCTAACTATTGGACCATCCTCGCGCCAGGAAACGCAACTGTTGATAAGTCCGAGGTTTTTAACGTTTGAGCGAATTATGTTAAGTCTGGTGTTCTCGTCGGTGATTTTCATTCTTGAATATGCGCTGCGCCCTTGAACGCTAACATTTCCCATATTAGTTACGAGAGTTGCAAGGTGCGTGCATCCACGACTTGAGCCGACCGTATTCTTCACGATATCAGTAAAACCAGGTTTAATAGACACCCCAACAAGCTCTTTGAGCGTTTCAAGACCCTTGACGCACTCTTCCAGCGGCAGAGTTTTCATGTGGCCGTTTATTTCTTTTATTTCCCCGTCCCACGGATTGATAATAATGAAAGCATCAATCTCGTGAAGCGTATCGCCAAACCTGCAATCCTTTAAAGAACCCTTGATTCTTAATCGATCGCCATCATCAATTACAGAAATTTCGATGTACCTTTTGAAAAATGGTTTCTCCTCCAACGTCCCACCTCGAAAAGAATTGCCCTACCAAACGCATACTTAAGTGCCCTCATGTGCCCAAACGACATTCTAATCCAATCCGTTAACCGGTTGAAGTTTGTTCACCGGTTATGAAGAGATATGAACGGGTTGAAAAGCTCTATTAACCTGCAAAGACTTCAAAAAGAAGACATGTATGACTATATTTAGATTGTCCGTCCTTTTTCCCAGGGGAAGGTGATACGGATGAGAATCCGCAGAGAAAGAACCGTCGCCTCCATAGTTGATGAAGCAATCCGCAAACACGGTGCCGACCATTTCATACTCGAGTCCGATATTTTCATGGACTATCCGAGTTTCACGGGCAACAAACTCGTTTACGGCGAGCTGAATAAATAAGTTAATTTGGTTGCAAACGGGCTTGCGCAGAAGCTTGGCTTAAGAAAATTCGACAGAATCATCATTTCCCTCACCAATCGTCTCGAACTGGCGGTGTTCACATTGGCGGTTTTCAAGGCAGGCGGGATAGTCGTGCCTGTCAACTATGGACTGAAAGCGGGGGGAATACGATATATTGCCTCAAACTGCGGAGCGAAAATCATAGTCTCCGAACCAGATGTGTTCAAGTGGAACATAGGTGACAAAGAAAAAATTCCTTCGATAAACCACTGGATTTTTTGCGGGGAAAAATCGCGCGGTCTCGACTGGGGTATTGACTATGCTTCGCTTCAGAACGGAATGAATCCGGAACAGTTCGATACCATGGTTAACATAATCCCCGATGATGTTGTGATGATTGCTTATACCCCCGGCACAACCGGCAAACCAAAGGGAGCAATGATAACGGGCAGAAACTTGACAGCCTTGAAAAGAATAAGGTTTATGCTGAGTGCCATCCGGCGGGAACACCTCAGTCTGCTCACAATACCTTTATGTCATATATTCGGCCTGGTGTCTGTGCTTGGTTCCATCAGAAGCGGTCAAACTGTAATCATTCTCCGGTTCTTTGAACCGAAGAAAGTCTTAAATATCATACAGGAACGCAAGGTAACAGGTTTCGTGGGTGTCCCAGCAATGTATGCGATGATGATGAAAAGCGGCGCGGAGAATTATGACTTGACCTACGTCAGGTTCTGGATGAGCGGCGCTGACGCAATGCCGGTAAATCTTATTAACCAATTCAAGCGCATGAGCGGTGGAAAGTTTATTGAAGGCTATGGACTTGCTGAAACTGCTCCTGTGGTGACCGTGAACGCGTGGTTTATGCACAAAACGGGAACCATAGGAATACCTATCCCCGGTATCAAGGTAAGGATAATGGATGAAAATGGCAGAATGCTTCGGAGAAGGGAAGTGGGTGAACTTGTCGTCAAAGGTCCTAATGTGATGAAGGGATACTGGAATGACTCGGAGCGGACTCTTGATGCTTTCAGATTTGGCTGGTTTCATACAGGAGACCTTGCCAGGAAGAGCAGGCTTGGCTACATTACGTTTGTCGATAGGAAGAAAGACGTCATAAAAAGCGGCGGTTACTCCATCTTTACCTGTGAAGTTGAGGAAGAAATACGTGCTCATCCCGCAGTCGCGGAAGCTGCACTCATCGGGATTCCTGATGAAATCATGGGTGAGCTACCTTTGGCTGTTGTTTCCTTAAAACCTGGAGAGACTGCCAGCGAGGAGGAAATTATTCAGTGGTGCAGGACGAATATTGCCCCGTACAAGGCGCCGAGAAAAGTAAAGATACTGCGACCGGAAGAGATACCGAGAACACTTACAATGAAAATATTGAAGCGTGAGCTTCGCCAAATGTATGCAGATGTTTTCAGGCAGGAAGGCGACTCAAAGAATATAGGGGGTTAACCTGATGCCTTCAAAGCTGTGTTCTGCTCAGGAAGCGGTGTCACGAATCGAGGATGGCGAAACCATCTCTTTGCCGCCTTTTGCGGAAGAAGTATCCATTGCCCTTGAGGAAAGGTATCTCAAGACCAGTCATCCCCGCGACCTCGAAATTTTCGTCCCACTGGGTATCAGTCACTTCGAGGATGACAACGGATTAAACCGTTTTGCTCATCCTGGAATGGTTAGAAGAATTATCTCAAGTCACCTTCTGTCGAGTGTAAGAATGAGGGAATTGATAAAGAAGAATGAGTGCGAAGCGTATATCTATCCGCTCGGGGTTATGACTCGCATTTTCAGGAAGATTCGGTAGGTCAGAACGGGCCGGGCGGTATCATTACGAAGGTTGGTCTTGACACTTTCGTTGACCCGAGGCTAAGCGGCGGAAAAATGAACAGTCTCACAAGAGAAAAGGGGGAAGACCTTATAAAACTTGTCGAGTGGCAGGGAGAAACGTACCTTTTTTACAAGCGACCGATGATAAGCACATGTGTCCTATCCTGCTCGACAGCGGATGAGAAAGGCAACGTCACAACCGAAAAGGAACTGACCCCGACCGGTCTGTCAATGGCGATTAGCTGCAAGACAAACGGGGGGAGGGTCATCGTTCAGGTAAAGAGGTACACTCAAGCCGGGACTCTAAATTCAAGAATGGTTACTATACCACATATTTTTGTGGATCACGTCGTGCTCGAAAAACCAGAACACCGCCTTTTTCGGCAATTCCCCGAGTGGGGTTTAACCGAACTCAACCCAGCGTGGACCGGTGAAATACGTGTTCCTCTGGAAACTCTCAAGCCTATGCCGCACGGTTTGGAGAAGGTTGCCGCACGCGTGGCGCTCGAGTGCATAACGCCAGGTAGCGTTGTCAACTTTGGTTTCGGACTTCCCTCGAGCGTGATGTACATCGCGTGCACGGAGGAAAATATGATGGATCTGGTCACTTCTGCCCTGGAAATAGGAATAATCGGGGGTGTGCCGGGGATTGAACAGCAGTTTGCACTGTGCACCAATGCCGATGCGGTGATTCCATCTGACTATATGTTCGATAACATCTGGGGAGGTGGAATTGACCATGCGTTCCTCTCCTTTGGCGAAATCGATGAGTACGGCAATGTTAACGTCTCGCGGTTCGGCAATGCCATTATTGGACCAGGTGGTTTTATTGACATATCTCATAACGCTAAAAACTTGTGTTTTCTCGGGACCTTTACCTCGGGTGTTGTTGAGGCTGATTGTGCTCAAGGGCAACTTAAAATAAGGAAGGACGGGACAGTGCTTAAGTTCAAAAAGAGGGTGCAAGAAATAACTTTCAATTCTCGACGGGCTCTCAGTTACGGGGAGCGCAGAATAAGAGTTGCCACAGAGAGGGCGCTGTTTGAGGTCACTGAAGATGGCTTGATTCTGACGAAGATAGCGCCGGGTATTGATTTGGAGAAAGACATATTGGAAAAAATGGAGTTTCGTCCTCTCATATCAAGGGATTTGAAGACTCTGGACCATAGAATATACAGGCCAGAGCCGATAGGGATAAGGGAAAAGCTTCTTGCCGAAAGGGATGAGCAAAAAGATTCTCGCCCTTAATTCCTAACGCTCTTATCACGCTGCGGCACTCAAGTCGGGTATCCATCTCATTTTGCGATATCACTCAGCGGTCTTGTCAAATCCCTTGAAGAAATCGGGATGCCTGAGCTCATAGCCGAGGTCTTTGATTCGCTTATTCGAAATCACGAAGTCGTTAGAGAAGAACAACATCAGATGATGCGTGAAACTTGGCTGAAGGGCAGGCTCAAGGTCATATTTTATGACAATTCTATCCCAGACTTTCTGTATTCTTTTATTCAGAAACACATCAAGTGACTCGGGCGTTCTTGCAAATAACTTGATTAACCGGTCAGCTATATTCCTGTGGTACTTTCCCTTCGCCGTTACCTTAATGCCGTATAACTCAAGCATTTTCTTTAGCACATCACTTGCACAGGCGGGCGTATCATCCGAGATGTTGAAAGCTTTCCCGATCGCCTCGTCTTTCTCAAGAAGAAAGACCGCCGCCCCGGCAACATCTTCGCTGTGGACCCACGACGTATGTGATCCTCCCTCGAAGAGCCTGAAGCTTTTAAAGCCGCGGTTTCTGACAATTAATCCCCCGGCAAAAATCATGCCAGGGACGTATTTTCCTCTCGGTCCGTAAGCAACGGCGGGCCTGAGGCATATGAGGGGCAGATTGTGCTTCTCATAGAAGTTAAACGCTACTTTTTCCCCCCAGAGTTTTGTCATGCCGTATGTGTCATGGGGCCTTTTGGGACTCTCCTCGTCGATCGGTAACGATTGGGAATGAGCGTAAACCGCTATTGTCGAGAAGTGAACAAAGCGACTCACTCCTTCTTTAACAGCTGCGCGGCAGATATTTTCAGTCCCTCTTACGTTGACATCAAACAGGCGCTTCCTTTCTCCGCCAATTTAAAATATACCCCCAGATGAATCACGGCGTCCGTACCTCTGACGGCTTTCAAAAGGGTTTCATAGTCAAGAAGATTGGAAGGGAAAATTTCTATCCCAAGCTATTCTGCGATGATGAAATCAGATCGTGGTAGGTCAGTCGCTCGCGGTTCATAACCACGCATGACAAGTTCCTCAAGAACATATCCCCCGAGAAATCCGCTGGCTCCTGTTACCGGGATTTTGCCGCGAGCCATAATGAATGCACCCCCTGATGCCTTCAATCCGTATTGTATGGCTATTCTATGGAAAACATTTTATTCATCTCATTTTTTTCACTTTCGAGCAAGTAATCCAAGGCAAGGTCGATCATTGAGAATTCTAAGACCAAGCCGAAGACCTGGTCATATGCTTGGTTTGATTTTATTTAGGATATTTCGATTTAACCCGATCAGCCCGGGAATTCAATTCTTCAGATGCGGTTCTTTATGATTGATCTATATTGAAACACTACGCTCGTTGACACCTGTTTTTGTGTCCAATAAAATTCTCATCGAGCGGGAATAGCTCAGCTGGTAGAGCGCCACCTTGCCAAGGTGGAGGTCGCGGGTTCGAGCCCCGTTTCCCGCTCCATTTTTTTTGGACACTGCATCAAATGAATTTGCTCACCCAGGCAGGCATTTTTAAGAATTGTTCCTCGATTCGTTGTGAAATCTCGTGCCATTATACAGGCCTGACAGGCATTACAAAAAACCTGTACAGCACAACGGCCAACTAATCTTTGAGCGGAGTATCGCAATTAAATCACCGATTTCTAATGCTAATGTAATTTCGCCGGTATGACTGGTATGGATAATTTTTGAGTTTGTCTTATCACAGAGCGTTCTGTTTCACAGAGAGCAAAGGATGCTATCGTTTTACGCCCCACTACCTGGGCTTTAACCGCGGTCCCCACCGCCCACTTCTGGTTTAACCCGAGCCGCGAAATCCCTTAACGCCCTTTTGTTAACTTTGAGCATTGGAGTGAGCGGCATTTCATCAATGAAAATAACAGTGGTTGGAACAGCGTATCGAGCAACCCTTTCCCTTAAGAATTCTAAGTATTCCTTTTCGGTGATTCTGTTTTTGTAATCCTCCTTGAGCTGGACGAAGACGGCAACTCTTTCGCTTCCCGGTCTTTCAGGGTCGGGGATCCCGATCGCGGCCGCATGCTCGGTGGCAGGGTGAGCATATAGGATATCGTCTATTTCCCTCGTGTAAACCTTATAACCGGAAATAACCACCATATCTTTTATACGGTCCACTATGAAGAAGTAGCCGTTCTCATCCATTCTCACTATGTCCCCGGTATGTATGAACCCTTCCTCGTCAATTCCCGAACCAGGTTCGGGCCAGTACCCGAGCATCCTCTGCGGTCCTTTCACAAGCATCTCTCCCACATATCTACCGCTTTTGAGTTGATCAAATGAGTACGGTTTTCCGCTCTCGACATCAACAACTTTTATTTCCGTATCGGGCAGAGGGACGCCTATTGAGGCGAATCTTTCTACCCGCTGTTTGGCAGATAACATATTAGAGATTTTCCGGATTATGGACGCGACGGCGAGAAACTGCTTCGCAAAAGCTTTCGGACCTATACGTTTCGCAAACTTTCTCATAAAGGCGATCCCTTTAGGGCTTAGAAGGGAACGGCGGAAAAACCTAATCATCCTTCTTCCACCCATCGCGCTGATTGTTGAAGAAATGTTGCAGTGGGTAACGGCGGTAAGTTCCGAAAGCCCGTAACCCTCCACCAGATATCTTCCGGGAGCTGATTCACTGAACTCCTTTTGAACCTTCGGGGGGAGAGGCGCTGATCCTGATATTCCAACAACCTTTACCTTTCTTGCCTCCCGCGAGAGCATGCTCATAAACTGGGTTGGAACTCCCGTCTGAAGAACTGGGCTGTACTTTTCCACAAACTTGAGCAATGTCTCATAGTCCCTGGGATCGACAAGGAGAATCAGATTGAAACAGCAATTGATCATAGTATGCATCACGCTGTGACCGTAGCTGTGGAAAAAGGGGTTGCCCATCAAAACCGACATGTTTCCCTCGAACATGCCGGTAAGCGGACCGAATATTACTGGATTTTGCACGGCATTGGCGACAACGTTTCTATGGGTTAGCATGCAGCCCTTAGGGATACCAGTTGTTCCTCCCGTAAAGATGATAGCCTCAAGGTCTTTCGCTGTGTCAAAAAATATTTTTGGAGGCTTCGGTTTTGAATGCTCAATCAATTCCAACAATCTCTGAGCGCCTTTAATCGAGACCGGGCGGGCCCAATCTCGGGAATAGTCGAACAGGTTTGTCCCGATGAGTAAACCTTTCCACCCGTTGATTAACAGGTACTGGGCTTTATCCGAATAATCGTCGAGGTATATAAAGGCCTTTGCATCGGTGCTTACAATCTTCTTCATTATGGATTGGCGAGCCTCCAAGAAACTGCATGGCACGTGCACCGCGCCCGCCTTTGAAATCCCCGCATCAACAAGAACGAACTGAACGGAGGTTGGAAGCATCGTTGCTATCCTGTCGCCTTTTTGAACCCCGAGCTCCACAAGGGCGTAGGCAAGCCTGTCGGAGTGCTCCTTAATTTCCGCGTAACCGACCTCAATGTCAGGCTGAGCAATTATAAGTTCTGGATATTTCAAAGCGGCGTAATCAAGAAAATAATGTGATGGGTTTCTCGGATACGGCTTAAGCGTGCGCGGCATTCCGCTCAAATCGTATTCGCCAAACCAGGGATATTCCATCAGAACTTTCCTTTCGGTTTTCGAGTAAGTACGTAAGCGAATCGCCTGTTATGAACGTGAGGACCTTTCAGGCTTGCCCGGCAAGTTTCATAAAAGCGTTCAGGCGCATGGCAAAAGTGAGGTCTCCCTCGATTTTCAGTTTTCCCTGGAGAAATGCTTCGGGACCGCTTAAAGTGCCGCTCGTCATCTCATAGAAGACTTCCGGAGAAGCGCTTAGCGTTACTGATGGTTGCTCAGCGCCGTTGAATATTATTTTTATGCTCACATCAAGACCCTCACCTAATACTGGCTTGAATATGACAGTTCCGCTTGTCGTCCTGGCTGTTTCATACATTTCACGGTCAACCATCTGGGCGAAGCGCGCGGGATTATAAAACATCTCAGCGCCCTTTATCTGGCCGGATATGGCTGCTCTCCAGGCGAGGTAGGGAGCAACAATTGTCAGCATTGGATTTTCAAGCTCACCCTCTTTCACCTCCATTTCCCTTGCGTCCCGGACCGTGATGCCATACTGACAACCACCCTCGCCGGTCAACCTGACCTGAAGAGTGAGATAAGTATCTTCCATTCCGGGTATCGGGTTTTCGGAAATGATTTCTCTGAATGTTTCTGGAACGAATTCTTCAAAGAATTGAGTTGCGCTAATGTCTGGGGGAATGTTGATTTCCTGCATGTAGGCTCACCGCCTCTCATTAAATCCGGTAAAACCGCATTTGCCAAAAAAGATGAACGGGCCACGACTGGCAGGTACCGCCACAAAAAGATATTTTCACATATAACCCCAAATTATCAAGAATGCCTTTGATAATCCCAAGCAATCCAATAACCCTTTCGTTCAGTCAAGTTTATTGTCTGTGTCCTGCTGACCCGTAAAATAAGATATTGTAAAATATCAAATTATAGCGACGGCGGCGTAGCCAAGTGGTAAGGCAGAGGTCTGCAAAACCTCGATTCGCGGGTTCGACTCCCGCCGCCGCCTCAAGCGGTATTGAGATTCTCCCCGTGCTGATTTCAATGTATCTCAAATCCAGGTGATTGGTTACCGATTTTCATGTTTCTCTTTCGCCTTAGGAAGAAACGCTCGTGAACTTAAGAAAAATTCTAATTTTTGTCTGATCCATTGACACGGCGCAAAGCAGGAACAATAATAAAACAAAATTATTTTATTTCGTGAAATAATTTTTGATTCAAAATGAAGCGGGACGAAATTTTCAAGCATCTTCCTGAAATTGAGCGGCTTTACACTCTTTTCGATTACACGACCGCCCTGTGGGAAGCAAAAGAACTTTCCCTATACCATATCGACAAACTCGAGTTCTATTTACTTTTACTTTTGCGTTTCCGCGAAGACCTCCGGATGAAAGACATGGCTGAACTTTTGTCCATGAACAATTCCACACTCACCCAGGTCGCAAAAAGGTGTGAGAATAAGGGACTCATAAGAAGAGTGAAAAGCGAACGCGATAAGCGAGCGACTCTGCTGAAGTTCACTCCTAAGGGGAGAAGGCTGATCGACAACATCGTCAGTCACAGGCAGGCTCTCTTTTTCCCGGTCTGGGAAAAAGCAAGCGAAAAGGATATCAAGGGTTTTATAAAAGTGCTCCGGACGGTTGTGGAAACGCTCGAGGACCGCGTTGCTTATCTGGAGTACCTAAAAAGGCCGTGGTAGAGTGTGCAGGTTGGCAAAATATTTCAGATAATGAACTAATATTATGCGAGGTTGGGAAGCGGTTTTAGATTCAATATAAGAAATCCAGTGTCAACGCTTTGGAAATAGAGAAAACACACTGATAAGCATGGGAAGGTGCTTGGGGTAGAGGTGCATGACGAGGAAAGGAGGAAGAAATGAAAGCGGCAATTTGGCATGGAAGACGTGACATGAGGATCGAGGAGGTTCCCGAACCTGAAGTTGGTCCCGAGGATGTAAGGATCAAGGTGGCTTACTCGGGCGTGTGCCATACGGACGTATTTGAATACCTCTACGGTCCTCAGACTATCTTCAATCCGCCTCTCTCCTTGGGACATGAGTTCTCTGGAGTTGTCGAGGAGGTCGGGGAGGCATCGAGCGGGCTTGAGAAAGGTGACAGGGTTACCGGGCTTCCTTACTATCCGTGCTGGGAATGCTACTTCTGCAAGCAGAATCTCTGGAATCTCTGTCCGAACGCAAAGGCGCACGGCATGCACATAAACGGTACATTCGCCGAATATGTTCTTCTGCACTACAAAGGTGTTTACAAAATTCCGGAAGGTGTAACTCTTGAAGAAGCGGCGGTCGTCGAGCCAACGTCAGTTGTTTACCGCGCGTTAAAACGTTCCGGTCTTAAAGAAGGAGAAAGCGTCCATATTGTTGGAGCCGGTCCGGTTGGATTGCTGCTTGCACATGTCGCCAAGTACAAAGGGGCGGATAAGATTGTGGTGAGCGAACCGCTTGAGTCGCGCCGCCAGAAGGCTCTGGAGATGGGCGCAACCCACGTGGTGAACCCGGAGGTCGAAGACCCAATATCGAAGACATACGAGATATGCGATGGGCTCGGAGCGCACGTTAGTTTTGATTGCGTGGGTAGCATCGCAACGCTCGACACTGCCGTTTACAGCACTCGCAGAAACGGCAGGGTCGGAATACTCGGGTTTGGCTTCTATGAATCACCCACCTATCCGCTCGCGCTTCTGGCCGCTTTCGCATCCGAATACAATTATTTTGCCACCCTTGGGTACAATGTCGAGTTTAAAGAAGTCCTTGATTTGGTCGGAGAGGGAAAGCTCAAACCCGCTCAGCTCATCAGTAACATAATCCCCTTCGATGAGATGATAGATTTCTTTGACCATTTCGAGGAAACCCGCCGCAAGCACCTAAAAACCCTTGTAAAAATAGGATAGGTGAGAGCGATGACTCTGAAGGAACTTTTGCAGGGGCAAGCATTGAGGATGGGCGCGAAGCCAGCGGTCATATACAGGGACGAGCCGATAACCTACCAAAAGCTCCATGAGAGAATTACGCGTTTCGCAAACGCGCTTCGCCAACTTGGTGTGAAACAGGACGATAAAGTGGCCATCATGTTGAACAACTGCCCGGAGTACGTCATTTCCTATTTTGCCTGCTCTTATCTCGGGGCGGTCGCTGTCCCCGTGAACATATTCTACAAAGAGCGGGAGCTCGAATTTCTTCTAAGAGATTCCGACTCCGTGGCTCTCATCACTACGCCAGTTTTCGCCGAGTATTTCTCAAAGATTGATGGGCCTGTTGAGAATTTCAAATGGCTCATCGTGAACGGACCTTATTCGGAGGGCATTCAGTTTTCTGAACTTGAATCTCAGGGGTCGAAAGACCCCGTGGAAGTGCCGGTAAGCGAGGATCAGGTTGCGGAAATACTTTATACATCGGGAACGACAGGTGTGCCAAAAGGGGTCATGCTCACTCACCGCAACCTGTTCTTCCATGCTGACGCGATAATCAAAGTGCTGGAACTTAAAGATGATGACCGCGCGCTCATGGTAGTGCCAATGTTTCATGGATACGGCATTACCGTAATGATCTGCTGTTTTCTCATCGGAACCTCTTTCGTTCTTCTGGACCCCTTCAATCCCGTCGAGGTATTTCAGGCGTTGGAGAAGCACAAAGTAACTTTTCTTCCGATGGTTGTTGCCATGTACTATATGCTCTATCATCACCCGGATCGCTCGAAATACGACCTTTCCTCGCTTCGAGTTGGTATTTCCGGTGCGTCCGCGATGCCGGCGCAGCTCATGAGGGAGGCTTCAGAAGCGTTCAAAATCAAGATACTTGAAGCCTGGGGATTAACGGAATGCTCGGCGTCAGCTACTATGCAGCGTATGAACATGCCGTACAAGGAAGGAAGCGTGGGCCTTCCTCATCCCGGAGTCGAGGTTGCCGTCATGGACGAGGAGGGAGGAATTCTTGGTCCGAACCAGGTAGGGGAGCTGGTGATTTGGGGACCGCTTGTCATGAAAGGTTATTACAAACGCCCCGATGAGACCGCTGAGGCCTTGCGGGGAGGCTGGCTACATTCCGGAGATATGGGGTATTTCGACGAGGATGGGTACTTCTTCATGGTTGACCGCAAGAAAGAGTTGGTCAATGTTGGCGGGGAAAAGGTCTTTCCGCGAGAAGTTGAGGAAATCATGTACACTCACCCCGCGATAGCCGAAGCAGCACTGGTGCCGCAACCAGATGAAAGACTCGGGGAAATTCCCGTGGCGGTCGTTTCGTTGAAGACCGGCGAGAAACTAACAGAAAGCGAACTGATAGATTTTCTATCTCGTAGACTTGCCAGGTTCAAGGTTCCGCGGCGCGTGATATTTATGGATAGCCTTCCGCGAAACCCGATTGGAAAGATAATCAAAAAGAACCTCATTCAGATGCTTAAGGAGGAACGGAAGGAATAGGAATCCATTTTTGAACCCATAAAGACGGGAATTTTTACAAAGCGTCGCACTGTGTTGAAAGTGAATTTCACGCGCAGTGGGAAAGCAGACCGCTTTGCGGGAAAAATCGGAAATTTGCATTTTCCTCTTTTTGAGCGCAAAGCGCCAGGGAAAAATCACATTCAGGCTAGCTCAAAAAACATTCTATAAGCGATTGGGGGAGGGTTGATGAATAAACCTTGCGGGACGAATAACATGGTTTATATCGCGAAAAATCCACACCAACCCGCTCGAGATTATCTGCCCTCCGGCGGTAGAGTTGCGGGTTATTTTTGCAGTTACGTTCCCGTCGAGCTCATCTGGGCTTCGGGATTTATGCCGGTTCGCATTCTTTCTGGCTCTCCTCCCGGGAAGCACTGCGGAAAATACGTCCAGTCTTTCTGTTGCTCATTTGCAAGGAGCCTTCTTGAGGCATTATGTGATGGGACATACGACTACCTGTCCGCAATAGTGATTCCGCACACGTGCGACACGATCAGAAATCTATCGGATATTATCGAGGTGGCTGTGGGAAATATTCCCGTTATTAAGCTTATGGTGCCCACAATCACCCATACGCCGGAAGCCCTTGATTTTTTTACCGAAGAGCTCTCTTTGCTGTGGAGAAAGCTAAATGAAATCGCTTGTTCAGAGGCAAGCGATTCCGACATCGAGAAAAGCATTTCAGCTTATAACAAATGCAGGTCCGCCCTTACCGCGCTTGATAGAAATAACATGTCAAACAGCGACATTTATGCCACATACATGGCTTTTCAACTGACCGATCCTGTTACTTTTCTCTCGCTTCTGGAAAATATGAAACCCTCCTGCCCGGTTGAACGGATGCCAAAGGTTGCTCTTGTGGGAGGATGCGTTCCTCAGTTTGAAGTGTTTGAACTATTAGACGAGTGCGGGTTGAGGGTTGTGTGGGATGACCTTGCAACGGCTTCGCGTTTTGGTGGGTTTGAGGTTTCAGAAAAAGGTGACCCTATAGAGGCACTGGCGAGAGCCTACCTTGAAAGATGCCCCTGCCCGACAAAGCATGACCCCCTGAATGTAAGAGGGGCGCGCCTTGTTGAAAACGTGAAAGCCAACGGCATAAAAGGAGTCATATTCTTGCAGCAGGCTTTCTGCGAGTTCCACTCCTTTGATTACCCTATGCTCAAAGAAAAGCTTGATGAGGAAGGCGTTCACTCTATTCGTTTGGACCTCTCCTTGCCTCTTTCATCAACCGGACAAATCAGAACGAGGCTGCAAGCCTTCTTTGAGATGCTTGGTCAAGGCGGGTGAATCAATGGCTAAGAAAGAGAAACTTCAATGCGAAGCAAGAATGAAAGAAATCATGACATCCTATTACACCGAAGTGTTCACTTCCGAAAAACCTAAGGCCTGGGTCACTTCGGGCGCGCCGGTGGAAATCCTTCACGCTTTCGGGGTTATACCAATCTTTCCTGAAAACTACGGTGCGATGATAGGGGCGCGCAAGATGGGCGCCGACCTATGCTCTGCTGCCCGAGACCTGGGCTTTGATGACTGCATCTGTTCTTACGCGAGAGCCATAATAGCTTCGACCGAGCGCGGGGAGGGTCCTCTGGGCGCGCTTCCAAAGCCTGATTTTCTTCTTGCGTGCAACAACGGATGCGGGACAATGTTCAAGTGGTTCGAGGTATTAAGCAGGCGTTTCAACGTCCCCCTGTTCTTTCTTGACACGCCGTACGCCGAAAGATTCGTGAAAGCTCACGAGCGCCGATACGTCATAGAACAAATCAAAAGGATAGTAAATGACATTGGACGGTTATTGGGCAAGAAACTCACACTCGATGATTTATGGGAAGTGTTAAAACTATCAAGCGACACCGCGAAAACCTGGGTGGAGATTCAGAAACTCAGACGCGCCCGCCCCTGCCCGCTTAACTCGCCTGATATGTTTTTGCACATGGCGATAATTGTAACGCTTCGAGGCACCGAGTCCGCTTACGACTATTATGAAGAAATGCTCGCTCAGGTAAAGGAAAGGGTTGAGGGGGGCGTCGGCGCTGTCGAAAATGAAAAGTTTCGCCTTCTCTGGGACCATATTCCACCATGGTACGCGATAAGAGACTTCTTCGAATTCTGCGCAGACCTCGGAGCGTGTTTCGCAGTGGACACATACACGAATGTCTGGCAGGGGGAGTTTGACCCATCAAGACCGTTTGAAAGCCTCGCTGAATGTTACCAGACAGTGATGCCGAATCTGCGGCTTCCGTTAAGGTCCCAGATGTACATAGATTATATCCGCGAATACGAGCTTGACGGCTTTGTGATTCACTCAAACCACAGCTGCAAAAGTTACTGTTTAGGCGAATACGAGATAGCGCGCCGGATCACCTCTGAGACGGGAGTTCGGGGGTTGATAATTGAGGCGGACATGCTTGACCCCAAATTCTTCTCCGAGGCACAGGTCAAGGAAAAGATTTCAGCCTTTATTGAGTCGCTTTCGTAAAGGAGGAGCAGGGATGGACTATGAAACGATACTCTATGAGACTGATGGTCGAATAGGCATCCTCACCTTGAATCGACCCAAATCGGTCAACGCGGTAAACCGTCAGATGATGGAGGAACTTATAGATTTCTGGGAGGTGCGCCAGACTGATTTCGAGATAAGCGTGATAATTCTAACCGGTGCAGGGGAGAAGGGTTTTTGCGCCGGATTCGACATAAAAGACGCGACTGAAGGGTATTCAAAGGAAGGGCTTACTCCGGAAAACATTTACCGAAACCAGAGCAGGTTCTCAGAGATTCTCAAACTAATGCGCTCCTGCCCGCAGCCAATCATCGCCGCTGTGCACGGTTACGCGATGGGGGCAGGTCTTTCATTCGCCATGGCTTCCGATATCCGCGTTGCAAGTGGTGACGCGGTTTTTTGCGCCGCTTACATAAATATCGGTCTCGGCGGGGCGGACCTGGCATCAAGCTACCTCTTGTGGAGAATCGTTGGTCTGGGAAAAGCATGGGAAATGTGCTATACGGGAGATCGAATCCCTGCGAATGAAGCTTACCGCAATGGGCTTGTAAATCATGTTTGCGCAAGAGATGAGCTTACTGAAAAGGCAAAGGCTATAGCCCAGAACCTCGCCTATAGAAGTCCGTTCGCACTTCACTTGACCAAAGAGGCACTGAACGCGGGTATTAACGCGCCAAGTCTGGAAGAAGCCCTAAAAATGGAAAACCGCAATCAGTCATACATGTTGACGATGCAGCTTATGAGATATCTCGAGCAGAAGGGCGAGGGTTAAGATGCTTACTTATCGCTCAAACCGCTTTCGGGTTTAAAACCTCATTTTATGGAGTGCCCGCTTTTTCCGCTGTCGCAAAAGACGCTCACTCCCTGTTTACCCTCTTTGAGGACATAGTAACGTTTCGTGGCTGGACATCTCCAGGCTCTTGGAAGATAACCGTATTCCACAAGAGGGTGGCGTTGGTTTATCTCCCCGAGCGGGGGTGACTCTCCTTCCGATTTTATGTATCTGGAGAGCGCTTTTTCAATCATGCGCAAATTCTCGCGGCAGGCGGCAGCCTGAAGCTTTGCCGTTGTGCCATGATTCATGGGAATAGAATAGACTATTATCAGACCCATAACGACAAGAATCCCGAGGACAGCCGATAGGGAAAGCAAAAGCCATCTTTTCCCAGGCAGGGCACGTTCTTTGGGGCGGTAGAATTCTTGAGCTTTTAAAACTTCTAAATTCTGGGTCTTGCTCAAGTTCAGACACAGGTCGCAATAATTTCTGTCCTTCGGCACTTCTCGGCCGCAAATCAAGCATCCTGGCATTTCAAAACCCTTTCCGCAATGGAAACAATCGCTCAATACCTGCATTAATCAGTAGGCTGTCAAGAAGAGACCTTAAATTAATTCGTTTGATTTTATGAACACGTGAAACACGCACAAAACACCAACTTGCTTGAAAAGAACATAAGGTCTTTTTAAGTCAAGTGTCAAGTTTCAGGGTTACGAGGTATCGATGTAATTCATCAAAAGTGATGACCCGAGACAATCTTTGAAAAAAGCTCTAATAAGGATTTATGGTAAGCACGTGTTGTAGAAAAGAATCGAGTTCTAATCCAATTTTGCGTTCTTAATCTGAATTAGTCACCAGCTTCCCTGACAGATTTTAACATCCTCAACAGCAAGGCAGTCACCTGCCCCCTTGGGTAGACT
>CAKZLU010000042.1 GCA_937127245.1 uncultured Actinomycetes bacterium
GTTTTCAGCTCGCTTAAAAGTCCTGGAGGAATAAAAATTTTTTCTCAAATTCAACTGTTGGGATTGTAAATACCGGGGGTCACCAACTTAATCCAAAAGGTGCGTCAATAATTGCTTCAAATAATGAACATATTAACAAATATATGTATTCTTTTCTATCCGAATAATACTGCCAGCATTGCTCACGACGAAAGAGTGAGGAGCGCGGAGGTCAATTCCTTGGGCTCGATATGTGGTTGAGGTTTGTTTCTGCATCCAAGTGGGAGTTGCGGGGACGTCTTCAAACTTAGATTCGTTATCATCCTCAAATGGTTCTATTACTTATTATTGGTATATGACAATCATTACAGGCTCATGTTCAGCACCTGGTGTAGTATTTTCTGCATGAACAAGCCATAAACGGGAGGTTAAGGTCTTTGGTTGGAAGGACGGCGGTTTTTACAACGACAGTAGTTATTATTTGCTCGTTGTGCCTCTTTGCCCCATGCTGCGCGCCGAAAGCCCTCGAGGCATATCCTCCCGGGGGGTCAGCAGGACGGGTGGATTTGTTGGTCATCACTTGCGGTTCCCTCCTTTCCGAGGTCGAGAGGCTTGCGCGGGTCAAGGAGAAGAACGGGCTTCGGACCGCCGTTGTTAACGTCGATGGAATCGATTCACATTACGCGGGGAGGGACCTGCCCGAGAAGATGAGGGCATGCGCGATAGATTATAGAAAGAGAAAGGGGATGGACGCTCTCTTGCTTGTTGGAAGCGCGAATCTTGTCCCGACAAGGTATGTTTATTGCCCGTACAAAAAGGACATGACCCCCGAGGAAATAAAGGAGAGCAGAGAGAGCAGGGATTATCTCAAGTACGAGAGATACTATGTTCCCACAGACCTATACTTCGCCAACCACAGGGACGATTGGGACATAAACCGCAACGGCGTTTACGGGGAGCCGAAAGGTCTGCCTGGCGTGCGCCTGGACGAAGGCGGTTTCTCATCCCAGATTTGAGTGGGAGGATCCCCGCGAAGAACGCTCAAGACCTCGCGAGGGTTGTTGACAAGATTTCGAGGTATGAGCCCCTCTCATCAAGGTCCGCGCTTTTCATAGACGCGGTGAAGGACGCGGTCCCTGTCTTTAACAGTGCCCGTTTCCTGAAGCATATTTCCTTAGGACTTCAAAGGAAGTGGAAGGTCCACGAAGTCCGAGAGGGGAGGGATGAATGTAAGCCGGCTACCATAGTAGAGAAATTGAACGGGGGAGGGTACAGCCTCGTCGTGGGAATGACGCACGGAATTCTCTTCGGTATTGTCATTGATTCGGTGAAGAGAATGCGCGTCGTTGACAGGCATCTTGAGGAGATCAAGCATGAGGAGAACATAATTCTGATGTGCGAGGAGATAGAGAAAGCTGGATGGTACGAAGAGAGCCTCAAGCCCGCAATCCTCGATACTCGAGACGTCAGGAATTTGAAAAACGGCGTGCCTTTTTTCTTTTTCGGGTTCGGCTGCTACATCGCCGCGTTGGATTACCGAAGCGGTTACTCGATTGTAGAGCAATTCGTGATGCAGAAAAGAGGGGCGATTGCGGCTTGCGGGCTTTCGAGGGATATCTCCGAGGTTACACGTGATGATTACCATGCGGCGCTCGAAAGAAAAGGTGGACTCCACTTCGAGATAGGAGAGTCCGTAATTCTGAACCTGTGCAACCATAGGATGAGTTTCGGCGAGGCGCTTGCGCGCGCAATAGAGGAATATTCGTTGAGCCACCCAGAACTTATAAAAGACCTGGACCAGAAAAGAGTGCTCTTCGGTTTGACACTCATTGGGGATCCAACGCTTCGGCTGATGCGGTGAAGGAGGATGAATCTAATATAAAAAAGGCCAAAGACACATGCTTTATCGCCCTAAGTTATTCAGATGTGTTCTTGCTCGGGTATCTTGACCGGGGTTAAGAAAAACAAGACGAATGCCGAATTCTGATCATGGATACAAACTTTTGACATTTTGTCTTGATTATGGTTTGCCGGTGTGCTATAAGATACATAGGGCGGTCCGGTGCCCCACATTTGGACCATCCAAACATCCCCAAGAGTTGCCGCATTCGGTCTAAGATGAGCCGGGCCGCCTCCCCTCATTTTTAGGCTATTTTCATTCGAAATCGGCGACTCGAAGGGTCACATTTTCTCAGGGTGAATGTTGGGTTCTCGCGCGTTAAACGCTGCCTATCGAAACCCCGCGTTTACTTTTGCGGCAAAAGTTCAGCTGTTCACGGAGGTTTCAATCATGTGACAACTGAATTCGTATGCATGTGTCACCTTTTGGGCAGAGAAAAGCAGGCGCTAAGACGAATGGGGGTTTGCCCTAAACATTTTGTCTCTAACCCTTTCCGCTTCCGCCCTGCTTGGCGAATGGTTGCAACCTCACAACCTATGTCAGAAGCATGATGAAGGGTGTTATCATTTCGTAGGCAATGGTATTTGACGTTAGGAATGCCGCCAAGATCGTATTTCACGGCGCTCTTTTAAGTGTTTGTTTTTCGGTTGTGGTAACAATGGGTTGACGGGAGGAGGCGCTATGTATTTCTTCGCTTACGGAACACTCGCAAGCGGCGGGCTGATGGCGGAAAAATGCCCGAAGGCGAAGTTCATCTCAAGGGCGGTCTTGAAGGGATACCGCCAGACGGCTTTGAATGTCGTGCCGGATGAGGGTTCCTCTGTTGATGGCGTTCTCTGGGAGATAGACGAGGAGTGCATAAAAGTCTTAGATGAATATGAGAACTGCCCTTATTGGTACAAGAGAAAGGAGATGGAAGTATTCTCAGAGAAAACCGGGGACATGAAAGCGGTTGTTTACTACCGTCCTTGAGGGTCTTCCCAATAAAGAATAGGCATCAGCACTGGAGGTGTCAGATGGGCGCAACAGAGTTCGTTTCGATAGTTGAGTGCCTGGATGAAGCGGAAAGAGAGGAGAGGATAAGAGACCTTGTCTCGAAAATGAGCCTATGGGAGAAGCTTCATGAGATGACGGGGAACTTCGGACCCATAAGGCTATTTCTAACTGTGGTTCGCTATGGACTCATTCCATCAGAATCCGGAGGAAACAGACGACGGGGTATCCCGAAACTCATATTCACGGACGGTCCGAGGGGCATAATGCTCAACCGCTCCACCTGCTTTCCCGCCGCCATTGCGAGGGGAGCCTCATGGGATTTGGATCTTGCCGAACGCATAGGGGATGTGTTGGGAGCGGAGGCAAGGTCTCAAGGTGCGAACTTCTACGGCGGGGTTTGCATAAATCTTCTCCGACATCCCGGATGGGGGAGAGCCCAGGAGACATTCGGCGAGGAACCTTACCTTCTGGGGATGATGGGCGCAGCAGAAATAAAGGGATTGAAGCGGCATGTCATGGCGTGCGCGAAGCACTACGCGTGCAATTCGATAGAGGAAGCGCGCTTCTATGTTGATGTGCGCATTGATGAGCGCACTCTTCGTGAGGTTTATCTTCCTCATTTCAAGAAGTGCGTGGATGCGGGTGCCGCAAGCATTATGAGCGCATACAACAGGGTTAACGGGGACTATTGCGGGGAAAACGTACACCTTCTACGGGAGATACTCAAAACAGATTGGGGGTTTGATGGATTCGTGATGTCCGACTTCTTCTGGGGTGTCTATGACGGCGTTAAGGGCGCGAAAGCCGGGCTTGATATGGAGATGCCCTCTGCGAGAAAGTTCGGGATCAGGCTGTATCGCGCGGTCAAGAAAGGTCTCGTGGACGAGGCGCTCATAGATGAGGCGGTGGTCAGAATACTTCGCAAGAAGGCAGAGTATGCCGCGGTTGGTGAACCGGAGCGTTACGGAAAAGGGCAGGTGGCATGCCAAGCTCACAGAGAACTTGCCCTTGAGGCGGCAAGGAAGGGGATTGTCCTTCTCAAAAACGATGGCGGCGCTTTGCCCTTTGCCCGCGAGGGTTTGAGGAGAATCGCGGTTTTCGGAAGGCTTGCTCGCAGGAAGAACATCGGGGATATGGGGAGCAGCAGGGTGAGGCCTCCTTACGTGGTGACGCCGCTTGAGGGGATAAGGAAGAAAGCCGCGGGAGTCGAGGTTGTCTTTGATCCAGGGAAGAATCTTGGTCGGGTCGCGGAGTTAGCAGCGCACGCGGACGCGGTAGTGGTTGTGGCGGGTCTTACCTGGAGGGATGAGGGGGAGTACGTAGGTATCGGTCCCGTGGGTATAGGTTGTGACAGAGAGAACCTTGACCTTTCTCCCGCTCAGGAGGCTTTGATACTGGCGGCGGCGGAGAAGGCGAAAAAGTGCGTAGTTGTGCTCGAGGGCGGCTCGGCGATCACGATGGAAAAATGGAAAGACAAAGTTGACGCGATTCTCATGGCCTGGTATCCGGGGATGGAAGGGGGGACCGCCATTGCGGAAGTTCTTTTCGGGGAGGTTAACCCGAGCGGAAAGCTTCCGGTGACATTTCCAAAATCAACTGATGACTTGCCTTTCTTCGACAGGAAAGCAAAGAGGATTGAATATGGTTACTTCCACGGGTACAGGCTTTTTGACAAAGAGGGGAGAAAGCCCGCGTTTCCCTTCGGGTTTGGTTTGAGTTACACGCAGTTTTCATACGAGAACCTCTCGATTGAGAAGGCATCTTCAGGTAATGAGGGCGTCGAGATATCCTGCGATGTGGGAAACATCGGAGGGCGCGAGGGGGCGGAAGTTGTTCAACTGTATGTGGGATATGAGAACTCTTCTATTGAAAGGCCCGTGAAAGAGCTAAAGGGTTTTTCGCGGGTTGACTTAAAACCGGGTGAGAAAAAGAGGGTCTCGTTTGTCGTCAGGCCTGATGACCTCGCATACTACGATGCGGAATCCGCATCCTGGCGGGTCGAGGATATCGAGTACAATGGGTACGTCGGTTCATCATCCGCAAAGGAGGACATCAAACTCGCTGGAAGCTTCAAGTTAGGCGCGTGAGGGCAGAAAAGGGCATTGGGTGGGGCGAAAGATTGGGTGGAGAGTGTAGGGCTGGTCGGCTTTCCCGGTAGGATGGTATTGAGTGCGGGCTATCAAGACGATGATTCCTCTCCGATGCCGCGGACCAACTCGAGAAAGAAAAGCCAGTTCTCATGGGGAACGCTCGGATGAACCGCATGGTCAATTGCCGGTATGTAGCCCCTTTTTTCGAGCATCTCAGGCAAGATTCTTCTTACTTCGGTTTCGATTTTCTCCTTTGGCTCCTCGAGCAGACGCTTGTCTATCCCTCCCCAGATGACGAACTCGTTTGGGTATTCCCCTCTGACTTTCAGAATGTCCATCCCCGCCTGCACCTCGAAGGGATAGAGCATGTTTATACCCGCTTTGACGAAAAGCGTCAGAAGAAGCGTTACATCGCCGTCGGAGTCAACACCGGCTGCCGGAATGCCTATTTCATTTTTGCAGAATCCAATGAGTTCCGAGTAGAAAGGGAGCATGAATTTCTCGAACGTGCGCGGACTAATCATCGGACCGTTTCGGTAGCACATGTCCTCCCACAGGCTCACAAGTTCAGGGCGGCGCTTCTCGGATATTTTCTTCAAGACTCCCTTCCAGAGATAGACCCAGTGGCGCGATATATCAAGGATTAGTTCGGGGTTTGTTTTGTACGAGATGAAAAGTCTCTCAAGCCCGAGCAGGTGCCTCAGCGTGCCGAACAGTCCTGTTATATAGACGCAGAGAGGCCAGTCGTCTGAAACATCAATCGCGAGAAATAGGTCGAGCAGCGCAAGCCTGTCCGGGGTCTCAGGGTCAAGCCTCCCTTTGAGCGTCTTCCAGTCTCCCTTATCTTTGACCGGCGCCTCGAGGAACTTCGGGATGGTGCTCGAACCGTCCTTTGGAACCATCACCACGCTCCCGGAAATATCTCTCTTGATGAGCATTTCGCCTTTTTCACCAAGCACTTCCTCATCGAAGGGAGGGTCGAACCCTGGATGGAGGTGGCCCCCGATTACAAGCGGTATCTGGAAATCGAACCCAAAGTGGATGTAAGCGCTCAGCTCGTCGTTTATCTCCTCGGGGAGCCCTTCAGCGTGCCACCTTGACAAGGTCTCGTTCCAGAAACCGAGCGTCTCGGTTCGCACGGGGCGGTCGGTTGGTTCAAACGCTATAGTCTTCAAGAAGCGCTCCTTTGCGGTCATCTCGCCCACGCTTTGCTCCCTCCTCTTTGTTTGTGTTTTTACGAGTTCAGCTCGTTGGCTGACCGTTTGTCCTGACCGCGCCTCTCACTCTCCGCTCTTCCGGCGCATTGGGCATTTTCCAGAATCCGCAGTTCGGCAGTTTTTGGTGCTCTCCGCTCTTTTCGCGCATGGGGCATTTATTATTTCACTCATTCGCGGGTCTGTGAGCCGGTCTTTTGTTTCCCCCTTCCCCCCGAGAGAGCCGGTCGCGGGTCGTTCTTCGGGCGGGTTCACGCGCGCTTGAGCCCGCCGCGTTCGCGGGGCTTCTGGGGTTGACGTTTGCTTCTTAGCGGGTGTTCTCTCTTGTAAGGAACGATTGAACGATCAATGGCGCCGAAAGAGTGATCAGAGGAGTTTCTCTATCCTTTCCTCGTCAAAGGGCTTCCCCTCCTTCTTGAGCATTATCGCCTCTTTCAAGTGTTCGTGCCTCTCGCGTGTCATTGGAAGAAGGATAGAGAGAGTGATGCTAAGGGTGAGGAAGAGCGCCGGACCCCATGCGAAAAGTAGTTTGATGCCGGTGAGGGTTGCTGGCGCCTGTTTGGCGTCCGCCACGTATCCGATCCATGAGAGTATTAGGCCCACGAGCCAGAGCATCACCGCGACAGCAGCCTTCTGTATGACGCCTGTTATTCCGAAGTAGAGTCCCTCGCGTCTCTGTCCCGTCTTGAACTCGTCTACCTCTACCGCGTCGGGAATCATTGACCATGCGATGAAGGGTATGACCGTGACGCCTCCCGCGGCGAGAACTATTATCACGTAGAGGAAGACGTCCATACCGGGCTTGAGGAAGAGAACGCAGATTGCCTGAGTGAGAGCCCACATGGACGTGAAAAGTATGTAGGAGGCGCGTTTTCCTATTCTGTTCGTGACGAGGGCGATTATTGGTACCCACAGGAGAGTGGTGGCGAAGAGCGCGAGGAGGACGAGCGATGACTTTTCCTCCGTCATCCTCATGTTGTATTTGGTGAAATACACGAGCACCGCTGCCGCGACGTTCAGCGCGCACGCTCCGAAGGCGTAGGCGCCCAGCGTGTAGAGGAACGGCTTGTTCTTGAATGCGGATTGGAAGACGTCCCTGAAGCGGATGCTCACCTCACCGGGGTATAATTCATGACCGCGCGTGAATCTCCATGTCAGAAGAAGGGGGAGGATCCCGAACGCGCCGTAGATGGCGGCGGTCGCGGACCAGCCGGCTCTCGTGTTTCCCACCATCGACCCGAAACTCTTCGCAAGGATCAGGGTGCACGCCGCGGCGATTATGGTGAAGGCCTGGCTCCAACCGACCCTGACTATGGCGAGAGAGCCGCGTTCGTCATAATTGTCTGTCATCTCGGCGGCAAGCGCCGTGTAAGGAACCCCTATGAGCGTCATGCAGGTGAAGAAGAGCGTCACCGCGAAGATGAAGTAGGCGGTGTTGGCTGCGCCCTTCAAGCGGAAGTCGGTGAATATGAGCCAGACGGAGAGCGCAAAGGGAAGTGCCGTGAAAGCGATGAAGGGTCTTCTCCTGCCGTAATGGGATTTGACCCTGTCCGACCAGATGCCGACTGCCGGGTCGGTCACCGCGTCCCAGATCGTGGCTATCATCATGATGAGGCCCGCTGTCGAAGCGGGCATGTGCACTATGTCGGTGAGGAAGTAAAGGTAGAAGACGTAGAACGCGCTCCAGGCGAGGGTTGTTGCTCCTTCCGCTCCCCCGTAGGCGAAATTGACACTAAAAGGGAGCTTGCCCGTGTCTTTCGCTTTCGAGCTTTCTTGAGCCAATTGCGCCTCTTGAGTGCCGATTATTGCGCCGAAAAAAACCGAAAAACTCTTGAAAGCGGACATACTCTTTTTTGCACTGGCTATTCTTTCACGAATGCGCTTACAAGGGAAGACATGGCTTTTTAGAGGGGCATTGATAGCAATTGATGTTGCAAAAATTCAAAAATGGTGCCTGGCACCATTTTGGAATTTAGTCGACGTCAAGTGGCGAGCCGCAGCTTCTGCACCTTTTTGCCCCGCGGAAAAGGGCGTATCCGCATTCCGGGCAGTGGTAGCGCTCAATCTCGGAAGCTATCCATTTTTCCGTTCCGAGCTCTCTCCAGGCAGGCACCGCGCGCAAAATGACTTTCTTTCCCACGGGAAGGGGGAAATTCTCGATGTGTTCGCAGGGGAACCCATCGCACTGGTGGCATCCTTCGAAACCTTTGGAAAGTGCGCAGTCACGAATCGGGCAGTTGGAGCAGTAGAAGAAGAGATTTTCAGAAAGACAACCCTCACATTTAATCTCGTAAGGGGACACGCCGTATACCTGTGTAAGACGCTCCTTGAACTTCTGGTTGTTGTCCCGGTGCGCTATTAAGACAGCGCAAACCCCGCAATAAAGCCCGCATGGGGCGATAAGTTTTTTGTCAAACGGGTCCATTCATCCTCCCCTATGGAGAAAAAGACGCGCTTTCCGGCGTTTTTCCTTATTCGATAAGAGATTAAACCACATGAAATCTTTTCTTGCTATTTATCAAATTCCGATTCCTCAACTTTGGAGCAGTCTAACCTGGGATGTTTGCCGGTAGTCGGTGAGAATGAGAACCAATCGTCGTGCGGGATGCTGTTTTCCTTCCATTTCAATCTCGTAATCTCAAGCGGGATGAACTTACGGGTGAAGCTTATTTGATGATAGATAAGGCTTTAAGGGTAAATTTTGCACATAGATTTCCTTTATGAGCTTTCAATCGAAAAGCTCAACCGCGGCTCTAACGGTCACGCACAAGATCACGACGCGGTGCTTCAAGACTTGATCAACCCTGGGTTATCGTGGGATAGCCCGGCTTTTCGGGGACTGGTTCCCCTTCTTCCATGTAGAGTTCGACGCGCTCAATGATGTCTTCGGGCAAGGGCTCAACGCTTTCGAAACCGGCTGACAGTTTTTCAGGGAGAGCATCGGCAATTATTCGTTCCTTTTCTTCAGGCAGAAACGCTTTCAGAGCGCCCACTACCGCGCGGACGACTCTATCCGCTTCGCTGAGGCTTTCAAGCCCGAGATCTTCTTTGATCGCCTTGAGAAAATCTTCAAGCCTCATCCCGCACCTCCTTTTGTTTATTTTTTATTTTCTTTAAGGGAAAGCAAAGAGTGCGTCCCGCTTGCTTTGCCACAGCGGAAAAGCGCAAGCGTTTGATTATGAGCTGATTGGCAGCGCCCCACATGGCTGTTACCCACTTGGCTGTTAGTCTTCGACTGGCACCTTGACTCGATGGCGGAAGAGTGAGAGTGTCTGATCACGAACACCAAGCTGAGATCCGCTTCCTTTTCCTGTCTTGTTTCAATCGGAACTGCGCCAGGTGACGCACCTTCCCTTATTTTTCTATCTGTTAATTAAGTTCTACTACTAATTGTTTCCCTCATCTCCTTTTTCTCCACGAAAAATTCAAAAAACGCTCAACTTTCTTTTTCCGTCTGAAACTCATGTCTGAAACCCGCGCCTTTAACACCCCTTTTCCTTGCGAACAGGTTTCTAAAAGAAAATCTCCTGAACGAAAATCCAGAACTAAGAACGTTTCGTGGTGGCGGTATGAGTGGGCATGGCAGCTGCGGCGCGAAGGGAATCCCGATATTTGTCAGATCGCGTCCGCTTCAATTCCTTATTCTAAGAGCGCGTGGTAGCCGGAGAGTGGATTGTGAGTGGGCCTTCGGACCAAGGCTTTCGGGATAGGAAATAATCAGAAGGCAGACATAATCAGGAGGCAGACGTGCTTACCTTGAACAGCAAGACAGCGATTGCGTAAAAGGCGAGGCCGAACCCAGCCACAGCGGCAAAATCGAGCCATAAGGGATAGTGGTGGCTAAGCCCAAGGCTGGACTTTAAAAGGTCGTTTGCGAAAGTGAGAGGGGAGGCGGAGGAGAGCGCTCTTGCCCATAATGGCATCTCGTTTAGGGGGATGAAAATACCGCTGATGAAAAGCAGCGGAAGACGGATGAAGTTCAGCACGGTCATAACGTTGCCCGGAACTTCTGTGGGAACTGTCGCGACAAGGGTTCCGAGGCTTGAGAAACACATTGCGCTTACGAGTACGGTAAAAACGAGCGTGGTTACAGATGTAATGCGGGTCGCGAATGCGACTAAGCCAACGATGAGTGGCAGAATCGCGAGAAGCGAGCCGAAAACAAATCCGGCGATGGTTTTACCGAAAACGACCCAAGAAAAGCTCAGGGGAGCGCAAAGGTATCGGGCAAAAGTTTTTGTCATGCGCTCAAAAGGCATGCCCGCGGGAGCGATGTTGGAAGAGGTGAAAAACAGGCTGATTCCCACAAGGCCGGGGATGCTTGAGGCGATTGGTCCGCGCTTTCCGATATAGAACGAAATAAAGAGGAAAAACGGGAAAACGACGCCAAAAAGAATTACCGGAGGCTTGAGGCAGTATATCCTTAGGTCCTTAACGGCTATCGCGATTGCCCGTCTGAATTCTTTCCTTAGTTTTTCCATGGAACTATTTTTATCGCTCATCCATCGCGGCTGACATCCATTGCCGATAACGATTTTGGTTTTATGCCGGTAAGCTCGATGAATACATCCTCGAAACTGGGCCCAGGTGTGTTGAAGTGAGTTATCACGCATCCGGTCTTTCTCGAATACTCCAAAATCTCTTCCATCAACCTGTGGGGATCGTCGGTTGTTAGGATAAGCTTGTCCCCCCGTTTTGACGCTTTTGATGCGGAAGGAAGATATTCGAGAATTTCTGCCTCTTTGGCGGGTGGAACGTCGAACTCAACCTCAACCGATTGAACTCTTTTGGCTGCTTTTCTCAAATTTTCGGGTGTGTCAATCGCTATTATCTCGCCCTTATTTATTATCGCGACACGGTGGCAAATAATGCTTGCCTCGTTTATGTTGTGAGTTGTGAGAAAGATGGTCACGCCCCTGGAGTTCAGTTCCTTTATTATTTCCCGTATTGTGAAAACGGTCGCGATATCGACTCCTGTTGTGGGCTCATCGAGGAACAGCACTTGAGGCTGGTGAATCAGCGCCATCGCAATGGCGAGTTTCCTCTTCATGCCCTGGGAAATTTTCCGGGCTTTTGCGTATTTTTTGTCTCTGAGAAAGAAAATGTCGAGAAGGTAATCGACCCTTTCCCTGGCGATTTTTCTCGGCACGCTGTAAAGCACCGCTGAAAACATGAGGTTATTGTAGGCGGAGTATTCCGGATAAACGTTAGAAACCTCGTGCACGACCCCTATGCGTTCTTTCGCCTGATACGAGTCCTTGGTCACGTCATGTCCGAGTATGGTAGCGCTGCCGCCGTTCGGGCGCAATATCCCCGTTAGTATATTTACGGTTGTTGTCTTACCGGCTCCGTTGGGACCGAGAAAACCGAAGATCTCGCCGCTTTGAACCTCGAAGGAAATCCCCTTTAGAGCCTCGAGCGTGCCGTATTTCTTTGAAAGATTGTTCACGGTTATGGCTGCGCTCATTTGATTCCGGTTGTTGCGAAATTCTGGAGATTGTAAAGCGTTTTTGTTAACAATACACCTATAATTGGCGTCATTCAAAGATTTAAGGTTATATACCTCGCGTGTTCCCCTATCTCCCCAGGCGCGTTCGGGAGTCAAAATACGGGTGAGGGCCCAAATGTATCAGAGGCTATCTTCCAGGCGCGCTATCGATTCTTGTAAGCAATCACTTATCGATTTCGCCCAAACTTTCTATCCTCCGCGTGTTCGGGATTCTTAACTCATTGGAGCGACCACACTTGCTTTCATGCCTATCCTCAAAGCGCGTTCGTGATGCTGGCGTATCCAGGATGTCCCGTACGAGGTCAGCCCCATCTTTATGGCGCGTTCGGGATTCTGACGACTACCCCACATTTCCGGGGGTGCGCAATCCTGTTACCCAGGCGCGTTCGGAGATTTGTTTTGGAAGACGAAGTAATTTCGATCTACTAAGCTACAGACGCTTTGAGGGGGTCATTTGCGGTTGCTCGTTTATTCCTATTTGTTTTTACCTATACGAGCGGGCTTTTTCGCGTTATGAGTGTGGACTCTCCGAACTTTTTCGAAGAGGCTATAGCTTCAAGCCGAAGAGACCTAAATCTCTCTGTTTAAGGTCTTCGCCGGTTGACATCTCAAGGACTCCGGGATTTGACTTCATGCTTTGGGGCTGGTTTCTCAATACAAAATATCCTCGAGTTTATCTCAGGATGAAAACCTTCGCGATACTGGTGGCAACCAGGGGGAACCATGTTATTTGCGCTGAAGTTTCTACAGGAGTAAGATTGCCGCGTGTAAAATTTAAGGAGAACCCCGGAAATTGATTTCTTGGGATTCGCGGCGGACACAGTCGGCGACTTCCGGGTGACGCGGCTCATTTGAGGCGAGAGTGAAATGGAAGAAGAGGCAAAATTTGGGCTTTATCCCTACCGGTGGGTCGTACTTGCCTCATTCATGTTTGTGGCCGCGCTAACTCAACTGATGTGGCTCAACTATGCTCCCATCACTTCGCAGACGCAGCGCCTGATGGGCAACATCAGCGAGTTTAAAGTCGTATTGCTCGCTACGATGTTCCCGCTTTTATACATACCGGTTTCAATCCCTGCGGGTCTTATTATAGATCGCAAGGGTTTCAGGTACGCTGTTCTGCTCGGGGCCGGCCTGACCGCGGGATTCTCTTTCCTTAGACTTTTTGCCGACAATTATGCTCTTGTTCTTATAGGCATGATTGGGATATCAGTCGGACAGCCGCTCGTTCTAAACAGTATAACTAAACTTGTCTCGGCCTGGTTTCCGACGGAGGAATCGGCTCTCGCTACCGGTCTTGCAACCCTCTCGCTTTTTCTGGGAATGATAGTGGCCCTCGCTCTAACGCCCCCGCTGCTCAAGAGTTTTGGCGAAAACAATCTCGGTTCCTTAAAGATGATTGTCCTCATTTACAGTATTGCGGCTCTGGCTGGCTTTCTACTTTTCGCGCTCTTGGGAAAAGCACGCCCACCGCTGCCACCGAAGCGCACCGAGGAGGAGGTCTTGGGTGAAGAAGCGGCAATTGACCTGAAAGGTCTTCGCGCAATCTCGCGGCTCCACAATTTCCGGTTGCTCTGCGTAATCATATTTATAGGGAATGGCGCGTTCGTGGGGATACTTCAGCTGATAGAAAAAATAATGAAACCAAAAGGGATAACCACTGTGACCGCGGGAAATATCGGCGCGGCAATGGTTGTCGCGGGAGTTTTCGGCTGCATTGTTATTCCAACAATTTCCGACAGACTTATGCGCCGAAAACCCTTTGTTATCCTCGCGGCTTTCGTCGCGATACCCACTCTGTTTCTGATTGCCGCCCTCGAAGGGGTTGTTCAGATGTTCGTGATAGGTTGCGTGACAGGTTTTTTCCTGTTCAGCGCATTTCCGATAGTTCTGACTTACGCTGAGTAAACGACCGGCAAGGCACTCACCGGTACCGCGACATCCATGCTTCTGCTGCTCGGAAACGCGGGTGGGGTGGTGCTCACGATGCTGATGGAGGCGATAAAGGGCGCGACGGGCGGCAAGGAGCAACCTTTTTTCTGGGCTATAATGCTTTTAGTCTAGCTTTTCGTGGTTGCGCTCATCCTTTCGTTTTTCTTGAAGGAGACCCCTGTTCATGAGAACCGTGAGGCTGAACATTAATTCATAGAACGGTTGTACAGGGGATTATCCTTTCAATCCATCGGCTATCTTGCACTGGGTGAGGCTGAGTGGTAATTCATAGTAATTCATAAAACCGTTTCATAGAACGGTTGCACAGGATTTCGCAGCCGAATTGCTTGCCCCCTCATTACCCGGTTAGAAAATAGAGTGCGCTTCTCATAGGCTCTTTATTCTCAAAGACTCTTTAATCAGAGAAGCATTCCCGATAATCTCTGATTCACGATAACCTCTGGCCAAGCAATAATCAAAACGTCAACATCAATAATAAACTTTAAGTTAAGGTTTATTGTTTATCTATGAGATATAAATATAGCCTTATTACAGCATCTCTGTGGCTTCAAGAACCCCTGAGAGGTATCCTCAACTAAATTTTCCTTACCGGCAGCTCTTGTTTTCAAAGACATTGGGTTTGATCAATGAACACTTGGCGGTGGAAGCCGCCGTTGAGTCGCAATGAGTTTTCGAAAGATGAATCGATTCCCGAGAAAGAGATAACGTTTTCCTCATAGCGGACGCATGAGAAAGGCTTATGTCGAAATCAGCGCTTCCCCGCTCCGGATCAAGAAAGAATTTAAAAAAGAACGGGCAATCGCCAGGTTCAGATAAGTTTGCCGGCTTTAAGACCGTGAGGGATCCAAACCGGTTTTGGTTCAAGACATGTTGATGAGAAAATTAAGGAAAAACGGCATATAAAAACGGTATATATAAGACGGCACAGCTCCAAACCGGTTTTCGGTCAAGAAAATCAAGACATGTTAATGAACCTGAAAATGTTTGAGGCTCGATTTTAGTAAAGAACATAAAGAGCGCACTTCTGAGGTCTGAAATGACATTCCCGTCACTCGACTTTTAAATTCCGATTCTGTATGATTTCTTCATTGCTCGAAGGGTTATATTAGATTTTCGGAGCGGTTATCGAGCCGAGTTTTATCAAGGAGGGAGAGCGCATAGGTATGTACCTGCCTTTTGCCATCCAGTGGTCACGCTACTTAGTTCACTTGAACAGATATCTTGCTACCGTTCTCATCGCAATGACGCCGATCGGTGAACTCAGAGCCGCTCTTCCGGTGGCAAACCAGTCTTTCAACATCCCGCTTCCGATTGCCTACGTGCTTTCAGTGGTCGGAAACATGATACCGGTCTTCTTCCTGCTCTGGTTACTTGAGCCTGTCTCACGCTGGCTCATGGCGCACTCGAGGATTTTCGACAGATACTTCAATTGGCTTTTCGCCAGGACGAGACGGAAACTTGACAAGAAGTACGAGATCTACGCCGAGATTGCGCTTGCCATATTCGTGGCTATACCGCTTCCGGGGACGGGCGCGTGGACGGGGTCAGTGGCGGCTTTCCTGTTCGATATACCTTACAGGAAAGCGCTTTTCTGGATATTTGTCGGTGTTCTCGGGGCTGGGCTGATTGTCTCGGCGGTGATGGGTATGTCCGTGGGAGTCTTGAAAATTTTTAACTGGTAGCAGCGGTGAAGCCAAAGATTCCGCTTGAAATAAAGCGAAACGCAATCCTCTCTTAGATGCTTTGTTGTGCCGCTCGTCCAGAGCGGTTTTTTTGGGTTTGATGTGAAGTTTATATTCTTTATGAGGCACGGGCTAAACTCATTTTGGATTTCAGCACAACGCAGCCGGAAAGACGAGTTTTGTTACGGCTATTTTGTAAGAAACGTTGGTGTTTGCCGGGGAATAATTACTATATGTATGTCGGGGAAAATCGGCGGGCTTGATTTTGTGGTCTTTTAATTTCGAGAAAGTCCAAGGGGGTATTAAGCGAATTGAGAGTTGGAGAAATTCTCGAGAGGCTTGATGAGGTATTCCCATGGGAACTCGCGGAGGAATGGGATAATTCGGGGCTTCAGGTGGGCTCGGAAGCAGCTGAATGCAGCGGTATTCTTTGCGCGGTGGACCCCTCGAATGAATCAATCGAGGCTGCTTCCTGCTCAGGGTGCAACGTACTTCTTACGCATCATCCTCTCTTTTTCAAGAAAGGAGTAAACAGGATTGACCTGGGGACCCCGGTGGGAACGCTCGTAAAAAACGCCGTTGAGAAAGGAGTCAATATCATCAGTTGTCACACAAACGCCGATTCCGCCGAGAAGGGTATAGCCTCTTTCCTTGCGCGCTCCATCGGCCTTGAGGGATTTTCTCCGGTAGAGGGTTCGAAACGTTCGCGTTTTGTGAAGATAGTAGTATTCGTTCCGCCTGAGTCGATTGACGCTGTATCAGACGCAATGGCGGATGCCGGCGCGGGCGTTATCGGTGAGTACACGCACTGCGGTTTCAGAACCGAGGGGACAGGAACGTTTATTCCCCAAAAGGGAGCCAAACCCTATTCGGGCGAGCTGCTTAAACTTAATATGGAAAATGAGATAAGGCTTGAGATGATATGTCCCTCATATAAGGTTTCAAAAGTCGTAAGCTCGATGATATCGGTTCATCCCTATGAGGAAGTCGCCTACGACTTATACGCGCTCGAAAACCCGATCCCCTGGGGCATCGGGCGCATCGGAATGCTTCCCGAAGCGGAGCCTTGCAAAGGGGTCATTCAGCGGGCTTCTGGTATCATCAGCTCGGAGCCCCAGCAGGTGATCGGGGACGATGGGAAAAAGGCGCGCCTCGTCGCAGTTGCGCCAGGGGATGCGGAAAAACTCGTATCGCGCGTAGCGGACAGGGGCGCTGACCTGCTCATTGCTGGCGAGATCGGCTATCACAGCGCGCTAATTGCCGAAGAGGCTGGAATTTGCGTGGCGCTTTACGGGCATTCCGAAAGCGAGAAAGTGTTTCTAAAAGTAGCCTCATCAGAGCTAAGCTCTGCTTTAGAGGCTTGCGGTAAATATGTAAAAATCACAAGCGTTGGTGTTGATTTGGACATAAGGAGAGGTGCGAAAAGTGGGCGAAATGACACCTTCGATGGTCGCTGAAACGCTTTACAAAATTCAGCAGCTGGACACGGAAATCGCTTCCACGAAAGCGCAAATCGAGAAATTGCCCGAAAAGCATCATCTCAAAGAGGCAGGCGAGGAAAGGAAGAGCGCTGAAAGCGCCGTAAGCTTGCTTGAAAGGGAACTTGGCGAACTCCGGTTGAAACAGCACAAGCTCGACGGGGAACTAGAGATACTGAGCGGAAAAATCGCCAAGGAAGAAGAAAAACTTTTGAGCGGGAAGATAACCAACCCTAAGGAATTAAGCGCAATTCAGGATGAGATTATTTTTCTCAGAAAGAAAAGAGATGAGATGGAGACGGAAGACCTCATTATGCTTGATGAGATAGACGCGCTGAGGGACAAAGTGAAAAAGGAGAAGGAAAAGCTTGTGGCGGCAGAGGAGAGCGAGAGGCTGGCGAAGGAGAATTACCAGAAGGAACTTGCTGAGCTCCAGGATAAGATAGCCGAGTTGGAAAGAGAGAGGGACGAGTTAAAGGAACAGCTGGGCGATACGGAACTTGTCAAGACTTACGAGAAACTTTTGGAAGAGAAGGGTGGTCTTGCGGTGGTGAAAATGGAGGGGGGAAGGAACTGCGGTGGATGTCGCATTGAGTTCACGCGCACCCAGATTGACAGGTTCCAGCACGAGGAAGGCATTTTCAGGTGTGAGTACTGCAGGAGGATACTGGTCAAGTGATGAGCTTTCCGAGCGCGGGGCGGGAAAAACAGAAAAAGGAATCGGTAGGAGAAAGAAGCTCTGACATTGTTGATTTATGGAGCGATGGCGCATCGAGGGGAAACCCGGGTCCGGCGGGGATAGGGGTATTGGCAAAGGATTCCTCCGGGAGAGAGGTTCTTCGTCTATCCGAGTACTTGGGTGAGACAACTAATAACGTTGCGGAGTATTACGCGCTTATCAGTGCTTTAGAGGAACTCTCCGAGATGGGGTATCGTAGGGTCAGGGTAAACTCCGACAGCGAGCTTCTTGTGAGGCAACTCTCCGGGATTTTCAAGGTTAAAAGCAGAAAGCTCATGCCGCTTGTTGGAAAGGTCAAGCAAATTCTCGCGGCATATGATGATGTGGAGCTGAATCATATCAACAGGAGCGAAAACGTTGAATGCGACCGTCTGGCTAATGAGGCCATCGACGAGGGGCTTGCCGGTGTCAAAAAGCCCATTCTTACCGAAGGGGAGGCGAGCCTTTTTTAAGATTTACCGAAACCGATAAGCGCTATCGGACGGAATTTGATTTTTGGTCCTTACGTTGTTGTGGTGCTCTCTTTAGACATCGGGTATTTATATGTAGTTATATGATTCGATTTTTCTGGAGGGAAAAAGATGGCAAGGGATGAAGCAGGCAAATGCTGCGTTATAGGGACGGGATATGTTGGGCTGGTAACCGGCGCTTGTCTTGCTGATCTGGGGCATTCCGCGATATGCGTTGATAAGGACAAAGAGAAGATAGAGCAACTCAAAAAGGTAAAGATTCCCATTTTCGAGGTTGGACTTGAAGAGATAGTCAGGAAAAACTTGAAAAAAGGCACACTGGAATTCTCAACCGACATAGAGGACGCCGTGCGTCGGAGTGAATTCATATTTATAACCGTCCCCACTCCCTCAGACTCCTCCGGAAACGCCGATCTAACACAGGTTGATGACGTGGCGAGAACGATCGCTCGCGCCATTAACGAATATAAGGTGGTGATAAACAAAAGCACCGTCCCGGTTGGAAGCACGAAGAGAGTCGAGCGCATAATACAGGAGCAGCTATCAGAACCTCATGAGTTTGATGTGGTGTCTAACCCGGAATTCTTGAGAGAGGGAACTGCCGTCTCTGACTTCATGAAGCCTTCAAGGATTGTAATCGGGGCTGACTCTCAGAAAGCGATAATGAAAATGACACGGTTGTACGACAAGATAGACGCTCCTTTGTTGATCACGGACCCGGTGAGTGCCGAAATGATAAAGTACGCCTCGAACGCTTTTCTCGCCACAAAAGTTTCCTTCATCAACGCGATCGCCAATGTTTGCGAGGCTGTTGGCGCTGACGTTCGCGAGGTTGCGCTCGGAATGGGGTATGACGAGAGAATAGGGTTTGAGTTTCTAAGGCCGGGACCCGGTTTCGGCGGCTCGTGCTTTCCTAAAGACTGCCGGGCTCTTCTTTCCATGGCGGAGGCTCATGGCTATAATTTCTATCTTCTGGAAGGAGTGCTTAAAGTTAACGAAGAGCAGCAGAGAAAGATTGTGGAGAAGGTTGAGAGGCTGCTCGGCGGAACCGTTCAGGGAAAGAAGATAGGAATCCTGGGCCTTGCCTTCAAGGCGAACACTGATGACGTGAGGGAATCTCCCGCCATATTCATAGTGCGGATGCTGCTTGAGAAAGGCGCTCGGCTTAGCGCTTACGACCCGAAAGCAGTGGCCAACGCCCGGAAGGAACTTGAAGGCGTGGATTTTGCGGAAAGCCCGTATGAAGCCGTAAAGGATGCTGAGGCTCTCGCGCTTCTCACAGAGTGGGATGAGTTTAAATGGCTCGATTACGCGCGTATAAACAAGCAGATGAAAGGAAACGTGATTGTGGACGCAAGGAATTGTCTTGATCCCGCTGTGATCAGAAAAATAGGGTTTGTGTATGAGGGAGTAGGAAGATGAAACTTTCGATTATCGTTCCTGTTTACAACGAGAGAAACACGGTGAGGGAAATTTTAAGAAGGGTCAAAGCGGTTGATCTGGGTGATGTGGAAAAGGAGATAATCGTTGTTGACGATGGCTCAACGGATGGGACTTCCGATATCCTTAAATTTGAGGAGGATTCCTCGACCAGGGTCATCAGCCACAGTCAAAACTTCGGTAAGGGCGCCGCGGTAAGGTCGGCGCTACCTTACGTTACAGGCGATTACATCTTAATTCAGGACGCTGACCTGGAATATGACCCTGACGACTACGCGGCGCTGCTCAAGCCTGTCCTTAAAGGCAAGGCCGAGGTCGTTTACGGGTCCCGTTTCACGGGCGAACACAGGAACATGCTTTTCTGGCACATGGTCGGCAACAAGTTTTTGAGCCTTGTGACTAACATTTTGTATGACTCGACCCTCTCGGATATGGAAACCTGCTACAAACTGATATCGAAAAAGGTCATCGATGGCATTACCCTCAAATGCAACAGGTTTGATTTCGAGCCCGAGATAACCGCGAAAATCCTGAAAAAAGGCATAAGGATTTACGAGGTCCCGATCTCTTATGCTGGAAGGGAATACAATGAGGGCAAGAAGATAAAGTGGGTTGACGGGTTCATCGCCCTGTGGACCCTGATAAAATACCGCTTCGTTGATTGATTCTTGTTTTTCTTCTTTACGAAAGCGCGATTTTTTGAAAGGCGGCGGATGTTTATGAGCAAAGGAACTTTAATTAACGTCTTGCTGCTGGTGGTGAGCATAGGGCTTGCGGTGGCAGGACAGCTTGTCATGAAGTCCGGCATGAGAAGCGTGGTTGCCAAAGGTGGGGACCTCGAGTTAAAAGATATTACCAATCCTGTTAGCCTTGTGGTGCGCATAGCCAAAGACGGACCACTGGCAATCCTCGGCATAGTACTTTACGCCATCTCGGCGGTTTTCTGGCTGATAGTGCTTTCCCGGGTTGATTTAAGCGTGGCTTATCCAATGGTCGCGGTGGGCTATGTGGTCGTGGTTTTCTACTCATGGCTTGTTTTCAAGGAAAATGTTCGGTGGTTCAGCTGGATCGGGCTTGCGCTCATCGTTATAGGCGTAATCATAACCGCGCAGGGGCTCAAATCAAAGGAAAGCCAACCGAGGCAAACGCCGCAGGGCAGCCTCGTTAAGACCATTGAGGCCGATAGCGGCGTAAAGGAATACAGAATTTTAACAGAGGAAGACTCTGGCTCGGGATTTAACCATGAGAGTCGTGAGCGCGATTCTGATTAACTATAACGGCGCCGCAGACCTCTCTTCCTGTCTCGATTCTCTGGTTGGGCAGGACTATCCTTCTATTGAACTCTTGATAGTTGATAACGCTTCCACTGACGATTCAGCGGATATTCTGAAAAATTTTGTGAACGATCCAAAGGTGAAGGAAAGATTTTGGGGTGAATCTCCTTTTCTTATCTCAAATGAGCGCAACACTGGCTTCAGCGCCGCCATGAACGAGGGCATAAGGCAAAGTAGCGGTGAGCTGATACTATCGCTTAATACCGACGTTGTTCTCGAGCCGGACTTCATCTCCGAACTTGCGGGGGTCATGGAAGACAGAGATGTCGGCAGCTCGAGCGGAAAGCTGCTTCGCTTCCCCCCGGGTGGCAGGGACAACCCCATTGATTCCGCGGGGCACGTCATTTTCAAAAACCGGCTTGCGCGAAATATTGGTGAGGGTGTTGCGGGCTCTTCTGCTTTTCTGGAAAAAATGGAAGTCTTTGGAACCTGCGGGGCTGCCGCGATGTACTCAAGGGAAATGCTCGAGGACATCAGGGTGGCAGATGAGTATTTTGACGAGGATTTTTTCGCTTTCTGGGAAGACCTGGATGTTGACTGGCGCGCCGCAATGAGAGGATGGAAATGTGTTTACAACCCGCTTGCTGTCGCTTATCACCGAAGGGGCGGCGCCGGATATAGGAAATCTCCCCTGGTTGAATACCATAACTTCAAGAACAGGTATCTTCTGATGTTGAAAAACGACACCCCGCTGTTTTTCCTGCGCAACCTCCCGGGCATATTCTTTACCGAAATATTCAAGATTGGGGCGCTTCTCATTCGCTGCCCGAGCGCGGTCAGGGCTGTGGTGGACATTGTTCGCATGCTGCCCCGGATACTTGAAAAGCGAAGGGTCATACAGGCAGGGCGAATAGTTCCTCCCGATGAGATCGAGAAACGCTTCGCTCCTTTTGATTACAGGGATTGGCTCAAAACGCATTTTCTCGAATGGAAGAATATCTTTTCAGGCAGGGAGGCAAGAGCGTCTTGAGGAAAGTTGCCGCTGTGGTGGTGAACAAGAATACCCGCAAGATGCTAAGAGAATGTCTTCTTTCCCTTTTGAGCCAAGATGTTGAAGGCGGAATCGCTATATGGGTTGTTGACAACGGATCTCGTGACGGAAGCCCCGAAATGGTCCTAGCAGATTTTCCTCAAGTGAACCTGCTATGGAATGATGAGAACGTGGGTTACGCCCGCGCCTGCAACGAAGGGATTGCGCTTACCGAAGAGCCTTTCATACTGGTCATGAACGCCGATACCATCCTTTCGCAGAACACCGCCTCAATCATCGTCAGTTTCTTCGAGACGCATCCGGACGCCGCGGTTGTGGGTCCGAGGCTTTTAAACACAGACGGGACGCTCCAGTTCTCTTGCAGGGAATTCCCCTCAATCGCGCAAGCGGCGGGACACGCTTTCATCGGGCTTCTAAGCGAGAAAAATCCCTGGACAAGAAAGTATAAAAAGCGGGAGTGGGACCACTTGTCCGAAAGAGAGGTGGATTGGGTAAGCGGGGCTTTCATGGGTTTGAGAAGAGAAGCGCTTGAGCAGGTGGGGGGCTTTGACGAGAAATATTTCATGTACGTCGAGGACGTTGATCTCTGCTGGATGCTTAGGCAGAAGGGCTGGGAGGTGTGGTACATCCCCTTCGGGGATGTGATTCACCATATAGGCCAGAGCAGCAAACTTGCCACCACCCGCATGACCTACCACCACCACAGAAGCATGTTCCGCTTTTACAGGAAAACATATTCAGGTCCGCTGAAGCCTTTCATGAGCTCCTTGATCTTCCTTGGTTTGGTCGCGAGATTCTGTCTCGTGTCAGGACTGAACGGCTTAAACAGGCTTAAATCAAGTTTCTCAAGTGAAAGAAAATCGGGCGGGCTGGAGGAGAAATGAGGCGAGTGCTGATTACGGGCGCTGATGGCTTTGTTGGCTCGCATCTCGTTGGGGAAATTTCCAGTCTCGGTGATGTGGAAATACTCGGGATTGGACTCAATAGCGAACCCGCTTGCGCCGCTGACTGTTTTAAATACAAGACATTGGACATACTCGATAAAGAGGTTCTCAGAAAAACGATTGCTGATTTCCGCCCCGATTGGTTATTTCATCTTGCGGCGCAGCCTTCGGTGGCGCGCTCATGGCACGATCCCTGGGGAACTTACAGAACGAACATTGGCGGGCAGTTAAATCTCCTTGAATGTTTGAGGGAAGAGGGCATCGAGGCTTCTGTGCACGTGGCGTGCTCGAGCGAGGAGTACGGAATGGCGTCGCCTGATGAGATGCCCCTGAAAGAGAACGCCCCCTTAAGACCGTGCAGTCACTACGCGGTGAGCAAGGTGGGGCAGGAGTATCTCGCTCTTTTGTATAAGGAGGCTTTTTCATGGAGGGTGATTGTGACCAGAGGTTTCAATCAGGGTGGTCCGGGTCAGTCGGAGGATTTTGTAATATCCTCCTTCGCTAAGCAGATAGCCGAAATCGAGGCGGATTTGATTCCCCCCGTGTTGAAGGTCGGAAACCTTGAAGCGCAGAGAGATTTCACTGACGTGCGGGATACGGTTAGGGCGTACAGGATGTTGATGGAGTCGGGAGGAAGTAAAGTTTACAACGTGTGTTCCGGGGTCGGCAGGAAGATATCGGACGTGCTTGAGATGATGCTTGATCTCGCGCGGGTTCCAATGAGGGTCCAGCCTGACCCTTTAAGACAGAGACCGAGCGACATTCCCGTCTTCATAGGGGACAACGCTTTGATAAGACAGGAGGTTGGTTGGGAGCCGTCAATTCCGTTTGAGAAGACTTTGCTTGATACGATTGAGTATTGGAGAGCAAGGGTGAAAGCTTGAACTAAGCCGGCTTCGCGCATTCTGTCCGGCCTATGTCTTGCTTGAATCGCGCTATGGGAGCCGAAAAGCCTTTTTAAATATTTTGATCTCGACAGCGGAGGTGAGCTGGTTTGAGGGGAGTTATGCTTGTCGGAGGGTTTGGGACGCGGTTGAGACCCCTAACGATTACGACCCCAAAGCCCATGCTTCCAATCGTGAACATACCTCTCCTTGAGCTTGAGCTGCTTCATCTCAAGCAGTACGGGGTAGACGAGGTGATATTGTCTAGCGGGTACCTTCCTGATGTCTTTGATGAGTATTTTGGTGACGGCTCTCGCCTCGGCATGAAACTCATTCACGTTACGGAGGATGAGCCGCTGGGGACATGTGGTGCGGTAAAAAACGTTGAAAGGTTCCTCGGGGATGACACCGTGATAGTCTGCAATGGAGATATTCTGACTGACCTCGATATAGCCGCTCTTTTTTCTTACCACATGGAGAAAAAGGCGACCGTCACGATAACCTTGACGCCTGTTGAGGACCCTACCGCTTACGGGCTGGTCCCTCTCCATCCCGACGGAAGAATAAAAGAGTTTCTTGAAAAGCCCTCGTGGGACCAGGTGGTGACAAACCTCATTAACGCAGGCACTTACGTGATTGACCCGAAGGTTTTCCAACAGGTGCCGCCAAACCAGAACTACTCATTTGAAAGAGAACTCTTCCCCAGCCTCCTGGAGCAGGGCGTACCCATGTACGGTTTTCCCTCAGACTGCTACTGGCTCGATCTTGGCACTCCCGCCAAATATCTCAAAGCTCACCACGACATTATGGAGCGAAAAATCAAAATTCCGTTGAAAGGCAAAGAAATTTTCGAGATGGTGTTTGCGGGGGACGATGTGGTAATAGACGAGACGGCTCGAATAAATCCTCCCTGCGCTCTTGGAGACAGGGTGAGAATTGGGCCGCGTGCCTCTGTGGGGAGCCTTTGCTGTCTTGGGGATGACGTTGTTGTGGAGGCGGGCGCAAGTATAGAGGGTTCCGTCATCCTGGACGGCGCTAATATCGGGGAGGACTGCGTCATCGAGGGTTCCATCGTTGGCAAAAACACCAAACTTGGAAAGAGGGTGCATGTTGCGGAGGCTTCTGTCTTGGGCGATAATATCGTGGCTGAAGAAGACAACGAGTTCAGACACGGAGTTCGCATCTGGCCCTCGACTCGTATCGAAGCGGGTAAGATAAGGTTTTACAGAACGGATTAGTGCTTGTTTCTTTTTTGTTTTAGAGGGCAAGGATTAAAGAATGGAGGTGCGGTTTGAGAGTACTTATTACCGGTATAACCGGATTCGTGGGGAGTCATCTTACCGAGTATTGCCTTAAGCGTGGAGATGTTGAGGTGTTCGGGACGGTAAGATGGCGGAGCCGCATGGACAACGTTCAACATATCGTCAAAGATATCGAGCTCATAGACTGTGATCTCAGGGACGCCGTGGCGGTTCGTCACTGTCTTTCGGAAGTGAAACCTGATTTCATCTTTCATCTCGCGGCGCAAAGTTTTGTCCCCACTTCATGGAAAGCGCCGGTTGAGACAATCGTTACCAACATGGTCGGGCAGATAAACATATTCGAGGCGATGAGGTCTCTGAAATTAAAATCAAGGATTCAGATCGCCGGCTCGAGCGAGGAGTACGGGCTTGTTTGCGAGGATGAGCTTCCCATAAAGGAGACGAACCCATTAAGACCTTTGAGCCCCTACGGAGTGAGCAAAGTTGGGCAGGACCTGCTCGCTTACCAGTACCACAAAAGTTATGGAATTCACGTGGTTAGAACGCGCGCTTTTAACCATACTGGACCCCGCAGAGGGGATGTCTTTGTGGAGAGCAACTTCTCGAAACAGATAGCGATGATAGAGAAGGGGAAGAAAGAGCCGGTAATGGACGTCGGTAATCTTAATGCCCGAAGAGATTTCACGGATGTGCGCGACATAGTGAAAGCCTACTGGCTCGCACTGGAGAAGGGTGAGCCGGGAGAGGTTTATAATATCGGCTCCGGCAGGGATATCTCGATAAAGGACCTCTTGAAGAAGCTTTTCGAGCTAACGGATATGGAAGTTGAGGTGAGACAGGACCCGGCGCGCATGCGCCCTTCGGATGTCGAGGTGCTTCTCGCCGACGTGACGAAGTTTCACGAACTGACTGGCTGGGTCCCTGAAATACCGTTTGATCAAACGCTAACCGACCTTTTGAACTACTGGCGCGAGAGGGTTTAGGGCTTGCTGTTTGACAGGATGGCACCTCTTTTTGGCGACTTTTATGAAAGGGAAAAGCTGTGCATTGCGTGGCTTTCGTGGATTGTGAGTGGAGTTTCAGGTCACGATAAATACTAAGAGAGTGTTCATGCGTTTTTGGCAGTTGGAACCATTTCGAGGCTCTCTAAGTTTTAGGGATTGAAATATTTTAAGAAGGTTCAACTTGTTTTCCCTTAGCGAAATCGTTAGCCATAAAAGATGCGTGTTAGTTTTTTCACAGGAATGACCCCGAGAAAAACATTTCATTGGTAACGCCGCGCAAAAATTAGCGTTCTTGTTTGTTTTCCGTAAGGGGGGAAGAAGATTTGGAAGAGAAATTCGCGGTTGACCTCGATGACAAGGAATCTTTTTCGAGGATTGATGTTTCAAAAATGTTGGAAGTGGTCTTGAGATTCCCTGAACAACTGAGGGACGCAATGAGGATTGCCCAGGCAGATGTTATTCTTCCCGAACCGAGTTCGATAAGAAATATCGTTGTGTTTGGTATGGGAGGTTCAGGAATATCCGGCGACATAGCCCAGGCTATGGCAAGCGGCGTATCACCAGTTCCTGTCATATGCCTGAAGGGTTACACTGTTCCGAATTTCGTTGGTGATGGCACGCTCGCATTCTCCGTAAGCTATTCAGGGAATACAGAGGAGACACTTGAAGCCACAAGGGTTGCTCTTGAGAGAGGAGCGCGGGTAATCGGAATCACGAGCGGCGGCGCTCTCGGGGAACTCCTTCGGGAAAAAGGGGTTTTCTTCTTCGAGATACCCTCAGGCTTTCAACCGAGGGCAGCCGTTGGTTATTTATGCGTGCCGCTTCTTCTGAGTCTGGAACGCTGCAAAGTGATGCCAGGCATAGGCGCCGAGCTTGAAAAAGCGGTGGAGCTTGCAGAGCACAGGGCGGAGGAGTACGGTCCTGACAATCCGACAGAGGCAAATCCAACGAAAAGGCTCGCCAAGGGCTTGTTCGGTTATCTGCCTGTCATCTACGGCTCTGAGGGTTTTATTTGGGTCGCCGCGATGCGGTGGAAAACGCAGATCAACGAGAACGCTAAATACCCTGCTTTCTTCAACAGTTTTCCTGAGCTAAACCATAACGAGACGGTTGGCTGGAAAAATCTCGGAGAGATTTGCAGGCTCGCTCATATAATCGTTTTGAGGGAGGATGGGGAACATCAGAGGACGAAACTAAGGGTTGAGATCACGACCGAAATTCTTGGCAGGAGCGTTGCAAGGATTACCCAGGTTTGCGCCCGAGGAACGACCAGGACCGAAAAAATTTTCGACCTCCTTTATTTCAGCGATTTTCTGAGCGTTTATCTTTCCCTTCTACTCGGTGAGGACCCCACTCCGGTTGAGAGGATAGCTGAACTAAAAAGGAGACTTGAGGCTTACGGTGGGTGAGATGGACCTAATGAGTAAGGGAGATTTAGCGCAAAGCGTGGAGCTTGCCGCAGAGGTTTTGACTAAGCATCTGGCAGGGGTCCCGAGACTCGCGGTCACGCTTGGTTCCGGATGGGATGAGCTTGTTGATGAATCGCGTGTCGAAAGCGCGGTTGATTTTAAAGATATTCCCGGTTTTCCCATCCCGACTGTTGAGGGTCACAGAGGGAGGGTTTTGAAGGTAATAACTGAAAGCGGTCACATTCTTGTTCAGGACGGGAGAATTCATTGCTACGAGGGTTTGAGCTCACTTGAGGTCTCGTTTCCGGTTTTCGCGTATGCCCGCTGTGGGGTGAAGGCGCTTGTCATGCTAAGCGCGGCGGGTGGGTTAAACCCGCTCTACATTCCCGGCGACCTCATGATAGTCAGGGACCATATTTTTTTGTTCGGGGATAACCCACTTGAAGGTCTTAAGCTCGATGGTTATCCGTCGGTTCACGTGAATCTTTCGGGTATCTACAAGACCGAGTGGCAGGAGGCGCTCAAATCCGCGCTTCCCTCAGGCGTTAGATGCGAGCACGGCGTTTACGCTTACGTTAAGGGTCCGACGTACGAGACGGACGCCGAAGCGGCTTTTTTGAGGATGGCCGGTGCCGATGCCGTTGGAATGTCATCAATCCCGGAGGCGATGTGCGCAGCTTTTCTAGGTCTTGAAGTCGCAATGATGTGCTGCATATCAAACACCCTTCTTCCTTCGAGGGCTCTCGGGCTCTCCCATGAAGAGGTCTTGAAGGTCACGAGAAATAGAGCGCAGAGCATAAGGGGATATCTCGACTCTCTGGCGGCGCAGGCATGCGCCCTTCTCTAAAAGATTGGAGACTGGCCGGCTACTGAAAAATTCCACTGCTCGTCCACCATAAGGAAGCCGCTTAAAAAATATAAGGTGATTTCGGGTTTGCCCGACGGTTTACTGGGGCGCGATTGAGTGTAAAATGTGATGGAATATCACGGATATATCAAAGGTATCCGAAAGCCTGTGGCTTTGAGCCTTAAGGCAAGCCGGGGCTTACGGGTTAGAGGGCGAGAGTCTTATGATAGCTGGAGCGTGAAGAAAGGAGAATTGTTTGATGGACTACGATATTAAGGATATCACGCTTGCTGATAGAGGAAAGGCAAGGATATTGTGGGCGGGTCTCGAAATGAAGGTCCTGGAGACAATAAGAGCCCGGTTCGAAAGTGAAAAGCCTCTGAAAGGGTCTCGGATCGGTGCCTGTTTGCATGTGACAACCGAAACCGCCAACCTCATGATAACTTTAAAAGCGGGTGGAGCCGAGCCTTTCCTTTGCGCGAGCAACCCTTTGAGCACGCAGGATGATGTCGCCGCCGCGCTCGTGCAGCATTTCGGTATAAGCGTTTTCGCCATCAAAGGCGAGGATAACGAGACTTATTATCGACATATAAGGTCTGTACTCAAAGCGCAGCCTCACATCACGATGGATGATGGCGCGGACCTCATCACCACTCTTCATACTGAACTAAAGGAGCAGGCCTCGCAGGTGGTGGCGGGGACTGAGGAAACAACAACGGGGGTTATAAGGCTTAAGAGCATGGAGGAAAACGGAGTGCTTCTCTACCCCGTCATAGCGGTCAACAACGCCAGCACGAAGCATTTTTTCGATAACAGGTACGGGACGGGACAGTCAACGATTGACGGTATTTTGAGAGCGACAAACATTTTGCTTGCTGGAAAGAGTTTTGTCGTGTTCGGTTACGGATGGTGCGGGAGAGGCATAGCCAACCGAGCAAGGGGTATGGGCGCTCACGTAATTGTGGTGGAAGTAGACCCATTGCGGGCGCTCGAAGCGGTCATGGACGGGTTCAAAGTCACCACTTCTATGCGGGCGGCAGAAACCGGGGATATTTTCGTGACAACAACGGGGGACATACATGTATTGCGGGGCGAACACTTCCAAGTTATGAAAGACAGAGCGATAGTGTGCAATTCCGGTCACTTCGACGTGGAAATCGATATCCCCACCCTTGCAAAGATGTCGAACAGCAGGAGAACGGTAAGAGATAACGTGGAGGAGTTTCTATTGCCCGACGGGAGGAGGATATACCTGCTTGCTGAGGGGAGGCTTGTAAATCTTGCCTCCGCGGAGGGTCATCCGGCAAGCGTCATGGATATGAGTTTCGCTAACCAGGCGCTGTGCGCCGAGTACGCTTTTAAGCATAAAGGAGGCCTTGAGCGGAAAGTCTATGATGTTCCGCCTGAAATAGACAAAGAGGTAGCCAGGCTGAAGCTCAAGACTATGGGTATTGAAATTGACTCCCTTACTCCCGAACAGGAGGAATACCTCAAGAGCTGGACTATCGGGACTTGAAATTCCGTGAGAAAGGCTTGTCCCGCCGCGGTGGGTTCGGCTCTGCCCGGCATGAGGATTGCTAAAGAATGGGCGATTTAAAATCCTCCGAGATCGAAAAGATTATCTGGACCGGAAGGCGCCTCTATGAAGCGGGTCTTGCGCCCGGCTCGCTGAATGCTCTCGGGAAGAGGCTTGTTCCTGATGGTGTGATGGTCACCGCGAAAGGTTCCTGCCTGGGTTTCCTGCGCAAGGAGGATATTCTTCAACTCGACAATAACGGCAAACTTAAGGGCAGCGCCGGCGGGCAGCCATGTGAGGACGCAGGAATCATAAGGGCTGTCTTAAGGGAAAGACAGGACGCCAATTTCGTTCTGAAGTCCAAGACTCCCTATATAGCCGCTCTTTCCTGTAAAGGCAGGCGGTTTATGGAGGATTCGAAATGGTTACTGGATGATGTCGGTCGGGCTGGATTCGTTCCCTATTACCGTCCCGGGACAGCCGGACTTGCTGGCGCGGTAGGGCAAGTTATAAAGGATGCCGACATAGTCTTTATTGAGAGACAGGGAGCCGTAATCTGCGCCTGTGACGAGCGAAGCCTTTTGAGCCTTGCCGACTCGCTCGAGTCGGCGGCAAAGACTCTTTTCATATTGAACGCTAAATACCCTGATGGTGTTTCAGAGGGATAGGACAGCCGTTAGGCTTACGCGAAAGGTCAATCCGCCTGAGAGTATATCTTCTCTACGGTATGTTTTTGGATGAAGTCTGCTTGAAGGTTAGGGGTGTTAGGAATGGATGACCACCTTCAGCTCAAAAAAGGAGACGCCCTTTATTTTGAGGAGGACGCCCTCTTCATTCTTGACCAGAGGGCTCTTCCAGTTGAGGAATCCTACATAGAAGCCAGGACTCCCGAGGAGGTCGCAGAGGCTATATGCACTCTCGGGGTCAGGGGCGCGATGGCTATCGGGGTTGCCGCCGCCTACGGCGTTTTTCTCGGCGCCCTCGTCGCCTCAAAAGGCAAGGTTGGTGATGTCGCGCAGGGAGCGCATCGGGCGGCGAGAATAATGAAAGCTTCGCGTCCGACGGCGAGAAATCTTTTTTGGGCCGTGGAAAGGATGGAAGATGAGATACGTAATTTTGAGGGTGGAAGCTCAAAAGATATACTTGACGCCCTCAGGCGCGCCGCCGATTCCGTGGCGCGTGAGACCGTCTGTCAGAATAAGAAACTGGTGGAGGTGGGGATTGAGATTCTTCCCGGGGATTGTCTTGCCCTTACGCACTGTAACAGCGGGGCTCTTGCTTCTATCCGCTACGGGACAGCGCTGAGTATTCTGATCGAGGCTCATCGAAGAGGAAGAAGAGTGCATGTCTTTGTTGACGAGACGAGACCTCTCCTGCAGGGCTCGAGGTTGACCGCGTGGGAACTTGCAAGAAACGGCGTTCCCCACACTCTCATCTGCGACAGCGCAGCCGCTATCCTGATGAAGAGCGGCGAGATAAATATCGTCATTACCGGGGCCGATAGAATAGCCTTAAACGGGGATACCGCAAACAAGGTAGGTACTTACGGGCTTGCGGTATTGGCGCGCCACCACGGGTTGCCCTTTTACATCGCGGCTCCCTCTTCAACCATAGACCTTTCTTGTCCGAAAGGAGAGAACATTCCCATAGAGGAGCGCGATCAGGAAGAGGTAAAAATCTTCCGAGGCGAGAGGGTGGCGCCGGATGAAACCCCTGCGAGAAATCCCGCTTTTGACGTTACCGAGGCGGAACTGATTTCCGGAATAATCACTGAAAAGGGCGTGATAAGAGCGCCGTACGATGAGAACTTGAAGCGCATGTTTTCTTCATCTTGACGCTTACCGATATTCTCGAGCATTCCTCTGGTACAATCTCATTGCATGCCCTCAAACATCTCGCCCCGGGCAGCATGTTTTGGTTTGATTGAGTGACCGATTCGATCGCGCTAAAAGACGGACGGAAACGTTATGATTTTGAGTTGACAGATAACAGATCGAGTGGAGGTAAGCAGGTGCGCCTTACAAAGGTCATGGTTCTTGCTGCTGGTCTCGGCACGCGACTCATGCCGCTCACCGGTGATATCTCAAAACCGATGGTGCCTATCGTGAACCGTCCGGTAATGGAGCACATCATACGCCTGCTCGCCAGGACCGGTTTTGAGGATGTCATCGTGAACCTTCACTATCTGCCCGAGGCGATTGTGGAGCATTTCGGAAGCGGTGAGAAATGGGGGCTCAACATTTCGTACTCGAGAGAAGAGAGGCTTCTGGGAACCGCGGGCGGAGTCAAGAAGTGCGAGTATTTCTTCGGTGGAGAAACTTTTGTTGTCGTTAGCGGGGACGCGCTCACGGATGTGAATATTCTCGAAATGCTCGAATTTCACAGAAAGAGAAATGCGCTTGCCACAATCATGGCGACCGAGGTCAAAGAAACGTCGAGATACGGTGTGATACTTGCTGACGAGAACGGAGCTGTTAAGGGATTTCAAGAAAAGCCACCCGACGCTGAGGCGCTGTCAAACATAGCGAACTCAGGTATATACGTTTTCGAGCCCGAAATACTCGAAATGATACCGCCTACCCAACCGTATGATTTTGGCAGTGAACTCTTCCCCAGGCTTGTAAGGGAAGCACAGCCGCTTTACGCCTGGCGGCATTCCTACTACTGGAATGACGTGGGGAGCATCGACGAATACCAGAGAGGGAATTTCGACGCGCTTGAGGGGCGGGTAAACGTAGAAATTCCTGGGGTGGAAGTGGCCAATGGGGTGTGGGTGGGCAGTAATACAAGGATAGACCGAGACGTGCTGCTTACGCCTCCGGTTTGCATAGGGGATCGCTGCGTAATTGAGAGGGGCGCACGTCTCATAGGTCCAGTGATCGTAGGTCCGGATACAAAGGTTCGCGAGGGCGCGGTTCTTTACAAGGGTATCAAGTGGGGGAAGGGATACATCGGGCGAGATGTTAGCATTTTTGAAAGCATCGTTGGAGCCGAGTCTCACATCGGAGATGGTGCAACGCTCTTGGAAGGAGCGGTTCTTGGAAGCAGGTGCGTTGTCAGGGATGGGATAGTTATAGATCCGAGTGTTAAAATAATGCCCGGCACGGTTGTTGAAAAGGAAGACGGCAGACAGATGAGTTAACCTGTTCATCGAGTTCACTTCTCACTCGATTCTTTTCAGGCTTTCCCTTGCTCAAAAATTTCGACGTTTCCATGATGGTTTGGGGAGAAAAGCAATTCCGATTGAAAAACAGCGATGAGGAACTGTTCTTACATGAGATGAGCAGGAGCCGCCTTTTAAATGAAATAGCATGTCTTCTTTTTCCCGATAAGTGCGTCGGCTGTGATCTTCTGTGCTCCGCCCCGATTTGCCCGCGCTGCTTCTTCAACCTGGTGGCAAACGTAAACAGTTTAGGGTGTGCGCCCGAGCAGGATTTTGTGATTGCCGGCAAAAGGCACGTGAACAGGGCGTTATCCGGTGTGCGGGTGAGGGCGGGAGGAACATACAGGGGGAGCCTGAAGAGCCTTGTGCTCGGGCTCAAGAACTCCGGGATGCGTTTTGCCCTTCCTCTCTGCGAACTGATGGTTATTGCGGCGGGAAACGACCCCTCGTTTATTTGCCCTGACATAGTCACGTTCGTTCCGACCACTAAGAGGAAGATGAAAATGAGAGGATTCAATCCCAGCGAGGTACTTTCCGCTCTCCTGTGCGAAAGGCTTGATCTGCCGTTGGTCGCCGCGCTTGAGGTAAGACGTTCCGTCAAAGATCAGGACGGCTTGTCCGCACAGGAGAGGTGGGAAAACGCCAATGGGGCTTTCGGACTCAGGCCTGGTTTTGAAAAACTAATTCCGGGCTTGCGCGTCCTTATCGTGGACGATGTTATCACGACGGGCGCGACTATCTGGAACTGCGCCGTTCCTTTTTTTGAGCACGGAGCAAAAGAGGTATGCGCGCTTATCGCGGCGGCGAGTGCCATCTGAGGAGGAAATGGCTCTGTCGAGGGTCGGGTTGAAAATAAAATCACCCTAAAGGAGGATAATTAATCTAAAGGTTTGAGCGCGATTGTCTTGAAATGCTTGATAGAGGTTGAAATTATCACCGTTTTTTCGTATTAAGGGTGACTTGCACAACTTTTAATTTCTCAAAAGGCGTGCAATGGTGACAAACGGGTGATAAACTTTGAACTTGAGACATGATTGCGCATTGACGATATCCAGATTAAGAGAACAGAAGTGTTTGATTGCGGCGGTGAGAAATGCAGCTCTCGGATCGCGAAATACAAAATACACTTGATCTCCTCAAGAAGAAGGGCTTGATGGGCGAAGAAGAGGAGAAGGTTTGCGACCGCTCCGAGGAGGAGATAGAAGAGGTGCGCGAATTTGCCCGGCGGATGGGGCAGCCGCCGGAGGTTCGGCAGGACAGGATAGAGAAACTAAAGAGAGCCCTCGAGACATCGACTTATAACGTCACTGGTGAGGAGATCGCAAAAAAGCTGATCGGCAGGATGATTTCAGACAAACTGCGTTGAGTGCGTGTCTCATCTGAAAGGTCAACCACCTACCAATAAAATCAACTTGAAATAGACCTTCTTTTTCTTGGATTGATTTGAGTTAAAAACCGAAAGAGCACTCGAATTTCTCTTTGCTGAGGTAAGGCGGGCTTCATAGACCCGTATCTTCCCTGAATTCCGCGCACTTGTGCGGGAGTGCATCTATGTCTTGATTTTTACCGTTTATTTTGGTTCATTTTGGACGTTACATGGATGCGCGCACTCGTTTTCGACAATTGAATCATCTTTTTTCCGCATGTATCATGTAATGAAGGAATCCAATGGGCGGCTTCCGGTCTGTGGTTGAAAGTCGATGCCAGCCGCAGGCGAAACGACCCACGTAAGGCAACTATTGGTTGCTGAGCATGGTGCGGCTTAGGGGTAAGTCCTGCCCGCTTCAAAATGCGGAGAAGGTGGCGTGGATCCGTACTTCGGAGCGCGGATCTGCAAAGTCTCAGCAGGCGAGTGTGGGGGCAAAGACCAGGTCAGCGGGAGTCGCCCATCATCCTGCTTATAACTGAAATTTCTTGGGGACATGGCTTTGGGCATGCGGCAAAAAATCAAGAAGGAAAATTCAGGCATTCTGTTTTTTCAAACCATGGTTGAAGACGCTTATCTAAAATAGGATTTGGGGTGCCGCATCAATGGCAATCTTTGGTTATCTCATGTGGACACGTTATATGCCCTGTGATACCCTACGAAAAACGGATTAATGAAGTGGAGGATTAAAGTGGAATCAGGCGTGGTAAAGTGGTTTAGTTCGGAGAAGGGTTACGGATTCATCGAGCGGCAGACCGGTGAGGATGTTTTCGTGCATTACAGTGACATTGTTTCCGAAGGGTTCAAAACGCTCAACGAGGGTGATTCTGTAACATTCGAGGTAGTGATGGGTGAGAAAGGCCCAAAGGCAACTAACGTGACGAAGGAAGGCTGACGGGGAACAACTTCGCGGTGCGTCAAATCTTAAACTACCCCGGGCGGGGTTGTGAAATCCTTTATCGTTATATAACGTTTTATTGGAAACACATCCAGTTTTAGGGTAGAAAGCAAGCAGGCATCCTGGAGTATTGGGAGGCAGTCGTTGCAAGTAGTAGTCAAGGGCAAGAACATCGAGGTTACGGAGGCGTTGAGGTCTCACGCCGAGGCTAAGGTTTCGAAAGTGGATAAACTGGGGCTGGGCTTTAAGGAGATTGAGGTCAAACTTGTCGTTGAGAGGAACCCGAGGATCAAAAAGAACCAGATAGCCGAGCTCACTCTTACCGGGAACGGTCCCCTGATAAGAGCTGCTGAACGGGATAACGACATGTACGTAGCAATAGACAAAGCTGTGCTGAAACTTCTGAGACAGATTAAGAAATTTCACGGAAAGAGGATTGACAGAACCCAGAGTCATGTAAGTGCGCTTCGTGGAAAACCGGTCACTATACAGGAGGGTGAGCCCGGGTATCCGAAGATAGTAAGGAAGAAGTCGATAGCTCTTAAACCAATGTCGCCGGAGGAAGCAGCTCTTCAGATGGAGATGTTGGGGCATGACTTCTTCATTTTCGCTGACGAAGCCACGGACAGGATAAACGTGGTTTACAAGAGGAAGAACGGCGAATACGGTCTTATCGAGACATCGCGTTAGTGCCTTTTTGAAAGCGACCGGGAAGGTGTTGAAAGGCATGGGTTTGTTGGCGTTTTTGAAAAACCTTATAAAGTATTCTGCCCGGCTATTTCTAACCGGGGGTGCTGGTGTCCGATGGTAGATGAAACTCGCGACTTGAGTACTCCTTCTCCTGAAACCGGTAAGAAAACCCAGCGCTCGTTTACTGGAGTTGCTCGCGGCTCGGGCGGGCATTTTTTCTATCGCGATGTCCTCGCAGATAAGACTCTTTTGATTGCCTCCTTACTTGCCGTGCTCATACTTGTTTTGACGGCGCTTGACACAAAGGTCGAGTCGCCGGTAGCCATCGTGCTCTTGGGGTTGACTTTCCTCGCCTCGGAAATTTTCGCTATTCCCTTAAGACCTAAAGGTCGCGTCTCACTTGCTCTTTTTGTCGTTATGGTGGCCATGATGCACACCGGACCGTTAGGTGTTGCTGTCATACCGCTTTTTGGCGTTCCGGCGTTTCTGCATGAGGCCGGGCGTGAAGATTACAGGAGAACAATTTTTAACGCCGCCCAGTATGTCGTTAGCGCCGGGAGCGCCGCGCTCGTCTTCGCTTATACGGGAGGCAGAGCGCTTCTGAAGGGAGAGACGTTCGACATCATGAACGCCATACATAGTAACCAAGGGGGCAAGGTTGTTCTTCCCTGGTTGCTCGCCACCATAGTTTTCTTCGTCATAAACACCTTGTTAGTGGCGGCTGTTCTTTCCAGGAAAGAGAAAATGAGGATGCTCCGTTTCTGGGAGCGCAGGCTTCTTGCCCTTTTCCCGGGATATCTTCTCTATTCCGGGTTCGGATTTCTTGCCGCGATAGCCTATTCAAGAACGCAATTCACGTCTGTGGCTCTTCTTGCGACTCTTCTTGTAGGAATTAGAGTCGCTTACACGAGGTATGCGAAGATGCGGGATGTCTGCGACGAGACCGCCGTCGCGGTAATCGAATCGCTGGAATCGGTTCCCTCCCTTTCTGAGGGGCACAGCTCGGGAGTAGCTGATATTGCGGTCGCCATCGGTGAGGAAATGGACCTAAGCGAAGAGGACTTGCATTTGATGAAAATCTCTGCGCTCTTTCACGACATAGGAAAAATATCAGTCGATTCCGACCTGTTGAACAAGCCTGGAATGCTTGATCAAGCTGAGTATGAGCAGATTAAGAGGCATTCGGAGGTGAGCGCCTCCGTCCTAACAGGGGAAAAATCGCTTGCTCCGGTAAGTCTTGTGGTGGTTCACCATCACGAGACGAGCGATGGTTGCGGTTATCCGGACGGTATTTCCGGGGAAACGATACCCATCGGCGCAAGGATACTCTCTGTCGCTGACGCTTTTGACGCGATGCAGAGGCAAACGCCGTATAGAGATCCTGTTGATGCCCGGAAGGCCGTATCGGAAATCGTAAGGAGTAAAGGTATCCAGTTTGACCCCGAAGTCGTTGATGCCTTTGTGAGAGTTGCAAGGAAAAGAGGGATATGGGAGGGGGCTCTCAAAGACGAAATAAGAATGCCCTCGGCAAAAGAGAGTGAGACAGTTCAGCTTACCCTTGAACAGACGGAGGCCGTGGGTTCAGGTGAACAGGCGCAGAGAGAGGAAATCGGGGAGCCAGAGAAAAAAAGAACCGAGGAACCTGAACCTGGGGCTTATTACGAAACCCGCGAGAAAATAGAGAGAGACATTCACGAATGGAAGATAAAAACTTTCCTTGGCAAAAGGAAAAGGAGAACTCTTGAAACTGGGGAGAGAGAATTCGGCAAGGGAAAGAAGAAGAGCGAGGACGAGGACCTCTCGAAGTAAGGAACCTTTGTCAGGTTTCCTGGATGATGCCTCCCAGAGCGCAGAGCGCCGTGAGACAAAGGTTACAGAAACGGACATTACCTCGCTTAAGGGCGAGGAATTCTTCGAAAAAGGGCTACCTGAGGCGCCGAAATCCGAAGAGGAGGTCTTCAGCGGCGAAGATAAAAAGGTTGACCTTGAAATCCCCGCTCGAAGATTAAAAGGTCGACGAAGTGGCAGGAAGGCGCCAAAAAGGCAGGGCACGAGGGAAGGCGGAGCGAGATTTCTCTGGGTTTTAATTGCTGCTGCCGCCGCGGCTACCCTGGGGCTTTCAATCCGCTTCACTAAGTTGGCCGATATTCACTGGGGCTTTTGGTTTTTACTGGTCCTTTTCGTCATCACTCAGCAATTCAGATTGAAATTAAGAGGCGGGGGGGACATTAAACTCGGTTACGCTTCACTCATTATCGCCCTTATCGCTTCAGGGCTCGGATATGCGAAGAGGTCCGCTCTTAAACCGCCGATGGCTCCGGTATGGGTTGTATGGATTTTTTTTCTTGGGTCCGCTGCCGAAATAATAGTTCATGTGATTGAAGGCCGAATGACCAGGGATGAGGCGACCAGAATAGCGATTGATTTCTCCGGCGTGGGTCTGGGCGTCCTCCTCTTCCATGGAATTGTTGATTTAATGCCCAAGGCGCCCGAGTTTAATGGCGGTTATTGGCCTGGTTTATTCATCGGCGCTGGTTTAGCGGCTTTGATAATGTACTTGTTCCAATTGATAGGAACCGCTTTGTGCCTATCTCAGGAGGGATATCTTCCTACGGGCGTGTACCTTTCGAGCCTGACCCGCCGCTCATGGATCCCGTTTATCGCTGTGGTCATTTCCGGGTTCTTTGGCGGTCTTCTCTACATTGGGGTAGGCAAGTGGTCATCACTTTTCGCGCTCTTGCTTCTCTTCATACTTTATTACGCATACAACAGGCTTGCCGAAACGGACACTTATCTTCTTGAGACAGTGCGCGCCCTTGCCACAATTCCCGAGAAGACGGGCGTGCTTCCCGAAGGTCATACCTCACGGGTTGCCTGGCTCGCAGGCGCGACCGCAAGGGAGTTGGGGATTTCTCCGGAGGATGTAAGTCAGGTTGAGTACGCGGCTTATCTTCACGAGGTCGGCACGCTTACGGATAAGAAAACAGACGAGCATGAACCGGGAGAAATTCCATCGGGTCACGCCGCAAGCGCGAGAGTGCTTTCCCGCGTGGACTATCTTTCCACCGCTTGCGAGATACTTAAGGGCAGAGAGGGTGTGGCCGATAGAATTACCGACCCGGCCAAAAGGAAGGTGGTAAGCACCGGGGCTGGGATTCTCCGGGCTGTTGAGGATTTCGATTCGTTGATAACGGGTGGGGAGGCGCGCGAACTAATGTCTCCATCGCAGGCTATGACGGAAATGAATCTTGAGCGTGGCACGAAATACGAAAGCAAAGTCTTAAGAGCGATGAGCCGCGTGATTTCAAGATTAAGAGAAGAAGGTGTTGAATGGATTGATAAAGGGGATTGGAAAAGCTCTCCGCCTGGGGGAGAGCAGGAAACTTAAACAGTTAGAACAGACGGTAGCCCACATTAATAGCCTCGAGCCAGAAATCGAGAAACTCTCTGATGAAGAACTCGCCGCCAAGACCCCCGATTTTAGAAGACGTCATGATGCCGGGGAATCGTTGGACGAAATGCTGCCCGAGGCGTTCGCGGTGGTCAGGGAGGTGGCCCGAAGAAAATTGGGGGAGCGCCACTTCGACGTTCAACTGATGGGCGGCATAGTTCTGCATCAGGGCAAAATAGCGGAGATGAAGACTGGCGAGGGAAAGACTCTCGTCGCCACCCTTCCCGTTTATCTCAACCATTTCGAGAGGAAAGGCGTCCATGTTGTCACGGTGAATGATTATCTCGCCAAAAGAGATAGCGAGTGGATGGGCGTTATTTACCGCTTCCTCGGCATGGAAGTTGGCCTTATTCAAGCTCACATGGAGGCTTCCGAGCGGAGAAAGGCTTACGCGGCGGACGTGACATACGGCACGAACAACGAGTTCGGATTTGACTACCTGCGCGACAACATGGTGACCTCGCTTGAACAGAAAGTGCAGCGGGGGCACTTCTACGCGATTGTCGATGAGGTTGACAGCATTCTGATTGACGAGGCAAGAACGCCCCTGATAATAAGCGGACCAGCCACAGAGTCCATTAAGTGGTACAAGGAGTTTGCTCAAATAGCCCGCAGGCTCAAGCGGGACCGGGACTATGAGGTTGATGAGAAGCTGCGCACCATTGCCATCACGGAGGAGGGCATCAGGCGGGTTGAGGAGATACTCGGGGTTGAAAACCTCTACGATAACGTTCACGCCAACCTGGTCCATCACCTTGAGGTTGCCATCAAAGCAAAGGAACTCTTCAAAAACGAAGTCGATTACATAATCAAAAATGGCGAGGTAGTAATAGTTGACGAGTTCACCGGTCGATTGATGCCTGGCAGAAGATATTCCGACGGCATACACCAGGGGATAGAGGCCAAAGAAGGCGTGAGGATACGCGAGGAAAATCAGACTCTTGCAACCATTACTTTCCAGAACTACTTCCGCATGTATGAAAAGCTTGCCGGCATGACCGGAACCGCGGCTACCGAGGCGGATGAATTCCAGCACACTTACGGGCTCGAGACGGTGGTAATCCCGACCAACAAACCGATGATAAGGGAGGATCTTCCCGACCTGATTTACAAAACCGAGAAAACGAAGTTTGAAGCGGTGGTTAAAGACATAGAGGAATGTTACTCAAGGGAACAGCCCGTGCTTGTGGGTACGGTTTCGATCGAGAAATCCGAACGGCTTTCCAAGATGCTAAAAAAGCGCGGGATACCCCACGAGGTTCTTAACGCCAAACACCACGAGCGGGAGGCGGAGATTGTCGCACGCGCGGGGCAGAAGCACGCGGTCACCATTGCCACGAACATGGCGGGTCGCGGTACGGATATCAAACTCGGGGAGGGAGTCGCGGAACTCGGGGGATTAAAGGTAATCGGAACGGAGCGTCACGAGGCGAGGAGAATTGATAATCAGCTCAGGGGAAGGTCTGGAAGACAGGGCGACCCAGGCGTTTCGCGGTTTTATCTTTCGCTCGAGGACGACCTTATGAGGAGATTCGCATCTCAGACGATAGCGAGCCTCATGGAAAGATTCAGATTCCCGGAGGATATGCCTATAGAGCACAGTCTGGTGACTAAAGCAATAGAGTCGGCGCAGAGACAGGTTGAAGCCCAGAACTTTGAGATACGAAAGAATCTTCTGAAATACGATGATGTCATGAACAGGCAGAGGGAAATAATCTATGCGGAACGCGACAAGCTTCTTGCGGGCGAAAACTTCAGAGAAATGGCTCTGCAGTGGATAGAAGACACTCTTTACAAAGCGGTTCAGCTTTATACTGACCCCAAGATCTTTCCCGAGGAGTGGGACCTGGAGGGTCTTCTGACCTACCTTGGGCAGATATATCCCATCGGTATTCGGATTGACGACCTTGACGTACCCCATCTCACTCAGGATGAGCTCTTCGAGATGATACTTGCCGATGCGATAGCGGCGTATGAGGAGAGGGAAAAAGAACTCGGCGAGGAGACCATAAGGGAGCTGGAGCGCTATGTGATGCTCGAGGTAATTGACAACAAGTGGCGGGAACACCTCTACGAACTCGATTACTTGAGAGAGGGTATTGGCCTGAGAACGATAGCGGGAAGGGACCCTCTGGTTGCCTATCAGACTGAGGCTTTCGAGATGTTCCAGGCAATAACCGAAAGTGTCAAGGAGGAGTTTTCACGCTACATATTCCACGCCCAGCTTGTTAAAATCGAGGAAAGACCTCCTGTAAGGCTTATCGAGAGCGCCGGCGGAAGGGAGGAAGAGAAAAAGGTAGAGCAGAGAAAAAGCACCAAGATAGGAAGAAATGACCCGTGCCCTTGCGGCAGCGGTAAGAAGTACAAGAAGTGTTGCATGGAGAAAGGGGAGAGGTTTGGTAGTTGATTTCACTGATGAGATAGAGGAGTTGAAGATAGCGCTTAAGAAAATAGGTGATTACCTTTGAATTGGATAAAGCGCGCTCCGAACTGGAGGTCTTGAGGCGCGAAACTTCCCAGCCCGGTTTCTGGGAGGATCAGGAGGGGGCCAGAAAGAAAATGGCCCTTCTTTCGCGGTATGAGGAGGAAGTCTCCAGATACGATAGGATCATTGAGCATATTTCAGAGCTGGAGGAAATGAACAGGCTTAGTTTGGAGGAAGACGACTCTTCCTTCGAACACGAGATTGAGGTTGGTATATCGGCGGTTAAAGAAGAGATACACGCAATCGAGACTGTCTCCCTGCTCGACGGGGAGTTTGACTCAAAGAACGCCATTGTCTCGCTTCATCCCGGCGCGGGTGGTCTCGAATCCCAGGACTGGGCTGAGATGCTCATGCGCATGTACTTAAGGTGGGCGGAAAGGAAAGGTTTTGAAGTTGAGCTAAACGATGTTCTGGAGGGAGAAGGCGCGGGAATAAAGAGCGCAACCTTTACCGTGAAGGGCGAGAACGCTTACGGTCTTATGTCTGTTGAGAAAGGGGTACACAGGCTTGTGAGGATTTCCCCGTTTGATGCCTCCCGCAGAAGACACACTTCCTTCGTTTCCGTAGACGTCATCCCTGAAATCGGTGAAGAGGTAGATGTCGAGATAGATCCCAAGGATTTAAGGATAGATACTTTCAGGTCGTCCGGGGCGGGCGGTCAGCATGTGAACGTCACGGACTCCGCGGTGCGAATAACGCATATTCCAACCGGTATTGTCGTTCAATGCCAGAACGAGAGATCTCAGATAAGCAACCGTACAATCGCCATGAAGATACTCAGGTCTCGCCTTTTTGAGCTGAAGAGAAGGGAAAAGGAAAAAGAGATCCAAGAGATGAGGGGAGAACGCAAGGACATCGGCTGGGGGAATCAAATTCGCTCTTACGTGTTGCAGCCGTATCGTTTGGTGAAAGACCATCGCACCGGTCTGGAGAGCGGTAACGTGGACGCTGTCGTGGACGGAGAGATAGACCAGTTTATCGAGGAGGCTTTAAGGTGGAGGAAGGCAAACGCCGCCAAGTCCTCCGCAGGGGGTAATGGGAATAGAAACTCGAATAAAAGCTGATCTTCACATACATACGCTGGCAAGCGGTCACGGGTATTCTACCGTAAGGGAGATATGCCGCTCCGCGCGCGAAAGAGGCTTGGAGATGGTGGGCATTTGCGATCACGGACCCGCCATGCCGGGAGCCGCTCACCCCTACCATTTCGCGAATCTGATTGTGCTTCCAAGGACGATAGACGGTATAAAAGTATTGAGAGGAGCCGAATGCAATATTGTTGATATAGAGGGAAAACTTGATCTTCACGAAAGAATTCTCAAAGTACTTGACATAGTGCTTGCCGGCTTCCACCTTTTCTGCGGTTTTGACAATCGAAGCGTTGAGGAGAACACCCAGGCTATCATAAGCGCCGTCAGAAGCGGATACGTTGATATTCTCGTGCATCCTGGGAACCCGCTTTATCCTCTCGATTACGAGACTGTCGTCAGAGAAGCGGTGAGGGCGGGCGTGGCGCTTGAAGTCAACAATGCCTCTTTCACAATCGTCAGGAAAGGCAGCGAGGAAAACTGCGAGAAAGTGGTGAAATTCGCTAAAGAGTTCGGCGCTTATGTTTGCGTGGGAAGCGACGCGCATGACGCCTCAATGGTAGGCGTGTTCGACAAGGCTCTGGAGCTCATAGACAGGCTTGGGCTTCCGGAGGAACAAATAATCAATAGAACCGCGAAAACTGTCATAGAGTTTTTGAAAACACGGGGCAAGGAGCCAGGTTTCTGATTTTTTTGCTGATCGATTCGTTTTGCCATTTTTATATATTGGGGTTTTCGGAGAAGCGTTTATCCGCTGTTCATGGCGTTTGAGGACTTTTCCTCTGCGAAGAAAAAACGCCTCTTTGTTTTTCCGGGCGGAGAATCATTTGACAAATATTAACGGAACTCTACAATTTTTGACATGTGTTGCCGAAAACATATAATCGAAGATTCCATTCGGGGAGCGGGTTTTCCCCGGATGCCGCGTTGTTCAACTGTCAGCAGCGGAGGGCTCAAAGACCCTTGCGGGTTTTGAGCCCCGCTTCAGGCTACATTTTGTGGTCAAAAGGAACAATCAGAACATTTGAAGAATTAACTTTAGGTCGGAGGGATAAAGATTGATAAAGTTCAGAAGAGTCACGAAAGTGTATCAGGGGAACATATACGCTTTGGATGATGTAACTGTTGACATAGCCAAGCAGGAATTCGTGTTTCTTGTTGGACCAACTGGATCCGGTAAATCCACTTTCATCAAACTCATGCTAAAGGAGGAGGAACCCACCAGCGGGCAGGTTTATATTGCCGATACGAACCTGGCTGATATCAAGAGGTGGAAAATTCCTTATCTCAGACGAAAGGTGGGGTGCGTTTTTCAGGATTTCAAACTGCTGCCTCAAAAGACAGTATATGAGAACGTGTCCTACGCGCTTGAGGTGACGGGTAAACCCAGGAGAATAATAGAAACTTACGTGCCGGAAGTTTTAAAACTGGTCGGCTTGAGCCATAAACTCGACGCATACCCGGATGAGCTCTCGGGCGGCGAACAGCAAAGGGTTTCGATCGCGCGAGCGTTCGTCAACAGGCCCCCGATTCTGCTGGCCGATGAGCCAACCGGAAATCTCGACCCTTCGATGTCCGTGACGATTGTGAAGCTTCTTGAAAGGATCAACGCGACGGGCACGACCGTCATCATGGCCACCCACGACCAGGAGATCGTCAATATGTTCAAGAAGAGGGTCGTGGAACTGCGCGAAGGCAGAATAATAAGGGACCAGGCAAGGGGTGTCTACGGTCATGGCGGTTAACTTCATGTATTTCTTAAGGGAATCCACATCGAGCATGCGCCGCAACATGGCTCTTACGTTTGCGGCCATTATGGTTACCGGGCTTTCCCTCATCATTCTTGGCGTGGTAAGCATGTGCGTTCATGCTCTAAATGGAGTTGCGACCCATGTCAAGCAGCGAGTCGATGAAATAAGGGTGTTCCTCAAAGATGACATAACTGTAGAGGAAAGGCAGAGCCTCGAGTCTTTCATAAGGAGAATGCCCGAGGTAAGAAGTGTAACTTACATCTCTAAAGAGCAGGCTCTTGTGGAGTTCAAGAAAATGTATAAGGACCAGGCGGGGATACTCAAGGAGATAGAGGGAAACCCCCTTCCGGCTGGGTTCAAGATCAGGATGAAGGACCCGAAATATAACAGGACGGTTGCCAAAAGACTCAACGGGCGGACGGAGATAAGCGTTGACCCGAACACCGGAAGGAAGGAGATAAAGTTTCGTGAGGATGTTGTTAACAAAGTTTTGAGATGGGCGAGCGCTATTCAGAGAATCGGGCTTTTTTGGGTAATCGTATTCGGGATTGAAGCCGTTGCCCTGGTTTCAATTGCCATCAGGATGGCGATTTACTCCAGGCGCAAGGAAATAGGGATAATGAAGCTGGTCGGCGCCACCAACTGGTTTATAAGGTGGCCTTTCATGATGGAGGGTGTGTTCGAGGGCTTCATCGGCGCGGTGATAGGAATCATCGTGTCTCTGCTCTGGTATTCGGGATTGATCACCAGGGTTGAGGCATTCGTTAATATCGCGAATCTCGTGTCGAGCGGTTACCTTGCCTTGCTCTCCTTTATTCTGGTGCTTATCGGGATACTCATAGGGTCGGCGGGAAGCGCCCTTGCCTTGAGAAGATACATTGAGGTTTAGAACCATTTTCTCAGCCAGGCATGGAAATTTCAGGCGCGCGTTCGCGCGGGCACCCTATACTCGGTTGATTTTTCAACCTTCCTCGGTGCCAGCGGCTTGGGGCGCTTATCCAAATGATTGTGACCCCCATCCGAGAGGTGAGGCGTGGAAATAACCACTCTTTTGTTTACTTGTGAGGTAAAATCACCCTCGTATCGTTTTGCTATTTTTGAAACGACCTGCTGATGGTTTGAATATGAGGTTCAGGTGAGCGGAATGGAAATTGAAAACAGTGAGGGCAACCGCCAAAGATTCAAGAAGATTCTTCTCGGGGTTCTCGTGGTCGTTATCTTGGCCGCTTTAGTAGTTGCTTCGGGTTATTTTCTGGATAGGCTTATCTTCAGTAAGCAAAAGACATCGGGCCAGGCATTTAAGCTTGAAGAATCAAGTTCTTATGCCAAGGCTATCCGTGATCTCAAACGGTATTTTCACAAGCGGTTTTCCCTTGCCAAAATAACAAACGCGGCGAAGCTTGCTGTGGAGAGGGCGCGCAAGAGGGGCGTGAAGAGTCCAGAGAGGCTCGAAGAGCTCGGCTTAAGAGCGCTCATCGGAGCCCTTGGGGACCACCACTCGTCGTACCTGACGCCGTATGAGTACAAACGGCTCGCCGAGGACATCAAGGGCAGTTTCTACGGGGTAGGTTTTGTGCTTCGTTACGATAAGAAACTGAAGAGGCCCGTGGTATATAACGTATTGAAGGGTTCGCCCGGGGATAAAGCGGGCGTAAAGAGGTCGGACATCATCGTCTCGGTCGACGGGAGGGACACCAGGGGCGTGAGCCTCGATGTCATCGTCAGCACCATACGGGGAAGGAAAGGTACCACGGTGGTGCTCGAGATAGAGCGCCCCGGCGTAAAAAAGCGCTTCAACTTCAGGATAAAGAGAGGAAAAATAGACATCCCAGATCTCGAGGTGGAGATTCTTGACGGCAAATACGGGCACATCCAACTATTAAGTTTCAGTTCCGGGATAAGCAATAAAGTAGGTGATCGCGTAAGGGAACTCGAGGAAAAGGGCGTTAAAGGCTTCATTCTCGATTTGAGAAACAACCCGGGCGGACTTCTCGACGAGGCCGTCGGCGTCGTATCGATTTTTGTCGATAGGGGCATTGTCGTAAGTTATGAGGGGAAAGGAGAGGCCAGGCAGTATGAAATGACGAGGGGAGGAGCCGAGACAAACCTGCCGCTTGTGGTGATTGTAAATGGAGGCAGCGCGAGTTCCTCTGAAATCGTCGCTGGCGCTCTGAAGGATTTAAGGCGCGCAACTCTGGTTGGCAGCAAGACTTACGGAAAAGGCTCCGTACAGAAGTTGTTCGGTTTGCCCAACGGCGGAGCGGTTAAACTCACAGTTTCTCTTTACTACTTGCCGAAGGGTGAGTCGATTAACGGCAAAGGGGTTCGACCGGATGTGACGGTAGAGATTAAGGATGAGCCGGAGGAGGAGGAGAAGCTTCAGCTTGAGAAAGCCAAAGCCATCCTCCAGGAACTAATCGAGGGCGAAGCGAGCGCTTGCCTTGCATTCCTGACCGCTGCTTGATTGTTCAGTGTTTAATTTTAAATTTCACTTACGCCCGTTGGTTTGGTTATCAAATACTTGAAATCATGCCGAGTTCGTTTTCGGTTTTTTTCCGCGCGCGCCTCCCTTCCAAAATTGCCCTCGAAACTTAAGAAAAATCTCAGGCGCGGCACTCACCGGCGGTTTCTGCATCCCGGTGATATACTTTGCCTATGGCGGCAAAACGGATAGAGGAAAACATAACAGTTAAAGCTACGAACCGAAAAGCCTTGAGGGATTACGAGATCGAGTCCCGTATCGAAGCTGGAATTGCCCTGCTCGGAAGCGAGATAAAATCCATAAGAGAAGGTAGGGTAAACATAAGGGACGCTTACGCGACGGTTGAGGGTGGGGAAGCTTACCTTTACGGGATGCACATAGCGTCCTATCCGCAGGCCTCCCACTTCGGGCATGAGCCGGAAAGGAAGAGGAAACTTCTTCTTCACAGGGATGAGATAAAAACCATAGCGGGCAAGATTCAGGAGAAGGGTTATACGCTGGTTCCGCTTAAGGTTTACATTAAAAATGGATGGGCAAAAGTTGAGCTTGGTCTTGCGCGGGGGAAGAGAAAACACGACAAAAGGCGCGAGATAGCCAGGCGCGAGGCTGAGCGAGAGATGGATCGGGCTGCACGCCGGAGACGATAGAAAATTTTCTTTGGCGCCCTAATCACCGCCGCGTGTTGAATCGGGAATTTTTTGCTTCCTTATGGCTTATGTCAGCTGCATGTTCTATACTTTAAATAAAGTGCGCCGGTTCTAGCTTCTTTCCGTAGCGTGCCTTTCCGAGGGGGCGATCCGGTTTCGACAGGGGTGAAAGAAGCGCGGGCGCGGGTCGAGCTCCAGCGGCTCGTAAAAAAGCTGGGAAAAACCAAACGCCGACTCAGAACTGGCGCTGGCTGCTTAATGCGGCCACATCCACCGGAGAGGTCCTGCGGCTCCGGCTGGGTGACGGCAGCAGGATTACTCCCGCACTTTGAGTTCCTCGGTGTGTGGGGGGAAGTTTGAGAGGAACTGGTTCCGGTAAGGCCGCCCGTGAGCCGAGCCGGGACGAGAATTAAATCACGGGATACACCCGTAGAAGCTCGCGTGGAAACTCCTCTGGACGCGGGTTCGACTCCCGCCGCCTCCACGAAGATAGTTATTCTTCGGTGCCTCCGTTTGATTTTTTGGACTCACGCAACTTTCTCATCTGCTTTTTCGTTTTGCCTTGAATGTTTCACGATGCCTTTGAATCATATGGAAAAGAGTCCTGATGGACTTGAGAAATGAAGCGTTCTTTCTTTTTTGAAAGCAGATCAAAATCATGACATTTTTCCGGCTGCAGATTTTAAGTCATTGGATTCGGTGTGTTTAGCCAGGAGCCCGTGCATCCTGAGGTTTTCTTGTTCCAATGACCTCGCGTATTTTGCGGCTTTTTCTATTTCAGCTTTCACCGCCTGGTGTTCTCGTTCAAGCTTCACGTAATCGGTTAAATTTAAGAGCTACTTGTCTTTCAAACGGATGTTTTTGTCAAGGCCGAGGCTCCATTTGCTTAGAGTTTTAAGCTGATGCGGGAGGTTATCGATCCTTCTTTTTGAATAATTCTCATCTCTGAAACCTCTCGTTATTGGCAGAAGATGGCTCATTTCTTTCGTAAAATATCGAAAGCCATTTCGTAATACTTTTGGCGGATCTATTGCCCGCAAGTAATCGCTTAAGTTCCTTGGGGAACACCCTTATGTCGGCAAGGTGCTCTATTTCCACAGCCGCAACATTTACCCTGAAACCCGCTTCGATGTACTGTAGCGAAAGGTCAACATCATAAGCATGCATAAGGCCAAAGCTTTCATCAAGCCTTATTCCCACCTCTCGTGACCCAACTCAGTCCGTAAATTGTGGCGACCTCGGTGATCTTCCAAGTAGGTTTACAATACTCCGGATAGCCTCTCATGTTAACAATGGTGGATTCTGCATTTGGCTTCCCGTCTTCCCTTATCGTATGCCTGCCGGCAAACCCAACAAGGCCAACGTCGGATCTTCTTTCGATGAAGTCTATTATCTGCTCAAGCCATCCCTCGTTGAAAATAAGCAAATCGCTGTGAAGAAATGCTACATATTTTGACGTGAGCTTTTCGAGTGCCTGGTTTATGGCGCGTATAATGCCCACATTTTCGCGGTTTTCAATAGAAATTGCCGGGTTGAGACTGCGCAGGAATTTCAATTCATTAAAACCGTTATTTCCGATCGCGAGTTTATAATTTCCGGTTGTTTTCAAAAGCTGCTCTATCAATTAGTCGTTTTTCGGCTTCACGGTAAAAAAGTGAATGACAATAGGTGTCGGTTCCATAAGCTGTTTCACTCCCGAAAACGTAAAATTTGAAGGTCACTGTTATCCAACAATTGCTTTTCCAATTGAAATGCCAGTCGAATTTGCGGTCTATGGTGTGGGGGGATTAAAAAACTTATATCACAACCATAAATCCTATCGAAAACGAGGATATCAGCGTAAGTTCGAATGCTGCGCACGGGGCTTTGCTCATCTGTTAGAATTATCCAGTTGTTATTGTGAGCGCATTTTTTACGCGAGTTTGAGTTTCAATTTGCAGGTGACTTGTTATGAAAGATAAGGCAATTGGGGTTTTTGACAGCGGCGTCGGCGGACTGACCGTCGTGCGTTCCATAATTGATATTCTTCCCGAGGAGGACATAATCTATCTGGGTGACGATGCCCGGGGTCCATACGGACCTCGAGAGCTTGACGAAGTACGCAAGTTCGCGCGGGAGATCATAGAATTCCTTCTTGGTTTCGGGGTCAAGGTAATAGTTATCGCGTGCAATACGGCCACCGCAGCAGCGATTGAGATTGTGCAGAGCGAATATGACATCCCGATCATTGGCGTCATAAAACCGGGTGTCAGGGCGGCTCTTAGGAAGACCAGGACAAAACGCATCGGCGTCATTGGGACGGTAGGCACAATCAACAGCGGCGCATATGAGAGGGTGATAGGCGAAATAGACCCAGAGGTTATTGTCGTAAGCCGGGCTTGCCCGGAATTTGTCGATTTTGTCGAACGAAATGAAACCCACGGGTCGCGGATAGAGAAAATCGCCAGGTCCTATCTTGAGCCCATGGTCACGCAGGGAATAGATACCCTTGTTCTTGGTTGCACCCATTATCCGCTTCTTGAGGACCTCATAACCGATGTGGTCGGTCCGGGAATCTCCCTTATCTCGAGCGCCGAGGAGACCGCAGTCGAAGTGGGAGAGATACTCGACAGCCTTGGCTGGAAACGCAGGCCCGATAATCGTTCCAGCCTTATGTTTCTTACCACCGGGGACGTACAGAAGTGCCGGGAACTGGGAAGAATGTTTCTCGGTCCGGAGGTTGAGGATGTCATCAAGGTGCGAGTGGGTGAACCCGCTTTGGAAATAATCGAGCATTTCGAGCAGATGAAGGGAAGGAAAGCTTAAGTGGTGAACCACGCATGAGCGGGTAAATCCTTAAAGAACCGGCTTTTCGTAAAAGTTTTCCGCGTTTATAATCCCCGTTGAGGGTGCAGGCACCGGGGTGTTCTATTTCTACCGGCTAAACTGTTTGCCTGGATTGTGATTTTTATCTCCACCACGAGAGGCGGATCAAAGATGTCCGTGGAATTCATAGCGCTAGGCACATGCGGTGGATACCCCAGACCAAAAAGAGCATGCAGCGGGTACCTTATAAGGTCTTCTAAATCCAACTTGCTTTTAGACATCGGCAATGGGGTGTTGTCAAACCTCCAGACGTTCATCCAGTTTTATGAGGTCAGCGCGATTGCCTTAAGTCACATGCACCCGGACCACTACGCCGACATTTTCTCCATCTTCACGGCGATAAGATTTTTTCCAGTTGAGCTTGAACCAATAACGGTCCTTGCGCCTGCTGGGGCTTTTGATTTCATCCGACCCGCTTTAAGTTTGGAAGCTCGTGAATCTTTTTTCAAGGTTTTCCGGTGGATTGAATGGGAAGAAACAGACGGAAGGGAGGGCGAAAAGGGAGCTCCAACCAGTAAAGAGCGTGAAGAGTCTGGGGGATGCGGGAAAATGGCGAATCTGAACGAATCTTGTGGTGTGGGGCGCTCGGCGGATGGACCGGATTACATCGAATACACATATGAGAGCCCTTTAAGAATCTCCGGCTTTGATATACTTCCCGCGAAAGTCAACCATTCCATAAACACGCTTGGATATAGGATAGAAGTTGAGGGCAGGGTAATCGCTTACAGCGGTGATTCGGATATTTGCGATGCCCTAATAGAGATTGGAAAAGATGCCGACCTTTTCATCTGCGAGGCTACATTCACTCATCAGGTGCACGAGAAGGGGGGCGGACATCTTTTCGCGTCGGAGGCGGGCAGAATTGCCGCTGCGGCAAAGGCGAAAAGGCTTATCATAACGCATATATGGCCTCTTTTTGACGAAGATGTGGCTGTTGTTGAAGCCGGCAAGGAGTTCGGTGGCGGGGTGGAAAGAGCGTTTGAGGGCATGCGCATAACGTTTTGAAACGTGCTGTTCAAAAGAGATGTAAAATACATTTCGCGGCTTTGAAGTGGCATGGTTTTTGAAAGTGAGGTAAACGTTGATAAGAACGGACGGCAGAAAGCCCGATGAATTAAGAGAAGTAAGGATAATAAGGGATTTCATCCCACACGCTGAGGGCTCTGTTCTGATTGAAATCGGCAGGACCCGTGTTATCTGCACGGCGTCTTTCGAGGACGGGGTCCCGGGTTTCCGGAAAGGGACGGGGAGCGGTTGGATAACTGCGGAATACTCCATGCTTCCAAGGGCGACACCGATGAGAAAACCGCGGGACCTCTTAAGCGGAAGGGCGGACGGTAGATCCGTTGAGATTCAACGCCTGATTGGAAGGTCCTTGCGGGCTGTGGCGGACCTCTCCCTTCTACCCGAGAAGACTTTCTGGATTGACTGCGATGTCATCGAGGCGGACGGAGGGACGAGAACGGCGGCGATTACCGGGGCGTACGTTGCCTTGAGAGACGCTATCCAGACCGTGATGGAAGAAGGCGAGATAGAGGAGATGCCCCTTAAAGATTTTCTTGCCGCGGTGAGCGTTGGGATGGTTTCGGGTGTTCCTTGCCTTGATTTGTGTTTTGAGGAGGACTTTAACGCAGAGATGGACATGAATCTCGTTGCTACCGGTGAGGGACGCATAATAGAGATACAAGGCACCGCCGAGAGAAGACCGCTGAGCAAGCCTGAGCTAAACGAGATGGTTGAGCTCGGGCTTAAGGGTATATCGAAGCTCATCGAGATTCAGCGCACGGTTCTATCCGAACCGCGTCCAGGAACAAGATAGATTCCACTCTATAAGCTAACTTTCCCGTCGAGAAAACATGGAGAATCCGAATGGAGATCATAATAGCGTCAAGAAATCTGGGAAAGATTCGAGAAATAAAAGAGGAACTCTCATCAACGGGCGCTCTTTTTCGGACTTACGAGGATTTTTCGGACTGGGAAGAGGTTGATGAGGACGCGGAAACCCTTTTGGAAAACGCGGTTAAGAAAGCTCGTGCGCTCTGCGATAAGTATGGATTACCCGCGATTTCTGATGATACGGGGCTTTTTGTTGATGCCCTTTGTGGAGCGCCAGGTGTCGAGTGTGCCCGTTTCGCGGGACCCGAGCAAAACCCGGACAAGAACATTGAACTGCTTCTTGAGAAACTCAAAGGGGTTCCCCTTAAAAAGAGGAAGGCAAAGTTTGTTTGCGTGCTGGTGCTCGCGCTTCCCGGCGGGGATATGAAAGTTGCCAGAGGTGAGTGCGAGGGCTATATACTTTCGGAACGGAAAGGTTCAGGCGGTTTCGGATATGACCCCGTTTTCAGACCCGAAGGATTTGAGAAAACCTTCGCAGAGCTAACTACAGAGGAAAAGAACAAAATAAGTCACAGAGGCAAAGCGCTTAAAGAGATGAAAAGAATCATTGCCGAGATTTGCGGTAGCTCCCGGTGAGGCAAAGCCCTTACCTACTTTCGGTTGAAATGCGCGAAGCGAATTCCAAAAGCCCGTAGAAAAACTTCCTCACCTCGATGCGAATTTGTTCCGCGCAAGATAAGACCTCATCCCTCGGACCGCAAAGCGGGTCCTGGATTGCGCTAACATGATTAAAACAGGGGGAAAACCTGCTCATCAGCTCATAGACTCCGATTCTGACGCCCTCCAGGGGGTACATGTATTCCCTCGGAGTGCGCTTTAGCATTTCAGCCGCGTTCAGGAAAGCCTGGACTGTCTGGTTTCTGTCATTAAATCGCTTGATTTGAAACGTACCTTTAGGCGCATCGGTTGCCAATCCTCGCTCGGGACACCCGAGCAAAGTCCAGATACAACCGTTGATTTCAAGCAGGGAAAAGCATTTCTCTTTATGCTCGAGGTACAGGTTTGCGATTAGATAGGATTGCTGCCTTGTCATCGCGACGACGAGATCAGCTTCTCTGACGAGCGCTTCGGAGAGTTTCACCGGGGACTGGCAGGGGGCATCTATTTGAAGATGCGCGAGCGCCGCCTCGCAATCAGGGTGCACGTCGCGGTCGTTTTGAGCGTCGATCCCACAGGAGGATACGATGAAGGACTCTGCCAGGGTTTCGTTAAGAGCGCCTGCGGCGTGCCTGAAGACGGCCTCGGCAATAACGCTTCTAAATAGATTGCCTTTACATACAAAAAGGGTCTTGAATGCGGGTTCGCTCATGACTTGCCCGCGTATGTATCTGCTCGGGACAACACGTTCAAGGCGCCCCTGTCGATGGATATATCAAACTTCGTGCCGCCGGGGTAGAAGAGAAGTTCGCCGTCTTCCTGAGCGTATGCGTCTTCGAGCAGCTCGACCGAAGCCTTTTCGCATACGACGAACTCAATCCCGGGCATCCTGGTGTGAAGACCTTTCAACAGAAGCAGCGCCGCAATGAAAGCGCGGAGTCCGCTTATCGGTTTCACGATTGTCACGTATATCTTTCCGTCATCGGGTCGGGCGCCCGGGGCTATCATCAGGTTTTTCCCGTAAACGCTGATATTCGCAAACATTACCCCGATTACCGGTCCGTTGTACTGATAACCATCCGCTTGAATTTTCATTCGATAGGTATCAGGTCCCCTGAAAATCACCATGGCTGCTCTTTTGAGGGAAGCGTACCAGTAGCCGAGCACCCCGAACCTCTTGTATTTTAGCGACCTTCTGACAAGGTCTCCGTCGAGCCCTATTCCGAAAACGTTGCTTGAGTAGCTCGTGCCTTTCCTTGCCCCCTCTAAGTTAATTCTCATGAGGTCAACGCTGCGAACATTGAAATCAACCAGCGCGCTCAGCGCGGTTTCCGCTTTTTCAAGCCCGAGCGCGCGGCAAAAATCATTGGCAGTTCCCGCTGGTATGGGGACCAAAACAACGTTTTTGCTTGACCGTGAGAGCATTACGTTGTTGATAACCTGGTTTATTGCCCCATCGCCTCCAAAGACCATGATTACCCTGGATCCGCCGAACCTTTTCGACCAGAACTCGATGGTCTGACCCATGTCGTCAGGGAGGTCCGTTGAAGTCTCCTCCGGGCTCATCCCTTCCCTGCGGAGCATGCTCCGTACTTTTCCCGCGAGTTCGGAGCCCTTTCTGCTCATGGGGTTGACGATTATGAGGAGCCTTTCTTCAATCGATTTAAGCCTGTCAATGAGTTTTCTCTTCTCAGGGTTTGTCATGGGGTTCACTTCCTTAGTGGATGAAAGTATAGCATATGTATCACTGCAACGCTCAGTGGATTTTTCGCCCTCTCAATATGAGCCCCAAAACCTATTTTACCGCTTTTAGAATTGTTATTGGATGCCAGGGTTGATGTCAAAGCGGTTTCTTATATGACATGATAATTGAAACGATAATTTGACATGGTCTTGTATTTTACTCAAGTATTTTTTAGTGATTTCATTGGCGTTAAACTGATTTTTGCGTTTGGGAACGGAAGGTGGGAGTTGGTAAGGGAAAGTTTTGAATTAATCGCCCATAGGGGTGGAAGGGGTTTTGGCACGGATAATACCCTTTCTGCGATGTTGAATGCGGTTAGGGCCGGCGTCCGATTTATTGAGACGGATGTGAGGTACACATCCGACGGTGAGCTCGTCCTCTGTCATGACGCCATCATCTGGGCGAGAGCCGTGCGGCGGATTACTTACGAGGAACTCACACGGATTGCTCCGGAAAGACCGCTCCTTCGCGAGGTCCTCGATGCCCTTGCCTCTTGGGTTGATTTCAATCTCGAGATAAAAGAGGCGCCTCCCGGGGAGGTTTGGGAGATGATTCGGACATATTCAATCGATACGACAACGCTCATATCCTCTTTTGACAAGAAATTCCTTCGATCATTTAAAAAGATTGCCCCTCACGTTAGATGCGGATACTTGTATCGAACGAGTTACGCTGAGGAAAAGAAGATACAGAGCGCTCTTGAGATGGGCGTCGAAGTGGTTATGCCTCAATTTCACAGCGTGAGCCCCGAGCTGGTTGACCGAGCGCACTCAGCCGGGTTGAAAGTAATTCCCTGGACAGTTAACGACATAGAGGATTTGAAAAAACTCATCGATTGGAAAGTTGACGGGGTGGTCACGGATCGGTACCTGAAGTTCAAATCAGTTTTTATGGACTTGGGGGGTTAGAGGGCGGGTAAAATCCGGTTATTCCTTTTGGTTTAACAGTTAATTTGATATTTTAAGGCTCTGCTTAGCGCGCATCCAAAATGAGCCCGTCGTACTTATCAGTCGCCGTAACCTTCTGGATGCCTCGAGTGCCATATCCGCAAAAATGGTGCCAGGCACCTTTTTTGCATTTTTTCTGCACGTGGATTAATGAACTGGTGTCAGCCCTGCTGCTAT
>CAKZLU010000043.1 GCA_937127245.1 uncultured Actinomycetes bacterium
ATTTAATAATTTCTATAAAACTCTATTTTATTCAAAATTTGTTCAAATTTTTACCAATTTATGACATTTTTTGTCCTAATTTTTATATGTTTTTAAAAAGCATTAAGTAACTAATTAAGGTATGGAGTGTTAGATAAAAGCCTATTTTATATAAATTCCAATACTCAAATTTCAACGACTTAACCCAAAGAAATTCTCATTCGAGCCATAAAAGCTCTAAAAAGTATTTAAAAAAGAATTCTTAGACATTTTATAGGATGTAGGAAAAAATCGTAATCCCTTATAGTTTCAGGTATTTTCCTTCTTTGGTCTCTATTTAGTAACTCCACCCAACCTTCCACTTACATTAAGGCTGTTTCTTAATCCGTCATGGCTGTGGAAGCAAGCTTGAAGCAGGCATGAAGAGGATATATAATAATAGAAAAGCATTTGGAGATATTATTGTAAGAATTCACATGTTTGAAAAAACATTTTCAAACATAAAATAGAATTTTACCTTATCATAGATACTGCTGGTTCAGCACTTAAGGTAGGCCATAATAGTTTAATAAGAACTAATTTTTTAAAAAAGGGTTTTAATTGTTGACTCTCCTACCATCCAAACTTTTTTGTTCTTTTACCATTTTTATCTCTAAATCACACTGAAGACACCGTTTTGCCTCCATCATAGCCTCTTCACCAGTAAGACACTTCTCGACCTCCTCAAATCCTTTTAACCTCTCAGGAATAGGAAGTGTAGATGGATTTATCCTTCTTAACTCTGAAAAGCTTTCTTCTCTCTTTCCATTATAATGATAAACGGAAGGTCTTTCAAAAAGCCTCATTTCGATTAAACCATCTCCCCCTAAGAATCTATCAATCGAACTTGCAGCCCTTCTTCCAGCTTCAATCGCTTCAATCACACTACCTGGACCTTTTGTAACATCTCCTCCTGCAAAAACTCCTTCAATACCTGTCTTCAAGGTCATTGGATCGACTTCGATAACCCCATCTGCAGAATATTTAAGCCCTTCTATTGGCAATCTTTCTAATGTTTGACCAATAGCAATGATGATTTGATCTGTTTTTATTTCAAATTCTGAACCTTTAATAGGGATAGGCTTTCTCCTACCTGTTTCATCTAAATCCCCAAGCTCTGTGCGTATACATCGAAGAGCAATGATCTTATTATCATTGAAAATCACTTCAAGGGGGATAGAGAGAAATTGAAATCCAATACCTTCTTTTTCTGCCTCATAAACTTCTTTCTCCATTGCAGGCATCTCTAACGGCAGTTCGGCTGTCTGTTGCATTTCTGCCGTCGGGGCAGTTTCAACTAAAGTGGCCTCGGGTTCAAGCGTGGCGATTTCCTGCGGTTCGGGTTCTTCGGCTGTGGCGAAGTGTTGCTCAGCTTGCGGTGTTGGTGCAGGGATAGTGACCATCCGATCAATCACGATGCTCAGAACCATTGCCTCGTTTTCAGACGCCGTGCGCGCCACTTCACACACCTCGGCGAGCGTGCGCAATCGGCGCAGCTCAGGTCGCGATAGCTCTTCGCAACTCTGCACCCGAAGGAAAGCCGACGAGAGGAAGTCCATGGCATTCAGGAGACGCGCGCGAGCAGCGGTATCCAGCAGGTTCAGGTTCATGCAGTGCGCCAGCGCATACAGCGCGTCTTCCAGCTTCTCCAGCAAGGCAGTGCCTTCGTCAGGACGATGTTGAGGAAACATCAAGGTACCTCCTTCACTGAGAAGTGTGTGTATTATTTAGATGCTTCAGGGCTGAAAAAGTTTCACTCTCTCAATACAAAAACCTAAACTGCCATTTTCTCGCATCAATTCGGCAGGGCTCGAAGCGTCAATCTGACAGACTTCGGGGACGGCAATGTGGTGCCAGCGCCGTGGCTAACTGAATGAACTCCTGAAGGGAGAGTGTCTCACCGCGACGCTGCGGGTCTATACCCTGCATTTGCAGCACCTCCTGAACAGTCTCACGGGGGAGAGCCAAGCCACCGCTGAGGGCGTTCAGCAGGGTCTTGCGTCGCTGTCCGAAGGCAGCCCGCACGATGCGAAACAGCAAGCGTTCGTTTTCGTCCGACAAGGCTCTAACGATTGGCGTGAAGCGTACGATGGCGCTGTCCACCTCAGGGGCGGGGTAGAACACGGTGCGGGGCACGGGGTGTACGATTTCCACCCGCGAATGATACTGGGCGAAGACGCTGATGGCACTGTACTGGGAGGTATTCGGCTGAGCAACCAGCCTCTCGGCGACCTCTCGCTGTATCATGAGCACGGCGCGCTTCCATCCACAGGCGACGCCAAACAGTCTATCGAGAATGGGGCTGGTAATCCCGTAGGGAATGTTTGCCACCACCTTGAACGGTCGCTCGCCAAAGGTCTCTGCGATACGCAGGGGCAGGTTCTCGCGCAGGAAGTCGCCATGCACGATGTGCACGTTGGGATAGCTATGCAGGTTCTGTTCAAGCACGGGTATCAGTTTGGCATCCACTTCGAGGGTGAGCACACAGCAAGCCCGCTCGGCGAGGGCACGGGTCAGCGTGCCGATACCGCTGCCGATCTCCAGCACGCACTCGTCGGGCTGAACTTCCGCCGCGTCCAGAGTCTTCTGCAAGACGTTGTGGTCACACAGGAAGTGCTGACCCTTGCGCTTGTCGGGGCTCAGCTGGAACTGTAATAGAAGCAACCGGATTTGTGATGGCGAGGTGAGCTTCACCGTGCATCCCCCTTCTCATGGAAAAGGCGGAGCCCGGAGGCTCCGCCCATGTTCAGGTGTTAGTCCAATATGTAGACTTTGACCTTACGGACACCAACCCGCTTCGCTTGGTGATAAGTGTCGTGTCCCAGGTCGATGCGATTGCCTTTAATGGCTCTACCGGTATCTGCTGCAATCGCATAGCCATATCCTTCGATATACAGGCGCGTGCCAAGAGGGATGTAGCGCGGATCCACGGCAACGGTTCCGTAGCCCGCCTTAATCCCTGTTGCGGTGCGTCCCGTCCGGCTGCCGCCACAGACAAAAGGTGCGTAGCCTGTAGCGATCATGGTAAGCACACGCCGTCCGCTAAAGAAACCTCGCGCGGGCAGCGAGCCGCCCGCCCCGTGCCGCTCGATACGCGGTTTGGGTTGCGAGATAACTTTGGACGCTAACACCTTACGGGACACCTCTTGCCCGTCGATGGTGGTGACCAGCCACTGAATGCGTTTCTTTCCGTCCTGCCCTTCCTGTACCACCCGCCGGACGCCTGCCCGCAGGTCGGGGTCGGCGAACCGATGGACGGGTGCCGGTATCCGTTGCTCTTCGGTAACCGTCTGCTGACGCACTCGGGCGACCACCACTTCCATGCCGTCGGACAGAGGTGTTGCCGGAGGCGGTTGGACGCGGTCCAACTTCTCCAGGCGTATCTCCGCTTCGCGCAAGAGTTCTGCGACGGTTGCGGCTTGTGTGTCCAATGTACGCACCGTGCCACTATCACGCAGGCGAACCGAGAATCGGCGACCTGCGTCTGCGGTCACGAACGCACACAGGGTTGCAGCTATCAGCAGAGAGCTGAGAAGCACTCTGCCGTGCGCGTAACGCAAGTGCACGTCGGTACCTCCTTTCGGGCACCCCCGAACAGGGGGCTTTTTCGGTGCCGTCGGGACGCAGATTGTCAAGTTACGCTCGCCCTTGCACGGACGTTGTAACGCTCGTGCATTTTACCACGAGTTTGCACAGGGTGTCAACCCAGTTTGGGTCAACCGTCCTGCTGTGTGCTTGCGAGGAGCGCAGCGACGCAGCAATCTCCTTCGCACCGAGTGTCATTGCGAGGAGCGCAGCGACGAAGCAATCCCCTTCGTACTGGGTGTCCTTGCGAGGAGCGCAGCGACGAAACAATCTCCTTCACGCCGGGTGTCATTGCGAGGAGCGCAGCGACGAAGCAATCTCCTTCGCTCAGCGCAAACTGCAGGGGATTGCTTCGCCTGCCTTGGGGGCAGGCTC
>CAKZLU010000044.1 GCA_937127245.1 uncultured Actinomycetes bacterium
TCCAGGCCCAGCGGTCCTTTCTCGATATACCTCTTGACCCACTTATACAGGGTGCTTCTGGAGATCCCGAACCTGCGGCAGGTCACTCTGGCGTTCTTATGCTTCTTGTAGTGCCCCAGCCAGTTAAGCTCACCCTGGCCTCCTTCGAGAGGTCCACCGTCCTCGTCATCCTGAATATCTTGCGTTGATGTGGTAGCCTCGTGTGGTAGATACTTGTACTGGTGCCGATACTGCCTTTCATGGACACCTCCTTGCTCTGCTTTTCTTACTACAAAGCAAGTATAGGGGGTGTCCACCATGTTTCTGAACCTGGGCACCTACTGCTAAGTTGGGATGAAATGCTGTTATTTAACTTGTTCTTTGTTCAATCCTTATCTTTGCCTCTGTCCGCGAGTTTGAATCCAGCAGCGAGCCAGACCGGGTAAGTAAGGAAGAGCAGTGCCGCGAGGATGTGCCCCTTGGTGCTCACGTTCTCGTGGTCGAAATTGAACACCCCGCTGTTTATCATCCAGTCTCTGCCGGACTCGGCGCCGCACATTTCCCAGATCCAGCGGGTCCATTCCTTGTTGAAATAAAGCGAGATGCTCGTAACCCAGAATATGAGTATGGTGCCAATCCCGAGAATCCATCGAGTCCGCTTGTTCTGATTTTCGTCATCGACGAACCTGTTGAGGATTTTGCCTGCGAGCCAGCCGATTGACACGAGCCAGGGTCCGTCGATCAGGAAACTGTCGTAAGGCAACAATCTAACCACCCCTTTCGTTTTCCCTTCCCTTTTCCGCGCGCTCCGCTAAATTATAGCAGTGACATGCTATGTTGTAATTATGTTGTGATCAGGCGCACTCGTTCATGTGAGGGGGAACCTCGCAGAATGCCAAATCAAACCTTAGGGACCCAGGCAGTAATTGGAAATACAACTCGTTCTTATCAGGGAGAACCTTTGTAATCAGGCGCACTCGTTTTTATCAGGGAGAACCTCTCGAAATCTCAAGTTACAGCATTGACATACTGTATTGTAACCAGGCGCGCGGTTGTAGGTTGTCTGGTAAGGAACGGCAGCGGTGCTTTCATAATCTTCCATAATAAATTTCTGGATGTTCAATCTTATTGAATGCTTTTTACAATGAACGTTGCGGATAATGCCTGTTAATCAAACTTGAAACCGGAATTTGCTCTCCGTGCGTTGTTGGCTTTGTTGTCACAAGGTTGTTTGGACACTAATTGCATTTTTCGCAGAGGGCATAAGCGAAGCCTTCGCCACCCAGATCGTACAGCGCGCCGCCTGGCCTTCTGCCGAGGTAGGTGAACCAGTTGATCGATGACTGGATTACTCTGCGTTTGCGGCGCTTAATACCTTTGACTATCTTTGCTGCCATCTTTTCAGGCTTGGAACCGAGAGCGTTTATGTACCATAGGACAAATCTCTGTGGCAGTGTCTTTGCCTGGATACTGGAGTAGAAAGGTGTGCGGATAAGACCCGGGAAGACCGTGGTTACCTTTATACCCAGTGGCGCGAGCTCCCATGTGAGGCATTCGGAGTAAGTTGCGAGGGCGGCTTTTGTTGCGGCGTACGCTCCCCATGTCGGAACGGGGAAAAACACCTGCCCTGTCGAGATGTTTACGATTTGCCCCGTTTTTCTTTCAAGCATGCCCGGAAGGAATGCGTTCGTCACATATATGGGTGTGAAGAAATTTATCTTTGTAAGACGTTCCCAGACTTCCTCAGGGGTTTTTCTCAGGTCGCATGAGTAGCCGATTCCGGCATTGTTGACCAGTATATCGATCGCCCCGATTTCACCGGTGATTTCATCGGCAAGTTTGGAGATTTGATCCTTGTCGGTTACATCCACGATTTTTGGGATTACCTTGACCCCGAATGATTTGAGCTCGTTTGCAAGGGAGAACAGACGCTCCTTATCTATATCCACGGGAATCATGTTGCAACCTTCGCGGGCAAGAAGAAGGCATGTCTCCCTGCCAATTCCGCTCGCTGCGCCTGTGAGTAGAACCCATTTTCCTTTAATGTCCCTTGCCATGATAGCCCCCTAAATCTAATAATGCCTGACCTTTTCCGCCCTATTTTCCCCATATCATACGCTTGATATCATACGTTTACGTCTTCATGACCGCAATCCTTCCCGTAAGTTCCGTGATATTTCTCTGCTTTTCCGTTTTCCTGCCTTTGTGCGTGCCTGGGGTCATGCCAGTTGTTGCGGTAATCTCCAGGTTGACGTAATGGCTCATTCGGGATAAAGAGGCGTTAATAGCTTGCGTCGGGCTCGTTTTTAGGGGGTGTTCAGGGGGTGTAAACGCAATGTTTCCCTCTGCTGTTTCTGCTATAATCAATGACGAATAATTAATCATGACCCACCATAGCCAATCTCGGAGGGGTGCCCGAGAGGCCATAAGGGAGACGCCTGCTAAGCGTTTTACCGGGGAAACCTGGTACGTGGGTTCGAATCCCACCCCCTCCGCCAAAAACGCAAAAATGCAAAAATGGTGCCAGGCACCAAATTGGAATTTTGGGTGGGTGAGAACCCACGACGGGTCCCCACGAGCCGGACAAATGCTCATGAGTTTTGCCCCGCAGAGTGATTCGATCTTCCAAATGGATTGATATCTGGATTGAAAACAAATTCGAAACTCTCTTTTTTCGCATAAGGCAAGTGGGGCGGGTTCGAATCCCACCCCCTCCGCCAAAAACGCAAAAATGCAAAAATGGTGCCTGGCACCAAATTGGAATTTTGGGTGGGTGACGGAGAGGGTTTTTCATTGATAGCGCAAACGGGCCCGTCCCCCACTAAGCGCTGCGATTGCCAAGGTGAGCGCCGCGCACAATCCGACTGCGACTGATAGCGTCGGTGCAATCTGCTTGAGGCTTTCACCTCTCACAGTCACACCGAAAACAGGATCTATTATCCAGTAGGTTGGAAATATTTTGGCAATCCAACGTGGCCACTCCGGGAAAAGGTAGAAGAAGACCGGCGCCATGAACAGTATCCCCGTGCTTTTCATCAGCGTGAAAAGCCCTTTAGAATCCTCGCTTAAAAGTCCGAAGATCAATCCCACTTCAACCAGCATCAGAGCAGCAATCGCAAGTGATGTAATAAGCGCAGAAGGGCTTCCCGAAAGGGCGCCGTTTAGAAGGAGGGTCACTACGGACATGACCAGCGCAAGCGCGAAACCGAGCGCGCCTTTAGAAATCAGTATCTCTGTCAGGGTAGCAGGCGTCACAAGTGCTGCTTGTAGCGTCCGTCCTTCACGCTCTTCGACAAAACTGAAGGACGTTAGGAAGATGGAAGCTATCATCAAGGCGTAGAAGACAAGCAGCGGCACAAGTCTGTCTGAAACCGTGTACACCTCGTAGGTTTCCTTCTTCCCAAACCTACTCACGGTCACTTCCGCGGGGGATGGCTCCTTGTCAAGCTTGCGAATCAGTTGGAGAATATTTGCAAAGATGATTAATCTGTTCGAAGCCACGCTTTCTTTTCCAACGTAGAATCTAAGATCGGGTCTCCGGCCTGACCTTACGAGGCTGTCAAACCCGACAGGAAAAACCACGCCCGCGTCAAGGTCGTTACTCTCCACCATTTGCCTGAGTTTTTCGGAACTTTTTAAGCGCACAGTTTTGATTCCATCCAATTCCTCCATGGCCTGACTTACAGCAGATTTTCCAAAATCAACGATACCCAACCGGGGTTTGGGGGCGAGTATGTCGCCGAAAATCAAGCGGATGAGGATTGTGAGGAGAACCGGCATCCCAATGACGAATAAGAATACGGGAGAGCGAGGACCAACCCGCAAATCTTTCAGCAGAAACCGAAAAACGCGGCCCGCGCTCACGGGAAAGCTACCGCTCACAGGAAAGCCACCTTCTTTCTCAAAGACGCGAAACCTACCGCTAAAAGAGCTATCGCCCAGCCTAAGCTCATCCCAAGGTATGGCGAGATTTCGGTAAGACTTTTACCACGGGACGTCACCCCCATGATGGCCTGTATGATTCCGTAAGAGGGCAGGATCTTGATCCAGATGGAGGCGGTCCCGGGGAAAAGCGCGGCAAAGCCAGGTATGACCATGGGAATGAGAAACGCCATGCTTATGAAAAGCGTCCCCATAAAATCACGTCCCGCCGATCCGCTCAGCACTCCCACCGCGGTCGCGAGCATGGCGCCTGAGAATACCGTCATGAGAAGCGAAAGCACATTCCCGCTTGTAAACGAACGCGTTGCGGCAAGAAACACGATAACCTCGCCCATCGCGAGTATTGTGCCGGTGAGCGCTTTTGAAGCGATTATCTCTGCGGTGGTGGCCGGCGTGACCGCGATTGCGGAAATGGTCCTTGAGCGCACCTCCGAAGAGATGAGCGACGAGAGAGCGAAAGCCTCAACCAGAAGCACGGTAAAAGCAAGTAGCGGCAGCAGGCGATAGCGCATCGATTTTGTCGCTCCATCCATTCCGCTCTCGAGCATGATCTTTTCTAAGTTATCGATTTCTACCGGCAATTTTCTGCCCGCAAGTGCGTATGAGATTTCATGAGCGAAACTTTTTACCGCTGTTTCAATTTCCCTGGGCGCATCATGGGTCGTGTAGATCTTGACCCTCGCTCCTTTCCCGGATGCAACCTTTTCTGCAAATTTTCGACCGAAATCGATCCCTATGTTGATGGTTGTCTTTCCGCCTCCGGGTGATGGGACCTTTTCCCTGTTCTTGATAGCCTCAATCATCTTTGAAGGCTCATCAAACCGGACAAAAACAGCGCTTTCCCCGCCCATGGCTGGCAGAGAGGACCCCGCTGGAAATCCACTGATTTCCACATTGCACACCCCGATGGTGATCTTTTCGGTTGATGCGCCCGGGATTAGCCAGAAGATCAGAACAAAAGCCACGATTGTTAGCGGAGTGAGAATCATCCAGAGCCTGTCCCGCGAAAAGCTTTTCAAATCTTTCGCGAAGATTACATGTATTCTCAAAAACGAGGACAATCTTCCTCCGGGGGTTTTCGCGCTCATCCCTCAAGCCTTCTTCCAGTGAACCTTATGAATATATCTTCCAGAGTTGCCTCCTCCGTGTGCATGTCAAATACCCCGTATGTCCTCATTATTGATTCGATCCTGCGGGGTGTTTCCTTTTCCTCGAGCGAAAGGTCCTCTTCGGTAAGTTCTCCTTCTTTGAAGTAGCGGACCTTAACGATCCTTTTACCGTATTTATGCTTGAGGTTATCAGGGGTGTCGAGCGCGACAATCCTTCCCTCGTTGATGAAAGCAACCCTGTCTGAAAGTATGTCGGCTTCCATCATATCGTGAGTGGTGAGGAAGACTGAAACTCCTCTTCTCTTTTCAGTGAGGATCACTTCTCTGATCGCGCGGGCTGAGATCGGGTCGAGCCCGTCAGTCGGTTCATCCAGCAGGAGTATCTCCGGATCGTTAACCAGAGCGCGGGCAATCATCAGGCGCTGCTTCATTCCTTTAGAATATGTCTGCACCCGGTTCTTGTTCCCTGGTTTGAGCCCAACTCTTTCGAGGAGCGGTCTTGGGTCTAGCTTGCGTTTTCCGAACAGGGCTGCGAAGAATTTGAGATTTTCCTCCGCGGTCATGTCCTCATACAGATTTTTCTCCTCGAATGTGACACCGATTTTTGCCTGACACTCTTTCCGGTTTCTCGATATGTCTATCCCGAGCATGAAAATCTTTCCTTCCTGCAGGGGTAGAAGACCAGAAAGCAGTTTCAATGTGGTGGTCTTACCCGCTCCGTTGGGACCCAAAAAGCCAAGAATCTCACCTCTCTTGATACTAAAGGAAATTCGGTCAACAGCGGGTTTCCCGTCATAGGAATAAGAAAGATTTTCAACTCTAATGATGTCTTCCATCGGGGCTAACCTTTCTTAACAAACCTTGAGGCTTTAGCGTGTGTTCGGAGAATCACCCATCCTAATTGTTTCTTTTTTAAAGATAGGGTTGATTCATCATAAGTTACGCTTCCTTTCAGGATTATAACAGTAAAGAATAGTCTTAAGCCCAACCAATATGTTCAGCTTATCAGCAGGATTAAAGAATCAGGGTAAATAAGGATTCGAATTTTGGGAAAATCTCTATGATTCGCGTTTGGATTGTGAGAGATTATTTTTGGCGGTAGTCACAACAAGCAGCCCCGGGGTATTCAGACATCTTCCGGATGCGTTTAACCGCATCTTACCAGATACTGTCAATCAGGTTTGAAATGTTTTAATGATCGGGATAATATCCGTTATGAAGCATGCGTCCGCTTTCGCGGTTCAAGGGGAGAGGCGAAATAAAGGGATTTCACAAAAATAAGGGGCTTTCGTCATGGAGCTTATCACGGGCGGCGCCGGTTTTCTCGGAAGAGAGCTTACAAAGCAGCTTTCATCAAGCGGCAAAGACGTGAGGGTTTTCGATATCAGAGAGCCCGAATCTTTGCCTGAGGGTGTTCAGTTCCAGCGAGGGGATATTTGTGACGCCGGAGCGGTAATGGAAGCTTGCCGAGGAGCGGGCACCGTTTATCACCTGGTGGGGATTGTTCCGCAGGCGCGGGCACCGAAATCTGTGATGAGGTCGGTGAATGTCGACGGCACGAGAAACGTTGTCGATGCCTGCGTGAAGAACATGGTAAAACGACTCGTGTTCGTTTCAAGTTCCGAAGTGTATGGTTTTCTTGAGAAGGTGCCCTGCCCGGAGACCGCCATTACCGCGCCCATAGGCGAATATGGTGTGAACAAATTGGCTGGTGAGCTTTTGTGTTTGGAGGCGATGCTGGGGCACGGTTTGAAAGTTTCGATAGTTCGACCCACGACGATAATCGGACCTTACAATTGGGACAATTTTTTCGAAATGCTATATAAACTTCTCGACGCGAACACCGCCATTCCTGTTCCCGGCAAGGGCGATGCACGATGGCACGTCATACATGTTGAGGATGCGGCACGAGCCATCATCCTTGCGGGAGAGCGAGACGAGGCGGCGGGGGAAATATTCAACCTTGCAAGCTCCGGGGATGTGCCGACCCATATGGAGATCGCGCTCACCTTGAAAGAGCATGCGAAAAGCCGCGCGCGGGTACTCAAAATCAACAAGAAATTAGGCACGTGGGCGCTTAGAGCGCTCTGTACGTTCGGGCTTTCGCCCCTCGAGCCGGACCAGTTCTTTGTTGGATTTTCCGATTATGTTTTGGATGTTGCCAAAATAGAAAGGGTGCTGGGTTGGCGCTCAAAGTATGACAGCCTCGGGGCATTCAAAGCAGACTACGACTGGTACATAAGCGAGATAAGCCGGGGCTGATTGTGGTAAAATTCTGCGCGCATAAGTGTGCAAATCGATAAGCGCCCGTAGCTCAATTGGATAGAGCGTGTGGCTACGGACCACAAGGTTGGGGGTTCGAGTCCCTCCGGGCGTGCCAGGAATGTCCGGTGGAGATGCTCATCTCCACCTTTATATATTGTTGTAAGATTTTGATCTGGGTAAGCACTGAAATCTCGGTAGCGAAGCGGTGTAGTTTAGGTGGTGTTGTTTCCGGAGGCCAGTGGTTTTTGTTTGCTGTTACTGTTTGCTTTTTGGCCGTAAATTATCCGGTATTGTTTGGGCTGATTTTGATAACAATGTTGTCAGTAACAATGTTGTCAGCGCGGAAAGAGAGGAATTCTTAATGGTTGAGGAAAGGTCGCATCGCGATTTCATGAAAGAGGCGCTCCTTGAGGCAGAGATTGCCGCGGGCGAAGGAGAGGTTCCTGTCGGGGCTCTTGTAGTTCGTGGTGGGGAGGTTATCGCGCGTGACCACAACAGGCGTGAGAGAATTGGTGACCCTACCGCTCACGCCGAGTTGCTGGTTTTAAGGAGAGCAGCCGCTGCTGTCGGCGACTGGAGGCTGAATGAATGTACGCTTTACGTGACTCTCGAGCCCTGCCCAATGTGCGCGGGCGCGATCGTTCTTGCAAGAATCGACCTTGTGGTTTTTGGCGCGTCTGATCCCAGAGCGGGCGCGGCCGGTTCCCGGTATAACATCTTGCAGGACGGAAATCTCAACCACAGGGTGGAAGTGATTGGGGGAGTGCTCGAATCTGAATGCGAGAATTTGTTAAGGCAGTTCTGGCGCACACACGCTGAAGAGCGGTAAAAGTAGAAGAAAGGGATTTTTAAGAGTTTTAAGAGTATTTTTTCAAGGATTCCCCCGAGAATAAGGATTAATTGAAATAATTTCAAAAAAACCAATGCCCATTGATGGGGCCGTCTACATCACACCCCTCGGTTTTTGATAATGCCAACAATCATGCGAAACATACAGACAAAGATTCCAACAGGTTTTTCGTCTGCTAATATATTTTCTGGAGAGGTGTCCGAGTGGCCGAAGGAGACGGTCTCGAAAACCGTTGTGGGCTCAAGTCCACCGTGGGTTCGAATCCCACCCTCTCCGCCAAAAACGCAAAAATGCAAAAATGGTGCCAGGCACCATTTTGGAAATTTGGGTGGGTGAGAACCCACGGCGGGTCCCCGCGAGCCGGACAAACGCTTATCAGTTTTGCCCCGCAAAGAGATTAGAGTTACGTCTCCACTACAGCTTCCGACTGAAACAAGAGATTTGAAGCTTATTCAGGCTGCCGGCGAGTGGGGCGGGTGAGAATCCCACCCTCTCCGCCAAAAACGCAAAAATGCAAAAATGGTGCCAGGCACCAAATTGGAATTTTGGGTGGGTGAGAAACCACAGCGGGTCCCCGCGAGACGGACAAAGGCTTATCAGTTTTGTCGTGCAGAGAGCGACGACCTGGAACCCGGACGCGAGCGCTCGTGTCTGGGCCCTCGCGGTCTCCGGCTCCACTATCTACGCGGGGGGATACTTTTCCTGCATCGGGGGAGTGGCGAGAGAGTGCATAGCAGCGCTTGACGCCTCCACAGGTCATGCCACCTCCTGGGACCCGGACGCGAACGGCCCTGTCTACGCCTTTGCGGTCTCCGATCAATACATTTATGTCGGAGGGGATTTCAGCTACATAGGTGGCAAGGATTGCTCCCGTCTCGCACGGTTTGACCTGGAAACACTTCCAACCCCTACGATATCCTCGATCTCACCCACCTCAGGAAAGAAAGACACAACGGTTACCATAAACGGGGAGAACTTCGGGGATTCCCAGGGAAGCTCATATGTGAAGTTCGGCTCCGTAAAGGCTACCTCCTATCCGTCCTGGTCAAACACCCAGATAAGAGTCAAGGTCCCAGGAGGATCGGGGGGAAAGGTGAATCTGACTGTGACAACATCGGGCGGGACCTCAAGCGCAAAATCATTCAGCATTCTTCCCTCCATATCCACCGTATCCCTCACCTCAGGAAAGAAAGACACAACGGTTACCATATCGGGAAGCGCATTCGGCACCTCAAGGGGAAGCTCATATGTGAAGTTCGGCTCCGTAAAGGCTACCTCCTATCCGTCATGGTCAAACACCCAGATAAAAGTTAAGGTCCCCTCGATCTCCCCGGGTAAGGTAAAGGTGACCGCAACCACTTCAGGGGGAACCTCAAACTACAAATACTTTACGGTTTTGAACTAGGCAAATCCCTCCTGTAACAATCAGGAACAATCAGGAGAAGAGGGAGGGCAGGTCATCTGTAGCTGGTCCCCTGTTCCTCAAGGTGGAGCAGGCAAGGAACGCCAAAAAAGCTTAAATGAAAGCTTAAATGAGTCAGGCCCTCTGAGGCTTGGTCCCCTGTTCCTCCTGCCTGATTTGCGGGGAAACGGGTCATTGAAAACCCAGTTCGATAAACGTGTTAGCTGCCCCGAACTCAGCCTTGGCTGCGGACTTAAGATCTATTCCCGGCCGTTATCTGCATTTCTGAACTTACCAAAATGTGTTACTCGAACAAGATCAGAGGCATTGCTTTTGGTTTTAGTGGAAATTATGGTGAATAAAACGATACATTCCACTCCCTCAGCGGCACCCCTGCGTTACTTATGAACATAGCCAGCTTGTGGATCAATAACGATTCTGGTATTTTGCCCCGTCGCTCCGCCTGCATTACTGATGAAAATAGCCAGCTTGTGAATCTGCCATTTCATACGGTTCTTCGGGGATGAAGCGAAAAGATGTGGTCTTCGAGCCGGAGATAGAGGGCATCGCTAACCAACCAAGCGTTGCAAGCTTACTTGCAGTGGCTTAAATCTGTAAACCACTATAATATCTTTACCCATTAGTAGGCTTATCCAGCAGTTGAGGCTGGGACTGTTAGCGTTATGATCCGCTCAAAAGCAACAAACAGCGGGTTGCGTCACGGCCTCCCGGACAGAATCGGCTCCATAAGTGTTATGGTTTCTGCTTCCTGACGGTCGCCCCGTT
>CAKZLU010000045.1 GCA_937127245.1 uncultured Actinomycetes bacterium
AAGAATCTTTTCCCCCTTTTCCGTGACCACCCCGCGCACTACCCCTTTTTCCATTACGACATCACTCACGAGAGTTGATGTCCTTAGTTCGGCGCCAGCCTTAACCGCGAGCTCAGCGAGGAAGGGGTCAAGGTCCTTTCTGTAAATGCTTATTCCATCCATCCCGTGAGTCCAGCGGCTGGCGCATAAATCGGATCCGGTGGTACCGCACCGATAGCGCAATCGGTTTTCGCCATCCACCAGATTTATCACCACCATCTCGATTTTTCGAGCGGAGGGAAGCTTCTCAAGTTGCTCCATTATTTCGGGGAAGTCACGCCACCACCTCTGACCGAGTCCGCAGCCGGACGAGTTCTTTTCTCCCGGTTTCCTTCCTCTTTCGAAAAAAACGGTTTTCAGCCCGAGCTCGGCGGCAGTCTTCGCGGCGTACGAACCGCCCGGACCGGCACCGACAACAACCAGGTCCCACTTTTCCATGGCAGACGCCTCCTTGGTCAAAGCCCGTCGACCCTACATGACGGGTCCAGTTGGTAAGCGCGTTTGCCTCGAAAGCCTGAAGATCGCGCTTTATCTTTATAAAACTGCGGCAAGTAAAAACTTGCTAGCCGTTTTTGACGTCAAAAATGCCGCATTGCGAAGCGTGCCGAAAATCCCATTTGTGAAAAACACCAAAAGCCATACGGATTAATTAACGGTATCCGTACAAAAATATCTGTATTCCTGGTGGGCATAAACTAGGTTGAAAGCCCGTAAGCATCAAGAGCCGAACATGATAGACTTCATAAAGTTTTATGCTGCAGTTTCTGAACGATCCTTGAATATAACCGCCTTTCAGATTCAACACGCTAAACACGTTAAATTTTTCCTTTAGGATCACTCTCCTCTCCCAGGGATCAGGATGGGGGTCCATCCTCTGTCCAGGAAAGCGCGTCGGCAAGACCGTCGAGCTTTTCTTTCAGTTCGGGTTCGACTTTAGAGAAATCAAAATCAACCTCATCGCAGTACATCCCGGTGTCAGCAGCGCGACCCTCATCGAACGCCTCGGATATTCTCTTCTGCCACTGGTTATAATGCCCCATGAGCGGACTTACTATCTTTCTCAACCTCGCGTCAGTGGCGGAGAAAGGTTCCATGCATTTCTCGAGCGCAGCGATGGAAAATTCGATGAACATCGGCTCGAGCGAGGCAAGATGCCTGGGATCGCGGGCGTCATACTGGAAGATTTCCTCGCAGTGCGCCCACATGTTGTTCTCATAAAGCGCCATAAAGGGATTATCGGCAAGGTCATCGAGTATTCCGCCCCTATCTATCCACTTGCGTTTTATGTTTTCCCCTATCTCCGCCCAGTCAAGCTGTGTGTCCCAGGTGTCGTTCCTGTCCAGAGCAGTTGAGAACAATCCTCCCATGCGGAAAACGAGGGGAATTGCTGTAACCCGGATATAGTTCATGAAGAACATAGCCCCGAGCACGGGCACGCTTAACATCTCGATTGAAAATCCCTCATGCTCATCAAGAATGCGTTTAAGCGCCGCTTCCTGATAGTCAATCTCATTCTTCGAATGTCCGGCAAGCACCAGCACGAAACTCCATTTAGAGATCTTGCCAAACAGCTCACGTATCGTGTCTGTCCGAATTATCTTTCGCATGAGGTGGGGTGCGACCGTGTATATGAGCGCCGCCAGAGCGGTGCGCGAGGCAAGATAGCCAATTTCAGCCTCTCCAATCTTGTAAACCGCATCGGCGAGTCTTTCCCTGTCCGGAAAAAAACACAGATGGAAACGGAAATTCTCCGGGATCTCAGCCTGCGCGTCCAGAAGGATTCCGTTAATCTTTACTTGAGGGGGTCCCGGCCAGCTGTAAAGTTTGATTGCACACTTGGTGAAAATGCCAAGACCGCTTAAGGCACCAGAAGACCCGCGCATTATCCCCCTTAAAGAAGGACCCGGACCATCGGGGCTGAACCATCCCATCCCGGAGCCCATCGAGCCGACT
>CAKZLU010000046.1 GCA_937127245.1 uncultured Actinomycetes bacterium
CCTCCAAGACGGCTCCCTTGCCGTTGGGGTATGGAAGAGAGATGATGTCTCGGATACGGCAACCATACGCGTGAACGTAAGCGGATACGGAGATCCGCTCTACCTTGATCCGACAACCGGCACATACTCGCCGCTTGCAGGCTTTTCAAGGGATTCAAGCGGTAAGATAACCATAAGCGGCGTGTCAATCGGGAAAGACCCGGTGCTTTTGGCGTTCAAGGGAGCAAGCGGAAGCGAAAGAGCGGATCTGTATTTTGAGCTCACTTCGACTGGCGGCTCGCCCTTAGAGGGTTGCGTCGCCAAAGTTCTTAATTCTCAAAGCGGTGCGGTGATCGCAACAACGCTCACAGGCAGGGATGGGAAATCTTCGCTTAGCGGAATAGCGCCCGGTACGTACAAGTTCCATTTCGTCGACCTCGCTTCAAATTACAAAAGTGAGTACTATAAAGACAAGGAAAAATTCTCGAATGCGGACGCTTTAAGTGTGCAAGCGGGCGCAAGGATAACGGTCAGTGAAGACCTTGAGCCTCTTGAGGTTCAAGGAGAGCCCGAGCCAGAACCTGAACCAGAGTGTACGCCTGAACCCAAGCCGGCTCCCACTCCGAAGCCCGAACCAAAACCCTCACCGCCTCAGAGTTTTGAGAATGGTGAGGCCGCCTGCACGTGGTATCTCGCGGAGGGTTGCACAGCTGGCGAATTCGACACATGGGTGCTTGTGCAGAATCCCGGCAAGGCTGACGCGTTGGTGACGTTTGAGTTCCAGCTTCCGCCGGGGAGCTCGGCGCCTCCTTTCGGGTTTGTTGTTCCGGCGAACACGCGTAAATCAATCCGACTTGACGATCTTCCAGGGCTTGAGTCTGCAGACGTGTCAACAACGGTGAAATCTACGAGCGAGGTTATCGTAGAGCGCGCGATGTACTTCAATCTGAACAGCAGAACAGGGGGTCACGATTCTCTGGGTGTAAAACAGCCTGAGCGTGTCTGGTATCTGGCCGAGGGCTACACTGCGGGTCTCTTTGAGACCTGGGTGCTCGTGCAGAACCCGGGCGAGGAGGAAGCTGAAGTACGCTTCGATTTCCAGCTTCCCTATCCATACGAGGCGCCCTCTTACACGTTCAGGCTTCCCGGGAAATCGAGGCAGTCTGTGCTGTTGAACCATCTTCCCGGGCTTGGGTGGGCTGAGGTGTCCACAAAAGTAATATCGACCACTCCTGTGGTTGTCGAAAGGTCAATGTACTTTGAATATTACGGTAAGCGCGATGGCACGAACTGCACGGGGATTACGCAAACGGAGAAACAGTGGTACATACCTGAAGGCTGCACGAGGGGAGAGTTCGATACCTGGATTCTTGTCCAGAATCCGGGGGATGACCAAGCCCATGTGAGTCTTGAATTCCAGCTACCCCCCGGAAAAACCGCCCCGAATTACGAATTTGTGCTTCAACCGCGCTCAAGACGGTCCGTTCTGCTCGACACGCTTCCAGGGCTTGATGAAACGGATGTCTCGACAAAGGTAATCTCAGACAGGGAAATTTGCGCTGAGCTATCGCTTTATTTCAGGTACGGCGACATAGATGGCGGGTCGGGCAGCGTGGCGGTGAGAAAACCCGCCTGCCGGTGGTATCTTGCCGAGGGGTACACCGGGGGAGCTTTCGATACATGGGTTCTTGTACAGAATCCCGGCGAAAAGGAAGTCTCAGTCAGTATGGAGTTTCAGTTGCCCGCGGGGCTGGGCGCGCCAGACTATGAGTTTGTCCTCCCAGCGAAATCGCGAATGTCGGTAGGTCTTGACTGGTTGCCGGGGCTTGAAAGCACAGATGTTTCGACTAAGGTCACATCAAGCGGTCCGGTCATAGTGCAAAGGTCAATGTATTTCGAGTATGAAGGAAAAAAAGGAGGTCACTCAAGCGAAGGGATAAGTTTTTAACCCGTAAGACAGTCAAATAAAAAATTGAGTTTCCGAGATCCACCACCAGGTTGAGGTCCCGAAGCCAAAAAAGGCTTCGGGATTTCATTTACGCCAATTTAAGAGTCATGTTCAAGCCTCATTCCCTTATCTTATCGCTCCAGGGGAAATCTATGCTCGGGTCGTCATAAGGAATCCTTCCCTCATCCGGGTTTTCCCTGTCGTAGGACATGGTCGTGTGATAGAAGAGATAGACAGGTTCGGAACCGAGCACCTGATAACCGTGCGCGACTCGCGGAGGGATGACAATGAGCATGGGCTCTCTTTCGCCCGCGAATATTATCTGTTTTTGATTATACGTTGGCGATTCCTCTCTCATGTCATATAAGGAAACCATTGCCTCACCTTTGCATATAAACCAGAGGTCATACTGCTTTTCGTGCCAGTGAAACGCTTTGATGACCCCGGGGTATGTCATGGTGAAACTGCTTTGCCCGAATCGCGGCAGGAGGTTATCGTCGTCCCTTAGAACTTCGAGAAAATAACCCCGCTCGTCGCAGTGTTTAATGAGCGGCTTTATTATTACACCGTCTATCCAGGAGTCTTTTCCCTCATCCATCCACGTCTCACCTCCGGAAAAGCAAGGTCTTAAGCTTAAAATATTGTATCCCACGGTCGTTCGGACAGGTGAGAGGGGGAAAGAAAAATTACCTGGGTTTTGCGAAATTTAATGCCTGAAAAAATGCAAGGTGATAAAGCCTCATCATCTCATTTTTCTTCTTACCCTTTCAGTAAGAAGGCATAAGAAAGACGCGATTGAAACCTCCTTGTGGCGTGAGCATCTGATAACATTATGGGCAGGGATTGTAATGTTTGACACGTTTTAAGTCGAATTACGTTGTAAGTAGAAAAGCTTAAGGAATTATTTTTTGGGTTTTGCGCCCAAGTGATGTAAATGAGCAAAGTTTACCTTTGGTTTATAGGATTGAGCCGCGGGAAGAGAGCGTTGCTAACAGTCGGTTTTTCGCTTTTCGTCATTGCGGTTCTGGCGGTTTCTCTCTACCTTGTTTTCGTCCCCAGAAAAGTTCTGGTTAGATACGGCACGATAGTCCGCGACCCAATCGACGGCAGAGTCTGGAGCGACAACACCAAAACCGCGTATGTTCACCCCAAGGATGCTCCCAACTACAAGATAGAATACGTGGATAAATACAGCCCGGAACACGAAAAGCAGCTTGCCGAGGAGCGTGCCAGAAAAGAGGCTGAGGAAAAGCAGAAGGAGGAGGAGACCGGCTTCGAGGGAATCGCGGTTATAACTGGGGCGGAACTGTCGGCGGAGATGGAAAGCGTCCGGGAAAATATCGAATCAGCTGGAAGCAGCGTTGTGACGGGGATGCAGGTCGCCTCGGAGATAAGCGCCACAAAATCGAGTCTCATTAAGACCAGAAACGAGATAGCCGCAATTCCGGTCCCGCCTCAGCTTCAAGGGGTTAAAAATGAGGTAATTTCCTGTTTCGACATGTATATCAGAGCTTGCGACCTATATCTTGAGGGAATAGCAGAGGCGGACCTTAGCAAGATAGCGGAGGCTGAAAGGCTGACCAAAGAAGCTACCGCGAAATTGCAGGAGACGCTCGGCGCAGTCCAAAGTGTTCCTTAATTTGTGATTACCCCAAGGGTTTTCTTGAGAAATCTTCTCCATACACTTAAATGAGCGAAGGGAGAGAAATGAACGGTCAGAATAGCGGCGGGGATGAGGAAAAGCGCCAGGCTGGGATGAAGGGCGCAATCGTTAGAGCGATGGACTTTATTATGCTATTGCTTTTCAGATTTACATACGCGCTCTCATACGTGCTTCCCGCAATAGTGCTCCGTCTGGTCTTCGAGACGCTTGGCACTCTCATTTTCCTGTTTAGGCCTCGTATGCGAAAGGACCTGTACAAGAAAATAAAGGAAGCCTTCCCGGGGATAAAAAACGATTATGAGATAAAAAGGATTGCGAGGCAGGCTTGCTCATCCATGATCATGCCCGTGCTTGACGGGATATTCTTCGCCCGCTATAAGGAAAAAATAATGCAGAATCTTAAGATAGCGGGCTGGGAAAATTTCGAGGAGGCTGATTCCAGAGGTGGAGGGCTTCTGGTGATGACGACCCATACAGGAGCCACGCCATTACTCCTTCACGCGGTAATGGCTAATCTGGGCAAGCCTTACACACCGATCACGTGGTGCCCGAAAAATCTTCCCATCTCCAAATACCCTGACGCAATGCTCAAATTCGGCATATCTTTAGGTTGTGACCCGGAAGACCCCGTGATATTTGCCGGTCCCGGTTTTGACGCCATAACTCCCGCGAGGGAAATTCTTAAAAAGGGAAAACGAATTGGGCTGACGGTTGACGTGCCTGGAAAGTGCGCTGTTCCCCTTTTCGGGCGTCCGGCCGCCCTCGCGGACGGTGTAGCCCATTTCTCTCTGGACGCTAATGTGCCGATTGTCCCGGTCGTGTTGTACCGCGACGGGTGGGGACCCCGCCTGATGTTGCGGGTGAGCAAACCCATTTATCCCCAAAATACGGGAAATCGCAAAGAGGATGCAAGGAACATCATGCTCGAGTGCGCAAGGGAAGCCGAGCTTCAAATCATGAGGTCTCCCGGGCAGTGGATGTGTTGGTTCGGGCTGTGGAAGTGGTGGGAGGCGGGAAAAGAGCTCGCCGGTGCGGAAAACCGGAAAGAGGAAGGTTGATTCCTTCGCCATGTTTGGCTGCCTCACCAAGTTCCTTTGTGATACGCCATTTGTACCGGAAAGAAGAGTGTTGATTCCTTCGCGTTGTTTGGAGTTCCTTTAGGCTAAGACCTCAGACTATTCCTTCCCGAAGAAGCCAACTTATATACTCCTTTAGCGGCTCACCGTATGGTCGTGGGGAAGGGAATCCTTGCAGCCGCAAGTTCATGTTTTCCAGAGGCGAATATTTTGGTCTCGGGCAGGGAAGATTCAATTCTTTGTACAAGATTGGCTGAACCAGGATTTCAGACCAACCCGCGATGTCAAGAATCTCCTTCGCGAACTCGAACCGGGAACAGACTCCGGAGTTCGTCGCGTGGTAAGTTCCGAACTTGCCCGAAGTGGAAACCAGATAAATGATTTGGGCGAGGTCGCAAGCTGACGTGGGACTTCCGGTCTCATCCGTGACTACCCGAAGCTCTCCCTTTTCCTTCGCGTTTTTGAGAATGCTTTTCACGAAATCCCGTTTGCTGTATTTCCCGAATATCCACTGGGTCCTGAAAATATAGTACTGATTCAGCACCGAAACAATGTATCTTTCCGCAGCAAGTTTCGCTTTGCCGTAAACGCCAAGCGGGTTTGGCTCGTCAAATTCCGTGTAAGGCGTGCCCTTTTCCCCGTCAAACACGTAGTCGGAACTGATGAAAACGAGAGGGCAGCCAACTTTTTGCGCTGCAAGCGCAAGGTTCTGTGTCCCGGTGAAATTGACCCTGTATGAGATTTCAGGCTTGAGTTCCGCCTCGTCCGCATTGACGTGTGCGGCTGAGTTTATGAGAAGATCTGGCTTGAGTTCCGGAACCTTGCTCATTATCAGGTCGAAATCGGTGATATCCAGATCCAGGTCATAGGCCAGTACCTCATGTCCCTCCTCTTTGAACCTGATTACAAGCTCGCTTCCGAGCTGCCCCGCAGCGCCGCATATGACGACTTTCACTTTAACCCTCCCTCGGTTTTAAGCCAGTCACCTCTCATCCAATTCCGAGATCCAATTTTATAATTAGAGCAAATGCGATCTCGTTTGACTTGAGACTTTTCTAATTCGTAGTTTGATGTGGAAATAATATTTCTATGAGATAAATTTTTCCAATTTACCGCCTTAAAAAGTGCAAAAAAGATTATTCAAGCGGGGCAATGGATGGACCGGTGGCGCTTTCCCGCCGGAAGACCCGCCGGTATGAACATGACTCAGTGGAGTAATCTTTTTGTTGGGGTAGCCGCGTTTACTCCTGCGCGTTTTTAAAATCTCAACGTCGGTCTTGGATGAGCACAGTTATCCTGTTGTTATCGCGGGAACCGAAAGCGCGGTTTCAAAATTCCGCCCGGGGAGTCTATATCTCCCTTCCGAGCCATTCCCTGTAGAAAGCCTCCAGGTCAGGCTGAAAATCGAAGATTATCGGGTAACCCCTGGGCGTTGCCTCAACCTCCAGCTGTGTTTTGCACCTCGGACAGTAATACTCTCTTAGAACAACCCATTCGGGGTCGGCATGCATCATAGGGGGATAAATCTCCTGCATCTTTTCTTCGGTGTCTCTCACATAGATCAGAGCCTGCAGCTTCCAGTTGTCGCGGTAGTCCCCGAACTCAAAGCCGCAGTCGCATTTGACCACCCTGGAGCCATCGGCTTTCTGCACTATGTAGAGGTGAAGGCCGAGTGGGAGGAGTATCTTATCCTCCCAGTCGACTCTGTCCTGGAGTATCTGTACGTATTTGTCGAATCTGTCAGGGTCCTTAAATGAGCTCATCATCCTTTTGACCTCAGGCCAGGAGAGTTTGCCGTCAATGAGCTTCTCTATTGTTTCCTTATCGTACTCAGGCATCTTTCATACCTCCAATCACTCATCCTCGCTGAAGCGGAAATCAGGGGGGAGGTTCCAGAAACTCTTGAACCAGTTACCCCACTCGGTTGACAGCTCTATCGACTCGTTGTACATTCTGCGAACCTTAAGCGCGATATCCCCCTTCAAAATCCTTTCCCTTTCCTCCGTGAGGAACTGGAATACGGGGATCGCTATCCTTCCCCTTTCCTCCCTGATCTCTGCTCTTTTCTTCTCGGTTGCCTCGCGGTCAACTACCCATCTTCCGTTCTCATCCTGTCTTGCAACAGCTCCGTAGATGGACAAAGCGTATCTGGGCAGCAGTATGTCGTTGTTTAGGTCCTCCTCGATTAGGGCAGGGTCCCTTTCGAGCGGGTCTCCAAGACCTCCGCCTCCCCTGTACCATGAGTAGTAGATGTCCCCGTGGTTCATCCTGTAGGGGTAATTGAGGGTTCTTTTGTCAAACAGGTGTTTTCCCTCGCATAGCCTTGATATCTCCGAGTCTCCGGGATCGTTTTCTTTCGTTGGATATTCCCTCCCCTCTTCAAAGCGCTTGAGCAGGTCGGCGCCGAGCACGTTGTGACGGTAGCCTGCTGCAGCGGGGTATCCCCCGAAGATTCCGGGGGCGGGAAACACGTTTCCATCCCCGGCGTTCTGCATCACTATGTCGAGGGATTTCCAGATCGCGTAAAGAGACTGGAAACCGCTTCCGCCTCTGTACTTTCCGGGACCGGCTGTGTTGGGCTTCACGGACCTCCCGAGGTACATAAGCGGGATCACCAGCTCCCATACCTCGATGTCCCCCATGTTCCCTTCCGGGTTCCACATCGCGGCGGCGTAGTCAACGCCATCGAGCACGCTGCGCGCTCCAGTCCCGACCGCGGAGAGCTCGAAGCTTAAGATTCCCGTTTCCCTTCCGTACTGGTCTTTGCCGCCGCCCTGCATGGCGTTCATGGTCATCGCGTAACTGGAGAGCACTTCCTCAAGGTAGCCCCTGGCGAAAAGCCCTCTGGAGAGGCTCCGAATAAGGCCGGTGAAAGCCGGTATCAAAAATCCCCACGCCGCCCCGGTCGCGGCTTCCTTCACCACAGGGTTTGCGAGGGTGTAAGGCGGGAAGAAATGAGTGGTGGCAAGATAGGCCCCGTCATTCACTTTGTCGTTTGGTATCATCGTCTGGGTAAGCAGAACCCAGATAGCACCCTGCATGGCGCTCGGCGGACAGTTGAAGGAGTGATAGCCCCACTTGCTCGCCCCGTCAAAGGAAATATGGAACTCCCCGTTTGGTCCGATGGTGAGTTCGTGGGGTGCGTGAGACAGGCGGTCAACCGCGGCGTAATCCGGAAGGCCCATCTCACCCTCAAGCGGCAGGTCAACAAACGTCACCGCGAAATACTTACCCGGAATCAAGAGTTCTTTAACCCGGTGGATGAATGACCTTCTTCCCTCCTCAATTGCCTCCCTTATGAAGCGCTTGAAGGTGTCAATCCCTTCCCCCTGAATTATCCTTTCCACCGCGTACCTTATCATGTGGCATCCGGCAACTCTGGTTCGCTCATCGAGTTTCCAGAACATAGGGGTGCGCACTCCCATCTCACACCTGATCTCATGGTCCTGATATAGTATGTCGTTTTCCCCCACCTTGTTGGCTGTAAGATCGAGCCCGTCCTCGTAACTGGAGATGGGACCCACCGGAACGTTCCCGGGGGTTGAGGCTCCTATGTCGGTTACGTGGGTAACCCCGCCGGCCCATCCGATGAGCTCCCCCTCCCAGAAGATGGGGACAAAGGTCTGGACATCCGCGTTGTGGGCATCCCCTATTGATGGCTTGTTGTTGGAGAATATGTCTCCCGGGCGGATGCGGGGGTTTAGCTCGTAGTCATTTCTAATCATGAACTTTATTGCGTCGCTCATGGTGTGGACGTGCACGATGATTCCGGTGGAGAGGGCAACCGAATCTCCTTCGGGGGTATAGAAGGCAAAGCAGAGCTCCCCCAGTTCCTGAACTATGGGGGAGGCTGATATGTTCATGGCGGTCTCCCGCGCGTTTACAAGCCCTCCCCTGAGTTTTGCGAAGATCTTCTCATATCTTATCGGATCCTTCTCCTTGAGGGTGAGCTCCTCAATCCCCCAGTAGCGACCTGTCTCGGCGAACAGGCGCTCGCTGGTTTCGAGCATCTCCCTCAAGGTCATGCCGTCCCAACCGATGGGCTTGTAGCCCTTTTCTGTTTCTCCAGCTTCCTTGGGAAGGAAAGTAGCCATCTTCTCCTCCTTTTACTGAGTCTTAAGGTGGAATATGAGATGCTCATTAAGATAAGCGCTCGCCCCGGGTGGCACCACGAAGGTGGTTGAAGGGCTTTCGATTATTGAAAGACCTTTGATGGTGTTCCCAGCTTTTAGCAGACCCATCTCATAGAGGGATGCCTCAAGCCACTGGCCTTTCCGGTAAACTTTCCTTGTTCCCTTCGCGGCTTCAGACGGGGGGTCCTCACCCGAGAGGGGCTCGAGCGGGATGTTCGGCTTTTCCACATCCGTCTTCCCCGCCATTATCACGTGAGTGATCAGGTGACCGAGCTCCGGTGACCTTGCCGCCCTTGCGTACACCTTGGAGTAGAGCTCCTCGAAGGCGTCAATCGCCTCGTTTAAATCCTTTGCCCCGCTTATCCACTCTTTGCCGGTGTTCACCTCAAGGTCCCTTAACTGCCCCAGGTACTGCATCCTGAGATAGACGGTGAAGGATATCTTGCTTTCATCTACCCCGCTCTTGCTAAACTCAGTGATGAGCCTCTCCCTTAAAGAGGCGCACTTTGCGTTTATCATTGCCACAAGCCCCTCTTTGGCATCATCGGGAAGTCCTGGCAGGATGGGGAGGTCAAGTGATGCGTCAAACCGGTACTCGAAATCGCTGCAGGCGCAGCCAAAGGCGCTGAAACCGGCTGCCCATGTTGGGACGAGAACATCTTCAAATCCCATCTTCTCGGAGATTCCTCCCACATGCAGCGGTCCCCCGCCCCCATAGGAAAGAAGGGTGTAGTTTAAGGGGGCGTATCCTTTGCCGAGGATGCGGGCGAAAACCTCGTTTTTGAGAGTTTCCTCGAAAAGCTCCACCACTCCGCTTGCCGCCTCGTAAACCCCAATCCCCAGCGGCTTTGCTATCTGTCTTTCTATCTCCGCTATCGCCCTTTCCTTATCCAGCTTTATCTCCCCTCCCAGGAAGTAATCGGGGTTGATAAGGCCGAGGGCCACGTCGCAGTCGTTTATGGTGGGAGTGTCCACTCCTCCCTCCGGCCAGGAGGTGCCGATCAGATACCCGGCGGAGTCAGGTCCTATCTCTATTCTTCCCGAGGTGGGATTGATTCTTATGAAGGAGCCGGTTCCCGCCCCCACGGAATCTGTTTCCACCAAGGGGATGGCAAGGAGGGTTCTTGCGATGTCAGGGTAGGGTTTTATGTCGTATTCTTTGCTGGTGATTATGGCAAGGTCAAATGATGTCCCGCCTATGTCGGTGCAGAAAGCGTTTTCTATGTCGAGCTTGTCCATGAGCCATCTTGCCCCGATGACCCCTCCTATCGGACCTGATATGAGGGTTCTGGCAAGGTCCTTGGCCTCGAGGGATATCGTGCCGCCGTGAGATGCCATTATCCTTAAGTCAAACTTGCCCCCTTCCTCCTTAACGCGGGCATCTATGTTTCTCATGTGGACCCTTGAGGGCTCGGCGTAGGCTGCCTCTATCACCAGGGTGTTTGCCCTCGGGAAATCACAGCGCATCGGATAGTACTCGGAGGATGTGTAAACCTCCACATCAAGACCTCTTTCCCTTATGAGCTCCTGTGCCATCTCCTTGATTTGAAGCTCGTGGGTAGGGTTCCGATAGGAGAAAAGGAGGTTCACGCAGACGGCTTCCACGCCCTCATCGAGGAGTTCCAGGATGGCTTTCTTCGCCTCTTCTTTCTGAAGGGGAATTGCCACATCCCCGAAGCAGTCTATTCTCTCCGGGACGCCCTTTACCAGGTTCCTCGGGACGAGAGGGGGATTGTGCTGATGCGTGCATACATGGAGCCTGTCCGAGTAGGAGTAACCCAGGTAGGTCTGCTCCCCCCTTTCGAGCCTGAAGTAGTCCTCCATCCCTTTGCTCACGATTACCCCAACTTTTCTTCCCTTTCGCTGAAGCAGGCGGTTTATGATGGTGGTTCCCGAGTAAATGCCTGTAACAATCGCAGGGAAGGCTTCTTTGACATCCATTCCCCAGTAGGAAAGGGCGTCTTTTGAGGAGTTCATGAATCCCAAGGACTCGTCCTCAGGGGTTGTCTGCGCCTTACCGACAACAAACTCACCGTTTCTGTCGATGATGAATGTGTCGGTCATGGTTCCACCAGCGTCGATTGCAATGATTCTCGGTTCCCTTCCTGATTGCATTATCCCCTCCTTTCGCAAACATGACTTAACGACGGGCGAGTTTTGAAGGCGAATTTCGAAGAAGTAAGGGAATACGAAATTAAGAACGAGAAACGTTTTCGATAAGGTACCCGAGCTTCCATCCGACAACCTCAAACGCAAATTTCGGCAAGCAAATCCGTGGAGATTTTTGCGAAATTTTATAACGCGTCAAGTATTACAAGCAACATCTTTCTCGAATTTTTTGTTAAAAACGGCCATTGAGAATTTCCAGCCTTTAGTCAGGTAAAGCGAAGGACTCGCGTCCATATCCTAAGTTAAAAAATCAACGGGGAAATAAGGTATTCCCAGCCGCTTCGTGCCAATATCGGGTGTATCAAATGCCTACTGTATTCGGCCAAACACGCTGGGCTTTTGCGGATGCGCTGGCTTGTTCGACAAGTGTTAGTTTCTGTCTACAATTATGTGATTAAAAGATTTCTCCATTGGGACGATCATCAGCGGACGAGAGATCACGCTTTTTGGAGATATTGTGATTCGTTCACTATTTTTCGTTTGCGCTTGGGCACAAGAAATAAATCCGAGCGTATCTTATTAAATACGGTTTCTTTGCCGATTATACTAATTGTGAGATTACTAGAAAATGACGGATTTTGACGGTTCGGAAACGAAAGGGCACGTGATAGGGTTGCCTGACTTAAGCATAGCGATCGTTTGCGACTGGCTTACAAATCTTGCGGGCGCGGAAAGAGTGGTTTTAGCTTTTCATGAAATTTTTCCCGATGCTCCCATATACACATCGGTTTTCATACCGGAGGAGTTCCCGCAGCTTGCTCAAGCCCGTGTTGAGACATCTTTCATCCAGAAAATACCGGTTCTTAAAAAGAAACACCAGGCTTTTCCGCTTCTCAGAACGATTGTTTTTGAGCGGTTCGATTTATCAGGTTATGACGTGGTGCTTTCAAGCTCACACGCCGAGAGCAAAGGGGTAATAACCGGGACCAATACCTTGCATATTTGTTTCTGCCACACGCCGATCAGGTACTACTGGAGCGGATACCATTATTACTTGAAATACCCGCAGTTCGGCCTGCTTAACGCATTCATAAAAATGGTGATGCCCTATCTTTCGAGTTACCTTCGCATGTGGGATCGCCTTGCGGCTGACCGGGTTGACATTTTTATCGCGAACAGTTGTAACGTGGCGGAAAGAATCAAAAAGTACTACCGTCGTGATGCTACTGTTATTAATCCACCCGTGGATACCTCATGGATAAGGCTATCCGATTCGCCCGGAGAATACTTTCTCACGGTCGGAAGGCTCATTCCTTACAAGAGGGTGGATTTAGCCATCCATGCGTTCAATCATCTTGGTCTTCCTTTAAAGATTGTGGGCACGGGCTCAGAATTTGGTCGGCTCAAAGAGATGGCGAAATCTAACATAGAGTTTCTGGGGAAGGTCTCGGATAAGGAGCTTGCCGAGATTTATGCGGGTTGTATAGCTTTGGTATTTCCCCCCGAAGAGGATTTCGGTATCACCCCGCTTGAGGCAATGGCTGCCGGAAGGCCCGTGATTGCTTATCGCGCGGGCGGGGCGGTGGAGACTGTTATTGAGGGCAAGACAGGCGTATTTTTCGAGCGTCAGGAGCCCGATTCTTTAATCGAGGCGGTTAAGAATTTCAAGCCTGAAAAATTCGACCGGTCAACTCTTGTTGCGCACGCGAAGAAATACGACGTATCTGTGTTCAAGGAAAAGATTAGGAATTTCGTATATTCGGAATGGGGGAAATTTTCAGAATCTCGCGCTCGACTGCAGTGAACCACGGAAAGGTATAAAACGTTATAAGTGTTGAACCGCGGGTGGTAAACGGGAGATGAAAGGCGAGAAAATGCGAAAAGAAATACTGCCAAGCGCTGAGCGCGTGAGGATGCAAGGGAATAATCCCGATATTGTTATCAGCGAAGAAGAGGGACTTGACGCTTTCCTGAAAGGAGCGGCGAAGGAAGAGCGCCCGCGCGACCTTTCAAAAAGAACGCTCAAGAGCCTGGAACTCGTCGCATTGAGGGTGATCTTTGATATCGCCGCATTTTTAGGGGCGGCGAGGTTTGCTTACTGGATGAGGTTCGAATTTACATTCATGACCTCCAGGTTTCCCCCGGCGAAAATTCCGGAATTCCATCAGTTGATTTATCCGCTTCTTTGCGGCTTGCCGATTCTTCTTCTTTTCATGAAGATTGTCGGACTTTATCAGACTCACGTTAGGATACGTATTCTCGACAGACTTCCCCGGGTTATCGCCGCGGTAAACGCGTTTATCGTGTCCTTTCTAGTCGTTATGTTCCTGCTCAAAGCTGAAGACCCCGCGAGGGGCTATCTCATTTTCCTGTGGTTCTTTTCGATACTTTTCATCTTTGCCGGTCGGGTCGTTCTCCAGTTCGCCTACTCTATTGCGGGGGCGGATGACGTGGTCAAGCGGAGAACACTGATAGTTGGCGCCGGCAAAGTCGGCAAGGCCCTTGCGCTCAAGATGGTCAGACATCCAGAGTTCGGGCTATGTCCGGTGGGTTTCATAGACAATGACCCACTTTACACGCAATTTGAGGAACCTGAGATAAAGCACCTCAGAGTGCTTGGAGGAACGGGCGATCTCCGCAGGATTGTAAAAGAATATGGAGTGGAGAAAGTTGTAATAGGCTTTTCACGCGAAAAAGACGAGGACATGCTCAATGTGGTCTCCGAGTGCAGCGATGCCGAGGTCGAATGTTCAATCCTACCCAGGCTTTACGAGGTTATAACCGACGAGATAATGATCCGTGAGGTAGGCGGGATTTCGCTTGTCCCCCTGAGGCGAAAGAGATTGAGCGGCTTTGACCTGGTATTGAAGACGGTAGAGGATTATGTTCTTGGGATAATCGCCCTGCTTATATTTTGGCCCCTCCTCATTGCAACCGCGATCGCGATAAAGATCGATTCTCCTGGTCCCGTCTTCTTCACACAGACAAGGGTGGGGAAGGGAGGAAAGCCCTTTAAATTCATAAAGTTCCGTTCGATGGTTAAGGACGCTGAGTCAATGAGACCAATGTTGAAAAGCGAGAAGAAGCACGATGACATTCTCTGGAAAGTATATGATGACCCGAGGGTTACGAGAGTGGGAAGGTGGATTCGTAAATTCTCTATCGACGAAGCGCCACAAATTTTCAACGTTCTCGCGGGACAAATGAGCCTTGTCGGTCCAAGACCGGGGCTGCCCGAGGAAGTGGAAAAATACAAGGAATGGCACAAGCTGAGGTTAAACGTCAAGCCTGGGATCACAGGGCTCTGGCAGGTTAGCGGGAGAAGCGACCTGCCCTTTGACGAGATGGTCAAATACGACCTTTACTATATTGAGCGCTGGTCTCTCTGGTTGGACATTAAGACGATAATTAGAACCATCACGGCCGTTTTTAGCAGAAGAGGGGCCTACTGATCCACCTTCCCATCCATTTGTGAAACACGGCACTGTGAGAGTTTTGATATTCCTGAAACCTCACATCATTCGAGCCCGAAAATCACAAATTCTCGACCCGATAAGTTTTCTGATACGTTGGGCGTTCAGGTTTCATGAAGCGCGTAGAATCTTGTGATACGTATGCCCCCTCTTTAAATTCTTCAAAAGAGAGGCTCTGCGGAGGCTGGGACGGCGGTTGAGCTTTTATGGCTCCATCCATTCACCGCTCTCGGTTGGCCGTTCTTCCTCAATCGGTCCGTGATAATCATCCGGGTTGTACTTATAGTTCTTGTAGTCGTCCGGGTTGACGCGCTTGTCTCCTATCTTCACGACTCTTCCCGGGTTGCCAACAACTACCGCGTAGGGAGGTATGTCCTGGTCCAAAACAACAGAGTTTATCCCGATCTGCGCGTATTCACCTATGGTGCAGGAGCCGGCCACCACCGCTCCGTGGTAAACTTGCGCGTTGTCTTTAATGACGAGAAGCGGCTTTTCTTCGGCAAGCCCCACTCCGCCAACGCCAGCGTGAGCATAGAGACGCACGCCTTTTCCGATCACTGTGCGCCTTCCTATGATTACGCCTATTGGATGGTCAAGGTGAAAATCTGGTCCTATCTCGGCTGCCGGGTGAATCTCTACACCGCAAAGGAAATAATTGAGCCTGAAGCAGATAAAAGCAAGCAGGACGTGACCCCGCTTATAAAGCCAGTGGTAAATGCGGTAAAACGCTATAGCCTGATTTCCCGCATGAAGCAGAATGTCTCTTAGGAATCCACCAAGCCCCTTGCGCTTTACCGCAAGTTTGAGGTCGGACAGGATTGTCTTGGCGGGGCTGGTCTCTTCATCCATCTTTTACCTCCTCCTTTCATCCTCTGCCGAGTTTTGATTTTATCCATTTGCGAATGGTGTCGATTGAGCCGTAGATTATCATGGATGTCTCGTATGGCTTGCTTTCAAGGAACTTCACTGTCTCGGGGGAAAGAACGGTCCTTCCTCTGAGCACCTGAGGGAGCCCTAAAAGAGTGTCGAGAATACCTCTGTAAAAATCCTTGAGCGTCCTGTATTTTATCGTCAGAAGGATGAAGAATATCAGATAATAGAACGACTTTTTCAAAGCGAGTCCGACAGGATAGAAACGGGCGAGATACCACCATCCACCAGTCATTGTGATGTACATCCTGTGACCGGGGTCCCGGGATTCCCGTGATATCTTGTGCCTGATAGAGACCTTAGGATAGTAAACTATCCTGTAACCCCTGTCGATCGCCTTCGCGGATATGTTTCTTTCAAATTGATAAAGAAGGATCTCGGGTTCAATGTAATTTATCTCCTCAAGAACGTCTTTCCTTATTAGCGCGCCGTTGCCGTGGAACGTTGGCACGTCGAAAATTCTATCTGACGCGTGTTCCTCGGGCGTGAACCATCTATAAGGGTCAAACACCTCGCCAGTGTCGTAATAGAGATTCTTACAGTGAACCACCGCAATCCTCGGATCGAGGTCGAAGACTTTCATCATCTCTTCAATCCCGTTGGGCGGCAGAACGCCGTCATTGTCCTGGTGATATATTATCTCTCCTTTCGCCGTCTTAGCTCCAATATTTAGAGCCTGTATGACAATGTTGTGAGGCGATTGTATGAACATAACATCGGGGAATTCCTCTTCTATCATCTCTCTCGTGCCATCAGGGGAATTATTGTCAACGACGATTATTTCACTCACCGGATAAGTCTGTGCTTTTATTGCAAGAAGCGCCTCGCGCAGGTCAGTCTTGCGATTCCAGTTCGGGATCACCGCGCTAACCGTGCGTTTTTTCTTTTCGCTTTTAATGTCCGCTTCCATTTACGCATCACCCCGCGATTTCATGAAAGACTTTCAGTGTTTCTCGAGCCGCTCTTTCCCATGAAAAAGATGAAGCCCTTTTCTTACCCTCCTCTTTAAGCCTGTTTTTCAGGTTATCATCCTCAAATATCTCACATATCGCTTGGGCAATCGATTCCACCTCGAACGGGTCAAAATATACCACCGCTTCGCCTCCCACCTCTGGTAGGGATGTGAGATTTGAGCATAACACAGGACAGCCGCACGCCATCGCCTCGATGACCGGAAGGCCGAAACCTTCATAGAGAGATGGATATGCGAAAAGCGCGCACGCGTTGTAAAGAAGTAAAAGGTCCTCCTCCGGCACATACTCTATGTGCTGTATAAACTGTTGGATACCGAATTTCGCCGCTGTTCCCCAGATGTCAACCGGCGGACTGAAAGGCGCGGGAGTTCCGAGGATGAGGAGCCAAGGCGTTAGCCCGAGACGCCTACCCGCAATGGCGACGGCTTCTATGAGTCTTTCCAGATTTCTTCTCGTGTGTATTGAGCCTGCAGTGAGTATGAAAGGTTCGGATACACCGTATTTTTCCATGATGGATTTGAGTCGCTCCTTGTCTTCGATGGGCTTGAAAAATTCCTCCGCCGCCTCGTATATAACTGTGATTTTTTCCGGGTCTGCGCCCAAAAGCCTTACTATCTCCTTTTTCGAATATTCGCTTACCGTTATGATTCTTTCGGCTGCCCTGACCCTGGGCCAGAAGAGGTCATCAAACTTCATTCTTAGGTCTCTGGCAAACCACTCTGGATGCGCTTTAAAACTAATGTCGTGCACCACGACCACGTAAGGGCAGACTTTGAAAAGCGGCACGAAATACGAAGGCGAGAAGTGTATGTCCACCTTGTCTCTCTTCATTCTTAAAGGAAGATATAAATGTCTCCAGGCAAGCGGTATCCTATCGCTTCCTATCACCTGGAAGCTTAAGTTAGCTTGATCAAAGCCACGAAGATCAATGGGCTCGGAAAGATATAAAATATAATGGTTTTCCGGCTCCAGCCTGACAAACCAGGAAAGAAGATTCTTGGTGTAACGCGCCACGCCGTATCTTCTTCCCTGTAGCGTCCTTCCCTCGATTCCGATTCTCATATGACCACCATAACTGTAACGCATCTTCTCATCAACCGCTCAGAGCCAAAGTTAACAATCATCAATTATAGCGTCGGCATTAAGCGGGTTTGTCTTAACAAGATGGCATTTGATTGGCGGATTTGATTAGAGATTATGGATAAGATGGGAAAATAAGGCGAAGTGCCCTACCGCAAATCACGCATATTCCGGCAGCCCGCTGACGGTGTTTATAACGGCAAAACGAATGAAAAGGTACCGAACACGTAGACGCTGACACATGGCTTGTCGGCTCACCGTGGTTATATCAGGCGAAATGAATGAAAAGATGCCGACCCTCTACCTTTGTTAGATGAATCTTCGCCAAAAAGAGAGCCCCGCTTTCCAGGAACGCTTGCAAGGGTTCAGCCTTTCCCTTTTTTGGCTACGCTTTCAAGCGCATCGAAGATCTCCCTGGAATTATTCCTTATATCGAATAGCTCAAAGGCACGCGTTTTCGCCCTTTCCCCCATTTCTTTTCTTAAGTCGGGGTCAACAAGTAACCTCACCATGGCAGACGCGAGTGAATTCGCGTCTCCGGGCGGCACGAGTATTCCTGTAACGCCGTCTTCGACAATCTCCGGGACGCCGCCGGCGTTTGTCGCTATCACCGGCACTCCCAGAGACATAGCTTCTACAATCACAAGACCGAAAGGCTCAGGTAAGGTTGACGCATGGACGAGGCAGTCGGCTGAAGAAATCACGTCGAAAGCGTCTTCGCGGAAACCGGTGAATATTATTTTCTCGTCCATTTTAAGTTCGCTTGAGAGCTTTTTTAAGAAATTTACGTACTCTTTGTCTCCGTAAAGGGGGCTGCCAACGAGGAGAAATTTAGCCTGTTGAACTTGCTGGGCGACGGCGGAACAGGCCCGGATGAAAACATCCGGTCCTTTCCAGTCGACGAGCCTGCCGACCATTACCGCGACGGGCGTTCCCTCATCAAGTCCGAACTCATCCCTGATCTTGCGCCTCTTTTCAGCGTCTATTTCTGCTTGAACGTTTACACCATTGTATATCGTCAGGACTTTTTCTTCCGGAACCCCGATTGATATAATTGCGCGCGATACCGCGTTTGAAATCGCGAGCACCTTGGACGCAAAGAATTTTCCGAAAAACCCAAAAAGGAAAAGGTTCAGGGAATTGAAAGCGTCTCGATCTACAATGTCATGAATTCTCCAGACAACAGGCTTGCCTGCAAGCCGCGCCGCGGCGCTCCCGTAAATGTCTGCTTTCGCGCTGTTTGTCAGCACGAGGTCATATCCCCTTTTACGTATCAGGATGAAAAGCTTAAGGACTGATATGAGGAAATCGACCGGGTACAGCAAAATGGAGGCGCCTTTTTTGCCGAGTGATTTCCTTTTGATACCGAGCAACCTTTCGGATGGATGCCCAAGGTGAAATTTTATCCCCAATTTTCCAAGTTCCCGCGTTAAGGGACCCTCATGCGGGCAGGCGACCTCAAACTCGAGGTCTGAATCGGAAGCTTGCTCGAGCGTTCTGAGGAGCATAAGTTCGGCTCCCCCGAGATCAACTGCGTGGTTGACGACGAGTACTCTTAGTTGACGCACTTCAATTCCTTTTCAAAGAGGCGGATATAAGAACGCTTCGCCCCCTGTAGCGGAAATAGGGCATGTTTTTGAACAGGCGGTACAGGGGAACGCCCAGTTTGACGCTGAGGGCCCTCAAGCCCAAATGGGGAAAGACCGTGAAGTTTTCAACTACGGCGAAACCCGCCGCTTCGAGTATCGCCCCAAGTTCGCGCGTGTCGTAGTATCGAAGGTGTCCCGGGTCATCGAATATGAGTTTGTCCGGATACAGTTTGTTTGGCGTGCAGAAGGCAAGAATTCCTCCGGGCTTTAAGACCCTTTTCCATTCGGGAAGGGCGTGGTCAAGATCAGGCAGGTGTTCAATGAGGTGATTTGCCACCAGACGGTCAAAGCTCGAGTCCTCGAAGGGGGTGTTGGTCGCCCCTGCTGCGTAGACCTCCCCGGATTTAACCCTTTTCCTTGCAATCTCCAGAGCGTCTTCGGAGATGTCAATCCCGTAAGGTATGCATCCTTTATTCTCAAGGATGGATAAGAGCAATCCGCTCCCGCACCCGATCTCGAGCACTTTTAAGCCGGGCTCGAGTTCAAGCAGTCTTAAAAGAAGCTCGATTTCAATTTGAAAATCCTTTATGGACTCCCTTTTTTGGAAATACTCCCTGTTGTATATGGATGGGTCGTTTAGGCAATCATATTCTGTATTCAACGGAACCTGCCCTAACCTATGACTCTTTTGCGGAAAATCACTCTTGCGAATCCATCTGTTTTGCGTCAAGTATGTAATCGAACGGCGTTCCCGTTCTCAGTTTCGTATGCGGCTGGATCTTGATGCCCTCTTTTCTCCATGTTACGAGATGGTCAAACGGGGTTGAAGGAGGCCTGTTTTCATTTGGGTGGTCATAATAGAACTCGGGCCGCAATTTCATGTCAGCCTGCCATCCCTGGATGAAGTCCTCCACTTTGCCGATCGGTTTAGCAGGATTCCCGGCCACAACCGTGCCCTCCGGAACATCTTTTGTCACGACTGAACCGGCAAGGGCGGCGGAATACGGTCCTATGGTTACCCCTGGAAGGATTGTTACGTAAGAGCCAATCTTCGAGCCGTAACAGATTCTCACGGGTGTTACTCTCATGGGCATGTCCAACATGGAATTTAAACCAGCGTCATGCGATATTATGTTTGACCCGTAACCTATCCCGACATAATCCTCGATTATTACTGCTTTAGGCGTGGTGAACTCAATATATACCCCGTAATCGATGTGCACGTTCTTACCGATGCTTACCCCACGCTTTCGAAGGTATTTCAACCTGTAATTCATGTCCGGGTGCCACATCGAAAGAAGCGCCAGTATCCTGATGTCGAGCCAGGCAAGAAAATTGAGGACCCTGTTGATTATCATCCAGGCGATCTTGTTTCGAACTAAAAACGCGTACCCCTTTGCAAGCAGGACCAGTTTCTTACGGTTCATCACCTACCCCCTTTCATGAAATTTCCGCTATAATCTTTCAACGAAAAACGAGCACCTCCCGGTAGAAAAAGGAATCCCAAAGCCCGCGGATGAAATCACGAGCCGCTTTATGCCCGGGTGCAATCCAAAATTTTTTGACAAGTCCTCAAAGTACAACGCCCACTCATGAAATACGCGAAAATTTCCTTCAGTGCTGATAGCCAGCCCGCTAGCTTGAAAAGAGCGGCTTTCTCGCGGTCTTATCGACCAGAAACCCTTCCCTGCGGGCGATGTTGTACAGGCTTCCCGCCGTTCCCAAAACAGACCAAAAAATTGTGACCATTGCTATGCCGAAAAGGAGCCATGCCCCGAAAAGACTTGCTACCGCAATTCCAACTATGCCGAGGAACAGGGCCTCGGCGTGATATTTGATGAACGGGTCGGTCCTCGCGTTGCTCCAGGCAAGAAGTAGCATTATCCAGTACACGATAAAAAGCAGTATGAAGGCGGAAAAGCCGACAAGCCCGTGCGACACTAAATAGGTGAGATACGCGTTTTCCACCGCCGCCCACATCTGGGTTATGTTATTCACCCTGATACGCCTTCCCTCCATTCCCATACCAAGGCCAAACAGGGGGTGTTCCATGAAGAAGTCGAGCGCCAGGCTGTATTGATAGATCCGTATTTTTGCCGCCTCTTTCGCGGTCAGGGACACAAATCTTTTCTTAACGAAATCAGGCGGATACATTACGCCTATAACAATAGAAACCAGAAGAATCAATGTGATAAGACAAAGGACCATCCTCTTGTCCAGAAACCCGAATATGAAGTAGAGGAGGGCGATCGTTGCTGCGGCGATCCAGGCGGCGCGCGAGCCCGTAAAGAAAAGGCAAGCGATGACAATGCCGAGACCCGAGATGAGAAGCAGCCTGTGAAGCCTTCTGCGGTAACACCACAAAAGGCTTACGAAAAAAGGCAGCACCAAGACGAGGTAAGCGCCCAAAACGTTGGGATGCAGGAAACTGGAGTTAACCCTGTATGCCTGTCCCCCCGACTCGCCCGCCACGTAGTTAACTTCTCTTGGATAGCCGAGCTTTGAGAAAACTTTAACTGAGAAATTCTCTGACCAAGCTTGGCCCAGGACTTTCTGAACGAGCCCGAAAAGCGCCACGAGCGTTGCGCAAATCATGAAGACAACTATTACCTGCTGCACCTGCTTTCTTGTCTTAACGTTATTAAGAAAAATGAAGAATATATAGACAAAAAGCGTTGTTCTGACGAATCTGAAAGCCGCGAGGAGATATGAACCTCCGTTGAGAATGCCGACAAAGCAGGCAAGGATGGATGTTAGAACATACAGAATGATGGGGATGGTCATGGGGCTTTTCTCTCTCCACGATGCTTTCTTGAGAAAAACCTTTATAAGCCACGCGAAAAGGACCATTGCCATGATGATCTCATGGATGTTGAAGTGAAGCCCTCTGGTTTCTCCGACCACTCCCATCTGAAGACCCAATGCGAGCGATGGTCCCGCTTGGGGCAGCGTAAGGTTAAACGCCAAGAAAAGCAGGATCCCGATGAAGGGGTTTTTGTATATGACAATGAAAAGAGCGATGAAACCCACGGCGCCAAGTAGGATTTTTAAGGGGAGAGAGGCGGACGCGACGCCAGCCGCGACGCCGAGCGCTGCAAGCCCTACTGCAACAAGCGCGCCCGTAAAGTATTTCCTCGCCGTGTTCCGTTTAGGCAAATTGCGTGCGGCTGAGGGATTGCTCGTTTTAATTTTTGCCACCTCCCTCTAATACAGCGCGGTACAGCTCAAGCACGCGGGAAGCCGCTTTTTCCCACGTGAAGGCGCTCGCTTTTTCATGACCTTTCTTGACTATTTCGTTTTTGAAATCCTCATCCGAGACAATTCTTAGCATTGCGGAGGCTATGTCTTCTGGATCTAAAGGCTCGACAAGAACGCCCGATTCCTCGAGAATCTCAGGAAGGGAAGAGGACCTGGAAGCGATAACGGGGGTCCCGAGCGCCATCGCCTCTATTGTTGGAAGGCCAAAACCCTCGTATAACGAAACGAAGATTAAAGCCTCTGCCCCGAAGAGAAGGTAGCGGAGGTCCTCATCGCTTACGAAACCGGACATGAGGACGCTTTCTTCAAGTCCCATGTCAAAAATCTCGCTATTAAGATAATCCTCAAAGCCGGAAACGTTTCCGCATATTACCAATTTGTGCGCGCTACCGCCTGTTTTAAGGAATCTTTTAAAACCTAAAAGCATGTTGTGAATGTTCTTTCTCGGGTCAAATCCTCCCAGATAGAGGAAATAAGGCTTTTCTATATGGTGCTTCTCAAGATAAGATTGAAGAGAATCCGCGTCAACGTGCTCAAATCCATAACTTACACCTTCATATATAACATGTATTCTTTCCTTTGGGATGTTCCAAAGCCTGTGAACGTCTCTTTTTGTTGATTCGCTCACCGCTATAACCGCGGAGGCTTTCTGAGCAGCTTTGCGGTGCGCCCGTATCCATATGAAGGATTTCGGTCCCAGGTAAGGACCGCGCAGGATGAGGAGAATCAGGTCGTGCACGGTTACTATGCTTTTGCATCTTAGAAACGGAGTCAGATTGTGGTCGATGCCGTGGAAGAGCTTAACGCCTGATTTTGAAACCGCTCTTGCGAACGGCAGGTATTCATTGGGAGAAGGGTATTCGCTTGCGCTTTTTCCGACCGGAATCTCAATCCAGTCCGCCACCTTTTTCCATACCTCCGAACTGACCGTGTTTTCCGGGGGGTTGTTTCCGTAACCGAACAGATAGAAAGAAAACTCATCGGAGGCTGAAACGATAGCCTCCACAAGGTGCGAGGTATATCTTCCGATGCCCCTGTGTCTGTTTATGTTTGATATCGCTCTCACGTCAATGCCCACAGAAGGTTTCATAACCCCGTTCACTCGCTCATGTTACCGTTTGATCGCCGAGACTATGAGTATCTTTCCGCTTTCGCGAAAGATTGGAAGCCGCTCAAGCTTAAGGCAGAAAGAGAGGTCTCCGCGGTAGAGCATAGGGAGCCTCAGGTTCGGTATTAGGGAAGTGCTCTCGATTGGCGAAAAGCCTGAACACCTAAGCATGGCGAAGAGTTTTTCTTTCGAGTATGTCCACCTTATTCGCGACAGGGGTCTTTGGTGCCATCCAGTAAATGCGCTGTTGAGAGTTACGAATGCCGCGATGCCATCTTTCTTCAGCACGCGGCACCAGTCCGTAAGCGCGCTTATCGGGTCGCGAAGGTAGTTGAGCGTGAACTGAGAGGCCAGCCGATCGAAGCATTCGCTGTCAAATGGCATGCGGTGGGGATTTCCTTTCGGTCTTTTAATCGCTACGGTATCTGCCATATCGCTTGTTCGCGCACCGTTGAAATTTTCCATCGGTTCGAACCAGATAACCGAGCATCCGAAAGCCTCCTCAAGAGTGCTTGCGAGAATTCCCTCGTGTTCCCCGATCAAAAGGGCGCTCATGCCTCCGGACAACTTGAGGAAATCGGTTATCCGTTTAACTCTCAACCTGTGTTCATTCAGACTTGTCTTTAGTGCCTCTTCGTTTTCGCTCATTGCCCGTTCCTGTTTTAAATGATTAGGCAGTCTTGCCCAAAGAGAGCCTTCTCAAATGTCGGTATCACACGCCGTATTTCTTGAACCACTCGAGGGTCATGTTCCAGATCTCCGCTCTCCCCGCGGGGTCATTCACGCAGTGCGCCTCATTCGGGTAGATTTTCAACTCCACGATTTTTCCAGCGGCTTTCATCGCGTCATAGAGCTTGACCGATTGCCCCACAGGCACAAGCGGGTCCTTCGCGCCGTGGATGAGAAGCACCGGAGCGTTTATATCTTTCACGTAGTTTATTGCTGATCTCACGGCGTATTCCTCCGGAAACACATCTGGACCTCCCGGAATTATTGTTTTCACCTTGGCAAACATTTCTTTCGCCGAAGGGTCACTGGATGTTACAAGGTGCTCGTATCCCTCAACCGCGTCGCTAAAGCCCGCTTCTGCGACAACGCACTTTATTTTCTTGTATCTGGCAGCGGCGAGTATCGAAACAGTAGCCCCGTGGCTTTGTCCTGTCGCTGCAATCCTTTCATCGTCAATCCAGCCCTTTGACTCAAGATATTTAAGCCCGAAAATTACGTCGTCAACCTCGCCCTTCGCCAGTTCATGCGTTCCCTCCGATTTACCACTCCCCCGGTAGTCAGACACGAGCGCGAGATAGCCTTTTTCAGCGAAAATTATTCCCACATCGCTAAAGTCGGCCGCGTCGCCGAACCCTGGATGGTTGACGGCCACGGTTGGCCATGGACCATCACCCTGGGGTTTGAAAACAAGGGCGGAAACGGTGATGTTGCCGGCGCTCTTGAAGAATATGCGCTCTCCTACTTTTTTAAGAGATGGAATCTCGGCTTCGATTTCGTCAAGCAGGGATGAAGCGCGTAAATAGTCACCCCTGCCGTAAGCATTGAGGGCCTCAATCCATTTGGCGCGGGGCGATCTGACGTCGTATCCATCGCCAGCTTTTTCCTTTATTATGTTGAGCAGTTTCAGGCCCCGAGACGTGAGCGACGCCTGGTCGATCACCTGCTTTATGTCGCAGGAACAGCCCCCCACTAAAGGGATTATGAGGAGCGCCGCGAGGACCGCCGAGACTAAAGCGACTCTCACCCTTGGTGGATTCATCACTTTACCACGAGGTCTTTTCATCGCTTTCATCCTTCCACTTTCAGAAGTTGATTAAGTTCATTTATTCCTGACTTAGATAACGTCCGGGTTACAGTCACCGCTACCGCGTAGGTCAGAAGGACGGCAGCGGATGTTGAGAGGGCGCCGATTGCGGAGCCTGAGAGTTTATCCACGAACTGCTTTCCAGTAAACACGAACCTGGTCAGCCCGAACCAGGTTAAGTAAAGCGTTCCCCAGGAGATAACAGGGGCGGGGAGGATCTTAAGCAGTTCCGGGCGGTACTTCAGCTCTCCGGACAGAAGGAAATATATCAGCAGAAACACCGATGCCTCGCTTAATAGCGCCGTGATTGCCGCTCCCCTGAAGTCGAAAAGCGGGATAAGAATCAGGTTCAGAACCGCTTTGAGGATAAGACTTACGAGGACGATGCTCGTAATCCTTTTCTGCCTGTTTATCACAACGAAAAAGGGAAAACTTATGGCGGTCATGATAGTGAAGCACATCGCGGCCATGGTCAACCAGACCACTACCCACGCCTCGGAGAACTGGTGTTTCTGAACAAGAAGAATGGGTCTTGCCAGTATGGGGATTATTACCGCAAGCGGTATCGTAAGGACGAATGAATACCGAAGGAGCTTCTCCCACACTCTGCCAAGCCTTTCCGGGTATTTACCTCCGACAACGGAAACAGCCGGAAGGACCGCCATGTTGACAGCGAGAGTCAAAAAGGCGAACGCTTTAGCGAACATGCTTCCGGCGTTGTAAAGACCGACCGAGGCGTTCCCTTTAATCCACGCGAGGATCGGCACATCAAGGGACGCGTAAATGGCTACACCGAGTGAAACTACAGCAAGTGGCCAGGCGTTTACGAGCAAATAGCGTCTTAGCTGGGGACCAGTCATCAATTCGGGGCTTGCCGCTTTCCTACTTTCACCTTTTTTAAGATACAGGGCGGTGGCGACGGTATCCTTTGTGCTTAATGACGAGCCCACTCCTTTAGTTTGCGCTCCGCTGGCGCGCGGCGGCTGCTGGTTTTTTGTCTCCGTAGGAGGGGAAGCCTCCGCGGCTTCAAGGGAGGCTTCATCGGTTATGTTCTTGTCCCCGATTTTAAGCTCAAGCTTCCCGTATCTACCAATAGGCGCTTTACCCTCGCGCGTCTCCTGGCTTCTTAACCTCCCCGTGGCTTCTTCCTCTTTCTCTCTTCGAACCAATTCATGTCTTTCTTCTCCGTTCGCTCGCCTTTCCTTAAACGTCATGAGTGCTTGCGGTCTTGGCATGTTTTTTAACGGACCCATTTTTCTGGAAAGATGAGACTTCCACTCAAGCGGTATTTCATCTGGTTCCTTGAGGTCGTCGGGAACGAAGACCCCTTTTTGATAATCCCCTGTCATGTCCTTAAGCGAATAGTCCGCGACTATTGCTCTGCCATAGCTTCCATGCCCCGGCGCACGAACCACAATAGCCTCGGCAAGCGCTTTGTCAAGTTCTCTTGCGGGTGGGGCTTCAAGAGTTGAAAGAGTTCGCCTGTAGATTATGTAGAAGTGTATTATCGAGTAAATCATTGTTCCTATATACGTGAGCATTAGAAGGACAAGGGCGCGCACAGCTGCATCCTTTGTTGGATTTGCGCCGACTTGCGAAACCACGAAGAATGAGACGGCCACCCTGAGAATCCCCATTATCAGATAGACATACGCGACGGTTGTGAGTTTCTCAAGACCGATGAAATTCTCGGCAAGAGAATTGGAGAACGGCTGTTCGACGAGAAGGCAGAATGATATGGCGAGCACAACCCAGAACCTTGGTCCGGACAGAGGGTCGGAGCGTTGTATGAGCATTCCTATGAAGTTGGTGATGGTGATGAGAACGAAAGCAAGGACCGCGAGGCGAAGTCTGAGAGAAACCACGTTCGGGAAATACTTTCTCACCCTCCTGTGGTCTTGCGAAACGTCTCGTACGGAAATGTTTCCAATGCCGAAATCTGGCAAAACTTGAAACATTGTGTAGAGCGTGTATCCGTACGCGTAAACACCCGCGTATTTAGGACCCAGCTGCTTGTTTATGAATATCGCAAGCAGGAAGAAAAGAGAGCTCGTCACGAGTTTTGACAGTATGAGCGCCGAGGCGTTTTTGCTTACCTGCCCTACTCTTTCCATTTTTCCCTAAAGATACTTTTAATCATGGTTTATCTTCCATGGCTTCTTTTGGTCTTACCAGGAGAGATTATAATTGAGGAATGACGGGACATTTATCAATTTGATTTCTCAAGCGAAACGGTCTAACCGGTCAATCTCACGCCGCCCTCATCACTTCCCTTACGAAGCTTTAGCCTTTTTCACGTTGGTTAAGACAATACCGGTTGGTTTGACGTTAAGCCTTTCAAAAATCTCCAAAGCCTGGAGAGCAAGATTTCTTGGACAGCTCTTAATATCAATTACCACTAGAGAGAATTTAGTGTAGGTTGAGAGGATTGATGCATCAACTGCCTCAATGGAAGTGGGGGCGTCAATCACCACCATGTCAAACTCTTTTTGAAGGTCTTCCAAGAGAACCTGGAACTGGGGTCTGGAAACAATATCGGTTGGGTTGTCAGTTGGACTGCCGGCCGGAAGAAGGTAAAGGTTGGGAAGGTTTGTTACTGCCACCTTCCCTTTGGGATTCTCTTCCCTTTCGATGATGTCGGATATCCCCCCCAGATCGTTTGCCCCCATCAAGGAGGAAACAACTCTGTTTCTCAAATCGCAATCAACCAGAAGCGTTTTCCTGCCTGTATCTGCAACACTTTTAGCAAGATTTATGGCCACGTCGTGAACGCCTTTAACCGGTACGGCTCCCGCCACCAGAACCGATGAGTGGTCATTTCCGCTCCGGGAGAATAGAAGCCCTGTCCTCAGGGCTGCATACGACTCTCGCAAAGCATCTTTGCGGTTCTTTCGGGGAATGACTCCTACGACCGGAAGACCGAGCATTTCTTCGGTTTCTTCTGGTGAGCGGAAGTGGGGGTTGAAATACTCAACACCTATCGCCAGGGAAAACCCTATCAAAAGACCCAGGAACACCCCGAGCCCCATGTAAACGGTGGGTTTGGGTTGTGTCGGCTTATCCGGCTGGGTGGCCGGCTTTATGAATTCGAGCGTTCCGTTAAGCAGTACGGATGCCTTGCTCAATGACTGGGAAGCGACGGTCCCCCATGCGTTGGCGATTTCTTTGACTCTGTATGGAATCTTGTCTGTCACGGTTACACGGAGGGAATTTGTGTTTGTAACAGCTCCGGCGCTTATCTTTTTCAACAGCTCTTCTTCCGAGATGTCTATTTTGCTCTTAACCAGACGCTCGCGAACCCTTTTCGCAATTTCGGGGCTTTCGCAGGCGACCGCGATCGTGGGCATCACGGTCTGATAGGCAAGGGTAATAGTAGCGTCCGGCTGCTTGGTTACAGGGTTTATTGGGGCAACCGCCGCGAGCGTTATTTCAACTTTATAAACCGGGGACTGGATGCGGCTCACGACCGCCGCAGCGAGCGCCGCGACCACGACTAAGATCGCGATTATCCAGAACCTTTTCTTTATTGCGTTTATGACCTGTCCGGGTTTCATCACTTACCTCTCAAAAATTAGTCTGAATGCGCTGATTCGCGACTCTCGATAGTATATTCGACAACAGTCACTCCTATTATAAGCCTTTTGCTCATAAGGGCATTCCAAGCGACGGCGGTTAAGCAGTGAGGTCAACTTGGTCACTTCAATTACCTGCCCTGCTCTGCCAGCAAATCTTTTTTCGCATTTTTTACTTCTACGTCTTCAGACAATAAACCTCCAAAATGCTAAGCCTGAAAGCGTCTTTCTCGGGTGGTCGAGAAGGCAGCATCAGGGAAGCCGCTTTCGGGTGAGTTTATCCGGGCTTTCTGCAAATGGTAATGCGCTCTTTGAGGTCGAGCCCAAATCTCTCGACATCCTCTCTGGGTAGCGTTGTCACGAAATCACTTTCGCTCCATTCGAAACCAGCCTCCTCCAGGCGGTCAAAAAAATCAGGACCGTACGAACGGAGATGGTCGTCCCATTTGAGCACGTGCTTTATCTCATACGGGCTCATCTCCGCCAGCTCCTTTGTCGCGGGTGCCTCAACAGGAACCTGGATGAGCGCCCAGCCACCGCGCTTCAGAACTCTGAATATCTCTTTAATGGCTTTTCGGTCATCTGGCACGTGCTCAAGCACGTGATAGCACAGCGCGGCATCAAAGGACTCGTCGTCAAATTGTAGGGACTGGATATCCATTTTGTGATCAGATAGCGGTGAGCGGATATCGACTGAAACGTATTCCACGTTCTTAAATTGTCGGCAGAATATTTGAAAACACCAGATCGGCGCAATATCGAGAAATTTTATTGGAAATTGCCCAAAGTGCATTTCTTCGACCAGAAATTTGCACAGTAACCTGTATCTCTCAATGGACAAGCAGAACGGACATCTTGCGGTCAAGTAAGGTGAGTAAAGAAATCTGGAGAAACTCCGTCCGCAGCACGGGCATTTGAAATTGTCTCCAGGGAACATAAACACGCGCGCGTGAGCTGCGAGAACGCGCACCCATTCCCGCGTTGCTTTTGTCCATTGTTTCAAACCATTTGGCTTATTTAATTCCACGACGCCCCTACCCCATGTCTTTGCTGAAACTTATTTTAAATAAGCGTTGAAAACTCTTAAAACCAAACTCTTAAGCGTAAAACCTACAGAACACAGCCAGAAAATATTACCAGCAAGAGCCTGTTCTGTGAAATGAGTCGTCAATGTTGGAATTAATTTATGAGGCGCTCCCATTTTCACAGGTTTTTGTGGAAGTATAAGAGTCGAGGGGCTATTATGATTAACGAAAGCGGTCTTCGGGTTCGGATAAGGTCATAATTGGTGGTGGGTTATGAACATAGCTGTAATCGGAAACTATGTCCCCCGCCAGTGCGGGATAGCGACATTTACCACCGATCTGGTGACCTGGATGTCCAGAGCTCTCAGTGGGGATTCGAACGTTTTTGTCGTGGCGATGAATGACAGGCCTGAGGGCTATTACTACCCTTCAGTTGTAAGGTTTGAGGTGAACGCGAACCACCCGCGTGATTACTACCGCGCGGCTGACTTCATCAACCTGTCCGGAGTGGACATTGTTTGCCTCCAGCACGAATTTGGGATTTTTGGCGGTAAATTCGGCATTCTTATTTCCGACCTTTTGAAAGAGCTTAAGAAACCAGTTGTTACCACCGTCCATACGGTCTTGTCTGACCCCGAGCCCGTACGCAGAGAGGCTCTCATACGGGTGGCCGAGCACTCGCGGGCACTGATCGTGATGAGCAAGAAGGCGATTGAATTCCTTGAAAAGTACTACGGAATTCCTCCGGACAACGTGTTCCTCATTCATCACGGGGTGCCGGATCGTCCCTTCACTCATCCGGATGAGCACAAGAAAAGGTGGGGTCTTCAGGGAAAGACGGTGCTTTTGAACTTTGGTCTCCTCTCAAGAAGAAAGGGAATCGAGTACGCGATCGCGGCGCTTCCGAAGATAGCCGAGAATTTTCCGAACGTGGTTTTTGTGGTTGTCGGCGCCACCCACCCACCGGTGAAGATGAAAGAGGGCGAAAAGTACCGGTTCTTTCTCAAAAGAATGGCACGCGAGCTCGGTGTTGAGGACAAAGTCATCTTCTATGACAGGTTCATCACGCTCGAGGAGCTGATAGAATTCTTGTGCGCTTGTGACATTTACTTAACTCCTTATGTTGAGAAAGGACAGATAGTCAGCGGAACCCTCGCCTATGCGGTTGCCCTGGGCAGACCGGTTGTGTCGACCAGGTATTATTACGCGGAGGAACTCCTCACCGATGAACGTGGCGTGCTTGTGGATTTCTTCGACTCAGAGGGAATATCCGATGCCGTCATATCTCTTCTCAGTGATCCGGAAAGGCTCGAACGCATGAGATCAAACTGCTATGAGTTCGGCCGCATGATGATTTGGAAGGAGATCGCGAAGGAATATTTAAGACTGTTCGAATCGGTTCTCGCCGGCTGGGAAGGAGTGCCTTTCATCGGCGAGAGGGCAAGACCGGTCGTGTCCATCCGTGACCTTCCCGCTCCAAAACTCGATTATCTTGCAAGGCTTACTGATAACACTGGTGTTCTTCGGGCTTCGATTTTCGATATTCCCGACAGGTCCAAGGGTTACATCACCGAAGACAACGCCTTTGCCCTTGCCGTTTGCATTCTTGCAAACATCCAACTTGATGACAGTTTAAGTCTCGAGCTGGCAAGAACATACCTCGCTTTTCTTAAGTACATGCTTTGCCCTGATGGGAGGTTCCATAATTTCTTGAGGTATGACGGCTCCTTTGGGGACGAGGTGGGCGGAGAGGAGTGTCAGGGGAAAGCACTTGCCGCGCTCGGTTTGACAGTGGCGCTTTCGCCGGATGAGGGAATAGCCTCGGTTGCGAAGAACATGTTCGATGAGGCTGTGACCGCCGCCGCGTTTTCAGATCTAAGGGCGGCATGTTACGGGCTGTGTGGGTGCTTTCATTATCTTACGAGGTTCCCCGGTGCGGGCACGTCCTCCTCTTTCATCGAAAGGGCGGGCGAGATGCTGGCTGAAAGTTACGGAAGGAACTTTTCACCAGGATGGAGGTGGTTTGAGGATACGCTGTTTGCCGCAAACGGGGTCCTGCCGCGCGCTTGTCTTCTGTGCTACAGGTCTACGGGGGATGAGAAGAAGCGGGAAATAGGTCTTGAAAGCCTCGATTTCCTGACGCAGGTTTCTTATAACGGAGAGTTTTTTGACTTTGTGGGAGATCAGGGTTGGTATCCGAGGGGAGGGAGAAAGGCTCGGTTCAGGCAAATCCCCGTTGAGCCTTACTCGCTCGTTGAAGCGTATGTGGACGCTTTCATAATCACAGGTGATGAACATTACCTCACACTCGCAAGGGCGGCAATGGAGTGGTTTCTGGGGCGGAATCTGCTCAACGAATCCCTGTATGAGTTTGCGACAGGGAGTTGCGCTGATGGAATAACATCTTCCGGTCTTGACCCCAACAAGAGCTCATCTTCCATAATCTATTTCCTTCTCGCTCTTTTGAGGATAACTACAGCAATTCATGTTGAGCGCGCCGAGGCCAGGGAGGCGGAATTCGAGCCCGGAAAGGCTTGAGGAATATTTGGCGGGTATAATTTTTGGATAAACGGCGAGAAGGTTTTTGTCGCGGGCTTTCACCTCCGCGAAGTAGTCTTGTCTTCTGCGCGGGTATTTTTGTTATCACTGAGGTTTCGAAGAGAAAAATCTCGTGACCGTGGCTTACATTCATAAGCAATGGAGGTGAGGTTCATTGTCCATTCCCGAAGAGGAGAGGAGCGGACATTTTGGTTCGGACGGGCTCGAATACATCGTCACAAATCCTAGGCTAACAATCCCTTACATTAATTACCTCACAAACGGTCGTTACTGTTCTTTCATAACTCACACCGGAGGCGGGTACTCTTTCTGGAAGCAGGCCCCGGCTTACGGCATAAACCTCTGGGCGCCCGCTCTCGGGAACGAACCCGGAAGATTCGTTTACATAAAAGAAGAAAACGGTGAGATATGGACTCCCAACTGGATGCCTTTAAGGTGCGAGCTCGACTCATGGCTGTGCCGCATAGGACTTGGTTATCAAAGGCTCGAGGCTGAAAAGGATGGGCTTAGCGCGTGGCTTTCTTTCCTGGTTCCTCTTGACGCCGACCTTGAATACTGGATAGTGCATTTCATAAACAATTCCGGTCGGACAAGAAGCTTTGAGGCATACCCGTACGTGGAACTCCTTTTAGGTCAGCACATGCCTAACATCATTTCCTATTACTCAAATGTTCTCTTCAACAGGGTGTATGAAAAGGACGGAATTCTGATCGCCGAAAAGACCTACTGGAACCGCGAGGCTTTCATGCCCAACATGGAATGGCCCGTGAAGGTGTTTTTCGCGAGCACTCATGAGTCTGATGGTTATGAGACGCTTCGGGAGGAATTCATCGGACCTGGCAACAATGCCGCCTGCCCCAAGGCGGTTGAGCAAGGCAAACTCTCGAGCAGGGAGAACGATGGAAGGGCTGCGGCGTTTGCGCATAAATACAGTATTGAGCTTGAGCCGGGCGAGGAAGAAAGGATAATAATAGCGCTTGGTATTGCCGAAAAAGAAGAGGATTTTGAGCGTATCGATTACCATCTAAGACCCGAGGTGTATGAGGAGAGGTTCTCCTCGTGCAACCGCTACTGGCTCGATATTGTTTACGGCGAGACGGTATTCACTCCCGATTTTAGAATTAACCATTTCGTAAACATCTGGAACAAGTATCAATCAAGAGTTTGTTTCTGGTGGTACAGATCGGATGGCTCATTCTTCATATGCAGCGGTAACGAGCACTGGGGCTACCGCGACTCGGCGCAATGCATCCTGGGCGCACTGCCGAGGTTTTTAGATGACGCATGGGAGCGAATTATTTACCACGTCGGGCTCGTCCGGTCTGATGGAAGCGTTGACCAGGGATACATCCGGGACATCGCCAGACCCTCTGGAATTCCTGGGAATATTGATGTGGCGATGTGGCTTCCGATATCGATATTTTTCTACCTGAAGGAAAGCGGGAGGCTCGATCGCGTTGATGACATGATACAGACCTTCGATGGCGTGGAGATGACGCTTGCCGAACTCATTTACAGAATCATAGAGAATGTTTGGAAAAGACGGAGCTCGAGAAACCTCGTCCTCATGGAGAAAGGCGACTGGAATGACGCCATAAACTACGCGGGAAGGGGTGGCAAGGGAGAGTCCGTTATGGCGAGCGAGCAGCTTTTATACCTTTGTAACGAATATCTCGAAATGTCAAATTACGTTCCGAATTTGCCGGGGCTCAAAACGGTGGGTCATATCTCAAAGATCTTGAGGGATGCGCTCGAGGAATACGCATGGGACGGCGAGTGGTATTTAAGGGGCACGAACGACAAGGGTGAACCGATTGGCGCAAAAGGCAACCCCGAGGGCGAGATTTTTGTGAATTCCCAGAGCTGGGCGGCGATTGCTGGACTTCGCAGGGACAGAACGAAGATAGCCATGGAGATGGTGAAAAGAAAGCTTCTAACCGAAAAAGGATGCGCCCTTTTCCTGCCCGGCTGGAAGAAGCCCGACCCTGACATCGGGATAATCACGAGATTTGCGGTGGGAACGAAGGAGAACGCCGCGATATTCCTTCACGCTACCGCATGGGCAACAATGGCGTGGGCGATACTCGGGGACGGTGATACCGCGCTCGCTTCCTACCGTTTGGTGCTTCCAAACGTGAGATCACATGAAGATGGTGATAGATATAAGTCCGAGCCTTACGTGTATGCTGAATACATTATCGGACCCGAGTCGGATTACTTCGGGGAGGGCTCCCACTCATGGTTTACGGGGAGCGCCTGTTGGCAGTGGCATGTTTTCTGGGGATACATCTTAGGGATAAGGCCGGTATTCGAAGGGCTGAAGATCGATCCCTGCCTTCCCACCTACTGGGATGCGATTTCGGCACGAAGATGGTTCAGGGGCGCCGTCTATGAGATCGAAATTGACAAACCGAAAGGGATTTGCATGGGCGTGAAGAGGCTGGAAGTGGATGGAGAGGAGCTGGAAGGTGATGTAATCCCGCCCCACGGTGATGGGAAATTCCATACGGTAAGAGTTGAGATGGGCTGACTTAAAAGGAGTGATGAGATTGGGCGCATATCGCTACGCTACGGGAACTTGGATTTACGGCACGGTCGGCGACAGATACATACTAAGCGGTTACAGGCAAGGTCTTCCTATTGAGGAAAGGGTTAAAAAGATATCACAGATTGAGGGAATAAGCGGCATTGAAATGATTTACCCGGCGGATTTTGAGCCCGGCGTTCAGAAGGTGGCTGAAATCGTTAAGGAATGCGGGCTTGACTGCGCGATAGTGGGGGTTGACCTGACGGGCGACCCCACCTGGCAGTACGGCACATTTTCGAGTCCTGATCTCGAAGTTCGCTCGCGGGCTGTTGAACTCACCATGAAAACAATCGAGGCAGCGGACGCACTTGGGGCGCCCGCAATCAACATATGGCCTGGGGAAGACGGTTATGATTACCCTTTCCAGGTTGACTATCGCCAAAACTGGGAACGCTTCAAGAAATGCGTTATCGAGGTCGCTTCTCAGAGACCCGATAAGAAGATTTGCCTTGAATACAAACTCAGAGAGCCGAGGGCAAGATCTTTGATCTCCACTGCTGATTCCGCGGGATTGATGTGCTCCGAGATCGGTTTAAGCAATGTGGGGGTTACCATTGATGTTGGTCATGCGCTTCAGGCCAAGGAAAACATAGCCGAATCGCTTTCGCTGCTTTCAAGGCTCGGCGTCCTTTTTCACGTTCACCTTAACGATAATTACGGAGACTGGGATGATGACATGATGGTTGGCTCCGTGAGGCTCATTGAGTTTCTGGAGATGGTTTACTACTTAAAGACCCTTTCCTACGATGGGTGGCTTTCAATAGATGTGTATCCTTACCGGGAGGACCCCGCTCAGGTGGTGGAGGGAAGCATCAAGGTCCTCGAGAAAATGGACGGGGTGCTCGAAAGATTTGGGCTTGATAAGATTTCAAGTTCGCTCGATAAGGGCAGCGCTATACCCCTTCTCTCACAACTGCTTGATGCAATTATCAGGGAGTAAGACGACAGGGCGCTTTAGATTTTTATTGCAAAAATTTTTTGAGAGAGTTGGCAGGTTGAAAGAAGATATGTAGGATAATTCACCACCGTATTCGGGCGAAAGGCTGATGGCTAATTGACTGGACAGCGCGGAAAAGTTATGAAGCCTTTAAAGACGTGTGGCGAAAGGAGTCTAGATGCCTGAGAATTACGATGAAAAACTGCTACCCGAGGCGAAGAGGGTTTACGGGGTCAAGAAATTGCCACATAAGTTCTGTCCGTACTGCGGAACCAAAAATGAGGCGCAGAACGAAAATTGCGAAAACTGCGGTAAGGACATATCCTGGATAAAGATTCCAGAGCCGTCAGTCAGGACCGAATCTCTTCCTGTTGAAAAGGTGAAGAAACCACAGAAGGAAAAACCCCCTTCTAAAATGCGTATAATCTTGTTGATAGCGGCGATAGTCATAGCGATACTAATAGCAATATTGGTGATAATTTTAGCAACCACCAAAAGTTCGGGGATGGGGATTTCGCTTTTGCTTCTTACGGGGTGTATGTTTGTAAGCGGGAGCAGCCTTTCAAAGCGAGCAGGTCGCAAGTCCGATACATTCTCTGCCGAAGCGCCAGCCGCTTCTGGCGTTGTAATAGAGCCACATCTCGTTTTCGACCCGCGTTACGTCGAGTTGATAGACAAGGGCTCGCTTCCAGGCGGGACCTCCGGGTGATATTACGGGCTCTTCATACATTTTGCGCCACTGGATTCCGTCATGGGAATGCAGGGCGAGGATTGCTGACCTTGTCCCCCCTTCTTCGTCGGAATATATACCGTTGTTAAAGCCGACAAAACCCTCGATTTGGGGAATTTGAATGACCTTGATTGCCCCGGCGCCGAGGTTTCGATACGGTTCCGCCGGGCTGGGCGATATTATTGGTTGAGCGCTTTTCTCGTACGGTCCGTAGATATCGGGCGCTTTTGCAAGCCCGATGTGAAGCGGCTCGCAGAAACCGAGGTCGCGCAAGAAAACGAGCCCGGCGCTGTAATAGAGGAAATACATATCACCGTTCTTGATAAGACAGGGGTTCCCGCACGTATGCCCCAGACGCTTCTCCCAGGGAGTCTCGGCTTTCAGTATTATTTTTTTCTCGCTCCAGATTGACAGGTCTTTCGATGTGCGAATTACGATGTGAGATTTAAACATCGGTATCTGGAATTCCTCGCACAAAAGGAAGTATGTTTCACCTTCCCGGTAAACATACGCGCGCATTCCGGGGAATACCCTTCGTATGCGCCTCCAGTTAATACCGTCTCGGGAGGTGTAATGATGAATCGCCAAAATAGTATTTGCAAAAAGGTGCCAGGCACCGTCTGGGCTTTCATCGGGTGGCACGACCGACGGGTCCCCGAGTAGAATTCCTGGGAATGGAGGGTTTATGAGCGGGTTGGCGGGATAATCTTTCCAGTTCTTCAGTAAACCTTTTTTCTCTTTCATGACGTAATAATAACTCAAAAATCGAGGAAAATTATTATTCCCACCCCAACGCAAAGTTTAGTATCCTTTATCAAGTTTATCTTATAAGAGGGAAAGAGGGCGGCGTTGTTTTCGCCTCTTAAAGGGTCAACCGGGGGAGAGTCCTCGATTTGTGCGAATGTGGCATGTTGCGATATCATCATACTCCCTGACATGAAGAAAATGGTCGCAGGGCTGCGCTGGCGCCGTGATTCTATACTCTCGCCTTCAGGGGCTGGTGGTGGTTAAAATTCGTCATCGGTGTTTGAAAAGCGTTTCAAGCGCGCAAAGCGCTTTTATCAAAATAGATATCAATATTTGACTGGTCAGTTCTGATAGGTTATAAAAATCAAGAGCGTAGGTGGCTCAACGGCTAACAAAGGGGGTATGAGCCTTGTCGTTAATGAGAACCCTCGGCAGGATGAGCGGAAAAATCGGCAGCAACAAGGAGTTTATCGCTGGAGTAATGGAAGGCATTGACCCGCGCGTTCTCGGGGAGGTCATAAACGAGAACACAGCCTTCATAGGGGAACTTACGAGAAATCTCGATGCCAAAGCGATTGCTGAGTCTGTGAACGAGACCGTGGATTTCATGGCTGAACTCGTGAAGTATCTCGATCCCAAGGCTGTTGCTGAGGTAATGAATAGGAATGAGAGGATAATCCCTCGGTTCGTTGAGCACATAAACCCGAATGTTTTCACCAGGAGTGCGGGTTCTGTCTTCACGAAGCTAAGGTACGCTACCTACAGACCCCCGATGTTCCAGAAGACCTCATAGCGTAGACACACTGTGATTCCTCGCGGAGCGTAACGGTCCTTGGACCAGTGGAGTGCAGGTTTCCTCTAACGCCGGTTTGTGGCGTGAACATGAGCTTGACATGCGGAGCGAATTCCAGTCATTATGACCTCCTCGAATGTGGGGGATTCGTTTGAGGCTCATCTTTTGATTTTTCTGACATCGTCCTCCCGCTTCAAGTGCGTCGATTGGACCTCGAAACCCAGATCGGTCCCGCCCAACCCATGGATTCATCGGACTGGATAACCCTCAGATAATAAAATGAGTCACTTGAAAACCCGCGGTCCCTGAAAGTGAAGTCAGCGAAAGCGCCCGTATCCTCGAGGAAGTAGATAGTCGAATAGTCATTCCCGTCAAATTTCACAACCTCGACAAGCGCAAGCGGCGATGTCCCCGCAATACGAGCTCTTATCTCAGGCGGACCGTCGGAGGTAATCTCGGAGCCCTGGGGATATCCGTTTACCACCAGTTCGATGATAATCCGTTCCCCTGTGGTTGCTATTATTCTTCTTTGGTAGATCGCATCCCAGACCGACTCACGCGTTAGCGAAGCGCAATATACCCCGGTTAGCCCCCCGTTATAGGTCACGCCAATCCCTTTTCTGGGGTCGGCGCCCACCTGGTGGTCATCGCTTCCGGCGCAAAGACCGAGCTTATTGCCCCGGGCGAGCGCGTCCCTTACGTAACTGCCGGATGTTGGCCCCGCGTATTCCTCTCTTAAGAACGCCCGGTAAATCTTTCCGCGAATTCCCTCTATGAGCGTCGCGTGGCTTATGGGCTTAGGGCATCCGTAATATTCAGAGCATCCATGCGTTGAGTAAACTTCAACGAGACGCTGGTTTTCAAATTCGGGACTGCCCCAGTCGAAAAACATCTCGCCGAGATGGGTCTTCCATGCGGGATGATGAGGAACGGCAATGACTCTTTTTCCTTTCAGGGCGGTAAGAATTTTTTCCGGCGTGTCAAAACGCCTGTCTTTGTGAGAGAGAAGGACCGGGAGTTCCCCCGGACCGAATATGATGGTTCTGTGCCCGCGGTGGTGGTGCGTCCATTCATATGCCGGAAAAGTGACGAAATGTCCGGGGACGTAATAGCGGTTTGCTTCGGCGACCATTAACTCGAATTCTTCTTTGGTTCTCGAGCGCTCTTCACCGAGACTCCAAATATCGTGGTCCGGCACAGCAGCAAAATCCCTGCCGAGTTCGCCTGCCGCCTTTTCGTACAAATAGGCGGGTTCCATCGTTCCGTCAGATATTATGGAGTGAGTGTGTAGGTCGCCCCAAAGGAGAAGATTTCCACCAGCGCCGCACTCAATCGGGTTGCTTTCTCCCAAAAGCGTTCTCGATTCGTCCCGGGCTCTTATCTTTAAAATTCCCGCCTTCGAGCATACGCATTCTATTCGGGCGAAGCACTCTCCTTCAGCGAGCCGGACCACTTCCGGGGCGGAGATTCCTTCATCGGGGAAGATGCGCAGTTTTCCTGAATAATGAGTTGTCGAAAACCCATGCTCATCCACGCATCTGATGACGACTCTGAATCTTTTGTTCATAAAAACCCTCGACGGGGCGATTATTTCGAGACGCGCCGGCTCGCCGCCAGTTGCTCGGAGCGTGGGCACTGACTCTGCGATATGGAATTTGCCGGAGCCTGTTCTGTCTATTTCAACCGCAAAATCAGTTTCAATCGGGGCGGCAGGCGGCGTAAGTCTGGCGCCCTCCCCGATCACGAACTCAACAGTGTCTCCTTTGACTATTTCTTCGTCCACGAATCTTACGGTAAGTCCCGCTGAGTCGAGGAACGCATCCTTGGGGTTGAGGGGTTCGAGCTTGAATCCAAGTTTCTGAATAAACTTTCTCTTGAGCCACCTTACAAGCGTCTTTCGATAGGCATTGTTCTGGATCTCTATGGAGATTTTCTCCGGACAGACCTTCGTCCCGTTTTTCCAGATGCGGACGGCAGCATAGTTAGGGCGGTCTTTTTTCTTCCTTTGAATCTCTCCCCATCCCGCCGCCCATTGAAGCGCGAGTTTCCACCTGCCGTCGGGAAGCTTCAAGACCCTTCCCGGTCTTATCCGCAGCGCGCCCCCGCGGGATATGAACCCCTCTTTGAGTTCGAAGGTGATTCGCACGGGGCAAGGCGCGCCTTTCGCCGTTATAGAATCCGGTTCAATAACCGTGTTCGCGCCCTTGTCGGGCGGTAGAGCTTCCTGCGGTTTCGCTTTCAGGATAGGGCGTACCAAAAACAAAAAATAGAAAAAAAGCAGTAGGGGAAATGTAAGCACTATTCCAGCGGGTATCGCAAGAAACAGCAGGGGATTTCTCTTGACCGCGCTTGACAATTTTCCAATCATGCCCAAAAAAGCTTTGGCGCGATTTTCCTTCCGGGTCTTAACCATATTCTTTTCTCTCAACCGAAATCCTGCCCTCTTATAGCTCTTATAAAACTCCGGACTATTGCATTGCTTGTTCGCAATATTCGCGTTTCGGCGTTATAGCATATCATCTTTTCGCCGCATTGCCAGATAAGTTGAGGAAGTCTGATGCAGGATGGCTTCTGATATGATAGGAGTGGTGATTGAGATAATGGATGTCGAAATATTCTTTAGGTGGAACGCAGACAGATTATTGAAGATATTGAAGACTGGGGGGCATGCGAACTTACTTGTATGCGGGCAAGAACTTTTTGCGCAAGGCTTGTTTGGGTTTGCTGTGGAATCATGACAGGGGAGGATTTCCTCGAGAGGTTCAAGTCCAAGGCGCACTCCCAGAGATTAAAAGAGATAATAAAGGAGCCCGCTGAAACGGAATGAAGAGGATTTTTTGGAGAAGAAAGAAACGAAGCGATAACGGCGGAGAGCCCTCGCCTCCGCCTGAGGTTTCGGGCGTCGAGGTTTACGTTGTTGCCGATGAAGAGCGCTCTTCGAGAGAAAAGGTCCCCGATTCAAAAGCCGCCGAAGCCATCCCCTTCCTTGATGAGTTCGAGGAGGGCAAACAGGCCGAAAAGGAGGCCGAAACTGTCTTTGAGCCTTCCTCTTTGGGAAAGCACTTGATTGGTCAGGAAGAAGGCGTGGGCGCCCATGGGGATAGCGTTCGCGAGGATGTAAACGAGGGCATGCCCTCCTTTCCGAAAGGTGAGGTTATTCCACAAGGGGATGAGCGGCCGAGAAATTCTCGGAAAGAACCTGCTTTCGAGCAAGAGGACAGAGCGAAACAATTAACCACTCCCAGCGGGAACGAGGGCGCTGAGAGAAAAACATCCCCGGAGGAAGAATTCGAACAACCCGAGGGCGAAAAGCCAGAGGCGCCGGGCGGCGCTGCGCCTGAAGGAGGTCCCGCGGGATATTACTATCCTTTCCCGTACCCGCCCTACTCCCAGCCCCCTTACGCTCATCCCTATTATCAGGGGATGTTCTCCCCTCCGCCCGGAGGAAAGCGTGGCAAATCAAGGCGCCGGGCGGGAGAGAAGCCGAATTTTCCGGCATGGGGCGTTCCCTGGTGGCTGCCTCCCGTAATGCCTCCGGTCATATATCCAACCTATCCTCCTCAGGTGGAACCTGCCCAGGGTCCCTCGGCTTTTTTCGCCATACCTGAAGAGCACATTTCACCTGAGGGTTTTCAGAAATTAGCCCGAGGAGAAGGAGAGAGCAGGAGGGTTGACCTTAAATGGTTGTTCGGGGTTACCGCCGCACTGATTCTGTTTGTGGCTTTGGTTGTTTCTTCTCTTTTCATCGTGACCGTGCCTAAGAACGCTAAGAGGATAACCGCCGGGATACTCAGAGACGCTTCACTTGTCCGCGAGGCGATTGACGAGAATTATTACGAGCTGCGCAGCAAGGCTAAAAGAAAGCCCCAGACAAGTTTCTTGATCCCGGATGTCGGGATTGACATCTTCCTCAAAGGTAGGGACATTCAAGCGCTCGATTCCGAGGATCTCACCGAGAAAGTAATAACTCTTATGTCTAAAAGCCTATATTCTGAAGGTTATTCCGCGGATATTCCGCTTAAAACGCCGAGGGGGGCCGGGGAGGAGCGCGCAAAGGCGATTTGCACCACCATGATGTCTTCTTTGAACAACGATTTTCACGGAAGGACGCTCATACCTCTTGTGGTAATAGCCTGCGTCGCAATCGCGATGACCGCGCTTTCTCTGGCTTTTTCCGTTGGATGGGGTCGAGTGATAACCGCCGCGCTGATTTTCCTTTGCGCTTCTTTCCCGGTGTCATTTCTTGCGCGATTCTTTTCAGAGTTTGTCCTGACCGGTGGCGGGGGAACATATAAGGATGCGGCTTCCGGTATGTTAAGAACGGCGATTTCCTCATCCGTTTATGTTTTCGACGCAGTTTTGGGCGCCGGCGCGCTGCTGCTTTTTATAGGGGTAATTGGCGCGGTAGTCTCGCGGAAAAGAATGGAAAGGGTTCCTCCTTTCCTCGAGCTCAAAACGGGAGCTGAGCTAACCGAACAGGTTTTTCCGGGGGCTCCACTGCAGGATGTGGAATCTGAAAATTTGCCGGGTCTTGAAGGTTTTGAAGAGGAAAAACCGGGAGAAGACACTCCCGGTTTATAACCCTCTCATGAGAATTAAGGGTTGCCGTTCTTAGCTAAAACCGCCCGTTGGTTCAATACCTGACCCGTTGTTTTACCTTTTAACGGGCACGGCTTAACTGGTTCCTAAACTATTTGGCTGATTTCTTCTTTGCGGGTTTCCGCGCTGCTGCTTTCGAGGCGGGCTTCTTCGCTGGTTTCTTTGAGGCAGCTTTTTCGCCGAAGAGCTTCTTCTCTACCGCCGAAAGTCTTGCCTCTAACCTCTCCACATCATTCTTGGTCACGATTCCCAGCGAATCGAGGGTTTCCCTTACTCTCTTGCCTATCGCCTCGACAAGGTCCTGCTGGTCTTTCTTTCCCTTGTTTATGAGTTCCTGTAAGGTTGCCTCGATTTTCTTATCTTGCGTCGCCGTCTTAACTTTAGAACGCGTGGAAGTGGCGATTTCACGCCCCTTCTTAATCATGTCCTCGGCCGTCTTGATAGAGTCATCGCGGACGGAAGCAGCAGCCCCGAGAACCAGAAACGGAATGTCGTTGATGTCCATCGCTATACCTCACTTATCCGAAACAATTCCAAGACGCCTACTACTTCAATTTACTTTCAATACTTGCAAGTTTCTTTTCGAGCGCCCTGATGTCGTTTTTTGTCACCGCCCCCATTGAATCGAGGACCCTGGTGACTTCTTTGCCGATTGCTGCCAGAAGCTCTTCTCTTTCTTTTCTTCCTCTTTCAACGAGATCTTTGACAGCCTTATCTGCTTGGGCTATCCCCTTGGCTCCTTTTCCAGTTCCTGACTTGCCTTTTTCCACAAGCTCATCAACAGTCTTCTTTGTCTCTTCCCTGATGGTGCTCATAGCGCCGAGAAGCAAATAAGGAAGATCTTTGGGCTCCATTTCCGCACCCCCTTCCCTAAAAATTCAGTTGTTGCCAAATAAGAGGTAATGAAATTATATGCCCCTTTCTGCTGTTGTCAAATTCAGGGTAATTTGTACGGTTCGCTTTTATGTATGACCGGAAAAAGATAATCAGCGCTTTCAAAGGTGTTACCGGCTGAGAATGCTTTTCGATAAGTTGTATAAGTGGGATAATACTTCTTGTGGCTGTTGGATAGGCTTTGGGGGTTATTGATCGTTGATTTGCGATATGAAACGGAGGCGATGCTCAGGTGCCCGAGGCGAAGATGTCGAGAAGCGAAGCGGGAAGAAAAGGCGGGCTTAGCACTAAACAAAAGTACGGGGTTGAGTTCTACAGTAAAATCGGAAGCATCGGCGGTAAGAAAGGCGGACTCACAACCAAGAAAAGATACGGTAGTGAGTTCTATCAGAAGATCGGGCGCAAGGGCGGAATGAAATGATAATAGGTCTTTAGAGCCCTGCCTCGCGACGGGAAGAGCGGCCGATGCTTTCGAGCGTAGATGTTCATAACTTCTTACAAGAGCGCGACATACCTCATGAGATCTTCAAGCTTCCCCAGCAATTAGTGAGTCTTGAGCGGGCTGCTGCCGCTCTCGGGCTCGAGCTTGACAAGATTGTCCGAAGCGAGGTTTTCAGGATCGATGGTGAACCTGTCATGCTCATAATACCCGGCGACCGCTCGGTTGATTTTGAGAAGGTGCGTAGGGTAACGGGCTGCGAGGAGATTGAGGAATTAAGCCCCGAGGAACTAACCCGCCTAACCGGCTTTCTACCGAAGGCGCTTCCCCCGTTTCCAGTGAAGCTTCCTATGAGAACTTTCGTGGATTTCTATGTGCTGAGAGAAGACGTGGTGTATGCTGGCAGCGGCGACCAGGGTTCAATATTGAAGATAAGGTCATATGATCTTGTTAGAGCTGCCGCGGCGGATACAGTGGATATTACAAACATGAAAACAACCGAGGGATGAAGGGATTAGTGAGGAGGTAGTCTGCCCGTATTTATGATATTTTCTTACATAAATTGTTAAAATTTGTTTGTGTTTGCAATCAATTACAGAAATTAGGGCGAGTGGTGGAACTGGCAGACACGCAGGGTTCAGGGTCCTGTGCCCGCAAGGGCTTGAGGGTTCGAATCCCTCCTCGCCCACCAGTTTTTAAGCCCTCGGCGAGGTGCTTCGTTGTTGAATTCGCATCTGAACCGGGGGAGATTTTGTAGTAGTGACGGCCGCCTGATAAAATTTGCCCTTCGAGCGCCTGCGAAAGACGCGCTTGGAGTAAGTTTGTCAGGGGAAGCGTTTGTATCCGTGCGGATCATATATGACGGGGTTGATTTCTATTGCGAACAACAAGGAGCGGGCAACCGCAGTACCGATCCGGTAAGACAAGAAGCGTCTCCCGACCGAGGACGCTGGGCACTGGTGATACGAGAAGGCGTGGTCGCAGAAAACCTGCTCCAATAATTATCATCTCCGCCATAATCGTTCTCGTGTTCTTTTGCTGGCTGTTTGGCAGAGGGTGCGGAGGTGGCGAGGAAGAACGGGAACGCGAGGCTCTCCGGAAGTACACTTCAAACACGAACAAACTTTTAGAAAGGTCAAGCGCGCTTGCGGTTCAGTTTGAAAACGTGCGAAGTGAAGCGAAAAATCTTTCGAGGGAAAACATTAAAGACAAATTTGACAGGATGCTCGCGGAGATCAAAGAAATTCAGGATAGGGCAAACAAGATTGTGGTTCCTATGAAAGCGCGCAGGGTACACCCCTTCCTTGAGGTGGGCTTCAGGCTGCTTTATTCGGGGATTGGAAATTTTAAAAAAGGGCTTCTCGACGTAATAGACAACAAGAGTCGACAGGAGGGAATTAACCTCTGTGTCGAAGGTCTTACCGATCTGGTCGTGAGCGATGAGTCTCTTGCGGAGTTCAAAAGCGATCTGCAGAACTCGCTTAAGTCGGAAAAGTCCGGCGAGCTCGGTCTTATCAAAGTCGCTGACATCGTGCCTTTTGTTCCCACGAAGGATGACGCGCTTCCCGGAAACGTTAGCAGGTACCTCGCCGCTTTTGGCACATCGACCGCCGGCGAAGCAATCAGAGGTGTGGCCGTTTTGGACCTAACCCTTTCTCCCGCCCCCACCGGAAGGACGAAATCCGGCGTTTCAATTCTTCCGTATTCGAGGAACTTCGCTGTTTCTGTGACTGTCCAAAATCAGGGTAATCAAGTGGAGAGGGACATTCCGGTTGCGGTGACTCTGACGATAGAAACCGAAGCAACCCCTCAGAAATTTACGAAGAAGATATCGAAACTTGAGCCAAACGAAAAGGTAACCCTGGTTTTCGAAGACTTCAAGCCCGATAGCGGTGGCATTAAAACGAACATAGTGGTCGCGAAAGCGGGACCCGTGAAGGATGAGAAAAACACTGAAAACAACTCCCGGGAAATGCGCTTCGTGATGCGCCAAAGTGAGTAGGCTGTCCTGAATTTCCTCTTTTGCCAGCGAGAATAGTTGGCGCTATTGCCCGTTTGAGTCGTATTCACCCTTCATAGCCTACGCTTCCGGCAGATTTCCTCGGTTGTACGGGCGCGAAAGCGGGCTTCTTGACAGATCGAGCGGGACCCATAAGCATCAGTGTTATGAGATTTCACCAAAGGGTGGTGGCTCTTCTCTCTCCTTTTCAAGCTCTTGCATCGCAAGGGCATGCGCCTTACTGAAAATGTCCTTTAATGGCAGGCCGGTCATTGACGCGATTTCGGCGCAATCGGCGAATTCGGGCGAGACGTTCGTGATTCTCCCGCCCTCTTTACCCACTTTCACCCTGACTTCTCCCCAGGGTGTCGCCACAACCATGTGCTCGCGCTCAATGGCTCTCTTCATGACTGATGTGGTTCTAAGTCCGAATGTGCTCGTCTCTGTCAGGAGCATTTCTTTGAGCCTTTCTGCGTCTTCCGGAGAGCAAAGGACGTTCACCGTCACGCCGGGGCGGGTTTTTTTCATCTGGATGGGTATGAGCCAGACATCGTGGGCTCCCGCGGAGAACAGCTTATCCATAACGTATTCATAGAACTCTGGATTCATGTCATCTATGTTTGTCGAGATGACGCATGCGGGTGCCTCGGAGGTCTCGCTTAAGGGGAGCGGTTCGCCAACCACCACGCGCAAGAGATTCGGCCTGCCGATGTCTCTTGAACCCGCTCCGTAGCCAACTTTACCTATCCGCATGAGAGGGGATTCGCCAAAAGCGCTCGCAAGCGTTTTTATCACGGCCGCGCCGGTAGGGGTTACCAGTTCCGTGGGGACCCCGCCTCCGTAAACCGGAGTTTCCGCAAGTATTTCAAGAACCGCTGGCGCCGGAACAGGAATGATTCCGTGTTGTGTTTTGATCATGCCGTGACCGAGGGGAAGTGGGGAACAGAAAACATTGTCGATGCCGAAGTGCTTTATACCGTAGACAGCTCCAACTATGTCAACTATGGAGTCAACAGCACCGATTTCATGAAAATGCACCTGGTCAAGCGGTCTTTTATGAACGGTCGCCTCCGCGCGCGCTATCAAAGTGAAAATCTCCACGCTTGTCAACTTGACGTCATCCGGAAGGTCGCTTTCCTCAATAATGCATTTGATGTTGTTGAAGGTCCTTGCCAGGACACCCGGCTGCACTATGACGTCCACCTTTGTGGCTCTCAACCCGTAACTCAGAACCTCGCGCGTTTCCAGCCTGAAATTCTCGATATCCAGGGACGAAAGAGCACCCTCAATCGCCTCGATCTCTAAACCCAGGTCAACTAAAGCGCCAAGTATCATATCCCCGCTTATTCCGCTAAAACAATCAAAATACGCTATTGTGCCCATCGCTGTATATTTCCCCTGATGCTTTGGCAACCATTCTATTTATTATCGCCGCGATGTATCCTGCGCCAAAACCGTTATCAATGTTGACCACTGACACATTTGAGGCGCAGGAGTTTACCATTGTCAGAAGCGCCGCTAAACCACCCAGGCTCGCACCGTATCCAGCGCTTGTGGGAACTCCTATCACGGGACATTCGACAAGCCCGCCAACAACGCTGGGAAGAGCGCCCTCCATTCCCGCGAGCACCACTATCGCGTTTGACTCGAGGAGTCTGTCCGCGAAAGCGAGAAGCCTGTGAACCCCGGCGACCCCCACATCGTAGAAATTCTCAACCCTTGAGCCCATGACCTCCGCGGTGACCCTTGCTTCCTCGGCCACAGGAAGGTCTGCCGTTCCGGCGCACACGACTGACACGAGCCCGAACGGGGTTTTCTTCGCGCGTTCCAGGGTTATGGCGCGGGCGGTCTCGTGGAAAATGAACCTCTCGTCGATGCTTCGCAACGCTTCGAAGATCGCACGCGTCGCCCTGGTGAGGAGGAGGTTACCCTCATTGACTTCGAGCAGTGATTTCGTGATGGACACGACCTGTTCAGGGGTTTTGCCCTGACATAGAATGACTTCGGCAAAACCGTGGCGAAGTTCGCGGTGATGGTCAACTTTTGCAAAGCCCAGTTCCGTGAAGGGAAGCGAGCGGAGAAATTTAAGTGCTTCCTCGGGCTGGACGGCGCCCGCCCTCACGTCTTCAAGGAGCTTTCTTATGGAATCGCTTAGCGTCATGACTATTCTCCTGTCTTTCAGGTTATTCTAAGCCTGCAAGCGTTTTGGCGCATGCTCATTTCCGAGCGCTTCATTCATCGAACCCGGGCGGTAGCCCGCCATGTCCAATGTAACGTAGGTGAAACCGAGCCTTCTCATTTCCTCGATGACTCTCCGGCGGATATCATCGGACACAATCTTTGGGATAAGCCTCGGCGCAAGCTCAATCCTTGCTGTTTTCTCATCCACATATCTAAGCCTGATCTGCCCGAAGCCCAGTTCTTCGAGAAATTTCTCCCCTTGCTGAATCGTGAAGATTTTTTCGGTAGTGATATTTTGCCCGTAGGGGATCCGAGTGGCATAGCAAGTCGAGGGCGGTTCATCCCAGTTGGGCAATCCGAGTAATCTCGCTATCCCTCTCACCTCATCCTTTGATAAACCCATCTCAATGAGCGGGCTTCTTATTCCAAGTTCGCTCGCCGCTCTTAGACCCGGCCTGTATTCGCTCAAGTCATCCCGGTTACTGCCATCGATCACTTCAGCAACCCCTTTTTTCTCCGACAACTCGAGAAGGACTTTAAACCGCTTGCGTTTGCAGATATAACACCTTTCCGGCGGGTTTTGAGATAACACGGGGTCCGCAAGTTCATTTATCTCAACGCTCAAATGCCTGACTCCAAGTTCACCCGCTATTCGGGAAGCGGTGCTGCCCGCTTCAGGCTGCAGTGGTGATATGATTGTTACCGCGATCAGGTTTTTCCCGAGCGCCTCTTTCCCCACCGCGAGCAGAACGGTGCTGTCCACGCCGCCCGAGTAGGACAGAAGGGCGCTTTTCATTGAGGCGAGGGCTCTTTTCAGACTTTCGTATTTCTTAGTGATTTCTTTTCCCATCCGACCACAGACCAATCGACCAGTACTCGGCATTAAGACCGCGTGATTTAACGCTGCCCAACATTTTACCAATATTTTACCCGCGCTCATTGAAGCGGTCACCAAGCCGCTACGGGCCGATTATCCATTATGGAATAATGAAGCAGTCACGCTCGGCAGAAAGGGCGCCCTTACTCGCTTAAAAACGCTCTTTGGCTGATGTATAATCTGATGAGCCCTCCTCAGGAGGCTTTTAATATTATTGCGCGGTTTTCTGAGTCTTTGAAAACCGTGCCGGCGGAAAGAACCTGAGTCGTTTTAGCGTGAGGGATTCTGGTTATGATAGAGGAAAACGTTACGATAGCATTTGTAATCCTGGCTGTCATTGCGGTGGCATCGATTTTACTTGGCGCATACCTGTTCAGAAGGATGAGAAGACTCGAGCGCGGTTATGACATACTGTCGCGCGGAGCGAGGGGAAAAAGTTTTGTGGAAATAGTCAACGATAACATCGAGGAGACGAGTTTGCTGAGGGACGAGGTTGCCCACCTTGCAGATGTTTACGGCGCCGTTTTGAGGAGGATGGCGGGAGCCGTGCAGCATGTTGGTGTTGTCAGGTATGATGCGTTCAAGGAGATAGGCGGCAGGATGAGTTTCTCGGTCGCTCTCCTTGATGACAGGGGAAACGGGCTAGTCCTGACATCCATATACGGGAGGTCTGAGTCGAGGACTTATGCTAAACCAATCATTGAGCGCGCATCGACATACGATCTTTCGCCTGAGGAACGTGAGGCGATAAAACTCGCGATGCAAAGCAGGGAACTTGGCGCGGTCCCTATGGTCGCAAGGGACCGTGAGCATGAGGAAAAAATCCAGGCTTTGAGAATTTTTCATCAGAGAAAACTCGCCGGCGAAGAGAACGCCAGGGCGGGGGTCCGTGAGAATGAAAGGCAAGCGTCCATTTTCGACGTGGAAAGGCTTGATTTCGATGAAGGAGACGTTCGGGGCTCGAGGCGAAGAGAAATCGAGCAATCGAGAGAAGCGCAGGCGCCCACATCCAGGCGCAGGCGTTCGTACCCCGAACGTGGGGAAATTGAAAAGACGCCACGCGAAAGCGGGAGGTTAAGCGAGCGCAGCGTTTCTGAAAGGATGTCCCGGCGCAGAAGCAAGCGGCGGGACGAGGAGGAAAGCTAAAGTGAGCAGTATAGGTTATCTCGGGCCTCCCGGAACTTTCACCCAGGAGGCGCTTGAATCGAAGTTTCCCGGAGAGTACGAAAATGAGGTCTCATACCCCACCGTTGTTGATGTGCTTCTTGCGGTTGACAGAGGGGATGTGGATAAAGGAATAGTACCCATCGAGAACTCGATTGAGGGGACCGTGAACGCTACCGTTGATACTTTGGCGTTTGACACGGAACTCCTTATCGAAAGAGAGGCTGTGCTCAGGGTGCATTTAAGCCTTGTGGCAAGAAAGGGCACGATGCTGAGCGAAATATCTGAGGTTGTCTCTCATCCCCACGCGACCGCGCAGTGCAGAAACTACCTTGCCGAGCGATTAAGCGGAGTGAAAATTACAGCCGCCAACAGCACAGCCGAAGCCGCTATGCTCGTCTCTGAGTCGCCGCGCCCAATCGCCGCAATCGCGAGCGAGTTCGCGGCGAGGATGTATGGTCTTGAGGTTATTGAAAGCGATATAGAGGACCACCATGGAAACATGACTCGTTTTGTGGTTGTGGGCAAAGGACGGGCGCCGCACACAGGGGCGGACAAGACTTCCGTTGTGTGTTTTATCAGGGAAAACAGGCCGGGAAGCCTGCTTGAGATTCTCTCCGAGTTCGCGACGAGGAACATTAACCTTACCAAGATAGAGTCAAGACCAACAAAAAAAGTGCTTGGCGAATACTATTTTTTCATAGACATGGAAGGGCATGTGGAGGACCCCCCTGTCTCGGAGGCGTTGGGGAAGCTCGAGGGGATATTAAGGAAGTTGAAGTTTCTTGGTTCATACCCGAGGGCGCAGGTGGAAATAGAGGATTGATTCGACCCGCCCGAAAACTCGGCGGCAGTGATAGTTCTTATTATAAGTATTTCACGAGGATGAAATGCTCGCTATCAAACTTATCAGGGAAAACCCCGATTTGGTCAAATCCGCTATGGAAAGGCGCGGACTTGGATCCGAAGCATCCAAGATTGACGAAATAGTAAAGGCGGACAGCGCAAGGAGGAACCTCTTAGTTGAGGTTGAGCGTCTCAAACACCTGCGCAATGAGACTGGCGAGAAAATAGCCCAATTGAAAAGGAATAAAGAGGACGCTTCAAGTCTTATAGCGGAGATGAGGGAGATCTCCGACCGCATAAAGGACATGGACATAGAGGTAGGCCATATCGATGACGAGATTAAGGCTCTTCTGCTTGAGGTGCCGAACATACCCCATGATTCGGTGCCTGTTGGAGCCGACGAAAGCGCGAATGTGGAAGTCCGCCGTTGGGGCGAGGCGCCCTCTTTTTCTTTCAAGCCCAAGCCACACTGGGAGATAGGCGAAGCCCTCGACATACTCGATTTTGGTAGGGGGGCAAAGATAGCCAGTTCGAGGTTTACGCTTATGAAAGGGGCTGGGGCGCTCCTTGAAAGGGCGCTCATCAACTTCATGCTTGACCTCCACACCCGTGAGCACGGATATGCTGAAGTGTTTCCGCCGATACTTGCCAATAGGGATTCATTCATCGGCACTGGTCAGCTCCCGAAATTCGAGGACGACATGTATGTCTGCAGCGACGACCTTCTGCTTGCCCCAACCGCTGAAGTGCCGGTGACAAACATTCACAGGGATGAGATTCTGAGGGAAGCGGAACTCCCCATCAAGTACACTGCCTACACGCCCTGCTTCAGAAGGGAAGCGGGTTCCTACGGGAGGGATGTCAGAGGCATAATCAGGCAGCATCAGTTCAACAAGGTTGAACTTGTGAAATTCGCCCATCCCGACAACTCTTTTGATGAACTTGAGTCCCTTACGCGGGACGCGGAAGAAGTTCTCCAAAAACTCTGTTTACATTACAGGGTTGTCGCTCTTTGTACGGGTGACCTCGGTTTTTCCTCCGCGAAGACATACGATTTGGAAGTTTGGCTGCCCGGAGCGCAGGAGTTTAAGGAGATATCTTCTTGCTCCTGTTTTACTGATTTTCAGGCGAGAAGGGCAAACATCCGTTTTCGCCCTGAGGATGGAGGAAAGCCAAGGTTCGTACATACCCTTAATGGCTCGGGGCTTGCGGTCGGAAGGACTCTTGCCGCCATCCTCGAGAACTTTCAGCTGGATGATATGCGGGTCGTTGTCCCCCCGGTTTTAAGACCTTATATGGGCGGCATGACTGTTATTGAAAAGCAGTGAGCCCTGCTTCATGACACTTCAAGTATTTATTATTTGGTAGAAGCGCTGCAGGTTTTCCTCTCTTTCCCGCCTGTTCATTTTCAGTCAAGGTCAGCCTTTTTGTATCTTAGCTCCTACCTGTTAATCTCGATGAAATCGGCGAGTTTGCCTCGGGCATCCAGTATTTTCGCCGCCATTTCTCTGATGGTCTTGGGAACCTCAGGCTTTTCCTCAGAGCGAATCAGCGAAGCCGCGTTCGTATCACAACCCGTAACGCACAATCCGCACCCTATGCACCTTTTTTCGTCAACAAACGCGACACCGTCCACAATGGATATGGCGTCCATCTGGCACCGCTCGACACAGACCTCGCAGCCCGAACAGAGCTCCTCGTCTATCTTTGCGATGAAACCGCTTGAGGCAAGGAAGTTAGGTATCTTGAACTCTTTTACTCCCCTGAGGAAACCGCAGCAGCATGTGCAGCAATTGCAGATGAATTGAAGCTTGTCCTGGCTGTTGTTTACCGTGTGAACGAGACCCATTCTGTCGAACTCTTTTAGTTTTTCCTTCATCTCTTCTTTGGTGAGATAGCGGGCGAATCCCCTTTCGACAAGGTAACGGCAGGTGTCATCGAAGACCATGCATGCTTCGCGCGGGCGATCGCAGTGGGAAAAGGCGGTCCTGCAGGCGCAGTGAGCAAGACCAACGACCTTCGCCCTTTCGATTAGCTCATAAACCTTTTCGTAAGTTAGGACCGCGGGGTCGCTTTCCACCGCCTCGCCTAGGGGTATCACCCGGGCAAAGGGCGTTCCGATTTTCCCCATTTCTTTTGCGTGTTTGATCAAGTATTCTTCCCAGAGCCTGGAAAGGCACTCGAGTTTATCGTCCTTTACTCCCTTCATGTACGGAAACTCGAATATTCCCGGCATAACAGGAAGGAGGGCATAGCCCCACTCGCCATCTTTTTCCCTGGCATAGACCAGTCCTTTGTCAGCCATGCTTTCCAGACGGGTTTTGGCTTCCTCTTCGCTCACCCTAGCTCTTTCGGCGATCTCTTTCACGGTCGCCGGGCGGAACGGGGTAGCGACCGCTACCTTTGCCTCCTCCGGAGTAAAAAGCGATGAAAGAATCTCTATTATCTCGGGGCTTTCCGGGGCGCCGGCTGCGTGTTTGTCGAGGTGCTGTCTCAATTCTTCATATACTTCCACTTGTTTCCCCCCCTAAAAGTGTCAGTGTTTTCGAGCAGATTTCCGTAAGAATTAGCGTTTTCAATTATAGAACAGGAACCGTTTTTGCGTGCGGTGATAAGGCGGCGATTGCCTGAAGCTGATTCTCTTTTATTAGCGATTATGAGTTTGACAGTTGCGAAAGTGTATAGAAAAACGTGGCTTGGTTAAGAAAGTTAGCGTGAGTCTGTGTGTCGAGCCGAAGATTCAGTGGCGAAAGAGGATTAAGACCGCGGTCGTTGGAAAGTGCGAGCGGTTATCTAAACGTATTTTTACGGTTAATTGAGGCGAAAACGGATTGATGACCAAGGTTGCTGAAAAGCGTGGGATAGGAGGCTCGGGTTAATCTAATTTCTAACCCGCACCATAGTCATAAAGACTTATCTCGAAGCACGCGCCGTTTTTATTGTACGCTCGTATGTTCCCACCGTAAACGCGGGAAATGCGAAGCGCCGTTGCAAGACCTATTCCTGTTTCCCCCGTTTTGCCTCTTTTATAGAAAGGCGTAAATATCTTTTCCAGGTCCTCTTCGGGCATTCCAGAGCCATTGTCTCGTATAAGATAACGATGGAACCCCTCGCCCGACTCGAGCAGTCTTATCTCGATTAATGGATCAGAGCTGTCGTTGTGTTTTATTGCGTTGGAAATGATGTTTGAGAAAAGCTGATAAATTTGCGTCTTATTGGCAGTAATGGTGTCCAGTTCGTCTGTTTCTATTCTAATATTGCGCCTTTCGATTTCTTCGCTTTTCTCTTCCTGGATTTTTTTGATGATCTCCGAAATTTCAACAATGTCAACATCTCTGGGTTTCTGCCCCGCCTGGGCGAGCTCGAGAATCCCGTCAATCAGAGAGAAGGCCCTTTTAACATTGTCATTCATCACAGAAGATAGTTTTTCTATGTTTTCCGTTGTTTCACTGGTTACAGGTGATTTGAGGATTTTTACTATCGTCTCATTTGCGAGAGACACAGCTGTCAGTGGGCTTTTCAAATCGTGAGAAACGGTGTGCGCGTACATATCAAGCTCCGCATTTATCCTTTTAAGTTCCTCGAGGGCGAACTTATGTTCAGTTATGTCGTGAAACGTGAGGAGATATCCGAGCGGTCCTCTTTTTGACGGTACAGAGCGCATCCGCGCCTCATATACTTTATATTCCCTACCTATCTGCAGCTCTACCTGCGTGCCATCTGGGAGGGGTGAACCTCGGGCAAACTCGATTATCGAAGGATATGAAGCGAATACTTCATCGAGGTTTTGCCCCACGACTTTCTTCAGGCTCAAGCCTGCGAGAGCCTCAGCGGCAGGATTCATGTCAACAACAGAGCCCCTCGAATCAATTACTATCATAGCGTCCGGGATATTTTCAAAGAGTACATTCCGGGCGATAGGGACGACCTCGAGAAGCTGATACCTGAAGACGGCGAAGATCAGGAAGATTCCTGATATGGTGAACCAAACTGGTGTTATGTCCATGCCGCCGAAGGTCTCCGGTGATAGACCGTACATGAAGTTCCATATCCAAGGAAGCAGCGCCGCCACCAACACAAGGAGAGCCTGTTTGGAATATGTTTTTGGCCCGGAGAAGACGGCGCGAATGAGGAGGACAACGCCGGCGGCAAGGAGTGAATATGCGTACACTGACTGGACCCAGTACCACGGACCGTGATGGAAGATCCCAACAATCCCTGCCCAGGTCTTCTCGAGTTCGATTTCACGCCAGAGTAGTTTATGCCAGTGGTTTGTCGCAGCCATGGCGACTGCCACAAAGGGGATGACGAAAAGAAGCGCCAACCTCCTCGGGGTAACCCACCAGTCTTTTCTCGTGAATCTCAAGACAACGAGTAGGAACAGAACCGGGGTGCTCTGTGCCACTATATACTGGATGACGGACCAATATATTTTCATCTCTCGGGTCGTGACCACTCCCTCAAGCGCAGAGCCGAGAGACCATAGAGCAAGCGCGAACAGCAGGTACATCATCTCAGTGGATGCAGGTGCCCTGCGGTGTCGGTACGCATATAGACCAAGGATGGTCGATACTAAAACTGAAACACTAAGTGGAATTACGTAAATGTTGAACTGCAATTCACACCGCCCCGGTATTGATTAACGGCTATTAGACTCTTCCGCTTTGCATTAGCCCGCCTCTTCCTTTTCCTATTGAAATAGCATAACGTTTTTTTCGCCGAGGCTGAACAGCGGCCGGAGTATGTTGGTTTTTCTTATCAAGTAGCCAGGAACAACGTACCCGCGAGATACCCTCCGTCTTATTGCTGATTGAGCAAAATTATATATTTATATGTTCAAACATTATTATTTTCTTCAATTGAATGCAATTTCCCTCGATGGTTTCCCGAAACCATAAACCGCATCTCTTCTCTCTATCTGTCCATTACGCTTTCGCAGTCGTGGACCACTTCCGACCTGCACGGACGGCGTAACGACTTCTCTTCCCCGTCTTTCTATTACACTTTCGTGGCCGTGGAGGATCGGGACGCTCAAGTGCTGGTATTATTTCCTAAAAGTTGAGCCGGATACAGCAGATATGTATTGCGGCGGTATTGGGATTTCCGAGGGAGAAGAGTGGCGCCATCAAAACGAAAACTATACGCCTTCGGGGTGAGTACAGGATAAACGCGCCAAGCGAAAAGATTTATGAGATTCTCACAGATTTCGAGAGGATACCCGAGCGTTTCCCGGAAGTGGCGAAGGAAGTGAGATACCTTAAACGGGACGGCAACCGCTTCGTTGTTGAGGCCGAGAGCAAGGCATTTATGGGGAGCGGGACATTCAAGGTCCGAATGGGGGGGAACTAAACCCGCCTGAACGTTTTACCTCGAGGGACACCTCCTCACTTGGCGCGGAGCACGAGCCAGTAACTTTGGAAGAGGTACCCGGCGGGACTTTCTTCCATTGCTCAAACGATGTAGAGATAGAAAGCCGTGTGTGCCGCATCCTTGGCAACCTGCTCATAAAGCGTGTGGCGCTTCGGTGTTGGGAAAGAGCGGTGGTCAGCAAAATTCGCAGTATGCCGGAAGAGTGAAACATGGTATTGGCACCTCCACACTTCCTAGCCGACGCGCTGACATCTATGACATATGTCGTATAATTACTCATGGAGGGATGGCAGAGTGGACTATTGCGGCGGTCTTGAAAACCGTTGAGCCGCAAGGCTCCGGGGGTTCGAATCCCTCTCCCTCCGCCAGAATACTGTTTGAAGTGACGTGCCTTTGTTGATGACTGTGGTGAGAACCCAGGGCGGGTCCCCACGCGACGGCATCAAGCCACTTAGTCTGTTGCGAAAAGGGACCAGAGTTTCTAACTCTTTTCAATCCAGGACAGAAAATCAAGTTCCAATCTTTACTTTGGCTTACGGAGCGTGGGGTGGGTGAGAATCCCTCGCTTTTGCTACTCGAAAATGGCTTGTGCGCCACTGGCTCTTCGCGACATTGGTCATTATCTTACAAAACAATTCAGAGTGACATTGCAGCGGTCTTGCAGATGCGTTGTAGGCAATTCCGGTCGTCTTATTGAACAATAGAACTGGCTAGCCGAGATAGGCGGCGAGTCAAGAGAGCGCATCGCCGCGCTGAACGCTACAACCGGTGAGGTGCTTCCGTGGAATCCCGGGGCGGACTATCTTGTGAGAGCGATTGTTGTATCTGGCTCGACCGTTTATATAGGTGGTTTTTTTGACTACGTGGGTGGCGAACCAAGAAGCCGTATTGCCGCGATTGATTCCACGACGGGGGAAGTGCTCGATTTTAATCCTCAACCTGATGGTGATGTAAATGCGATTGCCCTATCAGGTTCCACTCTCTATGTGGGAGGAGCATTCCGCGAGATCGGCGGTCAAACCAGACGTGGAATCGCCGCTTTAGACACGACAACCGGCAACGTTCTTGATTGGTACCCGGGCGATTCCAGCGGCTGGGTCGAAACGCTTGTGGTCTCCGGCTCGACTGTTTATGCGGGCAGATACTTCATGCAAATCGGCGCCGTTACAAGGAATTATCTTGCCGCTATAGACGCAAACACAGGGGCGGTTCTTGACTGGAACCCGAGACCCAACGGCATGGTTCAGAGACTCGCGCTCTCTGGGACTACGCTTTATGCGGGTGGAGAGTTCACCAGGGTCGGCACCGTGGCACGCAATAGGATAGCGTCGGTAAGCGTGACCACCGGGGAAGTCTTATCCTGGGACCCGTGCGCAAACGGAAAAGTGGAGGCGGTTGCGGTTTCCGGTTCGACCGTTTACGCCGGTGGAAATTTTACCTGCATCGGGGGTCGCCCGAGGCAGAATCTTGCGGCGATTGACCTGAAGACAAATAAGCTGACCTCGTGGAACCCGCGGGCGGAAGACCAGGTGCGCGCGCTTGCTGTTTCGGGGTCCACTGTTTATGCGGGAGGTTTCTTTTATGATATCGGTGGTGTGGCTCGGAAGTACATAACGGCGATCGACGCCTCTACCGGTAAGGCGACCTCCTGGGATGCCAAAGCGAATAGTTTTGTTCTTGCTGTCAAAGTCTCCGGGTCGAATGTGTACGCCGGAGGGTGGTTCACGCAGATCGGCGGGAAAACGAGGAAGTACATAGCGGCGATCGACGCCTCTACCGGTAAGGCGACCTCCTGGGATGCCAAAGCGAATGATTCGGTTTACTCGATGGCTCTTTCTGGCTCAACCCTTTATGTGGGCGGCGAGTTCACCTCAATAGGTGGAAAATTGAGAAGTCGCGTTGCGGCTTTGGACGTTTCTACTGCCGCCGCTAAATCGTGGAATCCGGGCGCGAACGACCAGGTAAACGTGATTGCCATATCCGGTTCGACTGTTCATATTGGGGGGGATTTCACTTCTGTTGGCGGCAAAACAAGAAATCATATCGCCGCCCTCGATGCGTCAAGCGGTCAGGTAAGATCATGGAACCCGAACGCGAGCCATCCGGTGAAAGCCATTGCCATCTGCGGGCAAAACGTATTTGTCGGCGGATATTTTAACACAATTGGCGGACAGTCAAGGTACTATCTTGCCTGCCTGGATGCGTCCTCAGGTCAGGCAAAAGCATGGAACCCGGACGTTGATGGCTCCGTTCACGCGATCCGAGTTTACGAATCGAGTGTTTATGTCGGCGGGTTCTTTTACTTTGTTGGCAGTTATTGCACTTTGGGTTTCGTGCGTTTCGATGGGATCGAACCCTATATTTCATCGATTTCTCCCACATCCGCGGCCGTAGGCTCGACGGTAACAATATCGGGAAGCGCATTCGGCTCATCCCGTGGCTCATCATATGTGAAGTTCGGAAGCGTGAAGGCATCCTCCTATTCCTCATGGTCAAACACGCAGGTGAAAGTGAAGGTTCCATCAGGTGTATCAGGAAAGGTAAACGTGACTGTCACCACATCTGGAGGAACGTCAGCCGGAGTCCCCTTCACCGTGAAGTGAGAAACCACCTAAAAAATGCAAAAATGGTGCCAGGCACCTTTTTTGCATTTTTTAGGTGTGATTTTGGTTGGGCGGTTTGATTTTTCGGTGGTGAGAGGAAAGCGGTTTTGTGCCTATTATTTTAGGCATCTTGTGTGGTGAGGTTGCACCAAGCGAGGGCGAAGAAGCTGGTGAATTCCCTAGAAGGGATTTTTCTGGCGGATGGTTACCCGATACTTAGACAGCCCTTGGAAGCGCTGATTGGGCATTTGCGAGACCCTCAAGCAGCAGATGTGCGCTTGTGGGATTGGTTGCAAGGGGCACGTTATGCACGTCACACACTCGCAGAAGAGCAGAGATGTCAGGCTCATGGGGTTGGGCTGTCAGTGGGTCCCTGAAGAAGATGACCATGTCAACCTCGCCACTCGCTATTAGACCTCCAATCTGAAGGTCGCCCCCTTGAGGTCCTGATAGAAGGCGCTTTATGTCAAGACCCGTGTTCTCGGCTACCATTTGGCCTGTAGATTTTGTGGCAACAAGTGTGCAGCGCGAAAGGGTTTGACGGTGCTGATTTGCAAACATCACGATATCCACTTTGCGCGCATCGTGAGCGATCAGCGCAACGACCGCCTTTTCTTTGCGCTTACTTCTCTTCGGAGTAGCCACCGTCTTATGTTCCATTTTTTCACCTCCTCTCTAATGTTCTTTTCCCCGTCAAGTTTAGTGCCTCAGGGTTAACGTTTGGTTATTAGAAGGTTAAGCCTTGTCAAAATTGCAAGTCGATGATTAAGACGCGCACTGGCAATCAGTTTATTTAAACAATTTTCTGAAGCGCTTTGCCTAATCTCACCAGGCACCCGGGGGGCGGGATATGACTGTGTTTCTCGGCGTTACAGGAGGAGACTCCGGCTGCTTGATGCTTTTCAATGATCTCAAGCATCATCACAACGAGTGTCGAAGCGATTAGCGGAAGATGAAAAACAGTGAAAAATGCAAAAACGGTGCCTGGCACCAAATTTGCATAACTGGGCAGAAGTAGTACTTTTTCGTGGAATGGTGTCCCAGATCAATTCACGGCGTAGAAACATGACTGAAGCTTATTGAGTACCCGACTTACTTTCTATACAACGCGCATCTGCAAGACGTTTGTGGGATGAGTGATGGAATGTACGTGTTAGTCGCAAACGTCCCGACTGCTTCAGAAATTTGAAATATCAAATGTGGGTATCACCTGCGGATATTGAGTAGGTCACAGCAGGAAACTAAGAGAGATTGCACACCACTGAAATGACTCTTTGTTCTGAAACCCAATTTCAATCGAAAGCAGGCGATTCAGTTGCTTATGATTCTTGCGTTCATATGGCAAAGAAGAATCCAAAAAACTAGGGATAAGTATTAATAGTTGAAATATATACAATCAATTCTATAAATGCGAGTGGTAAGCCAATGATATCCAGGATTAACCCGGCTTTTCCCACAGACAAGCCAGTTCTTGTGGGATCTTCCTCAATTCTACGCGTCCCAACAAAGTAAAAGACAATCGCCAAGATTCCAGGAACCATGCCTAAGTAAAAAGACACTACTGAAACAATCCCCAGAACCAGACTTGCAGTGCAGAAGTCATCTGTTTTAGTGTTTTAGTCACGAGCCTACCGGACAGCCACCCGTCCCCGTTGGGCATCTCTTCCGGCGCTAGGCCGCCTCTTTCTTCACCTCCTTATCCTTTCTCCTCGCCTTGATCTTTGCAACGTCTTTCTTGGCTTTGGTGAACGTCTCGTAGGGCTTCCGTCCCTGGTTGCGGTAGCCGCGGTGCGGTCGCTCGTAGTTGTAGTGGTTAAGCCAGGCGTCCAGGTCGGTCTGCAGTTCCTCGACTGAGGCATAGAACTTCTTTCTGAAAGCCTCTCTGAAGAACTCGTCGAGGATTGTGCGGTGGAAGCGCTCGACGAAACCGTTGGTCCTGGGCGACTGCACCTTGGCGAGCCGGTGCTCGATGTCGTTCAGGGCCAGGAACAACTCGTAGTGGTGGCGCTCCAGGCGGCCCCTGAACTCGGTGTCCCTGTCGGTGAGGATCGCCTCGATCTTCAGGCCTTCTGCCTCGTAGAACGGCAGGACACGGTCGTTCAAGATGTCCGCCGAGCAGATCGGCACCTTGGCGGTGTAGAGCTTGGCGAAGGCGAACGGGCTGAAAGTGTCAACCACGACCTGCATGTAGAGCCGGCCGACGCCCTTCAGCGTACCCACGTAAAAGGTGTCCTGGCACAAGAGGTATCCGGGATAGAGGCTCTCCACGTGCCTTTCTGAGTATTCGGGGTTGTGCTTCTCAAGCAAGCGTATCTGCTCCTCGGACAGCT
>CAKZLU010000047.1 GCA_937127245.1 uncultured Actinomycetes bacterium
TTATACCATCACTTCACTACTTGATTATCTTTGTGACTCTTCCCGCTCCGACAGTCTTTCCTCCCTCGCGGATGGCGAATCTGAGACCCTCGTCCATCGCTATGGGGGTGATGAGCTCAACTTCCATCTCGGTGTTGTCACCGGGCATAACCATCTCCACTCCCTCTGGAAGGGTGATGGTGCCGGTCACGTCGGTGGTGCGGAAGTAGAACTGCGGGCGGTAGCCACTGAAGAAGGGGGTGTGCCTGCCTCCCTCCTCTTTTGACAGCACATAGACCTGAGCCTTGAACCTGGTGTGGGGGGTTATGCTTCCAGGAGCCGCAAGGACCTGTCCTCTTTCAACCTCATCCCTTGCCACTCCCCTTAGGAGAACCCCTATGTTGTCTCCAGCCTGACCCTCGTCGAGTATCTTTCGGAACATCTCCACGCCGGTGCAGACCGTCTTTCTTATCTCATGTCTCATGCCAACTATCTCTACTTCTTCTCCTACCTTGATCTTTCCCTGCTCCACCCTTCCGGTGGCCACTGTTCCCCTTCCTGTTATGGAGAAGACGTCCTCTATCGGCATGAGAAACGGCTTGTCAACATCCCTCATGGGTGTGGGGATGTAGTCGTCAACCGCATCCAGGAGATCGAGTATGGGCTTGCACCACTGGCAATCCTCCTTGCCGCACCCGCACTCGTTTGCCTTCAGAGCGCTTCCGGATACCACCGGTATGTCGTCACCGGGGAACTCGTATTCTGAGAGCAGTTCCCTTACCTCAAGTTCGACAAGCTCGAGAAGCTCGGGGTCATCAACCATGTCTGCCTTGTTGAGGAACACCACCATGGAGGGGACCTCAACCTGACGGGCAAGGAGGATGTGCTCCCTGGTCTGGGGCATGGGACCGTCTGCCGCCGAGACCACGAGGATCGCTCCGTCCATCTGGGCGGCACCGGTTATCATGTTCTTTATGTAGTCAGCGTGGCCAGGGCAGTCCACGTGGGCGTAGTGTCTTTTCTTTGTCTCGTATTCCACGTGGGCTATGGCAATGGTTATTCCCCTCTCTTTTTCCTCAGGCGCGTTGTCTATGGACTCAAATGTCCTTATCTCCACGGGAAGACCCTGAGCGTTCAGCACCTTGGTGATTGCCGCCGTAAGCATTGTCTTTCCGTGGTCAACGTGACCTATGGTGCCCACGTTAACGTGAGGCTTTGTCCTTTCGAACTTCTGCTTGGCCATTCGTGCCTCCTAACGTCCTCTAACCTTCGTGATTATCTCCTGCGCAATATTCGAGGGAACTTCCTCGTATCTAAAAAACTCCATATGGTGGGTAGCCTTACCCTGCGTAAGCGACCTTAAATCGGTCGCGTAACCGAAAGTCTCCGCGAGAGGGACCTTCGCGACCAAAATTTGCCTTCCGTTCTCTGACTCTATGTGGTCTATCTTTCCTCTGCGGCTGTTGATATCCGCGATCACGTCGCCCAGAAAAACCTCCGGAACAGTTATGTCGATTTTTATTATGGGCTCCAGTAGTATGGGGTCTGCCTGCTTTGATGCCTGACGAAGCGCCATCGAGCCAGCCACCTTGAATGCGAGTTCGGAAGAGTCAACCGGGTGGTACGAGCCTCCGACAAGTTCCACCTTGAAATCAACGAGCGGGTATCCCGCAAGTGGACCGGTTCCTGCCGCCTCCTTGATTCCCCTGTCAACCGCCGGTATGTATTCCTTGGGAATCTCCCCACCGTGAATCTTGTTTTCAAAGACGTAGCCCTTTCCGCGTTCCAGCGGTGCTATGTTAATTACCACGTCTCCGTACTGACCTCTGCCGCCCGTCTGCCTGACGAAACGTCCCTGAATTGAACTTACCGGCTTGGTTATCGTCTCTCTGTACGCGACCTGCGGCTTGCCCACGTTCGCGTCGACTTGGAACTCCCTCAAAAGTCGATCAACCACAACTTCCAGGTGAAGTTCGCCCATGCCGCTGATAATCGTCTGTCCGCTATCCTCATCAAATGAGACCTGAAATGTGGGGTCCTCCTCCGACAGGCGTCCCAATGACTCATTGAGCTTGTCCTGGTCAGCTTTGGTCTTGGGTTCAATCGCCACCGAAATAACCGGTTCGGGGAAGGTCATTGGTTCGAGCAAGAGAGGGTGAGCTGGATCGCAAAGGGTATCTCCCGTCTTTGTCTTCTTCAGCCCGACCCCGGCAACAATATCACCGGCGAAAACCTTTTTTCTGTCTTCGCGGTGATTAGCATGCATCCTCAATATTCGGCCGATTCTCTCCCTGTGACCCCCGGTCGAGTTCAGCACAGTAGACCCCGCCTCAAGTGAGCCGGAATATACACGGAAATAGGTTAGTTTCCCGACGTAAGGGTCAGACATAATCTTGAAGGCGAGCGCCGTAAACGGGGCATCATCGCGAGGCGGTCTTTTCTCCATTTCGTGCGCATATGGATTTTCCCCCTCCACGTCCGGAAGATCCAGAGGGGACGGCAGATAATCAACCACCGCGTCCAATAGAGGTTGTACCCCTTTATTCCGGAGCGCCGCACCGCATAATACGGGCACAATGCTCGCAGAAAGAGTACCCGCTCTAATGGCCTTCTTTATGAGGCTTTCGGCGAGTTCGCCACCCATCAGGTAGCGCTCCATCAGTTCATCATCGAACTCAGCGACATCCTCGAGCATTCTTCCTCTTGCCTCGAGAGCGGCCGAAACCATATCTCCCGGTATGTCCGTGTAGTGATACTTTTCGCCGAGTTCGTCCTCCCAGAAAATTGCCTTCATTTTTATTAGGTCAACCACTCCAATGAAAGTCTCCTCGATTCCGATAGGTATCTGAACCGCAACCGGTTTCGCGTCCAGTTTTTCCCATATGGACCTTAAACATTTTTCAAACGAAGCGCCCGCTCTGTCCATCTTGTTCACAAAACAGATCCTCGGCACCCCATACTTGTCAGCCTGACGCCAGACCGTCTCCGATTGCGGCTCCACGCCCTCGAAAGCATCGAATATCGCGACAGCACCATCAAGAACTCTTAGCGAACGCTCGACCTCAATCGTAAAGTCCACGTGTCCGGGCGTATCTATAATGTTTATGACAAAATCTTTCCAGTGGCATGTTGTTGAGGCAGATGTTATCGTGATGCCACGCTCCTGCTCCTGGATCATCCAGTCCATCACCGCGGCACCATCGTGAACCTCTCCCATTTTGTACGTTTTGCCGGTGTAATAGAGTATCCGCTCGGTAGTAGTCGTTTTCCCAGCATCAATATGAGCCATGATGCCGATGTTCCTGACCCTATCGAGTGGATATTCTCTATCTCCTTCGGCATTCATCATCGTGGTTTCTATTTTCTTTTCTCTTTTCTTGACCGTTGCTTGGCTCATCTCCTACCACCGGTAATGGGCGAAAGCCTTGTTCGCCTCAGCCATTCGGTGTAGATCCTCCCTTTTCTTTATAGAGACGCCGGTTTTGTTTGCGGCGTCCAGTATCTCACCCGCCAGCCTTTCGGCCATAGTCTTTTCTCTTCTAAGCCTTGCAAAATTCACAATCCATCGCACCGCCAGCGTTCGGCTCCGCCGGGGTTTTACTTCAACCGGAACCTGGTAGGTCGCCCCGCCCACGCGCCTCGATCTGACCTCCAAAAGAGGACGGACATTGTCAACAGCTTTCTGGAGAACCTGGACCGGGTCCACTCCCTCCTTCTGACCGATGATATTTAAGGCGCCGTAAACGATTTTCTCCGCTATGCTCTTCTTGCCGTCCTTCATGACCTTGTTTATGAACTGCGTAACGAGCGTGCTGTTATAAAGCGGGTCTGGTTCAATATCTCTTTTCGGAGCAGGTCCTCTTCTCGGCATAAACTTATCCCCCTACTGCGGAGTCTTCTTCGTCCCGTATTTGGAGCGCCCCTGCGACCTTCCCTCCACGCCGGCGGCGTCGAGAGCGCTGCGTATGATTTTGTACCTGACCCCGGGCAAATCCTTTACTCTTCCTCCCCTTACGAGCACTATCGAGTGCTCCTGGAGGTTGTGACCGATTCCCGGAATATAAGCGGTAATTTCTATTCCATTCGTTAGCCTAACCCTCGCTATCTTTCTCAACGCAGAGTTCGGTTTCTTGGGAGTCGTAGTCTTCACTTGAGTGCAAACTCCCCTTTTCTGAGGACACCCCTGCAGCGCGGGAGCCGATGTCCTTTTTACCTTTCTTTCTCTACCTTTCCTTACTAACTGGTTTATTGTTGGCAAATTTCACCCCTGAAATCCTTACGGGATTTTTACTGGAGTCCAAAAAGCGTAAGAACGAACCCCCAGCAACAGTCAATAAAAACAGCGCATAATGCGCTGAAGTGAGAATGTACCACCACTTTGTTTAACTGTCAACTTCTTCTTCTTCAAAACCACCTTCTCTTTCAATTTCACCCGTTATGCCCTTCAAAATATCCATGGCGTCAACCGTCGGGTGCTCCGCGGGTTGCGCAATTCCCTCTCCCGTGAAAAGCGGCTCCCACTCCTCTCCGACCGGCTTTACCTTGATCTTTCTGTACCTGTTCATGCCAGACCCGCACGGTATCAACTTTCCAATGATCACGTTTTCTTTCAACCCCATAAGGCGGTCAACTTTTCCGGCAAGAGCAGCGTCGGTAAGTACTCTCGTAGTTTCCTGGAAAGAGGCGGCGGAAAGAAATGATTCCGTCGCGAGCGACGCTTTCGTTATTCCGAGAAGTACTTCCTTGAACTTGGGAGGTTCGCCGCCTTGCGCGACCACCCTGTTGGCTTCCTCCTCGAACTCCATGTAATCAACGAGCTGTCCGGGCAGAAACTCCTCGGAATCACCCGGATCGGTCACGGTCACGCGCTTGAGCATCTGGCGGACGATTATCTCTATATGCTTGTCGTGTATGTCAACGCCCTGGTCCTTATAAACTTTCTGCACCTCTTCAACAAGGTAGAGCTGGACGGCTTCGCGGTTTCTTATCTCGAGAAGGTCCTTCGGGTCGATCGAGCCTTCGGTAATCTGGTCGCCAGCGGCAACCTCGTCGCCGTTGTTCACAAGAAGTTTTAGAGTAACCGGGATTTCATACACGTAATCGTGAGGAACCATTTTGCCATCTTCGTTGAGCTTCTCGCCGTGGAGAATGACGGTGTTGTACTTGTCCCCTCTTTGTATCTCTATCTTGCCGCGGCTTTCAGCCAGATAAGCCTGACCCTTCGGCTTCCTCGCCTCGAAAAGCTCTACTACCCTGGGGAGACCGTGCGTGATATCTCTTCCAGCGCCCGCGTAAACGCCACCGAAGTGGAAAGTGCGCATCGTGAGCTGGGTGCCCGGCTCACCAATGGACTGGGCTGCTATAATACCTACCGCCTCTCCTATCGGGGTCTTGTCTCCGGTGGCAAGGTTCTGTCCGTAACAGGCGGAACACACGCCGTATTTTGTTCTACATGTCAAAACCGACCTGACCCTTACTTCCTTGATGCCTTCCTCGGCAACCCTTTTTGCCTCTTTCTTCCCAATGTTCTGATTAGCCTCGACGATTACTTCACCGTTCTTAGCTTTTATGGTGTGGAGCGCCGTCCTCGCCATCAGACTCGGGTTCAGCTCACCGTTAACGAAGACTTTCACGGGTATTCCCTTATCGGAACCGCAATCTTCCTCGCGCACAATGACATCCTGCGCCACGTCAACAAGACGCCTTGTCAAATAACCGGAGTCGGCCGTTCTAAGCGCCGTGTCGGCAAGTCCTTTACGCGCACCGTGAGTGCTTATGAAGTATTCGAGAACCGATAGACCCTCGCGGAAGTTCGATATGATGGGAACCCCGATGATCTCGCCCTTAGGGTTCTCCACGAGACCCTTCATACCGGCGAGCTGCTTAACCTGTTTGAGGTCGCCTCTCGCGCCAGATCGAGCCATCATGTAGATGGGATTGAACTCATCAAAGTTCTCTTCCATATTTTCGGCGACAAGGTCGGTCGCCTTGTGCCAGATATCAACAATCCTCTCGTGGCGTTCTTCCTCGGTATGGAACCCTTCCCTGTAGCGCTCCTCTATCTTGTTTACGCTTTTCTCGGCGTCTTTGATTATGTTTTCCTTCTCCTGGGGAACTTCTATGTCCTCGACCCCGATCGTGACTCCAGCTTTGGTGGCGTAGTGGAAACCGGTCTCCTTTATCCTGTCGACCACCGTTTCGATGACATCCGAATCATACCTGTCAACCACCTCTTCAACGAGCTGCGCGAGGACTTTCTTATCCACTGAGTCGTTATGGAACTCGAAATCATCTGGGAAACAGTCGTTGAATATTATCCTGCCGACCGATGTCTCGATGGTCTTGCCATTTATCCTCACTTTCACCGGTACCTGGAGGTCAACCTTTCCAAACTCGTAAGCAAGTTTGGCCTCATCAGGATTGGCGAAATACTTGCCCTTGCCTTTCCCTTCTTCTTTGAGTTCGCAAAGGTAATGGCTTCCGAGAACCATGTCCTGGGTTGGGGTGACTATCGGTCTTCCGTATGCCGGAGAGAGTATGTTGTAGGTGGAAAGCATGAGTATCCTTGCTTCCGCCTGAGCCTCCGCCGAAAGCGGCAGGTGTACCGCCATCTGGTCCCCATCGAAGTCTGCGTTGAACGCCGTGCAGACGAGGGGATGAATCCTTATTGCCTTACCCTCCACCAACACTGGCTCAAAAGCCTGTATTCCAAGCCGGTGAAGCGTCGGAGCCCTGTTCAAAAGCACGGGGTGCTCCTGTATGACCTTCTCGAGCACGTCCCAAACAATGGGAACCATCCGCTCGATCATGCGCTTGGCGCCCTTGATGTTATTCGCAAAACCAAGGTCAACAAGCCTCTTCATCACGAACGGTTTGAAAAGTTCGAGAGCCATCTGCTTGGGAAGTCCGCATTGATGAAGTTTTAGTTCCGGTCCGACCACAATAACCGAACGCCCCGAATAATCCACCCTCTTGCCCAGGAGGTTCTGACGGAAGCGACCCTGCTTACCCTTCAACATGTCAGACAGGGACTTGAGCGGTCTGTTTCCCGGACCGGTCACCGGCCTTCCGCGCCTTCCGTTATCGAAGAGCGCGTCAACCGCTTCCTGGAGCATCCTCTTCTCGTTATTGTCGATGATCTCCGGGGCACCGAGGTCCAAAAGCCTCTTTAAGCGGTTATTTCTGTTTATCACTCTTCTGTAGAGGTCATTCAAATCAGAGGTCGCGAATCTGCCTCCGTCCAGCTGCACCATAGGTCGGAGTTCGGGAGGGATAACAGGTATAACGTCAAGTATCATCGATTCGGGTTTGTTGTCAGTCTTGAGAAATGAGGAAACGACTTTCAGACGTTTTGTCGCTTTGTTTCTCTTCTGTCCTTTTGAAGTCCTGATTATCTCCCGCAGTTCTTCCGCCTCTTTTTCGAGATTTATGTTTTTGAGGAGTTCCCTGATTGTCTCCGCACCCATGCCGCCCGAGAAATAGTCGCCGTAACGTTCCCTCAAATCACGGAATTTCTGGTCATCGTCTATGAGCATCTTGGGCTCGAGCGCCTTGAAATCCTCGAATAACTCCTTGAGGTAGGCTATCTGACCCTGGATTTGTTCCCCCTGATCACCTTTCTCTCTCTCACCCAAGTCCTTCAGTTTCGCCTCTTTTTTCTCGAAAGATTTGCGCTCCTTTTCGATCTTGGATTGATACTTTTTGGTTAATTCCTCTATCCTCTCCTCTTTTGTCTTGGGGTGTTCAGAGGCCTTCTTCTTGGGCTCGCGCTTGATCACGTTCATTTCTCTGTCGCGTTCCTTTTCAAGCTCCTGAATTCTCTTTTCAAGCGCGGCCCTCTCCTCATCAATCTTTTCTGCGGTTTCCTCATCTACTGCTTTAAACCGGGCCTCGAGCTCTTTTTCTATCTCCTGTATCTCCTCGTTGAGCTTTTCCTCAAGCATCGGCAAGTCTTTTCGCCGCTTCTTCTCGTTCACGTCAACGATGATGTAGGAGGCGAAATAAAGAACCCTTTCAAGGTTCTTGGAAGGAATGTCCAAAAGATAACCCATCCGAGATGGAACGCCCTTGAAAAACCATATGTGGGAGACAGGTGCGGCAAGCTCAATGTGCCCCATTCTTTCACGTCTCACCTTGGAGCGGGTGACCTCGACGCCGCACCTCTCGCATATCATGCCCTTGAACCTGACCCTCTTTTTATACTTTCCGCATGAGCACTCCCAATCTCTCGTGGGACCGAATATTTTTTCGCAGAAAAGACCCTCCTTCTCAGGCTTCAGGGTACGGTAATTGATCGTCTCAGGCTTTTTGACTTCGCCGTTTGACCAGCTTCTAATCTGGTCAGCTGTTGCAAGTCCGATCTTTAAATAACTGAACTCGTTGACGTCCAACAATTACCCCTCCTATATGAGCTTATCAGCACTTTGATCTTCTTCCGGTTCCTCGAATACCTCGTGTGAGCTAAGATCAAAACCGAGCTCCTCGGCCGTTTGGAAAACGTCCTCCTCGGCTTCCTGAATCTCTATGGGTGTTCCGTCCTCGGAAAGCACCTGCACATCCAGCCCGAGGGATTGCATTTCTTTGACCAGCACTTTGAAGGACTCGGGAATCCCTGGCTCAGGTATGTTCTCGCCCTTCACGATGGCCTCATAGACCTTGACCCTTCCCACCACGTCATCACTTTTAACGGTGAGAAGTTCCTGGAGGGCATAGGCGGCGCCGTAAGCTTCAAGCGCCCATACCTCCATTTCCCCAAACCGCTGCCCTCCGAACTGAGCCTTTCCGCCGAGCGGTTGCTGGGTCACAAGCGAATAAGGACCCGTTGACCTTGCGTGAATTTTGTCGTCGACAAGGTGTATCAGCTTCATCATGTATATGTAGCCGACAGTTACATCATTATCGAACGGTTCGCCCGTTCTACCGTCGTACAGCCTCGCCTTCCCGTTCGGAGGAAGTCCAGCTCTTTTAAGAGCCTTGGAGATTTCCTCCTCAGTGGCTCCGTCAAACACGGGAGTAGTCACATAAACCGGCTTCATTCCGTCAAACCCTTCATGAGCAGCCCACCCGAGGTGAGTCTCAAGAATCTGACCAATGTTCATCCTGGATGGAACGCCGAGGGGGTTGAGCACAATGTCCGCTGGGGTCCCGTCCTCAAGGAAAGGCATGTCCTCAATCGGGAGAACCTTAGCGATTACGCCTTTGTTTCCGTGCCTTCCTGCAAGCTTGTCTCCCTCGCGTATCTTCCGCCTCTCGGCAACATATGCCCTTACGAGCTTGTTTACGCCAGGCGGAAGCTCGTCCCCTTCATCGCGGGAAAAAAGTTTCGTTCCGATGACTTTCCCCGATTCACCGTGCGGCACCTTGAGCGATGTGTCCCTGACTTCCCGGGCTTTCTCTCCGAATATGGCTCTCAGCAGTTTTTCCTCTGCCGTCAGTTCCGTTTCTCCCTTAGGAGTTACCTTCCCGACAAGAACGTCCCCGGACTTGACCTTCGCCCCGACTCTTATGATTCCGTCTGAATCGAGGTCCTTTAACACATCCTCCTGAACATTAGGGATGTCCGCGGTGATTTCCTCATCGCCGAGTTTGGTGGTGCGGGCTTCGACTTCGTGCTCCTCAATATGGACTGACGTCAAGACATCATTTCTTACCAGCCGCTCGCTTACGACTATCGCGTCCTCGAAGTTGTGACCTTCCCACGGCATGAATGCGACAAGGAGATTCTTTCCCAGGGAGAGCTCGCCCATGTCCGTGCAGGGACCATCGGCGATCACCTGACCCTCCTCAACCTTGTCCCCCTCCTTGACGATGGGTCTTTGGTTAACGCATGTGCCCTGATTTGACCTGCCAAACTTCTCGAGCTCGTAAACATCGACCTCGTCCTGTGCAGACTTCTTCCTTGTTTTGGGCTTTATCTCGATCGTTCTCGAGTCAACATAGGTCACTGTCCCCGCGCGCTTCGCGCACACCACCTCGCCAGTGTCCTTCGCCGCCCTGTACTCCATACCCGTCGCGATCAGTGGAGCTTCAGGCTTTATGAGAGGCACCGCCTGCCTTTGCATGTTGGACCCCATTAGCGCCCTGTTCGCGTCATCGTGTTCGAGGAACGGTATCAAGGCCGTGGCGACACTTACGATCTGCCTCGGGGAAACGTCCATGTAATCGACGAGCTTCGCGTCCACGGTGGAAACTTCCTCCCCAAATTTGGGGGCCCTGCAGAGGACTTTCTCGGACTTGAATCTCCCGGACAGGGTAAGGGTTGCGTTCGCCTGGGCGATAATGTATTTGTCTTCCTCATCTGCTGTAAGGTACTCTATTTCGTCGGTAACAACCCCGTTTTTAACTTTCCTGTAAGGGCTCATAAGGAAGCCGAACTCGTTCACTTTGGCGTATGTGGCGAGATTACCGATAAGACCGATGTTGGGACCTTCAGGAGTCTCAATGGGGCACATTCTGCCATAGTGCGAAGGATGAACGTCCCTCACCTCAAATCCCGCTCTCTCTCTGGAGAGTCCACCTGGACCCAGAGCCGAGAGCCTTCTCTTATGGGTAAGCCCGGCGAGCGGATTCGTCTGGTCCATAAACTGCGAAAGCTGACTTGAGCCGAAAAACTCTTTGATCGCCGCCACCACGGGGCGTATGTTGATGAGGTTCTGCGGGGTGATTTCGTGCGCTTCCTGGGTTGTCATGCGCTCGCGTACCACGCGCTCCATGCGTGTAAGACCTATCCTCACCTGGTTTTGAATCAGCTCGCCTACTGTTCTGACCCTTCTGTTGCCGAAATGGTCTATATCATCAATCTTTCCGCCTCTTCCCTCATGAAGATTGACAATATAGCGAACCGCTGCCACGATGTCTTCTTTTGTGAGAACGGTTACGTCGAGCGGGATGTTGAGACCAAGTTTGGAGTTGAGTTTATATCTGCCAACCCTTGCAAGGTCGTAGCGCTTGGGATTGAAGAAAAGGTTTTCCAGCAAATTCCTTGCACTTTCGACATTTGGAGGTTCTCCCGGTCTCAGCTTCCTGTATATGTCTATAAGCGCGGTGTCCTCGCCTGTGGTGTGGTCCTTCTCCAGCGTCGCTTTGATGCATTCCGCGTTCTCGAAGAGCTCGAGCTGATAATCCTCGCTGTAACCAAGCGCTTTCAAAAGTACGGTGACAGGCTGTCTCCTTTTCCTGTCGAGCCTGACGCCGAGAGTGTCCTTCTTGTCTATTTCGAGTTCGAGCCATGCGCCTCTTGCTGGAATTATCTTGCCCGTGTAAAGAACCTTGTCGGTCTCCTTGTCTATTTCCGCGTCGAAATAGGCTCCGGGAGAGCGGACAAGCTGACTCACGACTACTCTCTCGGTGCCGTTGAAGATAAAGGTGCCCTTTTCGGTCATCAACGGGAAGTCACCCATGAAGATGGACTGTTCCTTGATCTCCCCTGTTTCCCTGTTGATTATTCGGACATCCACGAAGAGCGGCGCCGCGTAAGTCCAATCTTTTTCCTTGCATTCCGCGACGGTAAACTTCGGGTCACCGAAGCGGTGAGCCCCGAACTCCACAGCCATTGTCCCTGTAAAATCTTCAATTGGAGATATCTCGCGGAAAATCTCGGCAAGACCGTCGGTCATGAACCATTCGAAAGATTCTTTCTGAATCGCTATGAGATCGGGGACGGGGAAAACTTCGGGTATCTTTGCGAAGGATATCCTCTTACGCCTCGAACTGTTTTCAGATGACAAAAATATCCCCCCATTCACTTAAACAGATTAAAATTCAGTGACTTGCAAACAAACCTCGCGTAAAAGACTCATTGACAATGCAAACAACCACAATAAAAAATATCAGATTTTTTGTCAATAGAAAAGCCTCATAAACGATGGATATGCGGTATTTTCGTCCACTATATTTACGGACAGGCTCCACATCACGGTATTTGAAGAACCTTTTATGTCCATGAATTGCGCGAAACGTATTTTAAAATTATTTTATCTCAACAGTAGCGCCGGCTTCCTCGAGCTGCTTCTTTATCTTTTCGGCTTCTTCCCTGGAAACCCCTTCTTTAACCGGCTTGGGAGCCTCTTCAACCAGGGCTTTCGCCTCCTTAAGACCGAGATCGGTCACTGCCCGCACTTCTTTTATCACGGGGATTTTCTTGTCACCCGCGGACACAAGAATAACATCAAATTGAGACTTCTCTTCCTCCGCAGGAGTCTCCTCGGCAGTGGCGGTGGGGACGCCTGCCACGGCAGCCACGGGAGCGGCAGCAGTGACACCGAATTTCTCCTCAGCCGCCTTGATGAACTCGGAAAGCTCAAGCACAGTCCAAGACTCTATTGCTTTCAGCACGTCCTCTGGAGTAAGTTTCTCCACCAAAACAATCACCTCTCCTAAAAACTATTACGAACAAAATCTTCCGCATGGGTTCTCTGCTTATCCGGGCACGCAACCCGATAAGCAAATTCTTAAGAAGCCGCCTCCTCCCGCTGAGAGGCGATGGCTCTCATCACGCCTACAAAGTTCCTTAGCGGACCCGCGCAAACACCAACAAACCCTGATAGGAGCCCTGAAACCTGCCCTATCGCTCTTGCGAGAAGCACCTCCCTGGGGGGCATGGTCGCAAGCCTGTCCACTTCTTCCGCGTTCAACATCTGGTCGCCCATCATTCCGCCCCTGAAATATATCTCTCCTTTTCCTCTCGCGAACTCACGAATGGCGCGGGTTACGGGAAGCAGGTCATCTTTTGTGAAAGCGACCGCGATCGGTCCCTCTATCAGGGAGATGGCCTTTTCTCTGTCCGTGCCGGACAAGGCTATACTGGTAAGAGTGTTCTTCAAGACTTTGAACTTTGCGCCTGTTTGCTTTAGTTTAGATCGCAGTTCGTTGGAATCCGCCACCCTCAAGCCTTTGTAGTGAATCACCACAAATGAATCGGATTCGGTGAAAAGATTTCTTATTTCCTCAACCTTATCGATCTTCTCCTTGCTGGGCATATCAAACCCCCAAAATAAATGACCTCTGACGAGGTCGCTAACATACGCCTCGGCAGGTATCAGATTAAGCCCTCTTAGGGGCGCCTGCTTTCTTAAGCGCTAACTCTTCTTTATTTTCCTGCGAAATTTAGCAGAACCAACGCAAAGTTGTCAAAAATCCTCGACTTTATTTCAATCCCGATAGCATTGCGCCAAAAAATCACGCACTAAAAAGCCGGGCAACCGACGAAATCGTAACATCGAACCGGAGAAAAGAGTTAAGAATCTGCGCCCACTTTCTCGGGAATGAAATCTCGAGTAATCGACGGATCAACAGGAACACCGGGACCCATGGAGCTTGAGAACGTGACGGTTTTGATGTATTTGCCCTTCGCTGCCGCAGGTCGCGCCCTTATTATTTCTTCAAGCACAGCCTGGTAGTTTTCAAGTATATCTTCCACCGCGAAAGAGGTTTTCCCGAGAATCAGGTGTAGATTTCCCTGTCTGTCAACCCTGTACTCGAGTTTTCCTCCTTTAGCGTCTTTTACCGCCTTTTCAATGTCGTAAGTCACCGTACCGCTTTTCGGGTTGGGCATCAACCCGCGTGGACCCAGGATCTTTCCAAGTTTGCCAACCATTCCCATCATATCGGGTGTCGCAATGGCTGCGTCGAAATCCGTCCACCCTTTCTGTATTTTCTCGACGAGCTCCTCACCGCCAACGAAATCGGCTCCCGCTCGCTCCGCTTCCGCCGCTTTATCGCCGACGGCAAAAACGAGAACTCTAACCTCTTTGCCGGACCCCTTCGGGAGCATCACAGTTCCGCGAACCATCTGGTCAGCGTGCCTGGGATCGACACCGAGTCTGAAAGCCACCTCGAAAGTCTCGTCAAAACCGGCGTTGGCCATTTCTTTTACGAGCAGAGCGGCCTCATAAGGAGTATAAAGCTTTCCCGGTTCTATCTTTGAAAGCTTCTCCCTGTACCTCTTGCTTCTTTTCCTCAATTTGATACACCCCTGTTCTTACTCATCAACTGCTTAAAGGCGCGACGGCAAAAGAGGCACTACTCTGACTCAACAACCTCGAGTCCCATACTGCGCGCCGTACCCTCAATTATTCTCACCGCGGCCTCGATGTCATCGGTGTTCAAGTCCTGGAGCTTCAACTGGGCGATTTCTCTCACCTTATCCTTCGTGACCTTTCCCGCCTTTACCCTGTTCGGCTCGCCGCTTCCTTTCTCGAGCCCCACCGCATCGAGTAGGAGCCTTGACGCGGGCGGGGTCTTGAGCACGAAAGTAAAAGACCTATCCTCGTAGACAGTAATTTCAACTGGCACAATCTGCCCGAGTTTGTCCATTGTTGCCGCATTGTATTCCTTACAAAAAGCCCCGATGTTCACCCCGTGTTGACCGAGCGCGGGACCAACAGGCGGAGCAGGACTTGCCTGACCCGCGGGTATCTGAAGTTTTATCACAGTGATGACTTTTTTAGGCAATTTTTAAACACCTCTTTAAATCCTCATTGGTTCAAACCGTCAAATCCTAAAGTTTTATCACCTGGTCAAAAGTAAGCTCGACGGGCGTTTCCCTGCCGAAGATCGACAAGTTGACTTTGAGTTTACTCTGGTCCAAGCTCACCTCGCTTATGACGCCGGTGAAATCGGCAAACGGACCCTCTATCACCTTAACGCCATCACCCTCCGAGAACTCGGCGGAAATCTTAGGCTTTTTGGCTCTCTGTCGCGCAAGAACCCTCTCGACCTCATCATCAGAAATGGGAGTCGGTTTAGCGCTTCCTCCTACGAAACCCGTCACACCCGGAGTATGCCTGACCACGTACCAAGAATCGTCGTCCAGTATCATGCGCACAAGAAGGTATCCTGGAAGGAGCCTCTTTTCGCTCAGGGTCTTCTTGCCTCCTTTGTACTCGAGGACGTCCTCCCTCGGCACAACGACCTCAAATATTTTATCTTCCATGTGCATTGAGCGTATGCGGTGCTCGAGGTTATTTTTCACCTTGTCCTCGTAACCTGAATAGGTATGCACCACATACCACTTTTCGCCCTTACGTCTTTGCATAATTCTTCGCCTCGATCCCTCCGAAAGGATTTCTTTCCCAAAGAATGCGGGATTTCAAAAAAGACCCTTGGTAACGAGCTGGAGCAGGTGAGTCAAAACGTAATCCAGCGCCAGCAAGAAGGTGGAAACAGCGGCAACAGTGATCAATACCACCACTGTGTAGTTGGTAACTTCCTCCCTGCTCGGCCAGATGACTTTGTTAAGCTCCTGACGCACCTCTTTGAAGAAAACGGTGATCCTCGTCCAGATCCCCTTCTTCTCCTCTTTCTTGCGCTCAGCGTATTTCTTGCGCTGAGCCGCAAGGCGCTGTTTCTGCGCCGCCGCCTTGCTTCTTTCCTGAATCCTTCTTAATTCACGGTTTATCATGAAAACCCCTTATTTCTTTATGGATTGGCAGGCCCGGAGGGACTCGAACCCCCAACCTCCGGTTTTGGAGACCGGTGCTCTGCCAGTTGAGCTACAGGCCTGCGCCGCAAAACATTCCGTATTATCTGCGCTCGGCGCTTACCTCGTCTCGCGATGAACGGTGTGTTTTCTGCACCATTTACAGTATTTCTTCAACTCGATCCTGTCAGGATCGTTCGTCTTATTCTTGGTTGTAGTATAGTTCCTGCGCTTGCACTCGGTGCAAGCAAGCGTGATTATCAATCTCATCTTTATACCATCACTTCACTACTTGATTATCTTTGTGACTCTTCCCGCTCCGACAGTCTTTCCTCCCTCGCGGATGGCG
>CAKZLU010000048.1 GCA_937127245.1 uncultured Actinomycetes bacterium
AAGGGTCCCGTGGGTTCGAATCCCACTCTCTCCGCCAGTACGTTTCCACCAAAATTCCAAAATGGTGCCAGGCACCATTTTGGGGACTGTGGCGGAGAAACGCGTTTCAACGCATCCCGTAGCGTTTTTCAAACGCGACGGCGCAAAGTTTTCCCACGATTTCGACAAGCCGCCACGACATGCGTTTAGCAAAATGGATGGCGCTCACATATCTCGGATAGGTTATAAGAAATTCGTTTTTCTTAATCCCTTTTAAAATCGCCGATGCCATCTTGTCCGGTGAAGTCGCAAGCCTTCTTCCAAGTCTCCGCACGGATTGGTCAAAGCCGACGATTTCAGCCGTGTCTATTATCCGCGTGTTTATGAAACCCGGACAGACAACGGAAGCTTTAATACCGTACCGGGAGAGTTCCCATCTCAGCGCTTCTGTCAGACCGACAACGCCGTATTTCGAGGCGACATAAGGAGATTGGAACGGAACGGTGAATATCCCCGCAGCGGAAGCTATATTTACGATGTGACCACTTCTCTTGGAGATCATTTCGTTTACGAACACCCTGATAACGTTAACGCATCCGAAAAGGTTTGTTTCAACTACCCATCTCCACTCATCGATGCTGATATCCTCGACCCGCGCCACGATCGCGACCCCAGCGCTGTTTATGATGATGTCTGGAAGCAGATTCCTGCTTTCAACTTCGTTTCGTATCTCTATGAGTTTCGTAAAATCCCTCACATCAGCAGAGAAACTTGCGCATGCGCAACCCATGCTTTCGGCGATTCTTTTAACTTCCGAAAGACCATCTTCATCCAAATCCAAAAGAACGAGATTTACGCCCTCCGCGGCTAACTGTATTGCTAAAGCCTTACCAATTCCGCTCGCCACGCCTGTTATCAAGACTGTTGAGCCATTGATGTCCGTCATGTTTGCTCCTCCCATTCGAAAAGCGAAAAACAAAGACCCTCCCAATGGATCAATTGTTCATGATGATTCTCGCAAAGAGGTTCGGCCCGCTGCTAATCTTATTTGTTAAACTTGTTCGAGTCGGTCTGCAAGCGTGAACTCGAAGCAAGCGCCGTCGTCGTTGTAAGCGCGAATTTCCCCGCCGTAAGTCCTCAAAATTCTCCGTACGGTTGCCAGGCCCAAACCAGTTCTTCCTTCTTCTAAACCGTAAAAAGGTTCAAATATCTTTTCAAGTTCATCAGGTTCTATTCCTGGACCGTTATCCCGAATGAGAAACTTCTTCAAAGTTCCGGGCTCGGCTTCCAAACGCCGTATAACTATTTCCCCATCATCGGGGGGAACGAACCTGACCGCGTTTGAAATGAGGTTTGAGAAGATTTGATGTATGTGTATCGGGTTTGCGTGAATGCTGCCGAGATCAGAATCAATCCTTATTCGGATTTTCCTTTCATCTATTATCGGTTTCAAATCCAGTAATATTCCTTCAAGAACTGTATCTATTTGGACTTCCTCAATAAGGGTGGTCGGTTCATCAGATTTTGCGATTTCGAGCAATTCGTCGATCATCTTTATTGCGCGCTCTGCACTGGAAACGATGATTTTCGAGGCTTCAATAGCCATGTCTTTCTTCTCAGGCGCGCTCGGATCATCACAGATCTTGATAAGAGTTTCCGCCGCTGTTCTGACTGTGGTTATAGGTGTGCGAAGGTCGTGGGATACTGCATGGGCGTAAAAGTCGAGTTCCTCGTTGACTCTCCTTAGTTTCTTTTCTTGTGCTACTCGTTCGCTGATATCTATGCCCAACCCGAAGAAATAGTCGAGCGATCCATCCTGCTTGAAGACCGGAATACCGCGCCATTCTACAATGAGTGTTCGCCCATCCTTTGCAATTACTCGGTTAACATTGCGCGTGGGTTTTCCTGAAGCGGTTAACTCATAGAAAACTTGGGCAAGCTTACCGCGGTCCTCCGGGGGCACGAATGTATTAAGGTAGTCACTTCTGCGGACTTCCTCCGCATCATATCCCAGTTCCCTTAGCATCGTCTCGTTCATCATTCTCGTTTTCCCGTCTGGGTCAATCGCGACAAAGAATACAGGCAATGAGTTGATTATCACCTGATTGATTCTTTTTTCTTCATTGAGCTCATTGATGATGAGATGCTCCTTACACTTTTCTTTTATCAACTCAAAGATTTTTTCAAGCCCTTTTCGTTTGGAACTCGTTCCCGCGAGCTCCTCGGGCGCAACGTAAAGCGGGTTTCTTTGAACTGTAAAACCAAAGGCAATGATTGGGTGAAGGGTAATGAGTTCGATTAGCAGCCACGAAGGCAGGGCAGAGCTGTCATAACAGCACATGGTAATACAACCGTTCCTCTTAAGAACAAGCTCTTTTCTGGCTTCGTATTTGCTCACATCCTGAGGTTCTAAACTGTCGAAGAGTGTCTGGCTCAGTTGGTCAGCAATTCTTAACGCGGTATAGCCTTGCGAAAACGCGTTTTCGGTTTCCTTGAGAAGAAACCCGAGGATTTCATCGGCGTTTAGGCCGCTTCCCCTGGATGAGATTTCGGAACGTGTCAGGACACTTACCTGGCCTCTTCTGATAGCTTCGGAGGTATCCGTTGAATTTTTGAGGCGCTCGATGATGCTTTGCGAGCTGCAGTCATCAGCTACGCAAATTATTTTCTCGTTTGAGGTCAAACCGGGTTTGGCAAAATCAAGTATGGCAGAGGAAAGCTCGCTTGCATCACTATATATTAGACAAAGATGGTCTCCTAGCTTAAGCTTTGAGATATCTCCGCCCACTTTTTCTCATCCTTGCGCTTCTTTGTGTTGTGATCTGTGGGGAAGGCTGAAGGAAAAAATGGTACCGCCGCCCCCCCTTGGCTCGTTCCAAATGTTACCGCCGTGCGCTTCAATAATATCACGCGCCACGTAAAGACCCAAGCCAAGACCTGGAGATGAGTGATGAAGCGGTTCCTCTATCTGATAGAAGCGCTCGAACACCCTGTTTCTCTTATCATCAGGTATCCCGACCCCCCGGTCGAGCACTGAGACTCGAATTTCCCCTGGATGGCTTTCAGTTTCAACCAAAATCTCTGTCTTTTCAGGCGAGAAATACGCGGCGTTCTCCAAAAGAATAATCAGAACTTCGAGAATCCTGTGAGGGTCAACCATGACTTTGGTTTTCGGTGGGATATTGACATTGAATTCATGCTTGAAACCTCTTGCCTTCATCTCCTGAACGGCGGTCTGCCCGATGTCAAACAAGTTAGACTCTTGAGGTTTAAGTGGCAACTTTCCGCTTTCAATACGCGAAACCTCGAGAAGTTCTTCACTGAGATGAGTCAGACGGTCAACCCCCTTGACGATTGTCTTGAGCATCTCTTCACGGTCATCTTCGCTTAGGCGTTGCCAGAGATTTTGAAGGCTTGCGGTATATCCTTTGATGACTGTTAAGGGATGGCGGATTTCATGGGAGGCAAGATCAATGAAGTTTCTCAAACTTTCCTCTCTGAGAAGTCGAGCGTATTCAGAGGATATTGCTTGAGCAAGCATTCCCATTATCTCTATTTCATCTCTTGCCCATCCGTGGGGATTGTTTCTGTAAGCGGCCAAGCATCCTCCGACTTCCCCATCGACTATCACGGGGAAGAGCAGACAAGAGCGGAAATCAAAGCGCTGTATTATAGGATCGCATGATGCGATTTCGCTTTCAGGGACATCGGAGATTGACATCGGCTCACGCGCATTTCTTCTGATGAACTCATAACACAGGGTGCTTTCTTTGCTGGGAATTGTCATCAAGCCCTCTTCTCCTGGTAGAGAGGAGAACACCGTGAGACGGTCTCCGATCAGGAGTTGAAATGTTACAAGGTCGCAGCCCATTATCTCCTCGGCAGTTTTTAAGATGAGTTCCATATTCTCAATGACGTCTGGTCCTAACTCGAGGTAGAGCCGGTTCAATCCCTCCCTTTGCTCCCTGATACGCTTGGTTTCAGTTATGTCCTCAGCGGTCACTATGTATCCAAGTTCAGAATTGTCTTTGTCGAGCAGAGTCAATGTTAGAAGTACGTCCATTACATTGCCCTTCTTCCCCACACACTTTGTCTCCAGCTTTTGCACTTCCTTCGTTGAGTAAAGATCTCTTTTTCCTACACCCACGGTTTCGTATTCAATTTCTGATGGGTAAAGCATGCTTACGCTTCTCCCAACGAGTTCTTCCTCTGAGTAACCGAGCATTTCGCATAGTTTCTTGTTGACTTTGATTATGACTCTCTCCGGGGAAGCATGATAGATTCCAACTGGAGCAGAGCGAAATATACTTGCAAGTTGTGAGTTCCTTATCTGAATTTCACTTTGCATTTCCTTTATCTGGGTGATGTCGAGCGCCATTTCAAATCTCACATCCCTGCCATCAAGTCACATGATAATGAGGTCAACAATGTAGTAATCCCGATTGAGAATCGGATTGTGATACTCCCAGTAGTAGGGTTGTCCAGGATTTTTGAGGATTATGTGATTCGTGCAAAAATCACATGGCGAGTCTCTGCCCTGGAACTCTTTGTAGCAAATTCCGCCTGTGGGGTCTTTGCCGAAACGTTCCTTCAACACTTTGTTGCAGTAGAGGATTTCGTAAGTAAAAGGGTCGCTTATATAGATGATTTCATTGATGCTTTCGAATATAGCAAAGATTTGGTCGAGCAGGCGGCTTGCCTTTCCAGCGTTATTTTCGGCATTGGTGATTTTTTTCTCACTGTCGGCAGGGTTCTCATTCTCTTTTGCCCGTTCTCGATCAGGGGCCAATAAAACCTCATTACTTTAAGTGTTCTATGATTTTCATACAAGCGCCTTTGTTGTGCTTATATCGGGCTACTTTATATTTCCCATTCACCTTTCAGGTTAATGCCTTGTATTTAGGGTAACTCAAAAATTAATATCGCACAATGCGCTCTGATGGTTTGGGTATGTCTTTTTAATCTTTTTAATTTACCCTTCAGGGATAGAATGCAACCGCCTTGAGCGACCCGCGTTTTCAATTTTGCGTGCTCAATTTATATAACGTAAACATTTGTGAAGAGGCGCAAGCCGAGAGTAGATTGACAGCCAACCGTGAAATCAACCTTTCGTTTAGAGAAACAGGCCAGAAAGCGATTTAGATTTTATTTCTAGATGGGAAAAAATCACGACCTCCAATTCAAAATCAAAAATTTCTTAAGTATTTACTTCCGCTTCGGGAAACGATGAGCAAACCCGAGCCGGACTGAGGGGGGTTCGCTATATCGTGCGGGGAGACGCTTTGCGGTAGCGCTTCTGGTACTCACAACAAAATCATCGCGAAAATGAAGTAGATTAAAACGCTTATCACGTCTTGAAGCGCGGTTGCTAAAGGTCCGCTGCCGAGCGCCGGGTCTCTCCCCAAAGCTTTGAGGGTTATGGGGATTAAGGAGGCGAGTACCGATGCGATTGTGCTTGCCGCAAATAAAGAAAGCCCGACGATAAGGGCTATTGTGTATGAGCGGCTTATCAAGAATGCTCCCGCCCACCCGAAAGCGCCGAGCATTATTCCGAGAATCAGGCCCACGATCAATTCTCTGAAGAGATATCCTGCGCTCTTTACCCGAGCGATCGCAAGCGATCGAACCGCGATAGCTTCCGCTTGCGTTCCCACAGAATCAGCTACGTAGGCGATTACCGGCACGAAGAAAGCAACGGCGACATTTTCCGACAGGGTGTGCTCGAACCTGCTTCCTATATAACCCAGCAAAAGACCGACAGCGGAGCCAAAGATTAGCCACGGGGCGCGGGAACTTACGACTTCCGTGTATCTTGATGTTGCAAGTTTTAAGATGTGTGAACCGCGCCCGCGCATACCGGATCCAATAAGCGCATCCTCAAGGTGCTCCTGGTGCATAATGTCAATTATCTTTCGCGATGTGATGGCTCCCAGGAAGGAGCCGCTGTGGTTGACCACAGGAACGCAGTTTACATCGTGTTCTATCGCCATGATTACGGCGGTCTCCTGGTCCGCGTTGGGATTAGCCGTCACTTTTGGTTTCTTCATAAGCTCGCTCATTTTCGAAGACAGTTGCGCCTCTGAGAAACTCGAAAGATCAACCATTCCTTCGAGTTCCCCATTCTCGCCTGTAACATAAACATACTGTATGTCATCCCAGGCGCTCTGGCGGACTAGCTCAAAAACATTTTCCAAGGTCTCTCCTTTACCTGCTGTCAAAACTTTTGTTGACATGATGCTGCCTATGGACTCATCAGGGTAGAAGTTATTTGTTTGTTGAGGCATCAGGACCCTCCCCGGACCGATTTAAGTCGCGATTCGCATTCAAGGGCTTCGTCGGTTCTTGAGGATACCAAAGGTTGCAAGACATTCATAGCGCAACTGTCGGGTGCTGGAGCGCCTGCCTTAATCAGTAAGAGGAAAGGCATGACTGACGTGCGGACCCTGTGGAAAGAAAAACCAAGCTCTTAAGATGCCGAGCAAGCCCGAGAATTGCACTCGAGAGCTAAGCTAACAGTATCTACATCTTGGATAATCAGTGGATGAGATTCTTCTTTTGTCGATGAAAGTACGGGATTTTTCGGCGAATCTTAGGTGAGCTCGCGATGGACATAATTGATATAAACCCGAAGAACAAAACGAGCGACGCGCCTGCGCCCAGGCCACATATGTTTGTCACCGTGAATCCTCCAAGAAGCTTGCCTTGCTGATTGTCGAGATTCTTAACCACCACGTCGTATTTACCTCTAGGTGCGCCTGAGAGATTAAGCCTGCATGTAATTTTTGTTTCCGATAAAATATTGACATCGTTGGCTTTGATGATTGTTCCACTTCGCTCGAGTTGGACGCTTGCTCCAGGGTAAAAGTTCGCGCCGTTTATATCTGCAATTTCAACGACGGTGTTTTCAACCCCGGTTTGAGGAACTATCGAGGCTACCGTCGGCTGGGAAACGGGTCCTATGAGGAAGGGTACCTCGTTGGAATCCCCGATGCTACCTTTTATTTTGACTGATACGCCCCCCGGTGGCGCGGAAGGAACCCTGCATTCTATCCTTTCATTTGTCCATGTGAAATAATCGCTTGCCTGAACGTTTCCAAACCAGACAGACGATGAACCCTGTGCCGCTCCAAATTCGCTCCCGTTTATCGAAACAACGGCGCCGGCAACAGCAGAGGGAGGCGAGATCGAAAATATCGTTGGAAGAACCTCGAAATTTGCAGGGTTGCTCGGGGTTCCCTCCCAGTCGTAAACGATGATTGGGCCGCTTTTGGCTCCCAGTGGAACTTTTGCCTCAATGCATTCGTTGGTAAACGTGACTTCCGATGCTTCGGTTGAGCCGAAGGTTACGCGCGCGTTTCGTCTTTTTGTCCCGAAGTTATTTCCGTTTATTGTCACCGTGGCTCCAATCGGAGCTGATTGCGGGTTCACAGAGGACAAAAATGGAGAGTCAGGAATAATGTCCCCAGTTGTCCAGGCTTCCCTTACATATCTTTTGACAAAGTCGTAACTTAAGTAAACAAAACCTCTGCTCAGCCCATTCCATGTTATCCCCCATGAGTTGACCATTTTGAAGCCTCCCCTGTGATCGGGGTCTGCTCCGGAAGGGTTGGCGTTATCGTCATATCCCGTTATGCAAACTGCATGCCCCCCGACGAAGGGGGAAGTCTCATTGTAGTCGTAGTACGGTCTCGGAAGATTCGCTCCGAAATCAGGGAAATCCGAATAAATAGGTATTCCCATAACGAGCATTTTTCCGCTCGCGATGAGCGCTTTGGCGTTTTCTATCGGGTTTGGGGGGTTATAAGGTCCGAACCACCACTGAATCCACAAATAACCCCACCCTTCCGGAATCCGGTAAGGTTTTGCGGCTTCAAGATCCGCAGCCGTGGGTTGAGTGGTCCAGTCTGAATCGTCATAGGGCATCTCTTCTATGTCGACATCCCCCTTGGTCTCCATCAGATAGAACGCGCTGGAAATGAAAGCCCCGAGATCGAATCCGCCGTTTATTTGGTTATACACAAACGAAGGGCTGAACTGATACCAGGGATTGGACAAATCCCAACTGGTATGCTCTTGTTTCTCGAGCCATGTCTTGTAGTAGTAACTTGTAGCCCAACCAACACAGCTCCCCTGTCTCCCTTGGTCCCCGACAGGTGGAAGGTCCGCTGATAAATCAACGCTTGAGGGAAGGGCTTTCAACGCTTTCGGCGCGACTAACCTGGGATAATCTCCCGGAGGGGTAGGTTGATACCCTAAATAGTGCGTACCGTCTCCTTTTACAGAAGTGAGACTTGATGAAGGACTCGGCACCTTTATCTTGGCATTTAGCGGGTCGGCGCTTTCAGCGCCCGCTTTCGGAGGAAGCGCGGTTAACGAGGCGAGAAGCAGAGAAAAAAGCAAAAGTAGCATGAGTTCAATCGCTAGAATTCGGAGCATGGAGCTTTGAACAGCGTGATTTGTTCTGATTCTCTCTTTGCCCATGGAAAGCCTCCCCATATCGGATCTCGTCTTCTCGGAAATGTTTGGTGATTATCTCTCATTATGCGCTGTTGCTCAAGTTATTTATGAAGTCGTTGCGCCTTTGTTTTAGAGAATCTTTTGGCTCCGTGCTCGATTTTCATCTAATTATCACGGCGAAAACCATCTTCAAAAAGCAAGGCTGCTGTGTTTCTGATGATTTATGTCAAAAACCGGGGCGGGCATGTAGGGCAGTGCTACGGGGAGTGTAACCCACCTAGAAAGCCCATATCCCCGCTTGCTCTGTTTTCTGGACTCCCCTTCGGTCACGTTACCTGGTTGTTAGCAATTTCCTGAATCAACTACTTGCATTTTCATGTGCCTATATAATGCTCTTTGGATACATGTCACTAAGGGATGGAAGTCTGACTGATAGACGGAGCTGCCATCATGACTGAAGGAGAAACATTGGGCGCGGCATATAAATAAGACTAAAAGATTGAATAGCCCACCGCCGGTCTCTGCCTGCTCGCAAATATTGTCTTTTGATGTCCGGGCGTTTTTCTTGGTATAGGGTTCATGAACTTAAGTTCCACTCGTGCATCAGCTTGGAACAAGTATGTTTCTGGGCGGGCATTTGATAAGAAATTCGACAATTTTGCCGTGTTCAAACCTCGCTCTTTCTTGCGTATATTGTGTTGATTCTCATGAAAAACCATAATGGCTACCAGATGTTGCGCTCCGCGGTGGGTTTGGAGGAATTTGCTTGTACTATTTGACAAAAGGCTTTGGCGTGTTAAAATTATAAGAACGGTGATTTAGAAAGCCGTTATTTTTTTGCTCCAAAACATATATCCCCATGCATGAATCCCGCCTTTGATACCTTGATCAGTCGGGCGAAATCACCCAAATGGGGGATGAGATTCTCATACTTAATGCAAGTCCTTTTTCCCATTATGAGGTATTTCTGATTGCCTTTCCGGGGACGAATCAAGAAGTGAGAGCCGAGGCAAGTATTATTAGACCTCATAGGTCTTGCCTCCTCTTCGTCCTCGGATCTCGTCTGAAGCGAAGGGCTTGCCGAAATAGGCTCAGAAAATTTTCCCCAGGTGGGGTAGGAGGAAGCGTACCTGCATCAAACCTCAGCACCGCCTACCCGCCCGCCTATCCCACCTGCCCTCCCCTAAAACTCGAAAAATACTCGGTTTGCCCAGTGCAGCTATTTCGGTTATTGGGCTTTGTGCACCTTAATGAAGATTTCATAACAGAGCGGGAAACCCGTTTCCTGGAAAAAATCCCTCATCGCTCTTATTTCTGATGGCAGGAAGTTGTTGTCGCCGCCGGCGCTCACACGGGGAAATTTTTCAGATTGAGGCAGCAGTGGTCCTTCATGTTTCGAGCTCTACCCAGTATCTCGAGAGCTATATTCTTGACCTGAAGGGGGTCGCCGAATTGTCTGTGCTCGTTGGTCACGACGGCTGAAGCTATCCTCACGGTTTTTCCCTGTTTTCTTCTCTGTTGGGTAGCTATTTCAGGACATAGCTTGCCGAGGACGGTGTCAAACCTGCTCGTTACCTCTTGAAAAATCTGACTGACTCGCACCGGCACGGTCAAAACAACGAAATCATCCTCACCGATGTACCCCGCAAATTCCTCACTCTCTATTGTGACATCGCAGAGGATCTCAGCGAGCGCCCTAATTAATTCGTTGCCTACCTCTATTCCGTATTTTTCGTTGACTACGCGCAGATTTGATATATCAAAATACATGAAGGCAAAGAACCTGCTTCTCTTTTGTATTCGTCTCCGCGTCTCGTCGTAAACTTGCGCTTTCCCCGGGATTCTTGTCAGGGGGTCAACAGGCATGCTGCTTTCTAATCTCGAGAGGAGATTTTTTATCCGCGCGAAAAGTTCGTTCGAGTCGATTGGCTTTTGGATGTAATCGTCGGCGCCGATCTCGAATCCTTTGAGGATGTGATCGGTTTTTCCGAGCCCGGTAATTACTATGACGGGAATGAATTTGGTCGGCGAAGCGCTTTTAAACTGTCTGAGGATTTCCCACCCATCCATGTCTGGTAGCATTATATCGAGGAGTATTATGTCCGGCTCGTTGACAAGCGCTGAGGCAAGACCGGTCTCACCGTCAGGAGCTACGATGACTTCGTAACCCTCAAGCTCGAGACTGACCTTGATTGTTTCAGCGATCGAATATTCGTCTTCGATCAGAAGGACTTTATTCCTTTGCATCGTTTTTCATTCGATTTTGCTTTCGTTTGGTGGAAAACACACTGCTCAAAGCTTGGCACAATAACAAATTTTACACCTGCACTAATATTGCCGCTAACCAGGAAAAATGACGGGGCGGTCGTGGACTCTTTGTCGATGTCCGGATAATTGATACCCCGGATGTTGCTTGGGTTATAAGAAAGGCGCTCATTTAAATCAGACCTGCCCGTGAGAGTAACGCGCTGTCGGAGAGAATGTCTCTGATCGGTCCGTCGGCGATGATTCGACCGGATAGAAGAATGACGGCGCGGTCGCAGATTTGCGCTGCCATATCGAGGTCGTGCGTCACCACAAGTTTTGTCCCTTTGAGCGTTTTAATCAATTCGGAGATTTCTCTTCTTCCCCTCGGGTCAAGGTTTGCGCCTGGTTCGTCCAGGACAAGGATTTCGGGTTCCATTGCCAGTACGGTGGCTATTGAAACGCGTTTCTTTTCACCAAGGCTCAAATGGTGTGGGGACCTATCCTCCGATCCAGACATTCCTACCCATTCGAGCGCCCTCTTTACGGAAAACTCGACAAGGTCTGGGGATATGCCCATATTCAGCGGACCAAATGCCACGTCCTCTTTAACCGTGGAAGAAAACAACTGGTCGTCCGGGTCTTGGAATACGAGCCCCACCAGGCGCCGTATTTTTCGGATGTTCTGCTTGTTGACTTCAAGCCCGTGAATTTCAACCCTGCCCTTTCCTTTCAGTATGCCGTTGAGATGGAGCGTAAGCGTTGATTTTCCAGCTCCATTCGGTCCCATAAGCGCAACTGATTCCCCTTTCCTCACGGTCAGGTTTATCTCCTGGAGGGCCAAAGTCCCGTCGGGGTATACGTAACTCAAGTTCTCCACTCTTATTGCGATCTCACTTTTAAGAGATATTATTTCCAAATTCTCTCCAATTGCGATTTTTCAAGTGTGCCCTTTCGAGCATGAAACATCAGCGTTTTGTCTAATTGCGCTCGCGCATAACAAAGTGTCGAACATTGATGATACTGGTAGTCAAGTAAGCGGGCAAGTTGAAAACTTCATTACCAGAGCAGGCTAATTCTTGCGGAAACTGCCGTAAGCGTAATGAGAGTAAGAAAAACTACGTCCGCGCTTTTCATTTTTCGGTCGTGATAGCGCGGGAATGTTCCCTCAAATCCTCTCGAGCACATCGCCTGATAGACCCTTTCTCCTCTCATGTGACTTCTGATGAAAAGCGAGGCAATCATTTGTCCTATGGTTTTTGCCTGCCAAATCCATCTTCCCCGGAAGTTTCTCGAATCTCTCGCTCTTTTCATGCGCTCCGCTTCGTCGACAATGATGAAAACGTATCTGTACATAAAGGAAGCCACTGTGGTAAAGAAACTTGGGACCTTTAGTCTTTCAAGCGCGCGCATCAGATCGGGGAAGGGTGTTGTTGACGAAAGAAGGATCAAAGCGATGATCGAGATAAGTGATTTTACGCTCACGTTCCAGACTGTGATAAGACCCTCTTTCGAAACCTTGAGAAAACCTAACTCTAAGATGGTCATACCCTCTTTCGTAAACGGTGTGACCAAGGCCACGATAAGGATGAAAGGAAAGACCACGAGGGCTCTTGATATGATATGAGAAGCCGGGACTCTGGAGGCAGTTGCGACGATAAATACGATCCCCGCGTAAACGACAAAACACCACCATGCTTCTGGAGGCGTTGAGACGCAAATCACAATTAATGCGAAAAGTGCAAGCGCCTTTGCTCGCGGCTCAATAGAGTGAACCGGGCTTTCAAGCCTGCTGTATTTGTCTATATAGTCATGTTTCATCAGCGCTTGTTGTCTTGGAGCGTTTTGCCAGTTTCCTTAAGGCTAAGGGTATCACACCTATCATGACCGCCACCACGGCCGTTATTATCACACCTATCAGTCCCGAGAGGCTTGTCGCGAATTTTTCGTTCTTGACTTTAGGGAATTGATAGTCAGGGATCGGTGAGTGCTTCCAGGCCGGCTCTGTCTCTTCAGCCTTATTCAGGAAACCCTTGTCATCCGCGACGCGCTCCAGACCATCAGGGCTTTCGCTTGCGTAAGGCGAAATGAATATCCCAAGTATTAGCGCGACCGCAAAGGAGGCTACTATGAAGGCTCCAAGGCTGATTTTCATCTTTCTTGACATCGTAGGTCCTCCAGACAATCAACTCACCCCCTCGCCTGCGTAGGGAAGCGATGGCGCTCCTGTGAAAGATGCCACAAGATCAGGTCTCAGTTGTAGGACGATTGCCACAACGACCGTGGTTATCAGGGCTTCTCCGATGCCGATAATGCTGTGAACACCGACCATAGCAGGGAAGACGACCTTAAACGGTACCGTGCCGGAGAAGGCGAGCTCAATGGAGCAAGCCGCAGAGGCTACCACGACGGAAAACCAGGCAAAGAACGCTGACGAAAAAAGAAGCGACCTTCTTTCCCCGAATCGGCTTAGCGCTTTCTTCGCAAGTATTAAGAGGTAATAGGACAGAAAACCGCCTATTATCCCCATGTTGAAGATGTTCGCGCCGAGGGCGGTCAGGCCACCGTCGGCGAAAAACAGGCACTGAACAAGGAGCACCACTGACATCACGAGGAATCCCGAGAAGGGTCCGAGAAGGACCATCGCGAGAACCGCCCCGAGGAAATGACCGCTCGTCCCCCCCGCCACAGGGAAATTAAGCATTTGAGCGGCGAAGATAAACGCCGCCGTAATGCCGAGAATGGGAATTTTTTTCTCGTCGAGCTCTTCCCTCGCTTTGTAAAGAGCATAGCCCAAAGTACCCGTGGATGCTACGTAGGTGACTATGGAATTCTTTGGATCAAGAAAACCATCGGGTATATGCATTATTCTCGCCTCCTTCAAAATAAAAAACAAAAAACCACGAATGTCCGGTTTCATTCCGGATTCAGACCATCGTGGTCAAGTATGCTTCCCTTATTCTACTTTTTAACTCGTTTGTCTTTTCGACTCATCGGGTCTTCTTGACCCAGTAATTTTTACCATACGTAATCTGGGATGGCAAGCGTTCGCGTCAAGACTAATGCAGGTGCGTATACCGCGCTTTTCTTGAAGTGTGAATAGAAGCTAACTCTGGTTGGACGATTGCTTCACACAAACCAAAAACAGCCCCCCGGAAGAAAGAGAGTTAAGCGCTTTTTTGGGCCAAATTAGTCTTGTTTACGCAGGAATATCTCGTGACCTACTAAATCCACTCGCTCTATTTTCGCGGTGATGAGCCTTTGCTCGCCGAAAAGGTCAGTGAGGAGTATTTTTTCGCCTTCAGGGTGGAGAGTCACCACGTTCTCCATGATGACTTCTTTCTCACCGTCTTTGACTACGAAAACTATTGCCTCACACATCTTGCGATTCCTCCCCTTCGACCGGTAGCCCGTAATGTTCCCTGACCATGTTGATCGCCTCTCTTATAAGCTGCTGCAGGGGTTTTTTAACGGTTCCAAGGATATCAATTGGCGGGTTTGATAAAGGAAGAAGAATCTTCCTTGCCCGAGAGGAAGCGATGGCTGTCGCGATTGATGGGGTTACCTCGCCCATCATTGAGTTGGGAACCACAATTGACAGTGAGCCCATCACAATTTCCGCTTCGTTGATTGAAACCGCTATTGCGTTCTCGCCCGTTGCTCCGCGCGTGGCTTTAGCCTTCATCATATTTCCCGTGGCTATCGCGTTCGTTCCCAGCGCAATTATCTCGGCTTCCTCGGGAAGTGATTGCCGCAGCAGTAGAACGATCTGAGTGCCAATGCTTCCGCCCATGCCGTCAACTACAGCGATGATCAATTGCTGCCTCCTTCGTACGGTTTTCGGGCACCGGTCGACTCGAGGTAACCCTGAGCATTCATGGCTGCCTGCGCGCCTTCCGCAGCGGCGCATATGACCTGTTTTCGGCTGCCCGACCTTACGTCCCCCGCGGCGAAAACACCAGGTGCTGTCGTTTCGAGTCTGTCATTGGTCTTGACATAACCGTTTTCGTCAAGATCCACTTCCGCGGGCAGAAAACCTGTATTGGGCACGTTTCCCACGTAAAGAAAGACTCCGGAGACCGGTAATTCTTGCTTCTCGCCGGTAAGATTGTTGAGGATGACGGCGGAGCTCAGGGTTTTCTCTCCTCTCAATTCCACAAGCTCGCTGTTGAAGAGAAACTCTATCTTCGGGTTTGCCCGAGCCCGCTCTTCCAGGTACTCGGATGCGCGCAGTTCCGACCTTCTGTGAACCACTGTTACCTTGCTTGCGAATGAGGCGAGGTGGAGGCTTTCCTCAATCGCGGCATCGCCTCCTCCAACCACAATTATTTCGCGGTCGCGGAAGAAAGGGGCGTCACAGGTGGCGCAGTAAGATACCCCGCGACCGGTAAACTCAGTTTCTCCCGGAATTCCGAGCTTTTTGGGAGATCGTCCAGCGGTTATTATTGCAGACCTTGCCTCAAATGATTTTGCACCCGAAACCGCTATTTTTTTATCACCTTCAATGAGGAGCTGTTCAACACCCTGAAAACTGAGTATCTCAAGACCGAATTTCTCCGCCTGCTCTTTCATCCTCTCCATTAAAGTGGCGCCTTCTATACCGTCCGGGAATCCTGGATAGTTTTCGATCAAAGGTGAGAGCATAGCCTGTCCGCCAACAGTCTGCTGCTCTAACAGCATGGCTTTAATTCTAGCGCGGCAAAGATAAATGCCCGCAGTGAGTCCCGCGGGTCCACCGCCAATTATCAGAACGTCCGTCAAAGAAAGACCCCCTTTTCGATTAAGACCCGGAACGCTTTGAATCATTTTAACATCTATGCCGTGATGGGGCGCGCGGGAACGTATGCCTTTTGCGCGCGGGAGAAAAGGGCTTGTATGTACCGGCAGAATGTTTGCGTCAAAACGTCTGGCACGTCTTGAGCGGGTTGAGCCGCTTCAAAGACATGAGTAACAGCCGGCGTGCCCGATGAACGGTCGGTCCATACCTTAGCCATCGAGTTGATTTTTTGGAGGTTTTGGTGGTTTCAAAATTTTTTCCTTACGACCCTTTTAAATCTGCGTAAGACGCCTTCGAAAGATAGTCTTATTCTTGAGATTTTGAACGCGAACCTGGCCGGGTGCGCTGTTTTATAATTTTTATGGTTCTTATGGTGGGAATAACAATATGCTCGATAGGTATTTATCAATTCTTAAGAAAAAGAGTTACGCGCTTCATTGGCTGAGTGCCTCGGTGGGCTCGGGTCTTGAGAACGTTTCTCATTTTAGCGAGGAAGAGCTGTGGGAGGCTCATAGAGAGGGCATGATGAGGCTCGAGCGGCTGAAAAAATCCTCGACTGAGGAAAAGCTCGAGGAGCCCGGCGGTCTAAGCCTGCTTGATGTAAAGGTGGAACTTTCAAAAAGGATGCTCTCATCATGTCGTTTCTGTGAGCGTCGCTGCGGCGTGGATAGGACCGCCGGCGAGAAAGGGTACTGCAAGGTGGCGGCTGTCTCCCGTTACAGTTCCGATTTTCTCCATATGGGAGAGGAAATCGAACTTGTCCCGAGCCACACAATCTTTTTCTCTGGCTGCACTTTTCACTGCGTCTATTGCCAGAACTGGGATATAGCTATGCATCCTGAATCGGGGAGGATCGCTGAGCCGTCAATGCTTTCAGCGGTGTTGATCGAGGGTATGTCGCAGGGATCGAGGAACGCAAACTTCGTTGGCGGGAATCCGGACCCTAATCTACACACCATACTTGAAACCGTGAAACTTGCGGGTTACCACGCGAGATTCCTTCCGATGGTATGGAACTCCAACATGTTCACCTCTCTTGAGGCGATGGACTTGCTTGACGGCGTCATGGACATATACTTGGGGGATTTCAGGTACGGGAATGACGAGTGCGCCAATAAATACTCTGACGTTCAGGGATACTTTGAGGTTGTTTCGAGGAATTTCATGCTTGCCTATGAAAGAGCGGAAGTCATGTTAAGGCATCTTGTCATTCCAAACCATCTCCAGTGCTGCACTTTTCCCATAATGAAGTGGGTGAAGGAAAACATCCCAGACGTTTACTTCAATCTCATGTTTCAGTACAGACCCGAGTACAAAGCGCCTCTTTTCCCGGAGATAGACCGACGGCTTACATCAGAGGAGATAAGGGCGGCAGTGGAAATGGGGAAAGAACTCGGGATAAGGATGATGTGAAGCTATTTTTTCTCCGATTCGGTGTAGATTTTCACTTTCACGCTTTTTACGCCCATGTCTTTGAAAAGCTGTATGATGGATTTCTCCTGTTTGAGGGTAAAGGGATTTACCTCCCTTCTCCTGACCTCTTCCATGGGGATGTTGACATCGAATTCGACATGCGAGTTTTTCACGACCTGCGAGATTCTATAATGCGCGCGATGTCCGGGTAGATACTGCACGAGCATTATTATGAAAACGACCAATGCCACAAGAAGGAGACTTATTATGTAAACGATAAGGCTTATCCTGATTCGTTCTTTCCCCTCCCGGCGCGCAGTTTCCGAATAAGCAACATCTTCTTCCCCTCTTTCGGTAATCATTTGAATACCCCCTTTCTGACTATTGTTGGGCGCCGGATAGCTGATAGTCCCTCGTGAAATCTTTTCACGGGTGGCTTTTATGTGCTTTATTCTTTTTATTTCTTGATTTCTATGTCGAACATGTTTCAGCCTTTCGGGCTGATAAACCAAATTTGCAAGACTAATAATAATTTTTTTCCGGGGTATTTATAAGCCTGGTTTCGGGTTCGTTTTGATAAACGGTCGAGTTCGGATTGTAAAAGTTATGTTAAAAGAAGATTACCGGGAACACATCCGAATTATTTTGGTCTAATAATTAAGTGAGAAAGGGCAACATAGAGCCGATTCTGAGCGCCGAAGACGATAGGAAGAGGTGTGTTAGAATCAATTTGCCCATTGCCCAAATATCATCAAAGAAAAGGCGGGTGATTTGAGGCATGGATGATTTTACTTCCGGCGAAAAGTACGACAGTCAGACTCCGCGGGCCTACGGGTCTGGCGCCGGGGAATTTTATCCGGGTTCAACGGGGAGCGTTAAGCCGTCGCCTCCTGGAGCCCGGGGCTCGAGCCCGGTCCCGCCGCTCTCCACGGGCTCTTACGCGGGAGAGGGATTTACAGGCGGTCCTTCGGGCTTTCCCGGGGCAAGCGGCAAGCGCCAAGGGCGGTGGAGGTCATTTGCGATGTCTTTTGTCGCGGGGATTGTGGGCGCGCTTCTGGTGCTTTTGTTGTTTCCCTGGGCGTTCGGGGTTAACCCCGCTGACATAATCACTGGACGGCTTCGGAAAGCTTCATCCGGCGGGAGTTTAGTGGAGTCGGAAAAAACGGTGAAGGTTGTTAGTCCGGCGGGCGGTCAGATGACGGTTGCCGAGATCGCGAAAAAGATAACGCCGTCTATCGTGCATATCGACACAAAGAAAGTTCAGAGTTCCATTTTCGGTTTCGAACTCGGCGTCCAGGAAGGAACTGGTTCCGGCGTGATATACGATTCAAATGGATACATCCTTACCAACCACCACGTGGTCGGGGATGCTACCGAGATTAAAGTTACTCTGGCGAGCGGAGAAGAACTTGATGGCAGGAAAATAGGGTCTGACAGAGATAATGACATAGCGGTTGTGAAAGTGGACAGGTCAAATCTTCCTGCGCTCGATATAGGAGATTCGGACAGTCTTATAGTGGGGGAACTGGCTGTAGCGGTTGGAAGTCCTTTCGGGTTTGAACAGAGCGTTACGAGTGGCATAATAAGCGCGTTGCACAGGAATGTTTCAGTGACCGTTGACACTGGCGAAACGATAGTGCTCACGGATTTAATCCAGACTGACGCGGCGATAAACCCGGGGAACAGCGGAGGGGCTCTTTGCGACTCGAATGCGAAGTTAATTGGGATAAATACATTGATCGCCTCGCAGTCCGGGGGGTCTGAGGGCGTTGGTTTCGCGATACCGATTAAGACAGCGAAGAGGATAGCCGACGATATCATCGCGGGGCGCCCGATTTCCCACCCATACATTGGCATAACCGGTCAAACCGTGAGCGAGGAAATAGCGAAAAAGTATGAGCTCCCCACGACAAGCGGAGCATATGTGACATCGGTATTCCCGGGGGGACCCGCGGACAAGGCTGGAATAGTTCAAGGGGATATTATCGTGGGGGTTGACGGCAAGCAGATAAAATCAATGGATGACCTTATTGCCGAAATACGAAAGAGAAATGTTGGCGACTCCATGCTTGTTGAGTTCTACTCCGGTAAAAACAGGAAGAGCGCCCGGGTAAAACTTGAGGAAAAACCAAGAACGCTTGAATGAATTTAAACCGCGCCAGTTTTGACAGCGAGAATCATAGCCGAGGAGAAAGGCGCGCCTGGTCCGCCGCTTGAATCTTGACTGATTATTGTTAAAAGGTTGAATGCTTGGGAATCCTGACTGATACGGAAAACGCATGAGAGACGTAATAATTGATCTCATCGAGAAAGCCATAGGGGAGGCGAAAAGTAGAGGGATTCTTCCCAATGTGCCCGTTGCGAACATAGAACTTGAGCGACCGAAAAGGAAGGAGCACGGCGATTGGGCAACCAACATCGCTTTACTGGTTGCCTCACGCGCCAGTAGGCCCGCGCGGGAAATCGCTGAAGCGATTGTTGAATGCATGGAAAAAGAATCACAAATCCTTACTCAAATAGATGTGGCTGGTCCAGGTTTCATAAACTTTCGATTGAGCCCCCGTTTCATAAGACGTGTTCTTTTCGAGATTCATCAAAAGGGTTCGGATTTTGGAAAGTCATCGATCGGTGGAGGTCGGAGGGTTCAGGTTGAGTTTGTGAGCGCAAATCCTGTGGGTCCGCTCCACGTGGGTCACGGCAGATGGGCGGCTCTCGGTGACGCTCTCGCTAATGTTATGGGTTATGCGGGCTACAAAGTTGAACGCGAGTTTTATATCAACGATTACGGCAGCCAGATGGAGAAGTTCGGGCGCTCGATCTGCTCCCGTTACCTGGAGCTGGTCGGGAAAGAGTATCGTTTTCCGGAAGACGGATATGCCGGTGAGTATATAAAGGATATCGCAAAAAGAATATACGAAGAACACGGCGACGCTCTTGCGCATCTGGATGAAAGGCAATTAGTTGACAGACTCATTGAAATGGAATACCCGCGGATGCTTGAGAGCATTAAAGGAACACTAAAAAGGATGGGTGTGGAGTTTGACGTTTGGTTCAGCGAGCGGGAGTTATATCGGAGGGGCGATGTTGATGAGACTCTGAGTATGCTCGAAGAGAAGGGGGAGGCTTACTGGCATGAGGGCGCACTCTGGCTTAAGACTTCCTCTTACGGGGACGAAAAGGACAGGGTTCTCATAAGAAGTAATGGGGAGCCAACCTACTTCGCCTCTGATGTAGCCTATCATCGCGACAAGATGGAGCGCGGATTCGATCTTGTTATCAACATCTGGGGGGCTGACCACCACGGCTATGTCCCTCGTATGAAAGCTGGGATGAAGGCTTTGGGATACGACCCATCAGCTCTTGAGGTTATATTGGGACAGCTCGTCAAACTTTACAGAGGAGGGGAGCCTGTGACGATGTCGAAAAGGACGGGCGAAATCATTACCCTTGATGAGCTACTTGACGAGGTCGGCGTTGACGCGAGCAGATATTTCTTCCTGCAGCGCTCGAGCGACTCACATTTGGATTTTGACATAGACCTCGCAAAGAAGGAATCGCCTGAAAACCCTGTATTCTACGTTCAGTACGCGCACGCAAGAATCTGCAGCATTTTGAGGTACGCGAAAGAGGTTGGGGCTGACGATTCTGTTCCAACGGAAGAGGAATTGGATTTGCTGAGCACCGAACCGGAGATGGACCTTTGTAAAAAACTCGGGGAGCTCGAAGATGTTGTTGAGTTTTGCGCGGAGAAAAGGGCGCCCCACAGACTTACCGGGTACGCTGAAGAGCTTGCCGCTTTGTTTCATGCTTTTTACAGAGATTGCAGGGTAATCAGCGATGACGCGGCGCTAACAAGAGCCAGAATTTTTGCGGTTAAAGGGGTCAAACAGGTTTTGATGACGGTGCTGGGCATGCTCGGCGTCAGCGCTCCAGAGGAAATGTGAGGAAGATGCGCTTCGGTTATCACGTGAGGGTTAAAGAGAAGCTTGCCACCGCGTTGGATGAAGGCTCGACCGCCGGCTGCGATACCATCCAGATTTTTCCTGGTCCTCCTCAGCAGTGGGGAACACCGAATGTCAGTCGTGAGGATATTGAAGAGTTCAGGTCCCGAAAGGAAGAAACAAAGATAGATCCGGTGACAATCCACTCGATATATCTCGTAAATCTGGCTGCTCCTGATGAATCAATATACAGAAGGTCAATAGGGTCTCTGGTTAGCGCTCTTAAGAGGGCGGATGAAATAGGAGCTTACGCGGTCGTAACGCATATCGGAAACCACAAAGGTAAGGGTGAGGTTTACGGAATTGAGAGGATTGCCTCCGCTGTGACATCTGTATTTGAGAAGTTCAAAGGAGAAGCAATGCTCCTTTTGGAGACAACCGCCGGCTCAGGGACTTCCATAGGGCACACTTTCGAGCAATTTGGAAGCGTGTTTTCAAGCGCGGGTTTTCCCGAAAAACTTGGTTTTTGCCTGGACACATGTCACGTTTACGCGGCGGGTTACGATGTTTCATCTGTCGAGGGACTCGAAAAGACATTGGGTGATATAGATAAGAATATGGGACTGGAAAGGCTCAAACTGCTGCATCTTAACGACTCCCTTGGTGGTCTCGGCTCCCGAGTTGACCGGCACGCTCACATCGGTGAGGGGAAAATTGGTCTGGATGGGTTCCGGAATATTGTCAACCATCCTCTTTTAAAAGAACTGCCGGCTATCTGCGAGGTGCCCTACGAATCTAACGGCGGAAAGGACATTGCCCTGCTCCGCTCGCTTGAGAACAAGTAGCCTTCTCTCGCTTAGAAGTTCTTCAAGGGAAAATCAGTTGAATTCGTTTGGTGGTCAATTTTTCATGGCGTTGAGTTGCGCAAGCGCAGGATTTCGGAAGGATTTTTTCCCCGAAAGAACAGAAGAGGAAAAATTTAGCTGGTGAAAACCGGAAAGACCTCACCTCATTTCATCAAAGCATTACCTATTCTTCCTCCGAAACACTCATTTCGTGGATTTCGGATAGCCTCTCTAAAGCCGCCTCGCAATTGACAAAAGCGGTTTTGAGGGCGGAGGCGACATCCTCCAGTCTTACGGACACGACTGGCATCCCCCTGTTTTTGGTGATGTTCGCCCAGTGTTCGGCTGCTCTGGCTTCGTTCTTGATCCGTTCGGACATGCTTCTTAGTGCTGTCTTGTAAGGCACGAAATCAGGTTTGCCCATGTGCACTGCACACACCTCCGGTACCATGCTGGTGGAAGCTCTTGACCCACTTACAAACTGATGCGGGGTTCCTTCTAGTTACCTTATACTGTAAAGGAAGGCAGTTCCCTGCTATTATTCTATAAATATAGGGTTGAGGTTTGCTTTTCAGAATTAGGAAATTTTCGATTTTCACCAGTGGGAGGGCTTTTTGGACTACTTCGAATATAAGAATGGGGTCTTATATTGCGAGGATCTTAGAGTCTCGTCTATCGCCGAAAAGGTGGGAACCCCCTTTTATCTGTATAGCCATAACACGTTGAGGCGTCATTACCGCGTACTCGATGAGGCTTTTAGCGAAGTCCCGCATATCATTTGTTTCTCCGTGAAGGCAAACAGCAATGTCGCGATTCTGAAAGCGCTTGCCAACGAGGGCGCGGGCGCTGATGTTGTCTCTGGCGGCGAAATTTTCAGGGCTTTGAGGGCGGGAATTGAGCCCTCGAAAATCGTTTTCGCCGGGCTCGGCAAGACTGTCTCGGAGATTGAATACGCGCTTCGGGAAAAGATTTTGATGATAAACGTGGAATCAAGTGATGAGCTCATGCTCATAAACGAGCTCGCGCAAAAGATGGGCGTTGTGGCGCCGATCGCTTTAAGGGTGAATCCCGATATTGATCCGCAAACTCACCCCCGCATCGCGACAGGCTTGAAGGAGAGTAAGTTTGGAATACCACTTGCTCAAGCGATGGCCGAATATGAGGTGGCAAGCAAGCTTCCGGGAGTAAATCCAATAGGAGTTCATCAGCATATAGGTTCCCAAATACTCCAACCTGGACCTTTTGAGGAAAGCCTTAAGAAAATAACAAACCTGTTCAACAGTCTGAGGGTTTTGAACGTGGATATACGCTACATAAACATCGGCGGGGGCTTTGGGATTCAATATACCGAGGAAGAACCGCTCGGTCCGGACAGATTCGCCGAAGCCATCATTCCCATCGTGAGGGAAAGCGGTTGCACGATCATACTCGAGATAGGCAGGATGATTTGCGGTAATTCCGGTATCCTGGTTACCAGAGTCTTATACAACAAGTCAAGCGGTAGCAAAAGGTTCGTTGTCGTTGATGCTGGAATGAATGATTTGCTGAGGCCGAGCTTGTACGGGGCGGAGCACAGGATTGAGCCCGTGGTAATTCGTCAAGGGGCTCCTGTTGTGGAAGTTGATGTCGTAGGTCCAATATGCGAGTCCGGGGATTTTCTTGCAAAGAACAGAAAACTGCCGAAGGTCGAGCAGGGCGACTTACTTGCCGTGTTCACCGCAGGCGCCTACGGTTTCACCATGGCTTCGAACTATAACTCTCGCCCCAAGCCTGCGGAAGTTTTCGTATCAGGGGACAAAGCGTTTCTAATAAGAAAAAGGGAAACATACGAGGATTTGGTGCGCGGTGAGGCGGTTCCCCGGGATCTCGAACCGGCGTGATTTTGTGCGCTGACACTGTGCCTGATTTCACATGTTTGCAGTTAACGGTCAATAGCTCTAAAATCGCACATCATTTACAGTGACCCCAAGCCTCTTCCCGCTTAGGCTTTCAATTATAGGAATCAGGCCGGGCGGAGTATTTTAACAGTTTGTTTTCTGGTTCACTGTGTTCATGACGGACAAAACCTCTGTACTTGTCGTTACGGGCTACTTTGTAAGGGAGGTTTTTCATGAGCGGCGCTGTTGTCTCTATTGTGAGGATTGGCGATGACTTAAGGAGCGCTGCACGGAGGGTTCTCGATAGCGGCGGAGTTTCCGAACTCATAAGATCCAGACCCCAGGAGGTATATATCAAGGTCAACGCGGTGGATTTTAAGCCTTATTCCTTCACCAGCCCGGAGGTCGTTTCGGAGGTTATTGATTACTGCCATGAGCACGGCGCGAAAAAGATATTCATAATGGATAACTCCACACAGGGAAATATCACGAGACTTGTGTTTGAGATAAGCGGTTTTACAAGGCTTGCGGATTCAAAGCGGGCGGAGGCACTCTACCTTGATGAGGGTAAGCGCTCTGAGATAATGCTGCCCCGGATGGGGTACAGCGTGAGGGTTTCGGAAGTGGTCAGGCGTATAATCGATAACAGACCCCGTGTTTGCTACATAAATGTTCCGAGGCTCAAGACCCATTCAATGACTGTTTTAACCGGCGGAATCAAGAATCAATACGGCTTTATTGACCATCATGACCGTTCGGTTGACCATAACTATCTGCTACACAAGAAACTCGCCGACTTGTATTCGGTGATTCAGCCTGACTTCACTCTTGTAGATGGCACGGTTGCCACGATATACGGTCATTATCCGCCCGTCGCGCTTCATGATAAGGCATTGGTGCCCTTAAACATACTGATTGGTGGAAGCGACACGCTTGCTGTGGATGTGGTGTGCGCGAGAGTGCTTGGTTACGAGTTGGAAGAGGTTCCACATCTTTTAGAGGCTGCTCGGGCAGGACTTGGCGTGTATGACCTTAAGGATATCAGGATTGAGGCAGATCCGCTTTCCGCTTTTAGGGAAAAGTATCCCTACGGAATTTTCGACAAGTTTCCGCCAGATGTGAGAATAATAAGGGGTACGGAAAAGAACTGCCTTGAGGGGTGCAATGCCAATACGCTCGCGCTTCTTCAGGTGCTGTGGCTTGATTTCGGGGGAAAAGGAGGCTTTACGATCTTGATGGGAAAGGGCTTCAACCTAAAGGAGGTCGAATCGGTGGAGGGAAGAGCGTTTCTTGCCGGTAAGTGCGCTTATGAAGAGCTGGGTTCTTATCTTGAGAAGAAACTTGGGCGGAAGAATGTTCTTTTCACGAATGAATGCAACGACCTTGCTGGCATAACCGCTTCTCTCACCAAACTTATGGGGGTAAGCCCGTTAAGGATGGTGCCGCTCAATCCTTTGAAATCATTTATGCTCCTTCTTAAGGCAAGAATTCACGGTTCAACCGCGAGAATCCCACCGCTTTTTTAACGAAGGGGCCACGCTGGTTTTACGGTTTGGGAGAGTTGAATTGAGTGAAAAAAACATGCGACTTAAAGAAAAAGCGAAGGAAGTGCATCTGCGCCTTAGCAGGGCTTTTGGAGAGAAGCTTGTATTGAGCGGCAGGAGTCTTGTCCTTGAGCTAATTCACGCGATCCTTTCTCAGAATACCTCAAGAAAAAACTACAACCTTGCTTATGAAAGGCTTGTTGAGAGGTTTCCCACCGCTGCCGAGATCGCCAGCGCGGATGAGCGTGAAATCGAAGAAGCCATTAGACCAGGGGGTCTTTCGAGGCAAAAATCTGCCGTGATAAAGTCGGTTCTTAATCAGTTGGAGAAGATTGACAAAAATTATTCAATTGAGTTTCTCAAAGATTTGCCGGTTGACAGCGCAAGAGCTTTTCTTACTTCCCTCGGCGGTGTTGGACCGAAGACCGCCTCGGTTGTTTTAATGTTCGGCGCCGGGAAAAAGGTGCTCCCAGTTGATACCCACGTGTTGAGAACGGCTAAGAGGATCGGGCTCATAGGCGCAAATGTAAACACAAAGAGGGCTGAGCGGGAACTGGAGGCTCTATTTCCGCCTCGTTTAAGACCAGAGGTCCACCTTAATCTCGTCAGGCTTGGTCGTGAAATTTGCAAAGCTCGAGCAACCCTGTGTGAGATATGCCCGGTAAACCCGTGCTGCGATTGGTATGCTTCATCATCTTTGAGTAAAGTACATTCGCAGTCCAAAAATTGGGGTGAGTCTTTCAGAAAATTTGGTTAGTTAGTTTCCCGTGAGGTGTTTTAAAGCGGCTCGAGATTTGCAACCCGCAAGCGCTGTCGTTTCCTTGGGGGATACTGCTGATGATAGAATAATCGCTATAATAATGTGGTTTTTGCATCTGGGAGAAATTTAACCTGCTTTTTGTGTTTGAGGGACCAGCCTATGTCGTGGTTTTTAGAGCTGCTGGAAAAACTAAAGGGGAGAATAGCTTCGCACGCGCTTGAGTATTTCTCCGGGGTTCCTGAAAGACTCTACGGAATAAAGGCGATAGATACCGTAAGCAAGGAGATGGAGTCAACCCTCGGAATGCTCATATCCTGCTTAAAAGGTAGCTCTCGCTCAAAGATAATTGAAAAATGGGAGACTATCGGACGCGAGTCATCGGAGCATCACTATTCCCTTTCCGAGATACCCGATATTCCCGGCGCGCTGAAAAGCGCCATCTGGCACGTGGTTTTCGAAGAGTGTGAACGTGAGGGAAAACGGTTTTCCGAACTGATAGATTCGATGATGGATGTTGATTCATTGCTTAATGAGTGCTGGGCGGCGATGATCGAGAGTTACTTCTCGACCAGAGACATTGAGTTCATGACGAAGAGCGCGAAAATGGAGGCGCTGATCTCCCTTTCGCGCGTTCTTTCCTCGGAAAAGGATAAAGAGAAGATTTATTCATACGTCACCGAAAGGGTGGCGGATATTTGCGGGCAGACAAGATGCACGCTTATGGTGGTTGAAAAGGGTGACACGCCATGCCCTGTTTCTTCCAATTTCCCCGAGAGCGTTCGTATGTTGCAATCCGTTCCACTGGCGAGACTCAAACTGGTCCTCGATGTTGTTTCCAAGGGTGAGCCCGCTCTCCTGGTCAGGGGTCCGCAATCGAGGCAGGAGATAAATGACCTATTAAGGGCTTACGGGGCGTCCTCGCTTCTGGTGATTCCCGTGAGATCTGAGGACCGAACTCTCGGCATACTACTGCTTGACCAGGTAAGAGAGGGTGAGTTTTCAAAAGAAAGAATTGAGCTTGCCAAAGTGGCTGCTGATCACGTAGCGCTCGTTTTGGAAAAGAACCAGCTTTTGATTGAGGTAGATTCCATGCTTAAGCAGCTTGACGCGATCAACGTTGTCGCTAAGTCTGTTTCGGAAAAACTCGGGCTGAAGGAGCAGCTTGAAACCTTTTTGGGCATCGCTTCCACGATTCTCAAGGCTTCAGCCGCGGTGATTTTTCTTCCCGAGGAGATGTTTAACAGCCTGCGCGTCGCCGCTTCTTTCGGCGAGATTGAGCCGCCCCAAGGGATGGCGTTGAACAGGGTTGCCGAGTGGGTGCTTGAACACGGAGAGTTGTGCGCTCTTGATCCCGAAACAATCCAGATGAGATTTGATAATCTGAGCATCGGTTCTAAAGTGTGCGCAGCTGTGCCCCTCATGGTAAGGGACAAACCTGTTGGCGTGATGGCGGTCGTCCGCGGTGAGCAGGAAGGACCTTTCCACCGAACGGATCTCGAGGTTTTTTCCAATTTTGCTTCGCAGGCGGCGGTGGCAATAGAGAACACCCAACTTTATGAAAGACTTCAAAACATATATCTCGGGATAATAGCCTCCCTTGCCGCCGCGATAGAAGCGCGGGACCCGTATACTGTCGGTCACTCCGCTCGAGTGACTAAGTATGCCGTGGCGACCGCCGAAGCGATGGGACTTTCTGATGACGAGTTAGAGGAAATCAGGCTTGCCGGTCTTCTGCATGACCTGGGCAAGATAGGAATTCCCGATGAGGTTCTCAACAAACCTGGACCTCTCACTGATGATGAATTTATGCTTATCAAAACGCATCCCGCCCTGAGCATGAGAATCTTAGAGCCTCTCCCGCATTTAGGAAGCATAGTGCCGATAATTTACAATCACCATGAAAGATTCAACGGTTCCGGTTATGTTGAGGGAAAAGCCGGTGATAGCATTCCGTTGGGTGCGAGAATAATCGCTGTGGCGGATGCTTTTGAGGCAATGACGTCAGACAGACCCTACAGGTCTGCCTTATCAAAGGAAGAGGCTATAGCCGAGTTAAGGAAGGGCTCTGGCACACAGTTTGACCCGGAAGTTGTGGATGTATTTTTCAAAGTCCTTGAAGAGAGTTCAAAAACGCTCTCGGAATAGAATGGCTTGCATGTCCAACCTTTTCTTGCCCGTGATTACCATTTTTGTTTGTTCGCTTCTCTTTGAATGACATTCCTCATGCGTTAAGCCCTCATTTTTAGGTTATTATCTTTGTCGGTAAGCGATGTCCCTTGAAAGGGGTGAACCGTTTTGAAGATTGCGATTAGTGGAAAAGGTGGAGTAGGAAAGAGCACAATTGCTGCTGGCCTGGCCAGGAGTTTCGCTCAGGAGGGCAGAAAGGTTCTGGCCATAGACGCCGATCCGGACGCTAACCTTGCCGTGTCCCTCGGCATCTCTCCCGATACCGCGCTTAACATCATCCCGCTTGCGGAGATGAAGGATGTTGTGGAGGAGAGAACCGGCGCGAAAGTGGGCACTTATGGGCAAATGTTTAAAATGAACCCGAAAGTGGACGATCTCCCGGAAAAGATATGCGTGAATCACGAGGGCGTAAGGCTTTTAGCTATGGGGACGGTGAAGGAGGGGGGAGGCGGTTGTGTTTGCCCGGAGTCAGTGCTGCTTAAGGCACTCATGAGGCATATTTTGCTGGACAGAGATGATGTTGTCGTGATGGATATGGAAGCCGGCATTGAACACCTCGGCAGGGGAACGGCTGAAAGCGTTGACGCGATACTTATTGTCGCCGAGCCGGGGTTGAGAAGTATTCAGACCGCTCGAACCACGGCGAAGCTTGCAAGGCAGATAGGCGTGAACAGACTTTTCCTCGTGCTTAACAAAGTCGTGGATGATGGCGAGGCGGAGAAACTTATCGAGGACATAGACGGAATAGAATATATCGGGATGGTTCACTTCAGCGAGAAGGTAAGGAAATCCGATCTTCAGGGAAAGTCTGCCTTTGACGTGGACCCTGATTTCGTCGAGGAAATCGAGAGCATAAAGGATGAGTTGAAACAGAGACTTGAGAGGGCTGTGGGATGAGTTCAAAGGGTTTTGAGATAATCCAGATTGAGCGGATAGCGCCTGATATATATGACGCAAAGGTCACCGCGCCCGCCGTGACACTGAGGGCGAAAGCCGGGCAGTTCGTAATAGTCCGAGTGGATGATAAGGGGGAGAGAATACCACTAACCCTCGTGGATTTCTCAAGCGATGATGGCATCATAGAGCTTATCTTTCAGGTTGTGGGTACTACCACAGACAAGTTCTCGCGCATGAAAGCTGGCGACTGTTTAGCGGATGTGGTTGGACCGCTCGGGCATCCCACTTTGGTCGAACGTTTCGGACGGGTAATTTGTGTCGGCGGTGGGGTTGGGATCGGAGCGATCTATCCTATCGTCAGGGCGATGATCGAGGCTGGAAATGACATGGTGGTGCTACTTGGGGCGCGCGATAGGGAGCGCTTGATACTTCTTGAGCGAATAGAGCGTCTCGGCGTCACTGTGAGAACAGCCACCGAAGATGGTTCCGTTGGGGTCCGCGGCTTAGTGACGGAAATTCTTGCCGAAGAAATCCGGTCAAATTGCCCTGACAGGGTGATAGCGGTTGGTCCGCTTCCTATGATGAAGGCGGTTTCCGATTTAACCAGGGACTCACGTATTCCCACTGTTGTTAGCCTGAACGCTATCATGCTCGATGGCACTGGGATGTGCGGGACGTGCAGATGTGAAGTTGGGGGTAAGACGAAGTTCTCTTGCGTTGATGGTCCAGAGTTTGACGGCCATGAGGTTGATTTCGAGAACCTCGCGGTAAGGCTTTCGGCATATAAAGAGGAAGAGACGGTTTCCTGGCAGCGCTTTAAATTTCACGCAGGCGACTAAATGAAAGGAGGAACTTTTCCTGGAATTTTCAGGATTGATTGAGGGCAAAGGGAACAGAGAAAGTAATGACGCAAATCCGCGCGTTAGGTTTGCCCCGAGTCCGACAGGAAGACTTCACCTGGGATCGGCAAGAACCGCGCTTTTCAACTGGCTTTTCGCGCGCGGATCAGTGGGAACCATGGTTTTGAGGTTTGAGGATACCGACCGCGAGCGCTCAAGGGTTGAATACGAGAAGGATATTCTGGATTCCCTCAAGTGGATGGGTATTGATTGGGATGAAGGTCCGGATGTCGGGGGTGAGTTCGGACCTTACAGGCAAAGCGAGCGATTGCCCTTATACAGGGAGTACGCGGAAAAGCTTTACGAGGCGGGCATAGCTTATCGGTGCTTCTGCGCGCCCGAAGAAATCCAAAGGCGTAAAGAGGAGACTATCCGGAAAGGTATATCCTGGCGTTATGACAGGCGATGCCTCACCCTTGACGATGCTTCCGTGCGCAGATTCGAAGAAGAGAAGAGACCTTACGCTCTGCGGTTTAAGGTTCCTGAAATGAGCGTAAAAGTCGTTGATTTGCTAAGAGGCGTGGTGCAGGTTGATTCATCAGAGATTGACGACTTTATCATAATGAGGTCAGACGGAAGCGCCGGATTTCATCTTGCCGTGGTCGTTGACGACATCACAATGAACATAACCCATGTTATAAGAGGGGACGACCATCTGACTAATGCAGTAAGGCATGTGATGCTTTTCGAGGCTTTTGGAGCAAAGCCCCCCGTGTTCGTTCACCATTCCCTGCTTATGGGTCCCGATGGAGCCAAGCTTTCTAAGCGGCACGGCGCCACTTCAGTATCTGAATTCCGGGAGCAGGGATACCTTCCTCAGGCGCTGGTGAACTACCTTGCTCTCTTGTCCTGGTCTCCTGGAGACGAAAGGGAGATATTTACGCTTAATGATTTGGTACGGGAGTTCCGGATAGATAATTTATCAGCGAGCAAGGCCATATTCGATTTCGATAAACTCAACTGGCTTAACCGGCAGCACGTGAAGCTCCTGTCCTCGGAAGAGCTTGCGGATGCGGTAATCCCGTTTATTGAATCCGCCAACCTCTTTGAAATTTTGAACTTGCCCAGGGAAAAATTGATTATCGCCGTTGAGTCAGTGAGAAACAATATCGAAAAACTCACGGATGCAATCGAACCGATCAGGATTTACACGGCCAAGCCGGGCGACTTTTCCTCCAAAGCCCTGGAAGAACTCAAGCGTTCTCCTGACGTCAGGCGGGCTCTTGAAATCTGCATCGATATTCTCGGCACCGAACGTGAGGCGGACGAGAGCGCGGCCGAAAAGATTGTGGAAGGCATGAGGGAAAGCGCCGCTTTAAAAGATTGGAAACCCAAAAGGATACTCTGGCCGTTCAGGCTTGCGGTTACCGGTAGCACGGTTGGGCCGGACCTCAAGTTTCTAATCATGTTCTGGGGACCGGCAGGATGCGCGGAAAGGATAAGAGCAACGCTTAAGGTTCTTGATAATTTAGGGATTTAAGTTATTGGCGTGGATCGAAAAAAATCTTTGGAAATTGGGGTCAGCGCGAATATTTGAGCAGTTAAGGTGGTGTTGATGGCCGCAAGAAGGAGTGTTTGGGATATTCTCAAAAGGGGTTATGAACTTGTACGCATGGACATAGAAGCGGTTAAGGAACGCGACCCCGCGTCTCGAGGGACCCTCGAGATAATTCTTTCATATCCGGGACTGCACGCCATCTGGATGCACAGGATCGCTCATTTTCTGCACGTAAAAGGTGTCCCGCTCATTCCGCGAATGCTTTCGATGCTTACGAGGCTGCTTACGGGTATCGAGATACACCAGGGCGCGAAGATTGGCGAGGGCTTTTTCATAGACCACGGAATGGGGGTAGTCATAGGGGAGACAACCGAGATCGGAAAAAATGTCACCATATATCAGGGAGTCACGCTCGGTGGAACCGGCAAAGAAAAAGGTAAGCGGCATCCGACAATCGGGGACAATGTCGTAATATCGGCGGGCGCGACTGTTCTCGGTCCGATCAAAATAGGTGATAATTCGAGAGTGGGAGCTGGGGCAGTTGTGATTCAGGACGTGCCCCCGAACTGCACTGTGGTTGGGGTTCCCGGAAGGGTGACGGTCAGGTCGGGCGAAAAGGTGACAGCCATAGACCTTCATCACGAGAATTTGCCCGACCCTGTGCTGGATATGTTCAAAGCTTTGGAAAGAAGACTCGACAGGCTCGAGCACAGGATAGATGAACTTGAGAAAAAAGCGGAAAATAGCTCTTGAGGCAGAAGATTTGCGCTCAAGTTGGGTTTGAAAAAAGTGGAAGAAATGAAAAGTAAGCGGTCACTGGGAAAGGCGCTAATCGCGCCGTCGTTATATAGCGGGAGTTCAGATGGCTATATACATCTATAACACTTTGACGAGAAAGAAAGAGGTCCTCAAGCCCAGGCAAGACGGGAAGGTGGCAATGTATGTATGCGGTCCCACGGTTTACAACTTCATTCATCTTGGGAACGCGCGGACTTTCCTAAACTTCGATGTCATAAGAAGATATCTTATTTACTCCGGTTATGAAGTGACGTTCGTGCAAAACATAACCGACATAGATGACAAGATCATAAACAGGGCCAAGGACGAGGGCTTAAGCCCGTCGGAAATAGCCGCGAAGTACACCGCTGCTTTCGAGGAAGATATGAAGGCTTTGGGTGTTCTTCCGCCTGATATTGCCCCAAAGGCGACAGAGCACGTGGACGACATGATAAGCGTGGTATCGGCTCTCGTCGACAAAGGCTACGCCTACGTCTCCGGCGGGGACGTCTATTTCGAAGTCTCCAAATTTCCGGATTACGGAAAACTCTCCAGAAGGGAGCTCGAGGAACAGCAGGTCACCGTTCAGTTTGATGAGGAACTCGAAAAAAAGAGGTCACCACTTGATTTCGCCCTTTGGAAAGCGGCAAAGCCCGGCGAGCCTTATTGGTCAAGCCCCTGGGGTCCGGGAAGACCGGGATGGCACATAGAGTGCTCGACTATGTCCATGAAATACCTCGGAGAGGATTTTGATATTCATGGGGGCGGACTCGATCTCGTTTTCCCTCATCATGAAAACGAGATTGCTCAGGCGGAGGCGTACTCGGGGCGGAGGTTTGTAAGATACTGGATGCACAGCGGCATGCTGAACATAGATCAGGAGAAGATGTCAAAGTCTTTGGGCAATATCAAGCTTTTGAGAGAGGTCCTCCGGCAACACAACGCGGATACTGTTAGGCTCTTGATGCTCCAAACGCACTACCGCAGCCCCTTGAGCTTCAGCGATGAGAGCCTCGACGAATCGGCTGCTGCGCTCGACAGGCTAAGGACCTGCGTTTTCAATCTCAGGGACGCGGTAGCACGAATCGGGGATGTCGAAGATAGTGATTTAAGTTCCTACGAGGAGGAAGTGCTCAGGCGCGTTGAAGGAATTAAGAGAGAATTTAAGGAAGCGATGGATGATGATTTCAACACGGCGCTCGCTGTTGGTGCCATATTCGGGCTGGTCAGAGAGGCGAATTCATTCCTTTCTCATGCGCTGAAATTTAAAAGCCCAGGCTCTAAGAAAGTGATGGAGTTCTGTTTGAGCGCGATAGAGGAACTCACCGGCGCGCTTGGTCTTAAAGCGTTCGAAGCGGTACAGGTATCAGCCGGAGAAGGTTCGATTGAAGTGAGCGCACTCAAAAACACCGAAGAGATTGAAACTCCCAGGGTAGAAAGCCTCGTGGAGCTGCTTCTCGAGGTAAGGCAGAGCGCGAGGGAAAAGGGTGAGTACGAGATCGCGGATATGATTCGCGGAAGGCTTTCCGAAATGGGAGTTCGAGTGGAGGATTTGCCGAGCGGTTACCGGTGGCGTCTCGAGAAGATTTGAAAGATGTTAGCGCACCGTTCGTTTGACTTCAGCCGCGTGGAGAGCGGATCCGATTGGAAGAGTCTGAAAAGGTAGAGGGAAAAAACTCGGTTCTTGAGGCGCTTCGCGGGAAGCGGCGTATTGAGAAAATCCTGGTAGCCAGCGAGGCGAGAAAATTTGGCGCTCTGAAGACAATAGTAGACCTCGCGCGGAAGAAAGGAATACCGGTCAGGGAGGTTTCGAGGCGAGAGATATCAAGAATTGCCCCTTCCGAGCACAACCAGGGGGTTGTCGCTTTTGTGTCGCCTTATCATTACGTAATGCTTGAGGATCTGACACAGAGCCGGATTGAAGAAAAGCCTTATCTTTTTCTTACTCTCGATGGCGTGGAGGACCCCCGAAACTTTGGTGCTCTCTTGAGGGTCGCCGAAGCCTCCGGCGTCGATGGAGTGATAATAGGCAAAAGAAGGTCAACTGGCGTCACCGCTACAGTTGTCAGGACATCGGCAGGGGCTGCTGAACACGTGAAAATAGCGAGGGTTGCAAACGTTTCAAATTCTCTTTTGAAGCTCAAGGAAGAAGGGATTTGGATTGTCGGTGTTGAAGTGGGTGGAAGCATCCCCTACTATCAGGTGGATTACACGAAGGATACCTGCGTGGTTTTAGGCGGGGAGGGAAAGGGACTACGAAGGCTTACCGCACAACAATGCGATGTTGTTGTAAGAATACCCATGCTCGGCAATGTCGAGTCTTTGAACGTTGCGACCGCCGGGGCGGTCGTGTTGTTTGAGGCGGCAAGGCAGAGGGCATCTAGTACGAAGCCAGCCTGACATGTGCCGCCTGCCTCTGGACTTATATTGATTTTCAGGTCCTTTCTGGGGGCTTGGGTTCTGATTGTGCATTCAATCATTCTTAATCCTTGTAAAGAGCGCCTCTTATTTTGAGATTCCCCTTCAAAAGTCATCCGCTTTTAAACCCGGTAAATTATTGAATTGAAGACCTCTAAACCCGCTTTTTATGGCGATTTATCTTGACTGTTCACCTAAAGGGGCGAAAAATATAGAAAGAAAGAGCATTTCACAAAGGCGGCGAGACCAATTACCGGATTTGGCGTTCTTGCTCTAAATCACGCAGTCTCTCGGAGGTGAGAGGACTTGGTTGGGGCGCGGGTAATAGAACTTATCAATTACCCTCGCTTAAGCGACGAGGAGCTTGTAAGACGCGCTCAATCCGGTGACAGAAGAGCGCAGGATGAAATCTTCACCAGATACGCCGATATGGTGAGGATTAAAGCGGGGTCGTACTACCTCATAGGGGCTGACCAGGAGGACCTTGTCCAGGAAGGTCTCATAGGTCTATACAAGGCTATACGCGATTACCGAAAGGACAGGGAAGCCTCTTTCAAGGCTTTCGCTGAGTTGTGCATCACAAGGCAGCTCATAACTGCCGTGAAAACAGCGACTCGCCAGAAGCATATGCCCCTTAATTGCTACGTGTCGCTCACAAGTCCTCTGGGAGATTTCGAGGAAGAGGATAGGGTCCTCATGGACCTGATTACCTCGAATGAGACTGTTGATCCGATCGAAGTAGTGATTGGCGACGAGGAGGCGGAAAGCCTGCAAAGGGATTTCATAAAGATGCTTTCCCGGCTCGAGACCGAGGTGCTCAGGCTTTACATGGAGGGGCTCTCATATAAAGAGATTGCAAGAGACCTGGACCGGCAGGTAAAATCAATCGACAACGCTCTTCAGAGAATTAAACGTAAAGTTGAGCAGCACCTGAGGTTCCGCGAGATGCTTTCAGAGGGCTCATGCTTAAGACAGGTGAGCAGCGTGGCAGGTTAGCCGGCGTAGCTCAACAGGTAGAGCAGCGCACTTGTAATGCGCGGGTTGGGGGTTCGAGTCCCTCCGTCGGCTCCAAAATATATTTATCAAAGAAGACAACGGTGCTTTGCACCGTTGTTGATTTTATGTTGGTATACTCTAACGAGACGTTGAGATCATTATCCCGGAGCGGATTTGCTCACGCGAGGAGGGAAGGAAATGTTAAGAAAGAAGCGATGGGGAATAATAGTCGCGGTTGTTCTAATGTGCTTTGCGTTGCTTCTCGCTGGATGCGCCGAAGGCGAGAAAGCAACAAAAGAGACAGAAAAGAGCGCAACGCCGAAAGAAGCCGGTGAAGAGCTCCCGGAGGAGACTCTTCCCCCCGTTAAATCGCTTTCCGATTTCCCTGACGGGCAGGATGGCGATAAGGTTGAAGCAGTGATCAGAACCGAGAGGGGCGACATCGTTATACAGTTCTTCCCCGAGGTCGCTCCCGTGACAGTGGCGAGCTTCCTTCACCTGGCGAGAACCGGATTCTATAACGGAACGCGCTTCCACCGCGTTGAACCCGGGTTTGTCATCCAGGGCGGAGACCCTTTGAGCAAGAATCCCGATGACCCTTATGTCGGGACCGGGGGTCCGGGATACAGGCTTCCGCCGGAATTCAGCGACAAAAAACACGAAACAGGGACTGTGGCCATGGCGCGAGCCGAGGACCCCTATTCAGGCGGGAGTCAGTTTTACATATGTCTTGCCCCTCAACCGAGTCTCGATGGACAGTACACGGTGTTTGGTCAGGTTGTCTCAGGCATGGATGTCGTCAATTCCATACAAAAAGGCGATCTCATAAAGGAAGTGATAATAAGACCCAGGTCGAGTGGTTAAAACGGGTGGGAAAAATATTTCATATACCCTTCCTGCCCTACGGTTGGGTTTTGGTTAAAGCGCTTGAAGGGCGCGTCCGAGAGGCGTTTTGAGACATGAAAAGAGCGTGCAAGGTCGCGGAGTTTTTCGAAGGGACAGAAGGTCCGGCAAGAAAATTCATTGAACTTGACAAGGTCACGGTGGAACTCGACGGTCGTCTTGTGCTTAAAGACATTACCTTCACCCTACGGGAAGGCATGTTCCTCGGCGTTATAGGACCTAACGGAGCGGGAAAGACAACTCTTTTAAGGGCGATACTCGGCATGGTTATACCCGTAAGCGGCAGAATAAGGGTTCTTGGCATGAAACCGGATGAGCTTAAGCACGAACTCCACCACATAGGATATGTTCCGCAGCAGCTGCGTTTCGACCCTCTTTTCCCGGTTTCGGTTTTCGACGTGGTCTTAATGGGAAGGACTTGTTGCATCGGCACGCTCCATTTTCCCACGTGGAAGGACAAAGAAGCGGTCAAAGAAAGCATCAGGATGGTCGGTCTTGCCGGTCTTGAGAAAAGGCCCATAGGTCAACTATCGGGTGGTCAGCAAAAGAGGGCTTTTCTGGCGCGAGCCCTCTGCCTGGAGACAAGAATTCTCTTACTTGACGAACCGACGAACGGGCTGGATATTCCCGCGCAGATGCAGTTCATGGAGCTGCTTGCTGACCTGAAGGAGAAAATGCGCCTGTCAATCGTGTTCGTAAGCCATGATGTGAACATATTGGCGAAGTACGCGGATGAGCTGATTTGCATAAACAGGAGCATGCACCTGCATGGCAGACCCCAGGATGTCCTCGGAAGCGACCGCCTTGCCGAGGCTTACAGATGCGAATTCGAGTTTTTGGTAGGTCATCCGGTTTTAGGTGACCCCCTTTAAGCTTTCTTGACCCGAAATCGGGGCTTGAGTAGAGAGGGAATATGAGCGGTGTAAAGGTGATTAATGCTCGGATGACCGCGGTTGTTTTATCGGTGGATTAGATGCTCGCTTATGGTTTCGGACAAAGGGCACTCATTGGTGGTATATTAATCGGCATTACCTGTGCGACACTGTCCTTTTTTGTCGTGACAAGGCGGCTTGCTTTCGTAGGTATGGGGATATCTCACGCCGCGTTCGGTGGGGTGGCGATAGGGATAGTATCCGGACTGAACCCGGTTTTAACGGCGGGAGTTTTTTGCGTTTTGACCGCCCTGTTCATTGGATGGCTTACGCGCAAGGGAAAGATTTACGAGGACACCGCGATAGGTATCCTTTTTTCAGCTGCGATGGCCGGCGGCGTTCTGCTTGTAAGGCTTGCGAACGCCTATAATCTCGATTTGATGAGCTATCTTTTCGGGAGCATACTTGCTCTATCTTGGGCTGATGTAATCATTCTGGCGGTGATGAGTTGTCTTGTGCTGCTATTTCTTGTTTTCTTCTTCAAGGAAATCCTCTTCTTCATCTTTGATGAGGAGACGGCCACCGCAAGTGGGGTGCCCGTGAGATTTGTTTACTACGGGCTACTATTATCGCTTGCTATCACGATAGTTATTTCAATCAAACTCGTTGGGATTATTCTCGTTTCGGCTATGCTCGTTATTCCGTCTGCGACGGGTATGCAGACTTCGAGGAACTACCGATTTGTCATTATCGTGTCCCTTATTGTCTCCGTGCTGTCGGTTATCACCGGGCTTTACCTTTCCTCGCGTTTCGACCTCGTTTCCGGCGCCTCAATAGTGCTTGTCCTCTTTGGTATCTTTCTTATAAGCCTGATTTTTTCTCCGAGGCGGAAATATGTTTTGAGGGTTTTTAAGAAGGAATAAGAACATGAGACCGTCCTCCGCGAAAAATGATTTTATTGAACTTGCGCAAGGCTTTTGCAAACCCGGACTGGTAATAATAGCGGTGTGATAATCTAACGGGCGCTCGGGGTCGCTTATTTAAAATTTGGGTATTTTAAGGAGGATGCAATGTTTTCTCTCGAGGGAAAAATAGCGGTAATAACTGGTGCGGCATCCGGTATCGGAAAGGCGACCGCGGTAAGGTTCGCGAAGGCGGGGGCAAATGTCGTTTTGGCGGATACACAAGACGCCTCGCATGTCGCCGAAATGACAGGCGGTCTTTTCGTGAGAACCGATGTGTCCTCCGAATCCGATGTCAAAAATTTAATGGATAGCACCGCGGCTCGGTTTGGGAAGATAACCACCGTCATAAACAACGCGGGGATTGGCGGACAAGCCGTACTTGTTGAGGGTATAGAGGAGGAACCGCTTGATAACTGTCTTTCGGTCAACTTAAAGGGTGTGATCTGGGGAATAAAGCACGCTGTGCCACACATGACCGAGGGCGGCTCCATAATAAATACCTCATCCTACGCGGGTCTTTACGGTACTCCCTCTTACGGAATGTATGTCGCCACGAAGGCGGCTGTGATAGGCATTACCAGAACAGCCGCTCTCGAACTTGCGCAAAGGAAAATACGGGTCAACTGCATTTGCCCGGGCACCTGCGAGACCCCCATGATGGAAACGGAAAAGGCAAAAATTGAGCTTGCCCTGACATCCTACCTCCACCCGCTTGGGCGGGCGGGAAAGCCCGAGGAAGTAGCGGCTCTCTACCATTATCTGGCGAGCGACGAAGCAGCTTTCGTGACCGGTCAGGCGATTAGCATTGACGGGGGAATGTCCGCCGGACCGAGCCTGAACGTGATAATCCCGCTTTACGAAAGGGTCACCAGCGAAACGCTGAACATAGATGATTTCAAGTAATTAATTAAACGCGAAATGCGCTCGTAACCTTTATATTGGGTGGCGTGACGATTGAGTTGATTGGATTTTTGTCTTGTTTGACGGGGGTGTATGAGAGTAAATCGGGGTGATGGAAATGGCCGAGATTGACGGAGGAGAGCTTTTATTAAGGTGCCTTGAAAAAGAGGGGGTAAAGAGAATCTTCGGGATCCCGGACAACGGTTACAACACCGTCATGCTTCATGCGAAAGACCATAACATCCGGTGGATAGCGCCCAGGCACGAGGCTGCGGCGGTTCACATGGCCGAGGGTGTTTTTAAGACCACTGGGGAGATACCGGTGGTTATGTCCGGCGCCGGACCGGGGACAGCGAATCTAGTTTCGGGAATAATTTGCGCAAGAGAAGAGGGCGTGCCGGTCATCGCGATAACCGGGCAGAGAAGAAGGGAGGTCATCTACCCTTCATGGCCGGGTGTTTTTCAGGGCACCGACCAGTATGACATCTTCAAACCGATTACCAAATGGAATGCCGTCGTTCATGACTGGTCGAGGATTCCCGAAATCATAGCAAGAGCTTTTCGTGAAGCGCTTACTGGCAGGCCCGGTCCCGTTCAGATTGATATCTCGGAATCGATTTTTCACGAAGTGAGGGAAGATAACACGGTGAGGATTTTAAAGCCGCATCAGTACAGATGTGAGAAACCCGAGATCTCCTCAAAGCAGGTGGAAAAGATTGCGCAAATCATTAATGGGGCGGGGACCGTTCTTCTGATGGCGGGAACCGGGGTCATTAACTCCGGAGGTACGGACTCGCTTGTAAAGCTTGCCGAAATGCTCAGCTGCCCCGTTATAACCTCGATGGCCGCAAGGTCGGCTTTCCCCAACGACCATCCAAATTTCCTTTTCGGACTTCAAAGAGGCGGGCTTGCCGCGAGAAGCGAGGCGGAGGTCGTTCTGGCGCTCGGCACGAGGCTCGGCGAGCTCGACCTTCCGTTTGACAAATACTGGGGCGACTACAGTTCGCAAAAAATTATCCAGATTGACATCGATCCAAGGAGTGTCGGGGCTAACAGGCCGATTTACATGGGCGTGGTCGCCGACGCTAAAAGCGCGATTGACGCTCTGATCGATTATTTCGAAGAGCGTGGGGTCGAGAAGAAAGACAGTGAGCTTATCAGAAAGTACAGGGAACTCGATGAGGCGCAGATGCTTGAGTTCGCGGACATCCTGGAGCAGTACAAAGGCGAACGAATACACCCGGCGCATTCAGTCATAATTGCCCGTGAGGTCTTCCCGCCTGATGCGATAAACGTGGGGGATGGTGGGAACACAAGTCTTTTCAACGCCATATTCACAAGTTTCACTCGACCGAGAACGAGTCTCGGGATCTTTGAGTTCGGACATCTGGGAACGGGGATTCCCTACGCGATCGGGGCGAAAGCGGCAAACCCCGACAAGGAGGTCTATGTGATAACAGGGGACGGCGCTGCGGGATTCAACTTCATGGAGATCGAAACCGCCGTTCGCGAGAACATCAAAATAAACGTAATAGTTCATGCGGAGGGTTCGTGGTGCATGGAGGAGATCGGTCAGATCGCCACTTTCGGTGACCCATCAAAGGTGGTGGCATGCGAGCAGTATCCGGTCAGGTGGGATAAGGTTGCTGAAGGGCTCGGGGCATACAGCGAATACGTGGAGCGGCTCGATGAGTTAAAGGGGGCTTTCCAGAGGGCGAGGGACGCTTCTAAAGCCGCGGTGGTCTGCGTCAAGACCGACAGGCAGGCAAACCTGATACCACCGGCTGCTGATATCTTCAGCCAGGTGTATACGGGTCCGCAGGAATGAACGTTTAAAATATCGAGATTTTTGTCTCACCTTTCCTGTCGTTTTCGCTTTATTCGGTTAGGGACGTCGTGAGCCTAAAATGAGAGTTGAAAGGGGGAAGCGGGTTTTCTTGTCTCCTGGATAAAAAGAGATGATTTTTGAGAGGAAAAATTTTGGGCAATAGAACATTTCTAAGAGTCTCTTGCCTTTTCGTGGCTGTAAGCGTTGCGTTGTTGTTTCAGTCCGGGCTTGCAAGTTCTCAAGTTTCGCCAGCCGCGCCGCCGCGCTCAAACGATGTTCGCGCAAAGCGGGTACTGAAAACAGCGGGAGACCTCCTCCAAAGGATACAGAGAGCTTGCGAGAAAACGCGCGGGAAATTGATAACCAGCGTGACCGCCCCCCTGCGGCTCGGAAGCGCCCTTGAAGTGCAAAGCATAGAGGGGGAGGTTTATGAATACATAGTTCCTGTAGTCGATTTGGACTTTAGGACCCGGCTTGTAATAAGTGTTGACCCGAACGGAGAAAAATGGCGATGGTTTTCACAGTGGGGTTCACGCGAAGATTTTCCTCCCGTCTCCGCCAAAGAAGCTATCGAAAAGGCGAAAACCTTCTTGCGAAAGGACGGCATCAAGGGCGAGTGCGAGGATGCAGAAATGGTGCTTGCCCCGGATAAGACCCTTTACTGGATGGTAAAGATTCTTGCCAACAGCAATGGCGGAAATCCGGATAGAGTTTACGTGCCCGTAATAAGTGAGGGAAGGATTCTTCGTGCTTCCGATTCTTGCCAGGTGGCAAAATGGGCAGAAGACTCCTGGTCCAAAGACCGGTCTTCCCCCGGTTCTGAGAGCCCCGCTAAACCATCTTATGGCAAAACCGGTCTGGTTGACGATGACCTTACCTCTATTTTAGCAGGCTCAAACAGCGGGGGCGAATCAAGAAAGACAAAGGCTGCTCCTCTTAATTACGAAATACCCGATGTGCCTCATTATTATCAATCCACGAGTTACTGGTGCGGTCCCGCCTGTCTGCAGATGCTATTTGATTACTACGGCGAAAACGTAAGCCAGGCGGAGATTGCAAAGGTCGCGAACTCCAATTCTTCATACGGCGTTTACAACTCGGACCTGGTAAGAGCCGCGCACTTCTCGTCTAAGAGCACCGCTATACAGGACCCTTCCTTGAAAGGGTACACTTCGCGCAAGACTGGGTACGGGGCAAATTACGCAAGATGGGCGAACGGCACCTCTCTTTACCCCAGTCGCTATACAGATTTGAAAAATCTCATTGCCAACAACTTCCCGGTCCTTATTCTCACTGACTATAATTCGGGGCTAAACTCCGGACATTTCAGGCTTGTCAAGGGATACAATGACAGCGTTGGCTACTTCACGGTTCATGATCCCTGGTATGCTGGCGCATACCAGGGTCCCAACGTGCACTTCAATCAGTCTTTTCTCGTCGATGACCTATGGCTTTATTCATCGCGCTGGGGAATGATAGCGGCGCCGTGGAGGGTTCTAGTGAGCAAGCCCGAAAGCGTTTCAGCCGGGGACGTTTTCACCGTTAAAGCTGACGTGAAATATCTTGGTCCAGCGCCAATGGATGGGAACTATGCCGTCTCATCGGCTACTGCCAGTATCACCGCCTCCTCCTCTGTCTACGCGCTCGTCTCAGGTTCGCCGTCTGTTTCTCTTACGAAAATAACCACCACCGGTTCCGAGGATCAGGCAACATGGACGCTTCAATCGCTTAAGAAAACCTCTACCGCAAACATTGGCGTCAGAGCAACCGGGACCATCAACGGCTTTTCCTACAGTTATCCTTCCTATCAGGATGAAATCGGGGGGTACGGCGCGAAAGGGGGATCAAGCACAACCTCAGGAAAGAGCGTGTGGTACCTTGCCGAGGGCTCGACCAACTGGGGATTTTCAACTTACATATCTATTGTCAATCCAAACACACAAGACGTCACCGTGGCTGTCACCTACATGACTGAATCCGGCGCCGTGACGGGACCAAAGTTTAAGATGCCTGCCAAAAGCCAGGCTACGGTTGACCCCGCTTCCACGCTCGGGTCTGTGGACTTTTCGACCAAGGTGCGATGCGTTGAGGGAAAGACAATTGCCGTTGACCGTTGCATGATCTGGCAGGCAAACGGCGCGACCAGATCTGAGGCGCATTCTTCAATAGGGGTTACCTCCCCCTCCAAAGTATGGTATTTGCCGGAGGGCTCATCTTCCTGGGGTTTCGAATGCTGGCTTCTTATCCAGAACCCAAACTCCAGGAAAGCTTTGTGCGAAGTCACCTACATGATTGAGGGCGGGTCGCCTAAGAGTTTCAAAAGAGAGATACCGCCAAATTCGAGGAAAACGTTCAGCATGCTTCAGGACATTGGTAAAAAAGACGCCTCGATTAAGGTAAGTTCTGATGCGGGAGTCATCGCGGAAAGAGCAATGTATAGAAACTCGAGGATATGCGGGCACGGATCGATCGGCGCGACGAGTCCCGCATACAACTTTTTTCTCGCTGAGGGTACAACCAATTACGGCTTTACAACCTATATCCTTGTGCAGAATCCATCAAGCGAGCCGGCGGAGGTAAACATCACCTACATGACCGAATCAGGTCCGACCGCTCATCCGGCTAATCCCATTTTGATGCCCCCGCTATCGCGAAAGACCGTAAGGGTAAACGATTTTCTTCCCCCCGTGGATTTTTCAACGCGGGTGTCCAGTAATAAAAAGATAGTTGCCGAAAGGGCGATGTATTGGTCTGCCGGCGATGGCGGGGGAGAAGCTTGCCACGACTCGATAGGATTGAGCGCTCCGGCAAGGGTTTTCTATCTGCCAGATGGTGACACCACCGGGGATAAGGAGACATACACGCTGGTACAAAACCCGAATTCTTCCGAAATAGTTGTTGAGGTCTCATATCTTACAGCCACTGGCAAAGGAAACGTCACGCTTGAAGAGGCAATACCGGCATACTCGCGGAGAACTTTTATTATGGCAGACATAATCCCCAATGGAAGAGCCGCAATCGTTGTCCGCTCCAAGACCTCGGGCAAAAAAATTATGGTTGAGCGCGCCATGTACTGGAACAGCCGCGGTGCCGGGACCGACACTATCGGCGGTTTCAGCGACTAACAGTTTGCTTCCTTCCAAAATAGACGCTCATTTTTTCAAAAGAAGACTTAACCTCCCTGCTTGAAATTGATAGTATCCTTTTTCAGGCTGTGGGTGTTTTCACCGTAGGCCCTGAAATCAGTTTCGCGAAAGTGATTCTGTTGCGATAACGGGGGTCAGGTGAGATGTTCGGGGATTTTGACGGTGCAATAAAGAGTAATATCGAGATTTCCGAGCGGGGACCGATATCAGACAAGGTTATGCCGCTAAAGGAGGCGATCCAAAGGTTTGTTATGCCTGGAATGGAGCTCCATATCGGGCACTGCTACGCAAGACCGTGTGCCGCGATACACGAGTTGACACGCCAGTTCTGGGGAAAGGATCCTCAGTTTACCGTTAGCACGCTCGGGTTTACAGGAGATATGGTCATAATGTTTGCGGCAGGCTTGATAAAGAAAGCCATCGCGACTTTCTTCGGCGACTCATATCCGATGCCGGGACCAAACCCCGTATATCAAAAAGCTTACAGGGAAAATCTGGTCGAGATGGAGAACTGGACCATACTCACCTTTTCGCTGAGGCTTCTTGCTGGTGCTCTTGGAATGGAATACATACCGGTGAGGTCGCTTTTTGGCACGACCATGGAGCGGGAAAACTCTGAGTCTTACAAGGTCTTGGAGTTGTCTGATGGGGAGAAGATCGGGTTTGCCAAAGCGCTCACTCCGGACATAACGTTTTTGCATGGTTGGGCGGCTGACTCTGCTGGAAACGTGGTGTGTGCTCCTCCTTACGCTGAGGGACCCGCATCAGCGCGTGGTGCAAAACTGGGCGCGATAGTGACCGTTGAAAAGGTTGTCTCGCCCCAGTTCATAAACCGCTACAGCCACTTTGTTAAAGTTCCATCATATCTCGTACTCGCGGTGTGCCCCGCGCCTTTCGGCTCACATCCGGCCGGAATGTCGAACTACGGTTTGGAGGAAGAGTTCACCGGATACGAGGTTGACAGGGATTTCCTAATTAATTTGAGAAAGCAGTGCAGGGATGAGGAGAAGTTGAAGGCGTGGATAGAGGAATGGGTGCTTTCATGTTCCGATCACGAGGAGTATCTGGCCAAAATCGGACACGAGAAGATATGGTACCTTAAGGGAAAATCCGCCCAGGACGCATGGGAGTCGGAGCTGACCGACGCTTTGCCCACCATGAACGCGGGCGCGGATTTCAATCCAGTGGAGATGATGGTCGCGGTGGCCGGGCGCCTGATCGCGAAAAAAGCGCGGGAAAAGGGTTACAGAACCATACTCGCGGGCGTAGGCGCCTCCAATCTTGCTGCATGGATCGCTTATTACCAGCTCATGGAGTCGGGCTTCGACGTTGACCTCATGGCTGAAGTCGGCTTTTACGGCTACAGCCCCCAGCCTGGTGACCCGTACATATTCAATCTTCGCAACGTTCCAAAGTGCAGGATGCTCACCGACGTGAACGACGTTCTCGGCTCACTCGTGGGGGCTCCAAGCAATAAGTGCATCGGATCACTCGGGGCAGGGCAGGTTGACGTTGAGGGAAACGTGAACTCAACCGCGATACCAGATATGAAACTCTACCTTGTCGGATCGGGCGGAGCGGCGGATGTCGCCGCCGGCGCGAGCGAGGTGGTAATTTTAATCGAGCATTCGAGATTCAGGCTTGTTGAAAAGGTTCCCTACGTGACCTGTCCAGGTGATCGCATAAGCGCCGTGGTTACAACCCGGGGTTTGTTTGAAAAACTGGATGGCGAGCTTGTTTTGACGGGTTACTTCGCTTTACCCGGTCTTGAAGAAACCAAAGCGGTTGAAATGATTAAAGCCGAATGCGGATGGGAACTTAAAGTGGCGAACAATCTTGAAAAGATTGTGGCACCTTCCCTGGAGGAATTGAGAGCCGTACGGATTTTTGATCCGCACAAATTTTTCCTTGGGAAGGGCGAGGAAAAGTAAAGTCGGCTTAAATTCATCAGCGTTATCAGCTCTCCTATGACAGAACTCGGATAAGTTTCCATATTTAATTCGCTCCTACTGCTTAGATAGGCTCACGTTAAGATTGGGATTGGGCGCCGCGCGTTACACCATTATCGGTGTTGGCGCGGCGTTTGGTTCTGCACTATTCCCCAGCTAAAAAGCGATTTTGAAAACCCGCTCTTTTGAATCTTTTACTTCTTTTCATGCGGAGAACCTTCAATACGGGTTTTCCTCGGCGCTTCTTTCGGAAGAGCTTCTTCGCGGGGCTTGCCATTCGTTTTCAAGCGCTTCTTTCTTAAATTAACAACGCCGTATGAGTCATTTGAATGTCACTTGAAGCATTTGACGAACCGCTCGAATGAACGGTCGTAGGTACGTTCTACGTCGGCTGGAAAAGCGCACGCCGGGAGCTGCCTTTTGGAAAGATGATATTTTATGCACTCGCAGCACTTACCCTTGCGGCTGCATGGTTCGTAGGTGCAGTTGCAGAAAGACATGTTCTGCTCGATGTTCGGACACTCGCTCACAGGCTCCTCCTTTTAATCTCCCTCGGTTTTTCCCCCTAATTCAGCTCCTTGATGACTTTCTTTTAATACATTTCGGTAAATATTATTACAGGATAACTTATAAGCGGCTTGGTATATATGAAATTGCAATAAGAGACACCATTGTTTACGGAGACTTGGTTATTATAGCGAAAAGACCTGGTTACAAGCCGACTGAAATTACTTGGCGTAATTCCTGAATGCCTGCTTGGGAAATTTTATAAATAATCCTCGCTGAGAATCTTTGGCTCTTTGTCACTGAGCTCGTAAAGCCTGACGCTTCGGTCAATCACCAGCCAGGTTTCGTTGGGTACATTATCCTCATTGCCGACCGTCCAGCAACCGCAATTTGCGATCAGGACATCCATATCCGGAATTCTACCGATACCCGGTCTGTGCGTATGACCGAAGACGAAGCAGTCAGCGTCGGGCTGTTCGAATAGGGGAAGCAAGCCTTTAATTTCGTCGTAGTTTTCGCGGATGAGGCTGTCGCGAAGCGGTGATTTAAGCATCTTTTCCGATCGGAATATTCGGGCGAAAAAAGACAGCAGATGATAAAACTTAAGCCCCTCGATGACTAATTCCGGTACCCACGGCATGACCGACATCGCGCCGCAGAACGGTATGTTCGCCATTTCTATATCATGCAGGGTAACTTTTGCCCTTCTTCTTTTCATGATGAACCGACTGAGCCAGAAGGTGCGGAACCACCCTCCTTTTGTGGCGTAGAAGTCCAGATGGTGCCCGTGCGCAAGAACCACTTTCCTACCGTTCATTATCCGCACGATGTAAGGATAAACCATTGGGAAGTTTTCACCCGCTCTCGAGTCGATCCCGCTTAAAACCGTGTCCCCGTAAGCCCTGGCCGGCATGAATTTTGGAGTCTTGAGCTTGCCTTGCATGATGCTCATGTCCATCTCGAGTCGGAATGCGTTCATAAACATCTGATGGTCGTGGTTGCCGGGGACGTATATGAATTTCTTTACGGCATCTAAGCTCGTGATTTTTTCGATAAAATATCTCGCGCATCTCAAAGCGGGCATGGGAGTTTTTACCCAGAGGTCAAGAATATCCCCGAGTAGAACGAACTCATCAATCTCCCCGATGCTGGAAACCGCTTCCGCGAATTTATCGACGCGCTTTCTGTTATCAAGGAGCTGGGTTTCGTCGCCGAAGTGAGTGTCGGATATGATGAGAAGCCTTTCCACTTCGTTTTCGATCAGACAATTGAGATTGCTCGCCGCAAGGTTTTGGTTTTCGTAATTGCTCTCTTCGCGTCTTTGATTATTAATGTTCATATCAATATCACGCTCCGAATCATGCGGCTACATTAAGAATATCGAAAAAACGATTTAAGTTTCTTAACGACCTTTCATCCGGGTAACTTGTTAAAAGGGTTTTATAGCGTTAGCATGCGATAAAGGGAGCGCGTTTGAAGAGAAATAAGAGTTTCTTCGCCATTCATCTAACGGAATGTTTTTGGAAAAGCCTTAAGAGCGCATTTTGTCTTTTCTGAAAGTTATTTGTTAAGTGAAAAGCAAGCTCGGCATGTTACTTTATAGGAAATCGTTTAAATTTCTTCCACCAAGAAGGGCGCTACTGATATTTTTTGTCTAATTTTTACAGCCATCGTTTTAGTGATTTTTTCGCAAAATCTAGCGCTCTGTCAGGATTACAGTTTCGAGGTTCCCAGACAGGAGGTTACCGCGCGCATCAATCAGGATTCATCCCTGAGCATCGAATATCGCATTACCTTTCGTAATACAAGCCCTCGCGTTCCCATAGACATTATCGATATCGGTATGCCCACTCAAAAATACATTCTTGAGAAGTGCTAGGCGTTTTTGGACGGGGAACCTATATCTGATATCAGACCGTCAACCGTGGTCTCTCCCGGGGTCGAGGTTCATCTCGGAAATAAGGCGATTGAGCCAGGGGATGAGGCTGTTTTCGAGTTCAGCGGGATAGTCCCGCAGATGGTGTTCCAGGATAAGCGCCGCCAAGGTTACGCGTCGGTTAAGTTTAAGAACACCTGGTGGGATCACCGTTACGCCTACGGAAAATGTTATCTTCAGCTCAGCATTCAGTTTCCCAAAGGGGTTAAACCGAACGAAACTATCTATCACGGTGAGGAAAAGCCGCTTTTCACCGTTTCGAGTCAGGGTATAACTTTTACCTGGATTCATCAGGATGCTTCTCCAAGCCAGGGTTACCTGCACGGCGTCTCTCATCCCAGCCGTATACGTGACCGGAGTTTATCCGGAACAACCTCTCCCTGATTACACTCCGCCCCAAGCTCCTGGTACTTACGGCATGGAATATGAGTCGTCAGGGCCTAAGGATATCTTTGTCGCGGTGTGGTTGTCCGTATTCCTGGCCTTGATGATAGCAATTATCACCAGATTGCGGTATGTCCCGGTTGCCGTTAGGAAGCGGGGGAAGAAGCTTGCCTACATCCAGCCGAAGTTGTCTGTGGAGGGCGCCGGTCCCGCGAAAGACGTTTTACCCGTTGAGTACGCGGTGCTTGACCGCCAGGACCTCGACAGGATTGCCGCCATTGTTTTTTTCGAGATGGTTTTATGCGGAGTTGTTGAGATAGCCGGGGTAAGACCTTTGAGATTGACGAGGAGGGAAAAACCGTTGGGAGGTTTTCCCCCTTACTTCATTGATTTTGCCGAAGCTATACGCGAAGACGGAGAAGTGTCCTCTGATGCTTTACGAAAAGCGCTAACGCTCCTTATAGAAAACACGGAGGCAAAAGTCACGGGTTTTCACTTAAGGACACCGTTGAGAATTTCAAAGAACGGATCTCAAAAGCCTGGCTTGAGGTAAAGGCAAAAGCGGACCACTCGGAGAGGGTTTCAGCTTTCATGAGAAATTTACCAACCTTAATCGCCGATGCCGGTTTCTCGGAGAAGGTTAAAGATACTTTAGGACATGGCTCATACCCTCTTAGCGGAGAGGCAATTGACACGCTCAGGCGTGCGGGTTGTCTTGAAGGCTCTGAACTTGGCTCAATTTTGGAAGAGGGTAAGATTGAGGGAAGCAAGCTAGCACATCGTTTAGGCTCCTCATTTACTGGAATCCAGGACGGGCTTTTCCTTCTTACCCGAGACATGGAGGAAGAGGTATTAAAAATGACCAATCCGGAGGAATACCAACGTCAATTGAGGTACAGAAGGTATTACGCAACGCGCTATGTTGGCGGCTCTGGATGCGCCTGCGCCTGCGCTGGAGGCGGTCGATAGAGGTAGAGGAAACTTCGCCCCGTTTGAGTTTTTAAGCGTTTAAGTTTTTACGCTGGGCACCAAAGGTTTGTCGTGAAGGATGGCTAAAGGGAAATTCTCAAGGATAAGAAATTTCAAAGGACCTTTCAGGGGGCTTGAGGAAAGGCTTTCAAAAGCCGAGGCGATACCTTCGGGTCTTTACCATTTCACCCTTGATGAGCAGGGCGTGCCGAGGCGCTTCCATTTGAGAGTGGAACCTGACGGGAAGGGTCTTTTAACGATTGACGCAAGCAGAATAATCCATTTAAACGAAACCGCCACAGAGTATGTGAAATTGATTTTAGTGGGCGCAGATGAAAGGACGGTTGTTAAGCGCGTGCGTTCCCGCTATGCGGTTGACAGAAACAAGGTGCTTCGGGACCTAAAAGAGATTCGAGAGAAAGTATTGATTCTTGCGCATGACTGGAAGATATGCCCGATAACTTTTTTGGACTTAGACAAAATCGAGCCTTTCACCACGCCGGTCAGCGTCCCCTACCGGATGGACCTTGCCCTCACTTACAGGTGTAACAACAACTGCGCCCATTGCTATGTGGAAAGACCCCGAAACTATCCAGAGCTCGACACCCAATCCTGGAAAAAGGTTCTTTCAAAAATCTGGGAAATAGGCATTTTCCATGTGGTTTTCACTGGCGGTGAGGCGACGTTACGAGATGACCTTGTTGAACTGATAGATTACGCCGAGAACGTTGGGTTCGTGACAGGTCTTTTAACAAACGGGCGCAGGCTTGTCCAGGACTCCCTAATGAAAGGCTTTCCGAAGCGGGGCTTGACCATGTCCAGATAACCCTCGAATCGCATCTTGAAAACGTACACGATAAAATGACCGGCTGGAGGGGGGCGTTTGAGGAGACCCTGGAAGGGATTCAGGTAGCGGTGGACTCCCCCGTTTACACTATCACAAACACCGCAATTACTTCCCAAAACAAAGAAACCATCGTCAAGACAGCGGAATTTCTTTGCGGTCTTGGTCTTGATGGTATCGCGATGAACGGGATCATATATACGGGTGGGGCGAGGGACGAGAGGTTAGGCGTTTCCGAAAAGGAGATGAGGGAGATACTAAAGAGGGTCCTCGATGTTACCAGGCGCGCAAACGTAAGGTTTATATGGTACACGCCCACCAGGTATTGCGAACTTAACCCTGTCTTGCTGGGACTTGGCCCAAAACAGTGTACAGCGTCTAAATACAATATGTGCGTGGAGCCAAACGGTGACGTCATTCCCTGTCAGAGCTCTTATAAGGTAGCGGGAAACATGCTTGCGGATGACTGGGAGTCAATATGGAATAATCCGGTATCCTTGTATTTCAGAGACCGGGAATACGCTCCAGAGGAGTGCAAGGAATGCGAGTTCTTTCCTCTCTGCGGGGCGTCATGTCCGCTTTCATATGAGAGCCGTTGCATACTCTGCTTTGAAAGCAAATCGTCAGGCTAAAAGGTTTTCCTGCTCGGAAACCTGGATGCTCCTTTTTTAAAGTTGTCATGTGGTTAAAGGAAGCTCGCAGAGGGTCATATGTTTAGGGTTAGGCCGATGTTTGAATCCGCCGAGGAAGCAAGCCGCTTTTTCGCCCACCAGGCTTTGCGCACTTCCGCGATAAGAAGGGAATTATACAGGAGAGCCGGAATCCAGAGGATGAAATCCATACTTGATGCCGGTTGCGGCACCGGCGAGATAACCTCTCAGTTAAGGGAGATTACCACCGCTAACGTGACAGGCGTTGATATCGAAGAAATTTTTATAAAGTGCGCGCGATCTAACTATGGGGGTGTTGATTTCCGTTGCTCTGACTGCGCTTCTCTACCCTATGAGGATTGTTGTTTTGACATGGTGACATTCCACTTCTTCCTGATGTGGGCGCAAAAGCCATCTCGGGTTATCGGGGAGCTTTTGAGGGTTTTAAAACGTGGGGGAGTTCTGCTCGCGTGCGCTGAGCCGGACTACGGGGGTATCATCGAATACCCTGAAAACCGTGAGTTCAGAAAGGCGGAAGAGGAGGCTCTTCGCGCGCGCGGCGCTGACACGAAAATAGGCAGGAAACTCGGATTTCTTTTAAGGGAAGCGGGGCTGAGCGTGAATCAGGGCGTTTTCGCCTCGGTAATTGAGGGACGGCAACTCGTTGAAGATCTCAGGTTCATGAAAGATTTCTATTTAAGGGATTTCACTCAAATAATGGATGAGAAGAGAGCCCGAACGTTGATCGAGAAAGAGATTAAAATTGCGGCGCGCGGAAAGGTGATGGTAACCCCCCCCTTTTTTGGGCGCTCGCAAGAAAGAATTAGACGAAATGGCACATTATTAATTTTTGCCGGTTACAAGGTTATGCGGTTTTGGCTTTCCTGAACTGCGGTGGTTTACTTTCTTCTGACCAATGGAATCTCGTATTTAAGGATTTTCGACTTAAGGCGGCTTTGTTTGCGTTGATCCTTTTCCCTTTTCAAACGCGCCGGGTGCTTTTATCAAATTGCCTTATTCGGTTGTAAGTCGCAGAAGTGAAGATACGGGAATTGATTCTTCTCAATGCTTATTTGCGCAACTGGTGTAGTCTGGTCGTTAAGGAGTTTTTCAACTCAATAGAGACCGCATGGATGCGGTCGCATTATTTTAAGGATCACAAAGGGAGCTGTTGGAGATGAACGGACAAAAAAGTGACGAGGCTTTTCATTTTAGCCCGAGACCGAACAGAGCTTCAGAAATAAACTGGTTTCACTGGGGTATTGAGCCGTTTGAGCGCGCCCAGAGAGATGGAAAACTCATAATCCTGTCCATATCCGCTTCGTGGTGTCACTGGTGTCATGTGATGGATGAAACAACCTATTCTGACCCCGACGTAATACGGAAGATAAATGAGAATTTTGTGGCGATAAGGGTTGACAGCGACAGAAGACCGGACATAAACAGGCGTTACAACCAGGGGGGTTGGCCAACGACCGCTTTCCTTCTGCCGAGTGGCGCTGCCATCGCCGGTCTGACTTATGCCCCGCCTCAGTATTTTTCCGCACTGCTTGATAAATTGAGCGCACTTTACAAAAGCAGGCGGGAGGAAATTGAGGTCTGCTCAGTGATAGTTGAGGAGGAAACAAAATCTTTTCTGGATGCTTTCAAGTGCGGGGGCAAGATTACGGATGAAATTTCTGATTGGATGGCGTCCGTCATAGAAAAGGACGCCGATCCGGATTTCGGCGGGCTTGGGCTTGAGCCGAAGTTCCCACCAACCGGCGCTCTGGAATTCTCAATTGCGAGGTTGGAGCGCCAGAAGGATGACAGGCTGCAAAGATTTGTGGTTGCCACGCTAAACGCGATAAGACTCGGGGGATTGTTTGATGAGGTCGAGGGAGGTTTCTTTCGTTACTCCACCGTGAGGGACTGGTCAAAGCCTCACTATGAGAAAATGCTCGAGGACAACGCCGAGCTTCTGCGGATATATCTTTCTGCGTCCCGCCTTCTTGGAAATCCGGAGTATGAGCAAACCGCAAGAAGGGTTATAGAGTATTGTCTTGATAAGTTATACCTCAAAGATGTTCCTGGATTTTCAGGAAGCCAGGACGCGGATGAGGAATATTACCTCAAAAGTTTTGAGGGTAGAAAGGCTTTAAGCGCTCCCGCTGTGGATGAAACGCTCTTTGTTGACGCTAACTCCCTTATGATTTCGGCTCTCTCCTACGCTTCCGTTGTGCTTAATATGCCTTTCCTTCTTGATAGAGCCATGGAGATAGCTGATTTTATTTGGTCCAATGGCTTTCATCCCTCAAAAGGACTATGTCACTACTTCCCGCCCATTACCCGCAGTCCTAAAATGTGGGGGGAGGCGAGGGATCAGGTCTTTTACCTGAAAGCCCTTGTCGACCTTTACCAGATTACGGGCCTGAGAAAATTTTTCGAAAGGGCCCTTCAACTTGGCGGTTTACTGCGCGATTTGTTCCTGACGGAGCATGGCTGGATCGGTGAGGCTTCTTCCGTCAAACGCGAGGAGGAAAGCGGGAATGATAAGTTTGACGAGGGGTTAGGCAAGGCTGAAGAAAAACTGAAAGGAGAGCCTCACGAGAATGGACCGTGCCTGAACTCTTGCGCTCGCGGGAACCTTCTATCCTGCCTGCCGGTTGATGCGCCGGATATGAAGGTCAACGGTATCGCGATCATCGCATTAGGCGCTTTGGACTGGCTTGTCCCTGTTGAGTTGACCCAGAATGAGGGATATGGCTTCGAAAATACAGCTTACGGTATCGCTGATTCACTTAAAGGGGCATACGAGCGGTTCTCGCATTTCGCCGCCTGGTATGTGATGGGCGTTCATAATCTTATCAAGGGGCGAATCGAGGTAAGGATTTCTCCGGAAGCCGGACCTGATGAGGCAAGCGAACTCATCAAGCGGTTCATACAAGTATTTGATCTGGCTACCGTCATCAGGCGCGAGAGAGTGGATGATTTCATCGAGACTGACTCGAAAACCCGCAGACCTCTTGCGGTGATATGCGCGCCTGGACGGTGTGTCCCCGTTTTCTCCATATCGGAAACTGAGAAAATCATGGAATCATTACGCACCGATTGAGGTTATGATAATTGGGATTCTGAGCCTGTCGAACTACCTTCCGGCGTGTCCGTGGAAAACAATTACCCATATTTTATTTATCAGCGCAAAGTTGCAAAAAAGCTCCTCTTCGGAATTTCTTTTAAGGGTAGATATTAGTTATAGAATAAATCCTGAAAGACATTACCGAAAAGGAATTGCCTTAACCGGGAAGATATAGGGTGGATGTTGGGTTATGCAAGGATGAGAGGCGTTTCGAGCCGCGGGGTTGAAATTTGAGTTCGCTTGAGATTGGAATCGTAGGGTTACCTAACGCTGGGAAGACCACGCTTTTCAACGCGCTTTCGAGGGCCGGCGCTCCTGTTGCCTCCTTTCCCTTTACAACCGTTGAGCCAAATGTAGGAGTGGTCTCGGTTCCTGACCCGCGCCTTGAAAAGGTTGCTGATCTTGCCGGTTGCGAAAGGCGCTATCCTGCCAGCGTGCGTTTCGTTGACATAGCGGGACTTGTGGAGGGGGCAAGTCGCGGTGAGGGGCTTGGGAACAGGTTCCTTGCAAGGATCAGGGAGGTTGACGCTGTTGTTCATGTGGTCAGAGCGTTTGACGCCCCGGACATCTCCCATGTTGCAGGAAATGTGGACCCTGTAAGGGATGCCGATCTTGTTGATAATGAGATCAGACTTGCGGATCTCGAACACCTCTTAAGGCTTATTGAGAAAGCGAAAAGGGACGCCAAAAGGGGAGATAAGGATTCTACCGAGCGGCTTAACGACCTTCTGGCGCTTGAAAAACTGGTTGAGGAAGGAACAATCGACCACCGCGACCCTTCTGTTAGAAGGCTTGCCGATAATTTTCGCGGGGAGGGCATCCTTTCCCTTAAGCCAACGATAATCGGATTAAATACTGGTGAGAATCAGGATGCCGCGCAATTTGTTGAAAGAATGGAGCGCTGGGCGGCACCCAGAGGGATCCCGGTAATTCCGGTCTGCGCCAAGATCGAGGCTGAACTTGCCGAACTTTCTCCGGAGGAAGCGCTCGAGTTTGAGAGAGAGCTCGGGATTGAAGAGGAGAGTCTCGCCCGGGTAATTCGCGCAGGTTATGACATCCTCGGGCTTATAACTTTTTTCTCGATCGACTCTGGGGAATGCCGCGCCTGGTCTGTAAGGCGCGGAACGACCGCACTGAAAGCTGCCGGGAAGATCCACACCGATTTTGAGAAAGGTTTCATCAAAGCGGAGGTCGTCCATTATGAGGATTTCTTAAGGTGTGGAAACTTCCACAGGGCGAGGGACACGGGCTGTCTTCTGATCGAGGGCAAAGAGTATCTCGTGCAGGATGGGGATGTGATCCATTTCAAGTTTTCAAAGTGAACGATTCGCGGGACACGAAGGCTTTTTAAAAGCCAATTGCCGATTTTTTGGTTCCCCGCTTTCTCCCGCTTTAAGCTCTTTATTTTGCTAGGAAGCTTTTGTATAATAATTTTGGTTGCATTGCTTAAGCTTTCTGGTTCGTTCATGAACGATTCGCGCAAGGCTTCTATGATGAATAAGCGAAAGAAACTGTCGACTCCGCATATTGCCGAATTTTCAGAAGTCTCAGACGATGCGTTGCTCGCCCGCATTCTGGGGGGATGTTATCCCTCACCTCGGAAGTTAGATTTCGCAAGGCGCCTTATTGACAGCGCTGGCGGTGTTGGCGGATTTTCCGATATCGATTTTACTGAACTTTGTGAATTTGAGGGCGTTGGACCTGCCACCGCTTCCCGGATACTCGCCGCAGTCGAGTTCGGCTCGAGAGTGCTGAGCGGAAGGAAAGAGGGCGACAGGCTTAACTCGAGCAGGGTGGTATTCGACCGCTTCTATCCGTTGTTTGTTCGGGAAAGCGTTGAGGTCTTCGTTTGCGTTTTGCTTGACGCAAAGCTTCGGGTTATCGCTGCGAGGGAAATATCGAGGGGAACGCTCACCGCAAGCATAGTGCATCCGCGAGAGGCTTTCAGAGAGGCAGTGCGGAAATCGGCTTCCGCCGTCATATTCGTTCATAATCACCCGAGCGGTGACCCTGAGCCCTCCTTCGAGGACGTGAGAATCACAAAAAGACTTTCTGATGTGGGGGAGCTTCTCGGCATTCCACTTATCGACCACATAATCATCGGGAGCGCCTCCTCTTATTACAGTTTCGCGGATTCCGGTCAGATAAAAGCCGCAGACCTCAAGGGCTCCAGATGCGTTTTCTTGAGATGAGCAGCGAATTTGTTAGGATTATTGAACGCGAGTTTGTCGCGTTTGTGGTAAGACGATTCAACGTGTCACGAAGATTGAGCAAAACGGCGCTCAGGACTCAACATGAAACATCTTGATTATTTGAGGCTGGCAAAAGAGATCATGGCGCACCCGAGGGTAGCTTTCAACGCATGGTATTTAAAGAGAAGAGGCGTTGCGATGGGTGAGAGGGTCTGGATTTCGGGCTGGGTTGACCTTGTTCTTGCCGGTGAATCCACGCTTTCCCTTGGAAATGATGTCTTCATACCGAGAACAGTACAAATTCGCGGAAACGACAGAGGTCGGATAATCATCGGCGACAGTGTTTCCATAGAGTCTTGGGCCAGGCTTGCGGTGGCGCACGATGCTACCTTAAAAGTGGGAAACAGAGTCGGGATCGGTCCTTACAATATCTTTAATGCATTTGACGACCTCACGGTTGGCGATGAGACGATGTTCGGTCCTTTCGTGAACATAAACTGCGCGGACCACGGGATTGAACTCGGCAAGCCGATGAGAGAACAAATGGGTACATACGCTCCAGTCACCATAGGGCGCGACTGCTGGCTGGGGGCGCTGGTTGTCGTTTTGAAAGGGGTTACAATCGGGGATGGAGCGGTTATTGGCGCGGGGAGCGTGGTGACCCGCGACATTCCACCTTACACAATCGCCGCCGGCGTTCCCGCCAAAGTTATCCGGGAAAGAGAGTGAAGAAGCTCAGTGAGGCGCAAGTATTTCAAAGGACCGATTCCAAATGGCGTTTCCATGTTGATATCATCACCGGACCGAACCTTATTTACAATCATAAACTGCACGAAAGGAACTGTTCTCGCTCAAAGAGCCGAGGTCGCTTCCGCTTTTCTCACCCGACTCCTTGGTCTTGCCTTTAAAAAGAGCCTCGATCCTGGTTCGGGGATGCTCTTTCCTTTTTGTTCAAACGTTCACACTTTTGGCATGCGCTTTTCCATTGATGTGATTTTTATTGATTCCTCCTTAAGGGTTGTCCGCGTTATCGAAAGCCTTTCTCCGCGAAGGTTCTCCCCACTGGTCAGGGGTTCTTTCTGCGTGGTTGAGGTGGCTGAAGGCGACGCTTTCGAAAGCCAGACAAAAGGTGGGGATGAGCTTATTTTCGCACCCGTATGTGAAACCGCTACAAATGAGCTGGGTAGTAATCTGGTTTGTCCCGATTTTTCGGAAAGAAAGCGCTAACGCCTCATTGGGTCGGTCGTGTTTTGACGTTCTCACCACACGAGGTTTTCCGGCTCCTCCGGATTCTCGTTTTGAGTTATACTCGATATCTCGCCCGAATGCAATTTGACGACGGTATCAGCCATCTGGGCTATCGCGGAGTTGTGAGTCACCACTATGAAATTGCAGTTTTCCGCGGTTGCAATATCCCTCATGAGCCTGAGGATCATTTTGCCCGTGTCATAGTCGAGCTCACCTGTTGGCTCATCGCAAAGTACCACCGGCGGACGTTTTGCGAGCGCTCTTGCGATCGCCACTCGCTGCTGTTCACCACCGGAAAGCTGGCTCGGGAAATGGTCGGCCCTATCACCGAGCCCGACTTTATCGAGAATCTCAAGCGCCGAGCCTCTTTTTTCGCGGGGAACCAGATCGAGCGCCAATTCCACGTTCTCGCGAGCGGTAAGCGTTGGTATCAGGTTGAAGAATTGAAAGACAAAACCTACCGTTTCTCTTCTGAATGACGTAAGCTCTTTCTCGCTCAAGCGCGAGATGTCTTTTCCGCCCACGACGATCCTTCCGGATGTGGGGGTGTCTATTCCGCCTATTAGATTTAGCATGGTGGTTTTTCCTGAGCCGCTCGGACCGAGCACCACGACGAACTCGCCACGGCTAACCTTTAGGCTGACCTCTTTTAACGCGTGGACCTCGACCTCGCCCATCCGGTATGTTTTTGAGGCTTTATCGAGAAGTACGGTTATGTTGTCTTCCAAGACCTTACCCCTGCCGGAATAACCTGTCGCTTTCTAAGCTATGAAACCTATGAAACCGGGTCTCTAAGGATTTTAACATTTTAAACGGAAAACAAGAGAAAATAGACCCCGAGGGATTAGCCTGGTTTCTTGCAGGACATAGAATGAGCGCCTCCGAAGGCGGAAAGAAGAACGAACCCTGACCCACAGCATTTCATTACCTTTATGAATTGCCCGAATATGACTGTTATGAGCATTTATTTCATTTTCGGCCCAGAGTCCTATAAAGTCTGGTGTCTTGACTTCCGATACAGTTACAGGAAAGACATCCATGGCGGTGGTCGAATTGGAAGACAATTGCAAGATTCTTCTCGTAAGCGGAACGAACAGCATGGTGAAAACTGTCGTCGGTATGCTAAATGAGATCTGCGGTGGCGGGTTGGATATTGAGCATAAGAAGAACTTTTCGCAAGCGAAAGGGCGGCTCAAATCTTGTAGTGCTCATGTTGTGCTTCTTGATGGCTTAGATTTGAAAGCTTCATTGAGTCAGACAGTGAGACAAATAAGGGAAATTTCGACAAGACCTCTTGTCGTTGTTGGGCCAAACGATGAGGCGCTGGCAATCAAGTGCATAGGGGCTGGGGCTGACGATTACATTTCCGTTTCGGAATTGTCCCCCTCTTTGATTAAAAGGGCCCTTGATTTCGTGATCGCCCGCTCAAAGCGAAATGAGAGCGGATTTTTATACGGTGATGATGATTCGAATTCCAGGGGCAATTCGAGTTTTCGTGAGCATATTGACATGATTGAAATGGCTGCGCATGAATTGAGGCACCCCGCCACTGTGATTAAGGGCTACCTGACTCTTTTGAGAGAATACGGTGAGGCGATTGACGAGGAAACGAGAAAAGAGGCGGTCTTGGGAATCGAGGAGGCTTCCAACCGCCTCACCCGCCTGATTAACACGCTTCTTGATACGACGAGAATTGAGAAAAAACAATTCCGTATTGTTAAGAAGCCAGCAAGACCCAAATCGCTTGTCTTGAGAGTGATCTCTGAAGTGCGTACGCACGGCGTGGGAGTTCCCATCAATCTGCTTTATGCGGGAGAAACTGAATTCATAGAAGTTGACGCCGAAAGAATCAAGGACGTCCTGGCGATTCTTGTCGATAATGCCGTCAGGTACACCCCTTCAGGTGAGGAGGTTGATATATGGATTGAGGATGCACCCTCGGAGGTCATATTTAACGTGGCTGACAGGGGTCCAGGCATACCCGAGGAGGACAGGGATAAGATTTTCGAAAGATTCTATCGGGTGGAGGGAAAACCTTATGATTACAAGCCAGGGATAGGGCTCGGACTTTTCATCGCCAAGAATTATGTCAGCGCTCACGGTGGTTGGATTAAGGTTGAGCCGAGAGATGGTGGAGGATCTGTGTTTTCTTTCGGTGTCCCGATTGCCGCGGGTGAGATTCACGAGAAAGAGGATCCGCTGGGAAAATTGCTTCGGAGGCTTGAGTCGTAAATGGAGGAAACGAGTAAATACGAAAGTGACAGGAAAATAAGAATCGTGGTCATAGACGATGACCCAACAATCGTGAAAGTCGTGAGGATCATCCTTCAGACCAACGGTTTCGAGGTCATCGAAGCATTGAACGGCGCTGAAGCGCTTGACCTTGTGGAAAACGAATTGCCGGACATCGTGCTTCTTGACATCATGATGCCGGAAATGGATGGATTCGAGGTTCTACGACGCCTGAAAGAAAATGAAGCCACAAAGGAAATTCCTGTTGTTTTTCTCACCGCCAAAACTGGTGCCGAATACGTAAACAGAGGTGTCGAGATGGGTGCCTCAGAATACATCATAAAACCATTTTCACCCGCCGCTCTTATCGCCAAAATAAACGAGCTGACCGACTCGGGTAACGGATAGCTCCTTTTTTCGAATCGCTCTTGTCGCAGGCAACCCGGTCAGTTTCACTTCCTTGCTTCCCCATGTTAAGAGCCTTTTCAGGCGCGTCAACTGCTAAAATGTGAGAGAAAAAAGCAAACACGCCCCTTTTTTAAAGCGAGCTGCATATATTTGTTTGAGCGGGGGGATACGGGATTGCCGCAAGGGTATGAAGAGCTAAAGATAACAAGGCGCAAGGGTGAAAGCTCGGAGGCAGCCTCGGACCTCGTTGCGCGGGAATCCCCGCTTGAGATAGTTGTTAACGGTGAGGTTCTAACGACGCTTCTCAGGACCCCGGGGGATGATTCAGACCTTATTTTGGGTTTCTTGTATTCCTCAGGCATAATTGGCGGGATTGAGGATATCGAAAACCAGAGGAGCTTCGCTGGCGAAGAAGGCAAAAAGCCTTTCATTTATGAAGGCGATTTCCCCTCTTTTCTCCACTCATCAGCCAGTGCTCGCAGAGTGGAGATAACCCTTCGGTCTCGTTCAACTCTGTCGCTTGTCAGCTGGAATAGATTTTCCTGGGATTCCGGGATGTTGTCCCGCGCCGGGAGATTGGCGGCTTCGAGAAGAAAAGACCCGGACGCGCCGATTCAAGCCCTTTTCGATGCTCGCCTGATTATTAAACTCGGAGATGCGATGAAGGAAAATCAAACCTTATTCAATCTCACTGGCGGGACTCACGCAGCGGCTATTTTCACGAAGGATGGAAAAATCATCAAAGTCTTCGAGGACGTGGGCAGGCATAACGCTATAGACAAGGCGATTGGCAACGCCTTGCGCGCCCGAGTTGATTTATATGACAAGGGGCTCCTTTTGTCCGGCAGGGCAAGCTCTGAGATGGTGATAAAAACCGCCGTTTCCGGAATACCGCTACTTTGCTCCGTGTCGGCGCCTACAAGCCTGGGGGTTGAGCTTGCCGAGAAGCTCGGTCTGACGGTAGTGGGTTTTTTGAGAGAGCAAAGATTCAACATTTACTCGCACGAGTGGAGGATTTCCTGATAGCCAATGTACTGTTGTCTCATTTTAGCGGGTGGACGGGGAAAAAGGTTTAAGGGAAACAAGGCTCTCTTAAAGGTAGGAGGCAAATGGGTAATCGACATCCAGATCGAGGAACTTAATCCCCTGTTTGAAGAGTTTCTCATTGTGACAAATAGCGAGGATTACGGTCCCGTTAATTTTTTGGAGCGTGAAGGCGTTCGCGTCATTGAAGAAACCGTCAGTGGCCAAGGACCACTTGGCGGGATTTTAAGCGGTCTGGAAGCGTCGCGCTACGATAAGAACTTCGTGATTGCATGCGATATGCCTTTCGTTAGAAGAAACGCGGTTTCCTATGTGCTGAAAAGACTGGACGGTAGCGATTGTGACGTGTGCGTACCCCAAACCCCAAAGGGTTTGGAACCTTTATTTGCCGCTTACAGAAAAACATGTATTCCCGCGATCAAGGAAGAGATAAAATCTGGAAATCTGAAGGTCACCGGCTTCATGCATCGGGTGGTCGTGTGCGAAATAAGCTGGGAAGAATTGGAAATTTATGATCCAAGCGGTGCCATCTTTATGAACATAAACACGAAAAGTGAACTTGCCGAGGCGGAGAGGCTACTCGAGGGTTCGGGATGAAGGAATTCAAATTCCTCGCGACTGGAAGTACCACAGCATGGGACCTTGTGAATTACGTTTCTGATTCTTTGGAATACTTGCGAATTCCTTATACCTTAGAGGTTGAAGAGCAAATCGGAGGGGACGCGGCAGTCATAAGGGTAAGTTTTTCGGACAGGGACTCAGCCGGGAAAAATGGTGAACGGTTAAAGGGCGAGCGCTCCTCTCAGGAAAAGGAGAATGTTTATGCTGACGCTCTTATGGTTTGCTGCCTTCGTTTTGAACGAGAGAAAGGCGCGCAAACTCTGCGCGATGGTTTTGAGGGTCCTTTCGATTATGTAATTGTTGAGATATCAAGCTCGGTTGACGGCGTGATTCAGATCGGGCTTGAGAATTTCTTAAAGGAATCCGGCTCAAAGAAAGTTCTCTTTTGGTCGGACCAAAAGGAAAAGATTTGCGCTTTTGAAAAAGTGTTTGACAGGGTATTACGCGGGATATTTACGGAATCGGAGGTTGCGATAATGCCTGAAGACATCCCCGAACAGTTGGTCGATAGGCTAAGAAACGAGGCCGTTGACCGGAAGTTGACTTGCACGAGAGCGCACGAAATAGCGCGGGAGCTGGGTTTACCGGTCAGGGTTGTGGGAAGGGCGTGCGATATTCTTGGTATAAAGATAGTAGAGTGCGAGCTCGGATGCTTTTAGCCCTGCGGTTCGGGCCCGGAGAGCATACACGTTTCGGCTTACCGAAGGACGAAGTGAAAACGGCTAGCTGTTATAATCGATATTCATCGTATAGTCCAAAAGAGTAATTCACATACGTTTTTGACGTCGCTTACAGAGGTCATGCAATACCAAAGGAGGCAAAATGCCCTTGGTGAAACTACAAGCCACTCTTGCAAAGGCAGCCGGTGAGAAGGAGTTCGAAGTTCAGGCCAGGCAAGTCTCCGAGCTTCTTGAGATTGTGGCTCGCCGGTACGAGGGAAAAGTTGACAAGTATCTTAAGAACGCTATCGTCCTGGTAAACGGGAAGAACGTGAATTTCATTGACGGCAGGGAGACGAAACTGAAAAGACATGATGTTGTCTCGATATATCCGCCAATTGGCGGTGGCTGATTTCGCAAACCGAAAGGAGCCGCTCGGCGGTTTTGATATCCATAAATTTGCGGGTTATACGGTGTTACGCCAATTTTTAAAAGCGTTTGAATTTGATAATTTACCTGGAGATTCGTAAGGGGTGGTTTACTTGCCCGAACTGTATAAAGAGCTCGGATTGAAAAGAGAGGAATATGAGGAAATAGTGAGATTGTTAGGCAGAGAGCCTAACAACGTTGAACTGGGCATGTATTCTGTCATGTGGTCCGAGCATTGTAGTTACAAGAGTTCCAAGGTGGAATTAAGGAAACTGCCGACTAAGGGACCCGGCATAATCTTGGGTCCAGGCGAGAATGCGGGCGTGGTTGATATAGGGGATGGGATAGCGGTGGTTTTCAAGATGGAAAGCCACAATCACCCGAGTGCGGTCGAGCCGTTTCAGGGTGCAGCAACCGGCGTTGGCGGTATCGTGAGGGACATTTTCACTATGGGGGCTCGCCCAATCGCGTGTCTTGACCCGCTGCGATTTGGCTCTTTGAAAGAACCGCGGACGCGCTATCTATTCGAGGGGGTTGTCGCTGGAATAGCCTCTTATGGAAACTGCATCGGAGTTCCGACTGTGGGGGGTGATTTATACTTCGAGGAAGCCTATCAGGAAAACCCTCTCGTGAATGTGATGTGTGTGGGCATCATGCCGAAGGAAAGGCTTATCAGGGCGAGGGCTTCCGTCCCCGGGAGCATCGGGGTCTTGATTGGATCAAGCACGGGTCGGGATGGTATCGGCGGGGTTAGCGTACTTGCCAGTCAGGAGTTTGACGAGAGGAGCACCGAGAAGCGTCCGAGCGTCCAGGTCGCTGATCCTTTCACCGAAAAACTCGAGATCGAAGCTTGTCTTGAGATGCTCGAGAAGAACCTCCTTTTGGGACTTCAGGATTTGGGCGGTGCGGGCCTGACCTGCGCGACTTGCGAAACTGCGGACCGCGGGGGCTGCGGTATGGACGTTGAAATCTCGAAGGTTCCGTTAAGGGAGCCTGACATGGAGCCTGTTGAGATTATGATGTCTGAGTCGCAAGAGAGAATGTTTGCGATCTGCTCGCCCGAGAATTTGGATGAGGTTCTCTCGATATGCAGGCGCTGGGGGCTTAATGCCGTTCCCGTGGCTGAGGTGACAGAAGGGGATACGTTAAGGGTGCTCAAAGACGGGGAGGTTGTGGCTGAAGTGCCCGCAAGTTCGCTCGCGAAAGGACCTGAGTATAATCGACCCGCCAAAAGGCCAAGGTACCTTGACGATGTAAACACTTTTGATTTCTCAACCCTTGCTCTACCTTCCGATTTAGGGCAAGTCCTTGTGGCTCTTATCTCCTCGCCCAATATATGCAGCAGAAGGTGGGTATTTGAACAGTACGACCACATGGTCCAGGTTAACACAGTGGCTTACCCGGGTAGTGACGCGGCGATTTTGCGGGTGAAAGGCAGTAAAAAAGGTCTTGCATTGAGTTGCGACTGCAACGGACGCTATTGCTATTTGGACCCGTACGTCGGAACCCAGATTGCGCTTGCGGAGAGCGCGAGGAACGTGGCGTGTTCCGGGGCAAAACCTGTTGCTATCACTAACTGCCTGAACTTTGGAAGCCCTGAAAAACCGGAGATATTCTGGCAGTTCAAGGAGGCTGTGAGGGGTCTTGCGGACGGGTGCGAAATACTCGGAACGCCGGTGGTCGGGGGAAATGTTAGTTTTTATAACGAGTCTTTCGGTGAGGCGATTTACCCCACCCCGATAGTGGGTATGCTCGGTGTCCTTGAGGATATAGACGAGCGGATTCCTTCCTGCTTTACCCGCGAAGGGGACCTTATAGCCCTGATTGGCGTGACCAAAAATGAGCTCGGAGGAAGCGAGTATCTCAAGGTGATTCACGATGTCGTGGCGGGACCTCCTCCCGAGATTGATTGGGATTCCGAGAAGGCTTTGATAGATTTCTTGAGGTTGGCGGCGAAAAGCAGGGTTATCTCTTCGGCGCATGACTTAAGTGAGGGAGGGCTTGGAATAGCCCTTGCCGAGGCGTGCGTTTCGGGTGGCATAGGCGCAAGCGTTGAAATTGACCACCATCTTCCTCTCCACGTATACCTTTTCAGTGAGTCTCAAGGCAGAGCGCTTGTAAGCTTCAACCCTGAGAAAAGAAAAGATTTAGAGGACATTGCCGACAGGAGCGGTGTCCTGTTTACTCTTATTGGCAAGACAGGGGGAACCCACCTCAAAGTGGCGCAGGCGTTTTCCATCCTGGTGGATGAACTAAGTGAGCTTTATTACACTTCGCTTGAAAAAATGCTTCACGGTGATTTATGACACCGTGACGTGAGGGAGGAACGGAAGAGATGGAGAAGCTTTGCGCCTTTGGGAGATTTCAGACACTTCGGGAAAATCACCCAAATCCGTGAGTTCTTTCAGGGATTCTTCCTAAGATATCTTCCACCTTTTTAGTCACTGAAAGGTGGTTTCTGCTGAAAAAAGACGGCGGTACTGATTTCCCTTACAATTTGAACTTTGTTTTTTGAGAAATATCAGGTTTTCCAGGCATCATAAGAAATATAATAGTTTCTGGAGGGCAGAAAGATTCAGGCGTCTTTTCGCTGGTAAAGGAACAGGAATTATCGAATCACGGAAATGGGAAAGATGAACGATCGCCTCGAGGAGGCATGCGGCGTTTTCGGTGTGCGGGCCGCGGATGAGGATGTGGGTCGCGTCACTTACTTCGGGTTGTACGCTCTTCAGCACCGCGGTCAGGAGAGCGCCGGTATAGCGGTTACCAGTGGTGAGGGAATAATTGTTGTTAAGGACATGGGGCTTGTCTCCCAGGTTTTCTCGGAAAACAGTTTTGAAAACCTAACTGGGTACATGGCAATCGGGCATGTGAGATATTCCACTACGGGCTCTACCTACTGGGAAAACGCGCAGCCCACATACAACATGAGCAAGTTTGGTCCCATATCGATTGCTCACAATGGAAATCTGGTTAACACTGATGAACTTGTGGACTGGCTCTCCTCGCGGGGCGTAAGCCTTACCGACCTTAACCCAAGAATGAAAACTTCCACTGATTCCGCGATCATAGGGGGGCTTTTGAGCTGTTCGGGCGCTGACTCTTTGGAGGAAGCGATCGGTGAGATGTTTCCCCGTCTCAAGGGCGCGTATTCACTTGTGATCTTAAGCGAGAAAAAACTTTACGGAGTGAAGGACCCCTATGGCATAAGACCCCTCTGCATCGGTAGAAGGGATGGGGATTACTTTATTTCGAGCGAGAGTGCGGCTTTGGACGTGGTTGGGGCTAAATTCATGCGTGAGATCAGCCCCGGTGAGCTGGTTAGCATTGACGAAAACGGCGTCTCGTCAAGATATTTCACCGAGCCTCAAAAGCCTTCGCTGTGTATTTTCGAGTTCATTTACTTCGCAAGACCTGACTCAATTCTCTATGACCGGCTTCTCTTTGACGCGAGGAAGGAAATGGGTGCGCACCTTGCAGAGGAAGCCCCGGTTGATGCCGATATCGTCATACCCGTTCCGGATTCAGGCGTGCCAGCGGCGATTGGGTTTGCTGAAAAATCAGGAATTCCCTACGGGGAGGGGCTCATAAAAAACAGGTATATTGGCAGGACTTTTATCCAGCCCACGCAGTCGATAAGGCAACTTGGTGTAAAGTTGAAACTCAATCCACTGCGCCCGATCATCTCAGGGAAAAGGCTTATCGTGGTTGATGATTCTATTGTCAGGGGAACCACGAGCAGACAGATCGTATCGATTCTTAAGGAAGCGGGAGCGGCTGAAGTTCACATGAGGATAAGTTCCCCGCCAATCCGATACCCTTGCTTTTATGGGATAGACACCGCGGTGAGGAGCGAACTCATCGCCTCGAAGCTTGATGTTGAGGAAATAAGAAAATTCCTTGGGGCTGACACACTCCATTATTTGAGTATGGAAAACCTGATAAAATCGTGCGGTTCGCCAAAGGAGAAATTCTGCACCGCCTGCTTTGATGGAGCATACCCGATAGAAGTGCCGTCCGGTCTCAAACTATCCAAGTTCAGGCTCGAAGAGGAGAGCAAGGTTTGAGGGTCGCGACGCGGGCTGATGTAAATAGCTTGATTGGCCAAGAGCACTCTGATTTGTTCTTTGCTTCGGCTAAAGCGATAAGCCTCAAGGTTTTTGATTTTTTGTGACGCTTACCTTTCGGGATAACTCTTATGAAGCGTAAATACATGCGAAATTTGCCGGTCCTATAGGAAAAGAGGCGACATGGCGGAAGAAAAGACATACAAATGGGCGGGGGTTGATATAGAGGCGGCGGATCAGGCCATCTGCAGAATAAAACAGTTGGTTGAAGAGACTTTCCGCCCAGGCGTGCTCTCTGCGATTGGTGGCTTCGGGTCGATGTTCGAAATCGACCTTGCAAAGTTTGAGCGACCCGTTTTGGTCTCATCGACCGACGGCGTGGGTACCAAGATAAAACTCGCTCAAATGCTCGGCAAGCACGACACTGTTGGAATTGACCTTGTGGCGATGTGCGCGGATGACGTGGTGACATGCGGGGCTGAGCCGCTCTTTTTCCTCGATTACATATCGACTGGCAAAGTGGTGCCGGAAAGAATCGCCGAGATAGTGAGCGGAATAGCGGCGGGATGCAAGAAAGCGAACTGCGCGCTCGTGGGTGGCGAGATCGCCGAGCACCCCGGAGTATTGCTTGAAGAAGATTATGACCTTGCCGGTTTTTGCGTTGGGATTGTGGATAAGGACCGCATAATTGACGGATCGAGAGTGGAGTCTGAGGATAAGATAATAGGAATCCTTTCGTCCGGACTGCACTCGAACGGATATTCGCTTGTAAGAAAGTTGCTTTTCGAATCGGGTGATTTCAATCTGGACGACCAGCTCAAGCAATTTTCGAAACCGCTCGGGCTCGAACTGCTCACGCCTTCTATCATCTATGCGCCTGTCATTTTGAAACTTGCCTCTCAGGTTGAGGTAAAGGCTGTGGCCCACATAACGGGCGGTGGCATGACAGAAAATCTACCGAGGGTAATACCTGAAAACACCGACGCTCTGATATATCTCGGGTCATGGCCGATTCACAACATATTTACCTTCATCCAGAGGGTGGGGGACATTGACCTTTTTGAGATGCTTCGAGTTTTTAACATGGGCGTGGGCATGGTTGTGATTGTTCCGCCTTCCGATGTGAGGAAGACGCTCGAGATCCTAAGTTTAAGCGTTTACCGCGCTTTTGAGATTGGCGAGATTGTCGAGGGCTGCGGGAGAGTTCAGTATCGTTAATTTGATTTACTCGTTCTTGAGCCAACGCGAAAACGCTTTGGCCTTTTTGGAATTTGCCACCGCGGGTTTGGATTGGCTCGCTTGAAGGGCTCGCGTCTTTTGATTCTTTTTGGATTTACGCAAAGCTAAAGCGCGTATTATGGCGGGAAAAGGAGCGCTTCGGTGGTGAGCGAGGAAAAGAAAATCAGAATCGCTGTTCTCGCTTCCGGATCCGGCACGAACCTTGAGGCTATTGCCAGGGCGGCCGAATCTGGCGAGATACCGGTTGAGATTTCGCTCGTATTAAGCGATAACCCCCAGGCCTACGCTCTTGTGAGGGCAGAGAAGCACAACATACCCACAAAGTGCTTTCTCATTTCAGATTTCCCGAGCAGGGAAGCGTTCGACAAAGCCATTGCCGATGAGCTGTCGGCTGCGGGAGTTGAACTCGTTGTTCTTGCCGGCTACATGAAACTTGTCGGCGGCGAAATACTATCAAGGTTTAAAAATCGCATAATGAACATCCACCCCGCGCTTCTTCCCTCCTTCCCTGGGACGCACGGGGTTAGAGACGCGCTTGAATATGGAGTTAAAGTGAGCGGCGTAACGGTTCATTTCGTCGATGAGGGTCTGGACACTGGACCCATAATCTTGCAAGAGGCGGTGCCGGTGTATGACGGTGACGACGAAGAGACGCTGCATCAGCGGATACATCAGGTCGAATACCGGCTGTACCCGCTCGCGATTAAACTTTTTGCTCAGGGTAGGCTCAAAGTCGAGGGCGGAAGAGTGAGGATAATCCCCGCTGAGGATGAATAGCGCTGAATTCTCTTCGGCGTAATTTGTCAACGCCCTTTCTAATCCATATCTGTGTGCTCTTTCGCATTTACAAGACCGGCAAGGCTTAACGCCTGATCCTTGATTTCCCGCCTACACATTTTTTGCCCATTTTGAATGAAGCCATCACGCGAAAACCGCTTGTCGGTTGTTTTCAAAAGCGCCTGGGAGATTTCGCTTGAGTAATTAAGCATGTGTCATTTAGTAAGAAGCTCCACTGTTGTATAATTGCGCTTCAAAAGGGATAGTTATCTGCGCCCGAAAATTTTGGGAGCTTGCGTTTCCGAGTGACGGAAGCAATATATCCCGAAGGTGATAATCTCTTTAGCGATAAATCTTCAACGCTTTAATGGTATGAGGAAAAAATCTTGGCTTGCCGATTGCCTGAATTCATGTGCTCGCTTTTTGACAGAGGTATCACGTGGCTATATTAGCATGCGGACTCATACGCTTACGTAATGCGCCTTTGCCGGAGGACTCAAGCTTAAGAAGATAACGGTCGGATCAACCTAGTTGCACGAAGAAAGGGGTGTGGTATGCCGAAGATCAAAAGGGCAATCATAAGCGTGTCCGATAAGAAGGATATAGTCTGGTTCGCGAAGGAACTCTCCCTGCGCGGTGTTGAGATTATCTCGACCGGAGGAACTTACAAACTTCTCGGGCAGGAAGGAATAAAGGTTATCCCTGTGGTTGAGGTCACGTCCTTTCCGGAGATGCTCGATGGCAGGGTAAAGACGCTCCATCCAAAGATCCACGGGGGAATTCTCGCCGACAGGAATAAATCTGAGCATTTAAGGCAACTCGATTACCAGAAGATTCAACCTATAGATATGGTTGTCGTGAACCTTTATCCATTCAAGGAGACGGTATCCAAACCAGGTGTCACGAGGTCTGAGGCTATCGAGCAGATAGACATTGGCGGACCGGCTATGGTTAGAGCCGCGGCGAAGAACCACGAACATGTCGCTGTTGTGGTAAATCCTCAGAGGTATCCCGAGATCATCAGGGAGATGAAAGAGAGGGGTGGAGAAATAAGCATTGAGACCCGCAGGCTCCTTGCGGTTGAGGCGTTCCGCCATACCGCTGAATATGACAGGATGATATGGGAATATTTATCCTCTGAGGTTTCAGGCTCCGATGCAGGGGTTTCGGAAAGCTCTCCGGGCGAACTCGAGGAAGATGTCCTATTTCCCTCGCGTCTCGAACTCACCTACGACAGGAAAGCCATCTTGAGGTACGGCGAAAACCCGCACCAATCTGCGGCTCTCTACTCTGAACGTCCGCCCATAAGCGCTTCTTTGGCCACTGCGCCTCAATTGGCGGGTCCCCAGATTTCCTTCAACAACCTGCTTGACGCGGACGCCGCCTGGAAGTGCGCACTTGAATTTTCTGAACCAGCTTGCGTGATTGTGAAGCACAACAACCCGTGCGGTGTGGCGGTTCACCAGGACCTTTCACAAGCGTACAGAAGGGCTTATGAATGCGACCCCGTCTCAGCATACGGGTCTGTGATCGCCTTGAACCGTAAAGTCACGGAAGCTTGCGCAAGCGCCATGAAGGACTTGTTCATCGAGGTGCTCGTGGCGCCCGGTTATGATGATGACGCGCTCGAAATTCTCAAAGAGAAAAGGGATTTGAGGATTATCTCGCTTGAGGGATGGGGTTACGAGAAGTGCGAAATGCGTGATTTCAGGAAGATAGACGGCGGTTTGCTCGTACAGGATGCGGACAGGGACGAATGCGATCGAGAAAAGATGAAAGTGGTCACCACGAGAGAACCTGATGACCGCGAATGGAGAGACCTCCTTTTTGCGTGGCGCGTATGCAAGCATGTCAAGTCAAATGCCATAGTGCTTGCCCGTAACCTCGCGACCGTGGGGATTGGGGCTGGACAGATGAGCAGGGTTGACGCCGCGGCGATCGCCGTTGAAAAGGCGGGAAGCGACAGGGTGTCTGGGTGCGCCGTAGCAAGCGACGCTTTCTTTCCTTTCCCGGACGCGGTTCAAAAAGTGGCTGAAGCGGGAGCGGTCGCGATTATCCAGCCGGGAGGCTCAATCAGGGATAAAGAAATAATTGAGATATGCAACCGCTATCAGATCGCGATGGTTTTCACCGGTATCAGGCATTTCAGGCATTAAGGGAGCATTTAAGGAGAATTCCTTGACGGAATAAACTCGCGCGAGTTTTGCCCTCATCGGCGCTTGAGCTTATCTTGTCGCTAGAGGGTCTCCATTTTGGATAAATTCTTGACGGCACTTTTTCAATCTAATTTTTGCTTTTGATGAAGATTTCTTTTGCGCGCCACTAAAACAAACCGTAGATTTCCTTTAAAATATTGGCGGGCCAGTAGCTCAGTTGGCAGAGCACCGGACTTTTAATCCGGGTGTCGGAGGTTCGATTCCTCCCTGGCCTACCAGGTTTTCCCTACAGTTCACCGAAAAACAAAGCCTGAATTTTTTCCCGCCCTGCGCCGAGGTGCAAGATCTCGCGCGCAATTTCTTTTCTGATGCTCAATCTGTTCGATTGACTCTGTTTGATCGATTTTTCATGGGTTCGAGGCTCTCTTTTCCTTTCAAATCGTTTTCGTGGATATCCGTCGACTCCGCGCAATCCAAGCTTCATGATGTTGGGGCGTTAGATTTAATTTGGAAAAGGTTTATATGAAACGCTCATCTAAGTATCCTTGAAGAAAGCGGGGCGTTTGGATTCTTTGGCGCACTGAGAAGCCCATCTTTCCAAAAATTCTCTCTTCTCTTATCTCAAAAAAGCAGGATAACATTTGTTGCGAAAGATTAACGTCAGAACAACGTATTGATAAGGTTTTGGGCGGACGAAAGTGATAGAAAAGTAAGAAGTCCTTAGTCTTGCCGGGAATTGAGCGTAACGGAATTGACTCGAATCCGAAATCTCAGCGATTTTTTACGTGTTTCACCTTTTCAGCTTATACATTAACAAACGTGGAAACCCTATGGTCAGAGTGAGAAAGGTGTGGGAATCTGTTATCACGCTATTCTTGCCCGCGCTGATACTTGCCAGTTTTGGTGGGCCGCTGCCGCGTTTTTAAAAAGTGTGAAAGCCCGCTTTTTGAAACTAAACATTTCCTTCTGGAAAGGAATTGTACACTTGCGGTATTCCGAAAAAATAGACAGGGACAAACATACCCTGCGGGTGACGAATTCAAAAGTGTTCATCTCCTTATTTACTGAATTGCTGGACCGCAGATGTCTACGCAAGCGTTTTGCTGAAAAGTAGCGGGTTCTTTTGAATTTATTGCGCTGTTTTATAGTGGGGATATCTTCTTCGAGCACGAAAAAATTAAGAGCCAGCCTGCTGGTTTGGGAAAATGCACTCCCTTAGGGTTGAACGCACAGGAAGGCGCTCTTTTCTCTTAGTTCGATGTTGAAAGAAATCTTTTAGGTTTGCGTTTTCTCGTTTGATAAGAGCCTTTTATGGTTTATAATCCTTCCCAATAAATCCGCTAAGAATCGTTCTTGTAACTCCAAGGGAGGGCATATGGGTAGTGTCAAGGACCTCGTTAAAATTGAAGAACCCACGGATAGCCAGACAGGTATAGCGCGCTTCATTTTTTCCGACCGTTATTCGGTTTTCGACTGGGGGGAGATGCCTGACCACATACCCGAGAAAGGGAGTTCGATTTGTCTGGCGACGGCTTACTTCTTTGAGGAGCTTGAAAGAAGGGGCATTCGGACCCACTATCTGGGTCTCGTGGAGAATGACCGCTTGGTAAGGCTTGACGAGTTACAAGGTCCATCAAACGCGCTTCAGTTTAAGGCTGTGCGCGTTGTGCACCCGAAGGAACTCGAAGGAGGCTATGACTACTCGATTTACAAGCGGGAGAAAGGCTGCTTTCTCATACCACTTGAGATAATTTATCGGAACTCACTTCCGGAAGGCTCATCGGTTTTCAAAAGGATCAGGGAGGGGAGCCTTGACTGGAGGAAACTCGGGCTTTCAGAAGAGCCCAAGCCCGGACAGATTCTCGAAAAGCCGATACTTGATGTCTCAACAAAACTCGAGGCGAGCGACCGCTACATGACATGGGAGGAGGGTCAGCAGATAGCGGATCTCAGCGATGAGGAATTGTCGAAACTTAAGGAAACGGTCCTCGCGGTTAACGACCTTATCACCGAAAAGACAAAGCCGATGGGACTTCTTCATGAGGACGGGAAGGTAGAGTTCGGCTTTGACGAGAAAAGGGAGATTATGCTTGTTGATGCTCTCGGGACGCTTGATGAATGCAGGTTTTCATACCAGGGCATTCCGGTAAGCAAGGAGATAGCGAGGATCTATTACAGGAAGAGCGCCTGGTTTAAACAGACCGAGGAAGCGAAGAAAAAGGATGCGGTCAACTGGAAGGCGCTTGTGACGGGCAATCCAGAACCCATGCCGGAAGAGCTTGTGGAAGGTATTTCGCTCATATACAAGGCGTTTACAAACGAGCTAACGGGAAGGGAATGGTTTCCGGCTCCCAGGTTAAAAGACGTGCTGGAAAAAGTGAAGTCGATGCTACCGGATTGAAAATCTTCAGGTTTTTGAAGAATTACCGATCGGGGAAGAGCCCAAAACCTTGCCTTAAATTTGTATCGTTTTGCTTCCGAGCTAATTCAGGAAATTATTTTCTCCCTGTAAAAGGCGCCCAGTTTCGATATCGCTTCATTGCTCTCGGGAACAAACGGGGAAAATATCTGATAGACATGAAACATACCGCGGGCGATGTCCAGCTTCACCTCGACCCCGTCCCGCGCTGCTCGTTCAGCAAGTCTTCGTGAATCATCAAGCAAAGCCTCAATAGACCCCACTTGAATGTATAGCGGTGGAAGCCCTCTTAAATCCGCATGAACGGGGGACAGAAGGGGTTCCCTAAGGCTTTTGCTGCCCGCGTATCTCAGCGCGTCCTTCCGCAAACCCTTAACGCTAATCATCGGGTCTCGCCAACCCACTTTTTTGTAACTGGCGCCGCTTTGCTCAAGGTCTGTCCAGGGCGAAAGCAGCATCACCGCCGCGGGAAGAGGCGCTCCCTGGTCTCTCAGGGAGATGAGCGTTGCCACTGCCAGTCCTCCACCAGCGGAGTCGCCCGCAATCGCGGTTTTTTCCGGCCTATATCCCTGTTTAAGAAGCCAACGGTACGCGGACACCGCGTCTTCAAGAGCCACTGGAAACACATTCTCAGGGGCGAGGTGGTAGTCGATAAGCAGTGCCCGGCATCCGGACGCGATCGCTATGCGTGATGTCAGGCTTCTGTGACTTTCTATATTTCCCAAGACGTAAGCGCCGCCGTGAAGGTAGAGCAATGCACAGTCTTTCGCCGCGTAATCAGGTATTATCCATTCGGCGTCCATTCCTGGCAGATCAGCCTTCTCGCATCTGACGCCGTCCACTTTTTTTGCCAGGCGCGGAACAAGTGTGTTGAACAAAAACCTCCTGTATTTTAGTGATGCAATATTGGTTAGCATCATTCCTCTATACAGGCGAACCAGGTATTTGGCGGCTACCGCTTGAACGCTCGGCATGTGATCACCTCACTTTAAGGCGGAAGACAGGATGCAAAATTATCACACCCGAAGGAACTTGGGCAATCTGATTTACGCAACACCGAAAGACCTACGACGGTGCTCAAAAATTCGTTTTCAAGGCGTTTCAATCCGCGATTATGTTTTTTACGTTTAAACAATAAATTGTAGGGGTGAGAATTTCCAAATGAATGGATTTTCACCCCATGCGGTTCAGTGATATAGCTATGGGATGTCGGAAATTGTTCTAACCCGCGCATGCGCTTTTGAATTTTTTGTTTTTTATTTTCTCGGCGAGATGTAAAATTAGATTCACCAAAAAGATTTAATTCTTTCTGCGGTTTTCAAGTGGGATACAGTGCGGTGCCGAAGCAAAGCGGTTTTTAGATTGCTTAGATTTTCTGGTTATGAATTCCCTTAGGTCTTTGAAGGCGTGCGCTTTTCGAAAAAGAAAAGCCCTTTAATTGCGGGAGGTGAAGCCGATCATGCGGCGGTTTTATAAGATTCTTACGGTCTTATTGATAGTTATCGGGTTAGTTTTGCCGTTTGCCATTCCTCAGGGTGCCTTGGCCGAGGAACCCAGTACTGCTTCGTCATCCCAGGCTGTCAGTGTCCCCCCGCCCATCCCCCCAGCGCCCCCGGATGCCTCGTCGAGCGACGCGGTCCCCGCGCAGACAAGCGGCATTGGGTTGGATGAACTTGAGCCTGGTGACCTTCTCATATGCCGACAGGAGATGTTTCTTGTAATCTTCGTTTTTTATACGCACCTGGGTATTTACGTTGGAAACGGGCTTGTTGCCGAAGCGAGGCTTGATGGGGTTAAACTTTATCCGATATCCGACTGGGCCTACCCGAAAGAGACGTACGTGCGTTACTTGCGCGTGAAGACGAGCGAGGAGAAACGCCGTCAGGCTGCCGCTTGGGCTGTGGCTCAAACGCAGAGAAAGCCTCCGCCGTGCTACGCACCCTTGCCCACGAGAAACGCAAACCCTTCAAAGAGAACATGGTACTGCAGCGAGCTTGTTTGGGCTTCCTATTACTGGCAGGGTGTTGACCTATTCACCCGCGGAGGATTTGGACCTTCACGCGGGCGCTGGGTCACGACAGACAGGGTCTTCCATGATGACGATGTGTATGAGATAGGTTCGCATACCGAGAGATTGCCCTATCCCGGCTGGCCCTTGTTCTACCCGCGTATCATCTTGTAGGGGCGCCGGCCGCTCGATAGATATCGCTCCAGGCTAATAGTGGGAAAGAATTTCAACGCCGGTGCAGGTCACCGGTGTTGAAACTTTCTCAGGCGGGTTGTCCAGATTGTCTCTATTCGCGGGTCATCCTTGTTCCGCATTTGGGGCACTTTCTTGAAAAGCACGGAATCCCTCTCACGTGCGGCTCTCTGGTTCCGCATGATGGACAAATGCAGAACCCACCGGGTCCGCTTCCAGGCTTTGCGCCTCCCATTCTTCCTCCCCCTCTTCCAGCTCCTGGACCTTGCCCTGTCGGACCGGTTCCGTCTCTCAAAGGCATCTTTCATCCTCCTCTCGTTCGCTTGCTTTCCGTCCCGATTCGGTAGCGTGAAAAATTGCTGATTTCGCCATCGAGACCTAAACGTCAGTGTGAAAATCAGAAATCCGCATCGGGGAGCCTTTCGTCTTTCGATAACCCCCTTGCCTCTATGCTGGTCGAATCGATAAGCGTAAGCGTGTTCTTCCAAAGGCGTTCTATGGCTTGGGCGGCTGGACCGGAGTGTCCTTCAACGAGTATTTCCCCGCGCATTGTTGCTGAGTTCACCTCTTCGTCGAATGGAATCTCCCCAAGTAGCGGAACAGAGTTTTCATCGCAGTATTTCCGTATTGCATTGGAGAGCTCCGGGTTAATATCTGATTTGTTTATGCAAGCAGCCATCCACACGCCGAAGTGGACGGCGAGATCGTGGACGCGCCTGAGTCCTAAGATGCCGCTCAGTGTCGGTTCGCATGCCGCCAGCGCAAGGTTGCTTCCGGCTATTGAGGCGATGACAGGGCAGCCGATTCCTGGCGCACCATCCACGATGAGCATTTCGGCTTTGCGTTCATCCCCGATTGAAAGCGCGATTTCCTTCACTCTGGTTACAAGCTTCCCGCTCGTTTCGCCGCCGGGTTTGAGGAGCGCGAATACGAGAGGACCCTTTTCGGTTTCCGAAGAGAATACTTCTCCTGTTATCTCGGGGATCAGTGTTATTGCGTTATCGGGGCAGGCGAGCTCGCACACAGCGCAGCCCATGCAGGAGAGTTGATCGACTTTGAGTCCTTTGATGGCGCCGAATGAGCATGTTGTCTCGCACACCATGCACTCGGAACATCTCGAGGAGTCGATTTTTGCGATACTAATGCCGGAATACTCTTCCTTATCCACAATGCTTGGGCTCAAGAGCAGATGCAGATTGGGGGCGTCAACGTCGCAGTCTGCCGCGACCGCGCTTTCGGCAAGGCTGAAAAAAGACGCACTCACCGTTGTCTTTCCTGTTCCTCCTTTGCCGCTCAGTATTGTCAGTTGAAAGAGCATCTTCTTTGCACCGTCCGAAAGATGTGTTCGGTGTGCCTTTTGAGGTGTTCATCATCGACCAAGAGTTCCCCGCGACTTATTCTTTGCGCTACTTCTCGAGAGAAGGGTATTCTTCCCAGAATCTCAAGAGACGAGGCACTGCAAAAATCGTCTATGATTTCGTCATGCCCGTTTGACCGGTTAGTTACCACACCATGGGGAATTTCCAGTTTTACGCACACCTGGTGGGCAAGCTCGAGATCGTGTTTCCGGAAGGGGGATGGCTCGGTCACGAGCAGGCAATAGTCGGATCCTCTTACTGACTCAACAAGCGCGCAGCCGGTTCCTGGCGGGCAGTCAATGATCACCCTGCTATTCTCCTGGATGTTTTCTTTAACATTTTTAATCACTCGAACAGGGGAGGGCTCACCCACTTCAAGCAACCCCTGATAGAACCTGATTGAGCCCGATCGGCCCTGCTTGACCGAACCTATTTTTTTGCTTTCGAAGGTCACGCACCTCATGGGGCATGAAAGGGCGCATCCCCCGCACCCGTAGCAGAGCTCCGGGAATACGAGCACATCGTCTCTGAGAACCGCAAGGGCGTTTCTCGGGCAAATTTCTGAGCACTTCCCGCAGTAATCGCATCTTTCTTTGTCTATCCGGGGGATAGGGGTTTCTACGTCCGTTTCAGACTCCCACTCGGGTTTCAGGTAGAAATGGGAGTCCGGGTCCTCGGCATCGCAGTCAAGAAAGAAAATCTCATCTTCTATTGATGCCAGATGGGCAAGGTTGACCGCGAGAGTGGTCTTTCCCGTTCCGCCCTTTCCGCTTCCGACGGATATTACCAAGGTCCACCCCCGCGGCGGGGACCTGGGGGACCACCACGACAGCACCTGCCAGGACCAAATCCGCCTCTTCCGGGACCATACCAGCCTGGACCTACTCCGAGTTGCGGGGTCGTTGTGGCAGAGCCGGTAGCCGATAGCTTGCCCGCTTTGTAAGCCTCGAGAGCTTCTGCCGCACTGCCAGCAGCACCTGTGTAAACCCTTATTCCCGAAGCGTCCAGCACCCCGAACGCGTTAGGTCCAATCTGTCCGGTTATGACGGCGCTAACACCTTTGTTTGCAATCATCTGTGCGGCGGCTATTCCCGCTCCGCTTGCTGCCGATACGTTTGGATTTGGTACGTATTCGAAATCATCGGTTTCAGTGTCAACTATCAAGAACCCTTGAGCCCTCCCAAACCTCGGATCAACCGGCGATGATAGATCATTGCCCTGTACCGATATTGCTACTTTCATTTTCCCTGGGATTCACCTTCTTTCATTGTTGAGAAATACTGTTCTGCACTGGGAGAGGAGTGGTCAAGCCCATTTCGGTCCTCTCCCCGTGCCACCACGACCGCGACCCGAGGCGGATGGCCCTCTTCCGGCGCCAAACCCACCGTAACCACCAGGGACGGTGGCGCCCGGTTGGGAATAAACGAAAGCACCGCGCCTTTCGAATCCGCGATCACCTTCCGCCCTGTGAATGTTTCTGCTACCGCACTTTGGGCAAGTCATCTGGCGTCCGGAGACCCCGGTGCCATATGGAACCTCAAATGTATGGTTGCAGTCGTAGCACGTGAATCTTCTGAGCGCTGGGATATTCCTCACCTCCCTTTGCTCTTCATTCTCATAAAGTACCCTTTAAGGCAGTGCCACTTTCCTGTTTAAGCGATTCTGATCAGGAAATCACCTTATCGACTCCAAATCCCACTGATCGAAGGAGTCTGTTATCGTATTCAGCGCGTTTTTTCAAATCTGGTTGCCTACCATGAACAACCGGCTGACTTGTGTACCGACTTGTATCAATTCGTCCGCGCGTGCTTCCCGGGAGCAGACTCCCAAATTACTTTTCCGCGGCACGCCTTTCGGGAAATCGTTTGTTTTCTCCCCCTTTGATGTGTTCCCTCGTCTTTACATTGACTTACCGCATGAAATTCCATCTCCAGCTTCGCCGCAGGTGCTAAAGCCCCCCTCACAGGGGGTTGCGCCCGATACCAGATTGCCCGAGAGAAAAGCGCTCAAGGGCGTCTTCAACCGGACCCTCCGCGCCGCTCAAAACCTTGATTCCCGCTTCCTCAAGATGAGACATCGCGCCCCCTGCCGATTCCACCCGCGATGAGAAATTTCACATTCTTTTCAGCGAGCATTTTCGGCAGAGTTCCACATTCGCGCGGGGGCGTCTCAAGTATTTCTCTGTTCTTGATGTCGCCGTTTTTAAGTTCGGCAAGCATTACTTTCAAAGCCCTGCCGAAATGCTCGGCGACCTTTCTGCCTGACATGACGATGGCAACATTCGTGGTGTATATGGAATTGACCTCAACCTTTTCGACAGGCTGTTTCATCCCTTCTTTCAGGTAGAGTGTTTCGAGAACTCTCTCCATGACGCGCTCAACTTTTTCATTTCGGTATTCTTCCATTTTTCCAAAGTCAGAAAAGAGTGAAATTTGCTCGTCGATAGGGATTCTGCCTATTAGTGAGGTCCCGAGTCTTTTGGCAGTTTCTTCAGCGTGACTTTTCCCAAACAACTCGGCTTCTCTTCCGCATGAGGGGCACGTAAAATAAGCCATATCCTCAACGACCCCTATTATTGGAACGCTTAGCGCAAAAACCATTCTCACCGCCTTACTGACTATAATTCCGGCAAGTTCCTGGGGGGTGGTAACGAGTATCGCCCCGTCAAGCGGTATCGATTGCATGACTGTCAAGGGTACGTCCGCTGTACCTGGTGGCATGTCAATAAGCAAACAGTCGAGAATTCCCCATTCCGCTTCCTCGTAGAACTGCCTGACCGCCGAACTGATCAGGAGCTTCTCAATATAACGGCATCATCCCCGGAGGACAGGATGAGGTTCATGGAGATGACTCTTATTCCTGAAGGGCTTTCTGGTGGGATAAAGCCTTGGTTGCTCGGGATGGTCTGTCCCCTGACGCCTAAACCCTTTGGTATGCTCGGTCCAGTTATGTCGGCATCGAGAATGCCTACCTGATAACCCCGCCTGCGAAGGCAGCAAGCGAGAAGCATCGCGAAAGCGGACTTTCCCACTCCGCCCTTGCCGCTCATGATCGCTATTGTAGAACCTATTTTTGTCCCTTTTGCTGTATTGAACACAGGTAATTTGGATGTGGATGATGGGCGTTTTGAATTCGACGCGTTTTCGCAACCGGAACACTCCTTCTCTTCGAATTGTCCCGGCTCATGCGTTTTCTTGTTTGACGTTCCCTTCACCGAACACTTACCTCCTAATGCCGTAGGCTTTTACCAGCGTGGTTGACAAAGACCCACTGCCTCTTGCTCGAGTTAACGACCTGCCAATTCAAGCTCTGTCACTTTCCACCTGGCGGTTTCTCAAGCTGAACCAAGCGGATTTAACGACGGTTGACTGTATAATGGGCATATGCCAATAATAATTTACAACCGTTCAATCTCTAAGTCAAGCGGATTGCGTAAAGAAGAGCGCCTGAGGCTTCTTAATACAAAGCCGACAGTGCCTTTTTGCATGTTCGCGCTGGTGCCGAAGGCATGACCCCTCAGGAAAGCACTTGTTTTACATGGATGAAGAAGGGCAACGTTTGAGGGAATTTAAGAATTTTTTTGAATTGGTGCGAATTGCGATTTCCAGAATTTTGTGACGCTTAGATTACCAGGCGCTAAGAAAAACTTCGCTAAGCGTAACTATTTCAAAACCCCTTGTTCTTAGACCGTCAATTGCCACCGGTAGGGCATGAACGGTGTTTGCTCTATCGTGCATGAGGATAATTGCGCCGTCTTCTGCTTTTGAGACGATGTGGGAAGCTACAGCCGAGGGAGATTTTCCGCTGCGCCATTCCTGGGGGTCAATTGTCCAATAGATCGACAGATATCCTAGCGAGTTGACAAGCCTTACAAGCGAAGAATTCCTGTCTCCGTAGGGAAAACGGAAATAGGGTTTTGTTGAAAATCCTGTCGCCTGTTGCACCGCGGAATCGGTTGAAGACAGTTCCCAGGAGATGCGGGAAGCGGAAATCCTTGTAAACTGTGCATGGGTCATGGAATGGTTGGCGATTTCATGCCCCTCATTTGCAATCCCCTTGATTGCTTCAGGGTAATTACCCGGAAAACCTCCGGTCACGAAAAAAGTGGCGTTTGCATTCTTCGCCTCGAGTATGTTCAAAACAAGCGCGGTGACATCCCCGCTGCTCTCGGCGTCAAACGTCAGGCAGACACACTTCCTTTCGGGCTGTCCGTGAATTACTTCGCCCCCGCCTCGTGCGCCCGCAAGCGCAATCTTATCCACGGTCCGCCACCTCGGAGCGAAATAGACGGGACGCTCCGCCACGATGCCCGTGCCGTTTATGGATCTAACGCCGATTCCTATATCCCCGCGAACGCCGGCTCCTCTACCCGCGCCTTCTTTATCTCCGTGGACACTAATCGTTTTTCCGCTGAAGGGCTCAACCCTGGCCTGCTTTCGCTCGATGCTTCCGTCACTCCTATAGTAAGTAAGGGCTATTTCCGAGGGTTTACCTTGAGAGTTCATTAAACACAGATATGTATCAAAGCCGTGCCTTGTGCATCCCTCCGCGAAAAACCACTTTTCTGAGGGCTTTTCCGCCCCGACAACGCAGTGAGCGCCAAACCAGAACGGCCCGTAATCGAAATAGATGGGACGCTCCACAACGATGCCAACGCCGTTAGTTGAGCGTATCCTTATGCTTACGTCGCCTGCCTGTTCGCTCTGTCTTCCCGTGCCGAGTCCGCTTTCATGAACGGGGATTGTCATTCGACTTTTGCCTCTTACGATGATTCCTCTTCTCTTTTCTTTGATGCCGTTTCCGAGGTAGTAGTCGATTTTTGCAACGGCGTATCTTTTTTCCGGGTT
>CAKZLU010000049.1 GCA_937127245.1 uncultured Actinomycetes bacterium
AGTCTACCCAAGGGGGCAGGTGACTGCCTTGCTGTTGAGGATGTTAAAATCTGTCAGGGAAGCTGGTGACTAATTCAAGTTATATCCACCAGGGCTTCAAGGTGCGCGCAGACATCATCGACCATCTTCGGATTGTCAAGCGAGATTCTTATCGCGCCGCGCTTGCATGCACGTGCGCACCTGCCACATCCAACGCAACCCTCGCCAATAACCGCTTTACCACCGTCCATCCTGATGACCTCGAGAAAGCACACCTTCTCGCACGCTCCGCACGCATCGCACTCATCGCCAACCTCAATTGTGAGCCCTTCCAAACCGTGAAGGTTCTCCGCCCGGAGTTCAACCGGAACATGCTTCGCGAAACGACAAATACAGCAGCACTCGCAGCAGAAACAAACCGAAAGAAGTTGTCGCTTGTTTTTGATCCCGAAGACGAAATTGTCAACTCTCACCTTTCCAATGATCGGTATGAGCTCCGCTTCGACCGCGCGCCTTGCGTGCATCTTCGCTTCTTCGGCATCAACCTCCCTCCTGAAAGAGGGGTCTATCTCGAGAGCGGACCTCCCCATCATCAAGCAGCCTATATCATGGGGGTATTTGCGGCACTTAAGCGTTTCCCTGCACATGCAAACGTCAACGATTACACGATGGCTCACCCTGTCGATCATTTCCTCAAGGATGTTTAAAGGCACGGGAGTATTAGCGCTTAGAGATATATCCTCGTTTATCGGGAGAAAGTAAACATTTAGCCCCTCACGGTTGAACCACGGGAAGACCCTCTTTATCAACTTGAAACGCGCGAAATACGCGGCCTTTTCAAACCACGTCCAGTTGAAAGGCCTCATGACCATGCGCTCAAGCTGCCACCTGCTTCTCCCCATGAGTCCTCCTCACACAAAGTACTCGCTCTTCTCGTTCTGACCGCCGCTTTAAAAGCCATTGTAATTCAAGATACTCACTCAGGCATTAAGTATTCCAATCATCAAGCCGATTTAGCAGAAAAGTCAAGCAACTTTGGAACCACAACGGCATCTTTGCGAAACATTCTTAAAGCTGTAAAAAAGACTTTTGTGATAGATGCGGTGAATAAAAGGAGGAAGCTATACCATGTACTAAGTCCTTACTAAAATCGGTAGCTTTTGCCTGAAGTAACGTTAAGCTCGTTTTCCCATACCGCCTTTCAAATATGACGTTTATAACTTTTGCCTAAATCTTATTCTTCCACTTGTGTCCTGGGGATAATTCCTAATGGGGGAAACGCTCCCCTGTGGTTCAAACGCAACTTTACCTCAACCTATGTTACAGAACTTTTCACGAAATTCATTTCCACGGATATTCCTTTAAGTATCCCAGGATGAATCCGCTTCATCATCTTCGCGATTCGCTCTTTCAAGTCTTGCAATGGCAAGTTTCAGCACGAAATTGTACAGGCGATAACCGCGGGAAGATTTTGAAGCGAGGTTTCTTAATATCCTCACGCGTTCTCGGAGCACTTGAGCAAAAGCCTCGCGCGAGCTGTAAGCTGGAGAGAAGCCCAGTATCTCCTTTGCCTTTCGGTTATCAGCAACCCATGGATAAGTGAAGAAATCAACAACGGCGGGCGGGGAACCCACAGGCATGATTCTCAAGTGGTGTAGCACCCACATCGCGGCTTTCGCAGTGTGCGTGGGAATAGGAATGGCAGGTTTTCCAATCATCCTCGCAATTTCCGTTAGTGGTATTGCTCCATCTGCCGTCGCGTTGAATGTTCCCGTCATCCCTTTCTCAATCGCCAACCTGTAAATCTGCACGAGGTCGTCCTCATGGATGAACTGGAAAGATGGGTCCTCCCTGTTGATGAGCGGTACAAATGGTAGGACAAAGAAGACCGCAGCCCAGAGGTTTCCCCAGTTGGGTCCAACAACTATCGCGGGGCGTATAATAGTTATTCCCACATCGGGGTTCTCACGGGAGAACTTACCGCATATCCTCTCGCTGAGCACTTTGTCTCTTGCGTAAGGCAGATGAGGGTGAATGCAAGTCGGGTCTTCCTCATCCTGGAACATCTCAATGCCCTGGTATGCGCCGTAAACTACCGTGCTTGAAGTAACCACAAGCCTGCTGCAGCCCGAAGCCTTCACGCCGGCAAGCACGCGGTTGAGACCTCCAATGTTTACGCTCTGCTCTTCTTTGGTTTTTCTTAAGAAATCCACCGCGAAAGCCAAGTGGATCACGCAGTCGGGTTTTTCCTTGCAAATGATTTCCGTTGTAGAAGCGTCCCTTATGTTCGCTTTGTAGAAGGTTATCCCCGGAACAGGCGAAGCTGGGGGCTTGGCGTCTATCCCCACAAGAGAATCGCACCCTTCCCATGAGGAAAGGAAATCAATGAGGCGACCCGCTAAGTATCCGCTTGATCCGGTGATGAGGTATTTGCCCACAGGAAATCCATTCACCCGAGGTAATTGCGGATCATGCGCTCCGCTTCCAGCGCGCTCCTTGCGGCAAGATCGCCACCGAGCCCTGGGGCGCTCACGCCGTCACCTATGAGAAACATGCCGCTTACGCCCGGCACTACTAATTTGGGCCTCGCCGGTCTGCTCTGAGTCGTATGGGGCACCACACTGACAACGGGCGTCACCATCACCCTCCTCCACTCCACCTCGAGGTCTTCGCCGTACACATTGCCCGCAAGGAGAAGCAGCATCCTTTTCCGCTCATCAATGATATCCTCCCGAGAGGCTTCGCTTTCTTCGAGCGGGGAAAATAACTGGAGCAGCTGCCGCCCGTCCGGGGCGACCTCAGGAGATACGTTGGAGACCGGCCAGAGCAGGGCGGGTGGTTCCGGGCTGAGGACTATGCGGCTGTCCGCAGTCACCGGTTTCTCAAGTCCTATGTCTATGCACAATCCGCTACCTCCCTCGAGCGACCTCAGCCCTTCAGTATATGAACCATCGAGTTCCGGCTCCACGAATCCGCGGGCGGCAAGCGCCTGTGGCGGGAACGCGCAAACGACGGAGCGGGTCATGACTTCCCTTCCCCCCACAACGACCGATTTCACCCTTCCCCTTTCGGTGATTACCTTCTCGAGCGGCATCCCGAGCGTGAGTTCGCACAAGGGGGATATCTCCACGGCCTCCGTGAGGGCATCAAACACAGAGGACCAGCCCCCCTTCGGGTAACCAATAGCCCTCCACCTGGTGCCTGCCATGCGCAGGAAGTCAAGTATTTCGCCTATCGACGCTCTGTCAAACCTTGCGGTGGGCATCAGCCCGGTGCACAGGGACTCGAGAACTCTTCTCAGCGCGTTTGATACATTCCTATCCTCACACCACTCATCCACGGAAGTTTCAAAGAGTCTCCGCCCCATCGGCTTTTTCAGGGCTTCAATCCCGGGTCGAGCAAGGTCCCTTAGCGTAACCGCCCTCTGCCTCGCAAGTGAGGAGAGCCTCTCCCCAAGGAAATGAATGGTGCGCCGTCCGTCCCATATCGAGACGCCAACAGATGGTATAGTGACACTCTTTCCAGCAGATTTGAGGACGGTCGCTATAGCCCCGCGAGAACCGAGAAGGCAGGCATGCACACCCCAGTCCACAAGGTAGCCATCCTTTTTCTCAACCCTGAACCTGCCGCCCACAGAGTCTTCCTTCTCGCTCAGGAGAACCTTGATGCCCCCACGCGAGGCGAGCAATGCCGCAAGCGATAGGCCCGCAATCCCGGCGCCGGCTATGACAACATCGTACTCATGCTTCATTCATTCACCTTTCAATCACGGGCTTACGTTTTGAGTAACTGATTACGCCGTGAAAATCGTGTTTATGCCTCATTCGCTTACCCATCGGTTGGACACCGAACGTTCTTGAAAGCCGCAACCGCGGTGGCAGATCCTGCAAGCGCAGCGGAAACCAAGATTGAGGCTAAGAAACGCCTGTCGGTAAGGAAATCCTTGGCGGTACCCGCCTCGTACTCTTCTCGGGTGCCCCGCCATCTGAAACGCTGCCAGCCAAGTGATGACACGACGGCAAGCGCACTCAGGGAAGCAATCGAGTGAATGACCGCCTCGTCTGTCCTTCCGTCTTTGATCAGCCTCGATGCGTTCTTGAAGCCCAACTCAAACGCCGTAAAGTATCCCGAGAACGCAAGCACCGCGATAGGGAGAGATCGGGAGCGCTTTTTTAAAAGGTACATCCAGCTCCACTCGGGCCACTTCTTCCAGAAGTATGCGCCTATGGGGATTATGACGGTGCCTATAAGAAGCCTGCTCCGCCTTCCTACTTCTGCTTCTTTCTCGATGTTTTCAAGGATCGCATCCTTTCCCGCGAGCGCAAGGATGTGCCCTATGGTGAAGCAAATTGAACTGTCCTGAGGAATAGTCATGATTCGCTCTTTCCCCCGTTCTTGTTGCCCTTACTGCGCGGCGGCTCTTATAACTCCTTCTGCGGTAACTTTCCCGCTATTCGTCCTGCTAAGCCACTCCAAAACGCTCCGGAAAGCTCACGAAATGAGCGGTTCGCCTCCAAGAAAGAAACATCCGCACTAGTCTTTCAGTATAACCTTTATGACCTTTGCACCACCAAATGCATAATGGCAAAATCATGGCCCAAGTGAACTGATATCCGTTAGGCAAAAGAGACCAACAGAAGAAAGAGCCATGTAGGACTGTTCGGTCAGCAAAACATTGTCCCCGAGTGTGCCTTCAAAACATGGATATTGCTGACATTGAGTATGACGAGGACGGAATCCCCGTGAGGAAAAGCCGAGTGTGCCTTCAAAGCATGGATATTGCTGACATGGATATTAAGGAGCCGGGCATTAGAACCTCGCGGCTCGTTGACTCCTCGCATGAAGTCAGTCCCGGTTCTCCATTTTGCTGTTTTCAGGGAGACCGGATTTCAACATCCACGCATGGCACCGATGTTGGATTTATTCTGAGAGGATGGGATTCTAACCGGCGGTGAGACCATCCCAACAACGTTTTTCGAAGCTTTATACCGAACGAATGATGCACGAATGACATAGGTTTTCGAGTTGTATGAGGGATGCTGCGGATTGTTTCTGAACATTCCGGACAAAATCCTACCACCATGTGTTAGTGTTTGCTTCCTTTGACGGCGCTCACGAGC
>CAKZLU010000050.1 GCA_937127245.1 uncultured Actinomycetes bacterium
GTGAAAATGTTTATGAAAATATATAATAATAGTTGAGCTATTAACCCATACCATCATAAGTCTTCGAGTTTTATCAGAGATGAAATGCGATTTTTGCGGACTGACAAACCCGGATAACGCTCGTTTTTGTATGCAGTGCGGAAAGGATTTCCAAGCATCCAAAGACGATAATTCGCTTTTTGAATACACTGAGTCTGACTCCTTTACCCCTTCTGGTTCACTCGAAGAGCTACCCCTGTCGAAGGAGAGGAGGAAACTTGCCACAGAATCTGAACAAAAAGAGCAGATAAGTCTCGAAGAAAAAAAACGCGCTCTGGAGAATCCCCGAGTCATACTTCCCATGGGCAAACCTGATGAGGAAGAAAAAGAGAACTCTCTAGAAATATTTCAGCCCGAGGCAAGCAAACTGACTGTTGAGAACAAGGTTTTCTGCAGTCTTTGTAGTTTTGGAAGCCCTGCCGACAGTAAATACTGCTTTAACTGCGGCGCCCCCATTGACGAGGCTGAAGAACGAATCACAGATAATTTCGGGCAGGACGGTTCAATTCCGCTTGCTCCACCGGAGGAATATACATTCGACACGAGCACACTCGCTCCAATGAGGCCATCACATGATGAGGGTCTAACACCTGCGAAAAAAGAAAAGAAAATTAAAGTTAGGTGGGAGTTCAGATGGGGAATTCAGGAATGGATTGCCGTGATAATTGTTACCTGTGCGGTCGGTTTTGCGGTGTGGTTCTTCCTGCTGGGTGGAAGTGATATTTTCACCTACGAAGCCAAGAAGATCCGTCAAGCGGGAAATACGATGGAAAACCTCACGAGCTTCCAGTACGCCTCCCGTGGCGCGGTCGAAGGGAAAGAATCTGGCGTTTATGAATTATCCGGTCACGCGAATTACATAAAGCCCGAGAAATTCGAGGTATTTTTTAGCACTTCTCATCCACAGAAAGGTCCCCGCAGGTATCATCAGATTAGAATAAGCAATAAATCATATTCATTGAAGGAAGACAGGTGGGTCAAACTGAAAAGTGGCGAGGCGGTTTTTGGAATTGGCGGCCTCTGGAAAAGTTTCACCAGCGTTGAGAACCTGGGAAGGAAAAATATCAACGGCAGGGAATTCCACAATTACCGTTACAGGGTGCCCGCCCGGAATCTGACTAGCATGTTTGGCGTGCAAAACCCCGATGCGGTTTCTGACGCTGTCGTTGAAATTTTCATAGATTCAACAACGCATTACATAAACAGGATCACCGCCGTTCTCTACAACTTTGAAATTGAAGTAGAGCGGTCAACATTGAAGCTCGAGTTCAATCTTGTGGCGGTTAACCAACCTTTTCAGATAACGAAACCGATCTGAATGGAGCGCACTGGGTATAACCCACGAGAAACCTAATCAACGATTTCAATTCCTTTGGGCGCTTTATACTTCTTCTTAAGAGAATCCCCTCTCCTCTCAACCCTTGCCTCTATAAACCCGCAGGGAGTGGGCACCCTTCCCTCGACCCACTCGAACCTTTCACATCTTGGATCAAATCTGCATTTCTTATACCCGACGCCCACAGGTCTTATTCCGAGAACGAACTTTGAAAGAAGCGGAACAATCCCTGCAGAGGAGCCGTGACAAAGCGAGACCGGATGGCTAGGGATTTTGCCTCCCGTCTCAACCCACTCCCAGAAAGTGCTACCTGACTCATTTTCAACCATATTCCCCCAGCAGCGCCTGATAAGCTCCATAGCCCCCTCATTATCTTTAGCCATGAACCTTGCAAGCGCTTCGAAATTGTTCATGAATGGTATTACTTTTCTGTTATGGGGAATCAATGTGGAGCTTAAAAACGGAAAATATGGAGAGTCAACATTCATGGAGCCCCAAGGCTCCCACATTGATTTTCGAATGTATCCAAGGATCTTGTTTGTCTCATCGGGCTCGTTTACAAGCCCTGATATTATGGACAAACAATTGGCATCTTGCGGGACTCTCCTCCTGTTCTCCGAGGTGTCTATGAAAACCCCGTTTCTTGAATCCCACAGTTCCCTGAATATCGCTTCCCCGAGCCTGTAAGCCCTCGAGACACAGCCTGCTGAAAAATCGCCCTCGTCAAGTTCGTACGCAAGAAATGACGCGCAATTCAAGGCCCAGTAATATAGGATGTTCGTGTAGGAAGGCTTACCTCGTCTCAACACAGAAAAGCACCACTCAGCGCTATTTGACGGCGACTGCCTGAAAAGACCCCCCTTAGTTTGCGAGTGAAGGTAAGAAAGCGCTCTCTTAACCACAGAAAACAGTTCACGTGTTGTCTCGATATCCGATGTGTGCAGGTAATATTGGTAAAAAGTTATGATCCACCAGGCAACGTAATCGCCGAAAAGCGAGCTCAGCATGGTTGTAAAGGGGCTTATCATGCTGCATGCGGGAATGTATCCGTCTTTCCTTTGCCCTACCGCAAGAGAAATCAAAGAGTCCCTTACAGCATCGGTATTATAGACGCTCATGTACTGGGCTGCGCCCATCAGCGACAGGTCCGCGGACCAGATTAATCGGTCCCTTTTAGCGCCATTAATTAACACCCACTGTCCATCACCAATCCTTTTGCTTGAGTCTATCCCTCCAAGCCTCGGGTCTATGGTGCACATTTCAATCGTATGCAAACCGGCAAACCAAGCCTTGTTAAGGGTTTCATCATCGCACAGGAAATAACCGGTCAAATCCTGACTCTCCGGAATGTGGGCAGTGTACTCAACCCATGCCTCTTCTAGCCGTGCAGCTCCCGCTGAAAGGGGATACAGCCACAAGTACCTGAAACCCCCGCAGTGCTTAACTTCGGTCACCGAACCATTCTTTATCTTTACTCGGTAATCCCTGACGCCGGGGTCTTTCCCGGTAAGTGTGCGCGAGATAATCGGTTTTAAGATGTGCTGGACAGACTCAACCGCCTGCAGTCCCAGGGTGTGACCGCCTTCTGATTTGATCAGAAATCTCGGATACCCTCCAACTTCCACTCCGAAATCCAGGAGTAACCCATTTGCCCGGAGAGGTTTCAGAACAACCAAACGTTCGCGCCCGTTTGAGTACGATACCCATTCGGTGACCCTTCCCCGGAGATCCGTAACTCCAACCGCTTTGGGGTAAACCTTCCTCCGGGAAGGCTCAAGCCAAAAATCTTTTACAGCCTCTCTCTCTTTGAGTACCGTCCTCAATAAATTTTCCTCTCCTCTTCTCTGTGCGAAATCATGCTCACCGAATTTTATTTATCATTCCTTTTTTTAGGCAACCGACAAAGCATGCCTACATTAGAAGTTTTGGAGGGAACGAGTATGTGTTAATAAAGTCCAGGAAATATATATCTCACAGATGATAGAATTTGTTCGCCGGGCGCAGTCTGATTAGTGGGATTTGATGGAGGCGGGACAAATGGATGAGGAATTCACAATTGCGGTCTTTTCGCCAAACGACCCACGACCCTGGGTGAGAAAAGAAAACACTAAGATGATGCTCGATCACGAAGCTAAATTGATTAACGCGCTTAAGGGTAAAGGATACAAGCTTGTGCGGGGAGGCGATGGGTTTATAGAAAGCGACCAGATCGCATGGAACACCAAACTGGTTCAGGAGCATATTAAAAGGATATCTGAAAGCAATCCCTCTGTACTCATTGTCAATCAGGGCTCGTGGACTTTTCCCTACGACACCATTGATGCCGTAAAGCTTCTATCTGCGCTTTCCAAAGAAATTCCTCGGGTCATAATGTTTTGCTATAAGGACACCACGGTACCTGGACTAGTCGCCGGCATGTCTGCTGGAGGGGGTTTAAAGAGGATCGGCGTACCATTTGTGACCTGCTACGGCAAAATCGACGAAGATCCCAAAGTCTTGGATGACCTCGAGGAAGTGATCGGTTTCTATCGAAAGAGATGGGAATCGAAGAATGCCGTCCGTCGTGTTTTAGATGAACTCCCGTTTCAGAAGTACGTGGCATTCGGCGGAATGAGTCTTAAAATGGCCACAACCACAGCGGATGTCGATCAGTGGCAGAAAATTTTCGGGGTTTCCTATGAGGCGCTAGATCAATCAGTTCTCACTGACAGAGCACTTGAGATGGTCTCATGGGAGGGTTTTCCGGGAGCGAGCCCCTATCACATACACGATATAAGGATAGAAAAAGCGCTTGAATATACACTGAGCGGAGGGCACGGCGTATTTGATTTTTCAAGAGAGAAAATGACGGGACCTGAAAAATTTGTCCTCCAGATCGCTTATTATTTCGCTGCTTTCGACATTATCACCGACTCAGGCGCAACCTTTGCCGGCATAAAATGCCAGGATGAATTAAGCGCAAAATACTGCACAGTCTGCCCTGCTGCCGCTTTTTTGAATAACGATGTCGGTCCGGACGGCAGAAAAAAGCCAATCATACCGGTCGCTTGCGAAAACGATATGGACTCAGCCCTTACTCAGCTTCTTTTGCATCTCCTTTCAGGCCAACCCGCCGGTTTTGGGGACTTTAGGGACATTGAGAACGGAGTCCTTGCGATAATCAACTGCGGTCAGCATCCTCCGTACTTTTTCGGTACACCCTCGGAAGAACCGGAAACAAAACTTAACAGGACAGAATACCTCGGTCAGGAATATTATTATCTTGCCGGCGGGAGCGCGGTCAGAGGGAGAACGCCGGGAGGACAGACCATCACGGTGGCGCGGCTGGGAAGACAAAACCTTCGTTATGAGCTCGTTGCCACGGTTATCGAAACCATAGACGTTCATCCATCGGAGTATGAGAAATATACGCCCTCATGGCCAATCATAAAAGGAAAGACGCCCGTTGATGATGATGTGCTCATCGAGGCCTGGCCCTGTAACCACCTCGCTTTTACCTTCGGGGACTGGACAGCCGCTCTTGCTGAAATTTCGCAGAACTTGCAGATTGGTTTCAGAATTTTCGATAAGAACGGACGGGAATACAGGAACGCGCCTTAATGGTTCCAGCCCGCATATGAAAATGCTTTGGCTCAAAATCCAAAGAGAAGCCTCATGGTTTAACTTGTCACCTACCCGCACGGCAAACAAACTGTATTCGTCTCGTATTGCGACTTACCCCACCCAGGTCATAGGCGTCAAAAGCGTAACATTCTTTAAATCCGGAGCGTAATATCACATCCTTGAGGTAATCGAGAGGGTATGCTCTTTCACAGTGCGTTTCTCTTTTCATCTCATCGCAATTCTTTCTGATACTTATGAAATTCGTCATCGAGATCGTGAGAATTTTCTTTTTCTCATTCCAGTCCGATTCCCATATCGATACTCCCTGGCGGCACCTGTGAACCTGAAGGTCATTTCCATCCTCAATGCGAAGTTCATTCTCCGTGTTAACGTCAAAAACCGCCCATCCTCCACTGTTAAGGGAAGAGGCGAATTTCTCAATGGTCAATTCAAGTTCATTTTCCTCGAGTATGTAATTTATTGAATCGAAATTGCACGTCAGAAGGTCCACTCTCTCGGGCAAGCATATTTCAGTGAATTTCTGCTGGAGAAAAATTACATCCTCCGACCGAACTCTTCTTTTCGCGACGTCAAGCATCCACGCCGAACCGTCCACGCCGTAAACACGCTTGCATCGCGATTTAAGATATAAGACAGCAAGACCGGTTCCGCAAGCGATATCAGCCGCGGTATCAAAAGAAAACCCGAACCTGCTCTCGATTATCTCGAATCTCTCCTTCCAGCATTCGAAAGCGTATTTCCCCACAGTGTCGTCATACAAAAGCGCGAACTCCCTGTACGGACTTTCAGATTGCACACCTCTTGAGCTCTTTCTTCCCTGCTCCATTTTTACTCAGCCCGAAAACCTTGAAAAAACCTGCGACAACATGAATATAACAGAAAAACCATATTTTATTAGATTCAAATCACGTTGAAACCGTTTGAAAACAAAGCGGTAATAAAGTATAAATCTGCAGCCTCGGCATCTTTAAGGCTGTTAACAGGAAGCGTCCGGTACGTACGGTAATTTCAAATCAAGTTCTCACACAGGCGTTTTTGAGAGCATAGAAGTGTGTTGCCCTTGTTGCGAATAAAAGTTAAGATTTATTCCGCCTCATCCCTGCGCGAATCGTGCATTTTCTAAGAGGCCAGCGAGATGAGAGGGTACCTTTTAAGTCACGAGGGGGTAAAATGAAGAAAAGAAAAGTAAAGAAGCTCGAAAAGAAAGCAAAAAAGCTTGAAAAGAGAGCCAAGAAGGCGAACAAGAAAGCGCAAAGAGCTTTGAAAAAGGCCGAAAAGGCAAAAAAGAAAATCTCCCCGGAATAAAAAATCTTTTCGATTTCATATATTTATTCAACGCATCGGATATCCCGCTTCTGAGCGTGATCCTACAGCTGCTATATTAAAAGCAAGACAACATTACCCAGCGGTCGGGGGTAACACCCAACCCTGATACCGCGTTTAATTTAAGCCTGCGGGATGAAATCTGCGGGTCTGTGCTCGACGAGCGTAATCGCCTCATTCTCGCAGACGACCTTGCAAAGACCGCAACCCATGCATTCCGCTGCGTTCACTTCCATAACGTTTGTTTTGGAGTTCAGTGAAAGCGCACCGAAATAGCATCTTTCAAGGCAGGTCTCGCAGCCCTGGCAAAGATCGGGGTCAATCGACGCGACAAATCTGCTCGGATCGCACATTTTCAACTTTTTGTTTATCAGTACGGGAAACGTCATACAGCAATCCTCACAGCAGTTACAGATGAAGTGAGTATCTCCGGCACGGTTCATGGTCGTGTGAATCAAGCCAACCTCTTCTGCCTTTTTTATAAGGGAAAGCGCCTCATCTTTGTCAATTCGTCTCCCCGTTCCCCGGTCTATCGCGTATTGAGCTGCTTTGCCAATCTGAATGCATATCTCCACAGGGCGGTCGCACTTTCGCGCGGTAAGCCTGCACGTGCAATTCGTAACCGCAATGTCGCCAGCCTCCTCAATCATCTTGCTGACGTCTTCAAACGCGAGAATCTGCTGCTTTGCGTCTATTGATTCCCTTACGGGAACGATTCTCGTTACAGGTCGCGGCAGGACTTTTTCAGCCATCTCTGAAAACTGGGTCCACTCCTTTTCCATAAACTCCTGCCACAGATCAAGAAATTCCCTGGGAGCCTCAGGCCATAGAATAGTCGCATCATGAAACTGCATGAGATCGCGGCACATCCTATGAAGAACGCCCTCAGGCGTGGATTTCTTAAAAACAAGCCCTTTCCTGTAAAGTACGTTGAGCATTTCTTCAATCTTTTCGCTGTCCTTTCCTAAAGCCTGGGAAAGAGATTCTACGGTACCGGGAAGCGCGAGAAGCAGTTCGGCTTCTTCTTGATCCGCGATAGCGGCAAATATTTTCGGAATTATCTCGGAAGAACCCATGAAAATCTTCTCCGCGAGTTTCTTGTGAATATCAGCGACTTCCATATCCGCTTCCTCCTTTTGACAAAACACGATAACAACCGAAAATCGAGGCTAAACCACGAAGAAAGAAGGATCTCTTATCCTGAAACTTGCCGACGCGATGCTTGAGGAAATCATGTCAGCACTTCGTCAGCTATACGCCTGTAAATCTCATAATCCCTTTTACCAAAACAACAGCAGATAACTCTCTGTATCGAGTCGTCTTTTTCCAGAAAAGCTCTTATCTGTTCAAGCGCGATTCTTGTTGCTCTCTCAATGGGAAAACCGTAGGCACCCGTGCTTATAGCGGGAAAAGCTATCGTTTTCAAGCCATTTTCGACGGCGAGTTTCAGGCTGTTCCGATAGCAGTTGGCGAGGAGTTCGTCCTCGTTTTTCTCCCCTCCATGCCACACCGGACCAACCGTGTGAATCACGTGCTTCGCAGGAAGTCTATAACCCTTGGTTATCTTTGCCTCTCCGGTCTCGCAACCGCCGAGAGTCCTTGTTTCCTCCAGTAATTCAGGACCGGCAGCGCGGTGTATCGCTCCATCCACGCCTCCTCCACCAAGGAGCGATTTATTTGCGGCATTAACTATTGCGTCCACCTCTAACTTCGTGATATCCCCTTCAATTATCTCAACCCTTCCATTAAGGTAAGACAATGCCAAAACCTCCCTTCATATTCGCTAAAAGTATATCAAAAGGTCTTGAATGAGCATTACTGTAAGATGGAAAATAGATTACAAGCGTCGAATGAGAAGGAGGTGCGCGAGTGGAAACACCGGAAATTGAGTTCCTTCAGTATCTTCTCAGAAGATTCATTGAACTCAGGGATATTGATATCGAAAAAACAACGGTCAGGTCCTTATTCGCTCAGCTTGATGACGAGCTCACCCCGATAGGAGGCGGATGATATTTCCTTGAGTATTCACGTCTCGCTCATCACCTTATAAGCCCATTAGTTCGTGTAATCAAGCGGGTCTGGTATTCCCGCTTCCCGAAAAGCTTTCTTCCTTAATAGGCAGCTTGCGCATTCCCCGCATGGCTTGCCGTTTACAGCTGGCTGGTAGCAGCTTGTGGTTAAGCTGAAATCAACGCCGAGGTCATGACCCACTCTGACGATTTCCGACTTTTTCATATTAATAAGCGGGGTCATAACCTTTATTGGGCTCCCCCTCACGCCTGACTTCGTGCCAACCTCAACAACCTTCCCGAAAGCGTCGATAAACTCCTGCCTGCAGTCCGGATAGCCTGAATAGTCAATCGCGTTTGCGCCAATGAATACCGCCTCCGCGCCGAGCGCCTCCGCCCACGCGATAGCCAGTGAAAGAAATATGATGTTTCGCGCGGGAACATAAGTGGCGGGAATATCATCTACCTGAGTCTCTTTTTCCCCCTTAGGTATTTCCCCATCACCCAGGAGAGCCGAACCGCCAATCTTTTTTAGGTCCAAGTTGAGAACAAGGTGGCTCTTTGCTCCCATCATCTCGGAAAGCCGCCGCGAAACATCTATTTCGAACCTATTCGTCTGTCCGTAATCGATGCTCAAAGTAAAGCATTCGTAACCATCCCTTAGCGCAAAAGCAAAGGTAACGGCGGAGTCCATTCCGCCGCTGAGAAGGACCACGGCTCTTTTTCTTACGGGTCCGGTAGTTGAGTTATTGTGAAGCATCGACGCTCGCCATCCAGAGACTATCCGGTTAAACTCGTTATACGAACTAACCTCGAAGCCTCTTCGTAAAACTCAGGAGTAGCCAAGGCTGGACCTTTGGACATAACCGAGGCAAGAGCGCAACAAAGTCCTCTGTGAAATATCTCCTCGTCGGACTCATCCCGCATGATTCCCATAACAATGCCAGCAACCATTGAATCACCCGCGCCGACGGCGTCTTCTTCCAGCTTGGGTACCCAACCCCTGAGCAAACCCCTGGAAGTGACCCACAGCGCCCCCTCATCCCCCATTGAAACAACGACGACCTCGACGCCTTTAGCGATTATTTCCCTTGCGACTTGGATTAATTCGCTTTCATCCGAGAGCGCTCTACCCGCGAACATCTCGATTTCGGTTCTATTCGGCTTAATAATGTGCGGTTTCGCCTCTATGCCGATTTCGAACGGATCTCCCTCGGCATCAAGTATTACCTTCGAGCCTCTTCTCTTTCCCTCAACGACAAGCTTGTAATATATATCCTCACCTATTCCCGGCGGAAGCGAACCCGAGATGACAAGTACCTCAGGATTTGTTGTCATCCTAAATATCAGCTTATTTATTCTCTCTGTTTCCGTGTCTTTAACCCGAGGTCCCGCCGATCTGATTACGAGTTCCTGCCCGTCGTCCTTGCCCCTTATTATCACATTTGTTCTTGTCTCATTTTCGATTTTCACGATTTGCAGTATCAGGCCCTCTTCGTGAAGAAGATTCATGACCTCCTCGCCCGTGTATCCACCTATTAAGGTTATAGCTATCGAGTCGGTCCCCATCGCGCGCAGAACTCTCGAAACGTTTATACCCTTCCCCCCGGGAGTCTTGACAACATCCAGCGCTTTGGTCGTTTCACCAGGGGTAATCCTTTTTACGAGATAGGTTATGTCCAAAGTTGGATTAAGCGTTATCGTGTAAATCATAGTTTCTTATTCTCCGCTCGCTTGACCACTGAAACGCGATTAACTGTCGAAAAGGAATACGACACCAAGGAAAATTTAAAACTACCAAAAACTCCTCCGTTCCATGTTACCTAATGCCAACAACCCCGACAGTCCTTATTCCTTTTGGAAGTCCAATAAAATTGTTGATTGCCTCTTCGTCAATACTCTCTACCGCCAGGCGGAAGGGGCAATCCATTGAAGCGAGAAGGAGCGTGAAATGAGATAATGCAATCAGCACATCTATCATCCAGAAAGGTTTTTCGAAAATCTTTGTTTCAACTGACCTTGTCTCGCCCGCCGCAACGACGAGAGCCCTCCAATCCCCCACCATTTGGCATAAAGAACGGAGCGTCTCAAGTCTTTTCTTATCCCTTACCACTATGAAGTGCCACGGCTGCATGTTGCCGGCGCTTGGAGCCAACCTCGCCGCTTCAATGCTTGCCTCAACGGTCAAACCAATAGGGGGCTCCGTAACATTCCACTTTTCAAGGGCAATCTTTTCAACAAGCCCTCTTGCATCCTGAATATCGGAGACTCTGAAGATGGGATAATCCACAGTCCGGACAAAATGACGGTTCCCGTAGTATTCCATATGAGCAATCTTTGAATACGGTTTTCTCCTCTTTGTGAGGGTCATTGACGCAACGCGGTCATAACTCAAACCGTTTTTCTGGGCGGGTCTGCCAAAACATATCACGGCAGGAACGTATTTATCGCTATTAAGACCCAGTATTCTTCTAATTTCCCGCATGTTAACGCCACCCAACCAGCATGACCCGAGACCGTTTTCGGTGAAGAAAAGGACGGTATCCTCACAAGCCATGGCTGTCAGGGCAAGCTTCTCAGGCCTGTCGGTCTTTACGTCTTCCTCATCCATAAGCATCACAAGAAATCCTCCCGGCTTGTTGCTATTCAGCCAGGCGTTAATTCTGTTTGTAAGCCCCTTGTATATCGACTTGCTCAATGCTTCAACCGTTTCGCTCTCTTCGATCAGGACCACGCTCCCGCGAGGATTCTTGCGCGCGGCGCAGGAAAGCTGGATAAAATCCTGGATTTCCCTAAAGAATTGGCTCTCAAGTGGGATATCCGCATACTTTCTATGAGACCTCCTCGAAACAAGAATATCCCAGAAGGACCACGGATTTTCCGACATTTTCTTGTAATCCCTAAAAATTCCCCTTCTCAACTCCATTGTTTATCCAACCTCTCACAAAAAGAGACACATAAAGCCGGCATCTCAGCGCTTATTCAGAAAACTTATTCAAGAAAGTCCTTTTTCGGACACATCAGAAAAAGAATGTAAAGACAAAATCATTTAAAAATCAAGCGCGGGCTTAGCAAAAGCCATCTTCACGCATGATTTCGAAGAGAAACCTCCCCTTTCTTTGTCTCATAAATATTGATATAAACTGAAAGTGCGAAAAGCCTAAATCCCAGGTTCATCACCAGTTTTAAGTTTGGCTTATCTTTAACCGATTTTTCAAACAAAGGATTTGGAAAAGTAGTCACAAAAGAAATAGTAGGGTTTCAAACATCGACAGTTAACGGATAATTTAATCGATGTTCCGCTGAGCAAAATAAAAGTTTCATGGGAAATTTCGCATTCTGCACGTAAGGAGCCTGTCATGAACGACGCAATGGAAATAGTAGTGAGGGTACTTGTGGCCGCGGCTTTCGGCGGACTTGTCGGATTGGAAAGAGAACTCACGGGACGCCCCGCTGGAATAAGAACCCATATCCTCGTGACCGCGGGAGCATGCATATTTACCGCTATCTCAATTTTTGGATTTCCCGGACTCAAGGAAACTGACAGGGTCGCCGCGGGGGTCGTAACGGGTATCGGTTTTATAGGAGGCGGCGCGATACTCAAAAGCGAAGGTGGTTACGTTACTGGCCTGACAACCGCCGCAAGCCTTTGGAGCTGCGCTGCGATAGGTATGCTTGCCGGGGCTGGTTTTTTTCTCGTTGGACTGATAATAACCGTTCTGGACCTCTTCGTTCTTGAGTTCATAAACTGGGTTGTGGAGTTCTTGGCGCCGAGAGCGAAAAGGAGCAAACTTCTTCTCTCCATTTCCGGGGATTTTCATCCAGGCACGCTTGAGAGCGTGAAGAAAATTCTTTCCGAGCGCGGTTGCTATCCCGAACTCCTTCGCTACGGAAGGACAGAAGTGGGAAGAAAATTTGAAATGTGTTTCATCACCAGGATTTCAGCAAGAACCAGTCTCGAAAACCTTGCCGAAGAGATATACAGGATCGAGGGAATTGAAAAGATGGTTTGGTCATGATCTAAAGATGTTGAAACGTCTTTACAGATTTCATGCATGATTTCCGCAATCCCACCCAAGCCAATTTTCAAAATCTTCGTTCACAAGGCATAAATCACCCAGGAGCTCCTTCATGATGTTCTTTTCGCTTGGCGAGAACCCGAGATGTGAGCGCATGGTCCAGCCCTCCGCAAACTCAAAACGCTTAGACATTTTACCCAGGGTTCGGCACATCTCCTCAACAAAACTTGTGTATGCGCCTTTTCCTTGGCTCCTCTCAAGCCAATCCCTTTGGCTTACGTGCTTTGAAAGCATTGAGACTTTCTTTTTGAAAACAGGCCCGATATCCACGAACATGCCCGGGAACACGACTCTGCGCAGGGGATCAGTAAGCCCGTAAGGCATGGCGTGATAGATATAGACCCATTTATTGAAAGGCTCAACCGCAGGTTCGGTGCTGAAGTTCGGCATACCCCTTGAAAACGCCGCGGAAACTACAAGCCTTGCGGTGTTTGTATGGTCCTCCATGTAATCGAAGGGTGAGGGTATTAAAAGAATATCTGGCTTTACGCTTCTTATAACGGCGGAAACCCTTGCGAGAAGGTTGAGGTCATACGTGATCGACATATCTTCTGCGATAGGTTCATGCAAAATAGCACCTGCTTCCATGGCTGACCGCAGTGCTTCCTCCCACCTTAGGGATGCGATCTCCTCCCTTGAAAGAACGTCAGATCCGCAGCATCCATTCGCGATGCTCCACATATGGATTTCCGCCCCCCGCCTCGCGAACAACAGAAGAGTGCCCGCCATCATGAACTCGATGTCATCGGGATGAGCGCCAACCGCCATCACGGTAAGACTATCTCCGCTTAAGTTCAACACCCCCAAACAATATTCAGCAGAGCACTTTACGGCTATTATCAATAACCGGTCTTAAATCAAGGCAAAGAACCAAAGTGTCGGTTCAATTCATGATTCCCAAACATCTTCCATACCCAAAATTTACAACCCGGTGCCATTTCTTTTCTTTTTTAAATACTTGAGATTTCATTGTACTCTGAGTAAATCCTCAACTGAACAAAGAAAAGCGCAAAAAAGAGGAAAAAACCCCAACACGCCTCGAACACTTTCGGCTTTGCGGAGAGCTAAACCTCATACGGCGCAATCTGAACCAATCAAGACTTAATGAATGCACACGGAGACCTAAGGCGGGCGCGGGTATTCCTTTGATTAAAACCTGCAAAGAAATATTTCTGGTAAAAATCAGGAAAGAAGGTGGATGTTTCCAACACTTACGTTTTCAAGCCCAGCACTCCGGGCGGCCTCAAGACATTCAATGGCCGACTTTCTTGTCGTTGTCCCCAAATCATTCATCAAATAATCAGGGTGGAAGGCAAGAAGGCTGTGTGGAATTTTCGGATCAACTGATGCGATGAAACGAGCGATTTTGAGAACTTCTTCCGATTCCACGTATCCAGGCACCATGAGCGTCGATGCGACCAAAGGCGGCGGTTCCGGGCGCGATTTCATGATTTCATATGAGAGCTGGAAATTATAGAGGGTTTGTTTGTTGCTAACGCCAGTGAGCGCTTTGTGCAGATTCTCATCAAAAGCTTTCAGGTCGAATTTGACGCAGCCTCCCGTGTGAAGAGAAATCTCGCAAATCCTTTTTAAGAGCCTCTGGCTCATCAAACCGTTTGTCTCCCAGCAGACCCTAAAAATCCTTCCCTTTACGGCTTGGAGGATCCTCCTCGCTGACGCAATGGCGAACGGCGCCTGCGCAGAGGGATCCCCACCGAAAAAACAAACACATGAGTCTTTTCTGGTAACCATATCGACGAGATTTTCGGGCGACCTGACCGGATATAGATTCGCGGTGTTTTCCCTGAAAGTGTGGTTTTGGCAAAACAAGCAGTCGAAAGTACAGGCCGCAAGAAAAACGGCAAGGTTTGTGTACCCTATTTCGGCAGACGGCGCATACGAGAATTCAGGAAATCCAGAATTGCTCGAACCGGGGCAAACCCAGGCTGCGACGCAGTTAGTAGGCAGTGGGTCGTGGTAGGCGATCACAAGCCCGCTCCTTGCCGTCCCGGTAAGATTTCTTATCCTCCCGCCGGAGTTAATCCTCAATCCGCAGAACCCTTTTTCACCTTCTCGAATCACGCAGGAGTTTCCGCACAGGCGGCAAGGCTTCCTGTTTTCGGATCGTGGTGGGCACGCTGGAAGACCGTATTTCTTTCTTGCTTCCGCCCTGGCTTTAAGCACTAACTCGGCGGACGACTCTCCTCCCTCGATAATGCAGTACCTGCATACGCTTAATATAGATGAGACGGGCAAGTCATCCCTGCCGCATACAGCGCAGCGCGTCATTTCGCCTCACGTCTTTCATTCTTTGAAATTAGACAGCGCTTCTAAGCCACGCAAAATGTTTTCATAAGTTTATTTTAAGCCGGTCCCTACCGATAAGCATAAGAATATTTGCGCTCATTTCCTGCAACGACTCTGCAAAGCGTCTACGATTTAAATTTCAAAGCAAACAGTGATATAGTCCTATTTTTAGAGGAAGACTAAGGGAGGTTAAAAATGGGAGATGAATACTCTTACGATGAGATAATTAGCCTCTGCGAAAGGCTCGAGAAACTCTACACACCCGCAGTTGCCGACACCCTTGACGATATGGGTTTCATGAACCAGACAATGGAATCAGGATTTTCTCCCATTATTCCTAACGCGGTGATAGCCGGTCCCGCATATACCCTCGATGAGGCGAGAACCAAGAAAAGCAAAAGACTTTCGGACTATGACCCGCAGTTCGTCGCTCAGGCCCTTACCGCGATATTTGACAACATGAAGAAGAGTCAGGTGATTGCCGTTAACACGAACGGCTTCTGGGGGGCGGGAGCGTTTGGTGAACTCATGGCAACCACATCGAAGTATTATGCGGGCGTGAAAGGGGCGGTGGTGGACGGCCCGATCAGAGATATTGGGCGAGTGCTGGACATCGACTTTCCCGTCTGGGCAAGGGGAAACATACCAACGGACTCCATCGGGAGAGTTGACCTTGTGGGAATAAACACGCCGATTTTCTGCGGGGGAGTGAGGGTAAATCCAGGCGATGTCATATTCGCTGACATAGATGGCGTGGTTGTGATTCCTCTGGGGGAAGTCGATTTGGAAGAGGTCGTCGTAAAAGCAGAGGAGGTCGTCGCCGCTGAGAGGCGTTCACGGGAAGAAATAAAGAATGGCAGTTCCCTCCTTGACGTTTACAAGAAATACGGCAAATTATGAAAAGCGGTCCGGATAGAACAATAAGTTTAATCGGCAAAGAAAAGATCATAGCGATTATCCACTCCGACCTTGACCATGCACTTATCTTAAGGGCAATCGAAAAGTTGAAAGAGGCGGGTATTAAAATTTTTGAGATAACGATGAGGGTTCCAGGCGCTGTTGAACTGGTAAAGAATCTCACCCCTTACAGAGATATCATAGTGGGCGCCGGTACGGTCCTAGATAAAGATTCCGCAGAAAAAATGGTAAAAGAAGGAGTTTCTTTCATCGTCTCCCCCATTATAGTCGAGGACGTAATGATGGTATGCCAAAAGAACGGCGTTGCCTGGATTCCGGGCGCTCTGACGCCAGCGGAAATATATCGCGCTCACTTGTTGGGGGCTGCGGCAGTGAAAGTTTTTCCCGCGAAATTTTTCGGACCCGAATATATCTCGGCAATAAAAAAGCCCCTGGGAGATATAAAACTCATACCTACCGGAGGAATCGATTCTCGTCTTGCGGGAGAGTTTATAAGGGCCGGCGCCCACGCCGTGGGCGCCGGCTCAGACCTTTTCGATAAAGAAGCGGTAAGATTGGAAAACTGGACCGTTATCAGGAAACGTGCTGAAGAATACATACGGTCTGTAAGCCTTTAGGCGAAACGGCAATTCAGTCAAAATGGAAAGCGAGAAGAAAAACCAAAAGGTAATAGCGTTCGGTGAGGTCCTGCTCAGGTTGTCCCCTCCCGGCTGTCAAACGATCAGGTCTGCGGAGTCATTCGACATCCACATAGGTGGCGCTGAACTGAACGTATGCTGCGCGCTTTCATGCATTGGGCTTAGGTCATCCATTCTTACGACGCTTCCCGATAATTCTCTTGGAAGAAGAGCGCTCGCCTTTATCGAAAGCGCCGGCGTTGATACCTCAAAGATCAGAATGAGAAAAAATGCCAGGATGGGGCTTTATTTTCTTGAAATCGGGCTTTCCCCGAGACCATCCAGAGTGACCTATGACCGGAAGGAATCATGCTTTGCCCAAGAGGATTTTGAAGAAATCAACTGGGCATACGAATTGGAAGGTTTTTCTCACTTTCACACGACAGGCATCACCCCGGCATTGAGCGTCTCGGCGATAAGCGCGATAAAGGAAGCGGCTTGCCAATTCAGGGAAAAAGGAATCTCGAGCAGTGTCGATGTCAATTACAGATCGCAGCTGTGGAGCGTTGAGAGCGCAAAACAGGTTTTACATGAATTGACGCGAATCTTTGAGCACTTGATTGTCCCGCGCTTCGAGCTTGAAAGAATCTTCGGACTGAGCAAGGATACCCCGGAGAAATCAGCCCTCGAGCTTCTCAAGCGTTTTAACCTCTGTTCGGTCGCGGTGACATCTCGCGAAGAGGTCTCACCGGGGATCATGAAATGGTCAGCTTTCGCGCTGGATTCGTCTGGCTCTTATCCCAGAGTGGAGAGAACGGCGATAGTCGCAGATCCGATTGGGGCCGGCGACGCTTTTTGCGCCGGCTACATCAAGGGAATAACCGAAAGGGATATCGCGCTCGGGCTGAAGCTCGGATGCGCCATGGCAGCGCTCAAAATGACATTAAAAGGGGACGTCCTCTTATACGAAGCCGAGGAGATAGAAAGAATCTCTGATCATGAGGACGGGTCCTTTCTAATCAGGTAACAGGCAATATGGACCTGCGTTACATGAACCTCAGTTCAATCCCTCTATTGGAATCCCGTACTTTCGCGCAACCGCTTTAACCACGGCTACCGGGACTTGGAGCTTTGCCGCAACGTCGCTGACTGTCGCTCCGGCACTCGCAAGAAATCTAACCTTATCATCAAAGCGCTGTCCGGACCTATCGCCGTTTGGCTTCCGTCCTCTCGATGCTTCCTTCATCGGGATATTGTATCTATCCCTGTATCTGTAAACCGTCACAGTTGATATCCCTAGCGCTTCCGCTATCTCTGAAGCCACCATCTTCTCCTCGGCAAGCATGGTTATTCTTCTCTTTATCTGCTCTTCTTGATTCTTGGAAATTCTACCCACCAGAAAACACCTCACTGACCGTAGATTCTTTAGCTGATTACAGCAAGGAACGTCGAATCGTTATTGCGGCGTGTTTATACTACAAAAATGCAAATAAAATTTCAACAAGATTGCAAGTTTTCAATATTCTTGCGGGTCATGCTTTAATTCACTACCATTTGAGGACAATTAACAAAACCCAGTAAGAGCTCGATTGCAAGAGGCCTCGCAGGAAGACAACGCAGGTGGAATCTTTTCGCGGCGCTAAATCCCGAAGCGGGGTAAACGAACTTAAAAAAGTGTTGGAATTTTCTAATTCTTTCATGAATTCTGAAAGAAATCGTCGGGAATACTTCAACTCAAATTCCCTCATATAAGAAACTTAAAAATTATCACGTTCTTACGGGAGGCTCTGCCGAAAAGAAATCACATACAAAAGACTCATTCCGCAATTTCCTTCATATTAGTCCGTAAAGATCAGAATCCGTCCCAGGCGGGACGGATTCTGATCTCCCCAGCCGCATCTTTGACCCGTTTTAAAGCGCCCCTATCGAGTCATGCGCCGCCTGCCTGAACACTCCGTTTGCCGAGTTCCAGTAAACAGCGCGTTCGGCTATTACCGGCTCATCGGATGTGACAACGGTCGATACGCTCCACTCGTTTTCCACCGTTTCAGCAACGGACACGCTCTGCCTGGTTTCAGGACCGAGTTCAATGGTCGGACCCTCGACCCTTCCGCCCGGGGTCAGGTAGGTTATCTGAACTTTCGCTTTCTTCTTTCCAGGGTTCTGCACGAGAACCCATGTCTCGAATGAACCGTCATCGCCCACACCCGTTGAGCCTTCGGCAAGATACCAGGTCTTGGCTGGCTGTGTAACCCCTATCGAGTCATGCGCCGCCTGCCTGAACACTCCGTTTGCCGAGTTCCAGTAAACAGCGCGTTCGGCTATTACCGGCTCATCGGATGTGACAACGGTCGATACGCTCCACTCGTTTTCCACCGTTTCAGCAACGGACACGCTCTGCCTGGTTTCAGGACCGAGTTCAATGGTCGGACCCTCGACCCTTCCGCCCGGGGTCAGGTAGGTTATCTGAACTTTCGCTTTCTTCTTTCCAGGGTTCTGCACGAGAACCCATGTCTCGAATGAACCGTCATCGCCCACACCCGTTGAGCCTTCGGCAAGATACCAGGTCTTGGCTGGCTCAGGTTCAGGCTCTGGCCTCGCTCCAGGTTTGTACAGAATGGAATCACTTACTATCTCAGATTCGATATCCGCTCCGTCTTTGAACATCGCATAAACATGGGCGACACCCTCATCATCAGGAGAGATCTTCCAGGAGCGCTCCTCCTTGAACTCTTCCCAATCGCCGTCAGCGAGGTCGGTAAGATTGCCGATCTTCATGAACTTGACCCCGGCGGCGTCGCTTGCTTCGATGTTCAATTTAACGATTCTTTTATCTACCGTCTTCGCTCCGCCATTTATGGTGATCATGCCTCTGGGGGGTCCGTCCACATCGTAGGCGATCGAAGCCTCGACGACATCGGAAACGTTTGAAGGCATCGCGGCGTCCTTCACCTGCAAATACACTTTCTTTCTCCCGTAGGAGTTATCCTCTCCAGAGAGCCTCCATTGAAGGGTCGTTGATCCCTCATAGAACATCCATTCCGCATCCGCAAGCGCGTCTTTATCATTTGCGATTCTGTATGCGATAACTCCTGCGCCTCCCAAGTCGTGAGCCTCGAAATCAAGAACAACATCAAGGCTATCAGTCGTTTCAGCTCCATTGTTTATGAGGAGTTTGTCAATGAGGGGCTTGGCGTTGTCGGTGCCGCCCACTCTTACCCTAACCGGAACAATCCATGAACCTGAAGAATCAGGAACGTCGGTCTCGACGGTAAGCATTCGCTCGTGGGTGTCGGTGTCATACTGCTCAACAATCCTCCCGTTTTCGACAATGTAGTAAGCTTTATTACCCTTAAGCCTCATGGGGACCTCCAGCCTGCAGCCCGCAAGATGCAGTTCAGCGCCAGTTGAACCGTCAATCGTGTTTTTAATCTTGCAGGTCACCTCCTCAAATGGTCCCTTCTCGTTTAAGGGAAGCGGTACCTGTCCAGGCAGGTCAGGGGTGGAGAATGTCCCAATTCCATCAACTATTGGAGGCCTAAGCGGTGATGAGTCCTGCTCCATCCACTGTATGGATGGTCTTGAGGTCTGATACATCTGCCATGTGTTGGGGTAGGGATTTTCGGGGGTGGCGGTACCAATGCCGAGGCCCTCCCAACCGGGAATAGACCACTTCATCGTTGGGTCGTTGTCAGCACCAGGGAAACCCCACTCAATCAGCTGTCCGTCTCTTATTTTTATAATCCTGTATCCATTGAAATCCGCCTGCGCTGCGGGTAGGAGAAACTCGGGACCAACTCCCGGTTCCACTGCCGTGGAGTTGATAGAGACGACCTGTCCGGTACCATCATACCAAGGTACACCATCTATCCTGTCGTGGTGTTCATGCCCTGTTGCCACGAAATCCACATTATATGTCTTCATAAGATGCACAAGCGACTGTGAGCCCTCACCCTCTCCTGCGGGAAGATAAAGGAAATGCCTTTCGGTCATCCCTGGATGCGCCCACATTTCCGGGTCCGAACCGCTCGGCTGTATCGGGTCATGATGCATGAAAACACCTTTTAGCGTCTTATCAGGATTTGCTTGAAGAACTCTTCTTATCCAGCCCAGCTGCCCGGTATACTGATCAGGGTCTTTGGGGTCCCATCTCAATCCAGAACCTGGCGGTGGATCTCCTGTCTTCCATTTATCCCCGTTTCCTCTCAACTGCCCGTGCCACTTGTGGGGATTGGTCACGTAGGCAAGAATGTTCTCGCCGTTTCTGTCTCTGGGTTCCCGCACCGGCGCGGGATCAAGTTTGGGCCAGTCCATCGTGTTCAGCGAGAAGAAAAGGGAATTTCCGTATTCCCAAGCGTAATATACAGGTCCGAAAAGGTCCTGCCAGATCTCCAGACCGTCATCGTGCTCGACGCCGCCTTCATCGACATGACCATCCCAGCAGTACCCGTCGTGATTCCCGGTGGAAAGATAAACTGGAACGTTGAGCGCGAGCAACTCATCATAGAACCAGGTGAACTCAAATCTGTATTCTGTGCCCATATCACCGGGAGTCCCGATCCAGGGCCATGCGTCCCTCGGATAGGTGTTCCAATTTTTCTGACCGTAAACCGAATCGCCTGTGAAGACCACGAAATCAGGATTTATGAGGTTTATAGCCTGAATTACTTCCTGGAAATACATCGCGCCCTCATTTGGTATTCCATCGCCGTCAGTATCGAGGGGAAAATCTTGATATCCGGGCAGAAGAGCGCGGTGAATCTCGTTAAGCATTCTATCGGGAGTACCCGGTCTGGGCTCTCGCAAAACAAAAGACAGGTAATTTAAACCGAAAGCGTTCTGTATTTCTTGACCGTAGACGTGAACATCGGATATCTGTAGAACTTTTATCTCATTCTTAAACTCCTTTATAACCTGCACAGCGTGTGGTTGACAGTCTTCCCGTATCGTCTCACGCCTCTCCACTGGCACGAGTTCCAGATAACCGCTCGGGATCTCGCCTTTAAATCTGACATGCAGGTCATAAAGGTCGAGTGGTACGCTCCTCGGGATTTCCACGTCAATCCTGTCAACCACAAACCGCTCCTGACCGAAGACTTCCGGCCAGCTGACACTCTCTTCTCTTCTAACATCTAATACCTTCAGTCTTCTTGTGTTCCGCACGGTGTGAACAGGGTTGTCATACTGACCGTAACCATAAGGGTCGGCCTCATTTTTGTACCAGTAAAAATCTTTCTCGCTACCATATCCGTTGTAACTCTGCACGTTGGCGGCTATAGAACTAACGAGAAAAACTTCCCATTGTTCAACGTCACTTTCAGGAAGGGCGCTTAAAGGTATCGTTCCGTCGCTCAGCCTCCAGTCCCATTCAATGGTAAAAACATCACCGCGCCTGGCTATGACGGGGTTTCCCAGCGTGGGATAAATTAGTTGATTGACCTTTTTTGCGATTTCCGGAAGGGACCCCGCAGGGTAAAACTCCTGAGCGCTCGCTTTTTCGATACCGAAGCCTGCGGGAACCAAGGAGAGAGCGAGGAAAAGAAGTGCCGCAATAGAAGAGAAAATCCGAAACTTTTTAAGTAACAATTTTAATACCCCCTAAGACCTAAGATGACCCCGAATTCGCCTGTGACCCCGTCTTCATCCAACAAAAAAACCGATCTCAACCGGTCGGTTTCACCACTGGCTCCTCGAAAACCCATAGGTGACCATCTTTGGGCTTCCGAATCGTCGCCCCCGGTCAAATAGAAGAACATTTTTGCAGATTAATTATACACGCAAATGTGGCATATGCTCAATCAACCAAAAGGTTGATATGCTTACATTTAAGGAAAACCAGTCTAAATGAGCATTTTTGCCCAACTGAGAGCGTTTGAAAGTGAAGTGAAACCTGTCTCTTGGCATTTTTCGCGAAGATAACAATCCTTTTAAGCTTAAAAAAGTTCTAAACTTTAATGTATGTAAAATGCGGGTCACGGAAAGGAGGCAATAATGATAATCGACAGCCATGTTCACCTTGTTGACCAAGGGTGGATACAAAGGGAATTCTTCATTGGGATGGGCAGGATGGCTGCGGCGATGGCCGGCAAAAAAACAGGCGAACCCCCGGATCCGGAGGTGATTGTCGATAATCTCCTTCCGGTTATTGTCGATCCAACTGGAGACAAGCTCATCGATTTGATGGACAGGAGCGGAATTGACAAATGCTGTATCTTTGCTGTGGATTACGGACTTGCAACCGGAAAGGTGGAGGTCCCGATAGAAGAACAAAACCTGGCGATAGTCAAAGCTGCGGAAAAATATCCTGACAGACTTATACCCTTCTTCACCATTGACCCGAGAAGGGAAAACTCGGCGAAAATCTTCGAGAGATTTATAAAGGACTACGGCGTCAAAGGCTTAAAACTTCATCCGACTTCCGGTTATTTTCCGTATGAGGAATGCTGCTACCCGCTTTACGAGATGTGCGTGAAATACTCACTACCGGTTATCTTCCATACGGGAAGCCAGCCGGCGCCGTTGAAATTCAGGTTTACCCAACCCATAATGGTTGACGATGTGGCGGCCGATTTCCCCGAACTTAAGATAATAATGGCGCATGTCGCGCACGACATGTGGAATGAGGCGCTTTTGGTTGCCTCCGTCAAGACGAACGTATATTTCGACATCTCAGGCTGGCAACTCAGGTTTAGAAGCAGACCGGCGGATTTCTACAGAATGCTTAGGTCGGTTCTCGACGAGGTGGGACCGTGGCGCGTTTTCTTCGGAACGGACGGTCCTTATCTGAATGTAATTGTTCCCCCTGACGAGTGGCTTAAAGCCGTTCTTGAGCCTGATCTTTCGTCCTGTCCGGAAATTGAATTCACAACAGAAGAACTTAAGATAGTCGCCGGAAGAGCGTTCGCCAAGTTTATCGGACTTGAAAATTATTGAAAATCGAGAAATCCGATCTCCAAAATATTTGGACTCAAATCCGAGCGTTCAGGCTGAACAGGCAAAAACGGAGGAAGAGATGCCGGTATACATTTTCGAGGGAAGAAAACCCAAGCCTGACGCTTTTGTTTGCCCGGAAGCCGTTATTATAGGCAAGGTAACCATAGAAAGCGGCTGCTTTATCGCGCCTGGCGCAGTCCTTCGAGGTGACTGGGCCGAAATCGTTGTATGCGAAGGGTCAAACATCCAAGATAATGCCGTCATCCACGCAAGACCCGGCTCGAAGGCGTACCTGGGAAAAGGCTCTCACATTGGGCACGGTGCGATTATTCACGGATGCACGATCGCAGGACATGCGCTCATCGGGATGGGAGCCGTAGTCAATGATGGGGCTATCATTGGAGAACGCTCTGTGATAGCCTCCGGGGCTCTCGTTCCGCCTGGAATGGAAATCCCTTCAGGATCCGTTGCCATGGGCATACCCGCGAAGATAACTAAAGCGCTGAACAAGGATATGGAGAGTTTCCTCACAATCGGGACCGGCTTATATCAGACGCTTCCGAAAAGGTATGATGATTCACTTATTGAGGTCTCCCTATCCGATTGTACTTGAACAAAGCGCGAGGTATAAAAGAGCCTGATATTTAACAATCCGGCGGCAGAATATCAATGAGAGTCCGCACAAGGTCAGTTTCCGCGATTATCCCAACGAGTCTGTTTCCCTGAACAACGGGAAGACTTCCTACCTTGAGTTCGAGGATCAACTTCGCGGCATCCCTGAGATCAGTGTCGGGCGTCACGGTCTTGGGATACTTTGTCATAGCCTGATTAATCGGGACCGTTTCCATCAGAAAATCATGATATTTTTTCTCTGACAGGAGAACGGCCGATGCCGTCGCATAAAGCCTCAAGTCCCTGTCAGTGATTATGCCCACGAGCTCACCGTTCTTCAAAACCGGCAGGTGCCTCAGCTTCTGTTCCCTCATGATCTGCCATGCCTTCTTGATCGGCCAATCAGCCTCGACTGCCACGACATCCTCGGTCATTCTATCCTTTACCTTCATGACTCACCTTTCCTTTCACCGTAAATACCCTTGAGCAAATTTTCAGATGAATCGGTCAAAATCTGAAAATAGCCGCGACAGGTGTACCAAGGGGCATCTCATCTCTCCTCAGAGCGAACACTTTCGCCCCGTGGAAATAAGACTCAACAGCGCATATGTCCAGTAAGTCCTCAGAATCGGGAAGACGCTCTTTGTGGATTGTAAGTTCCTTGCTGCGCTCGTCATAGAAACCCCAGACTGTCGAATCAACGTCAACGAAAAGGGTATCAACCAGCCCTTTATGAGCCGCGGGTAGAATCTCCTTCGGCTCTGTGGAAGTATGTCCAGTTCCGATAAGTTCCCTATACCTGTCAATCGCGCGCTTAAAGGGTTTTGAAAAATCCTCAGATACGATTTCCCAGGCGCGCCTATGAATCTCCTGGATGCTCAATTCATCGGGATTCCCGGTTATGGCGCGATCTGCTATTCGGTTTAAATCCGTAACCTTCTTATATATCGGAATCAGATAATCAACGGCGCATAAAACCACCGGCGCGGCGCTGTCCTTCAAATACTCTCTTAAGACCTTATCAACCTCTGAGAAATAACGCAGTATTTTGTCTTTCTTATCCTCTTTGCCGGGTCCGTGACCGTGGAAAATCGGAACCCGCTCAAAACCGCCAGCGGTTTTCTCGGCTGCCCCGGAATGGAATTGTAGTTGTCTTTCTTCCTTTGAGAACTTGAGAATTTTAGAGAACCTTTCAGCGAGATTTCCCGTGTCAACCTCCCCTATCCCAAAGTCGCTCCCCTCAAGAAGTCTCACTCCCTTTTGGCTAAACGCGATAACAAAAAACCTTTCATTCCCTCTGAGCGCTGGGAGAATTGGTTTTATGTAGAATCGGTCCGACACCAGACATTTTTCTTTGAAATTGAGCGGCAATCTGTAAACTCTGTAAAAATCCTTCGCGGAAAAGATGGCAAGACCGTCGCTCTGGTAATGCCAGAACAGCCCGTCTTTTAATAACCTTCTGGGTTTTTCGAGTATCTTCCTGGCATCCGGTGCTCTGATCCCCCGCTTGACAAGTTCTTGCTCCGCCATTGCGGTCAGGTTCTTCAGCCTGATCGGGTCCTCCAAAATCTCCGCCCCAGCTCTATGAGTTGGCAGAAAGAGAGAAACGCAAGAATCGGACCTGAAAGATGCGATAGTTTTTAGTTCATCGCGGCTTATCAATTCCAATCTATCACCTTCCTTTAATTGACCGAACTTACTCCTCAAAAAACACCGGAATTCCAAGCGATCCGGGAATTCCATCGTTCATTCGTTTGCCTTTAAATCAGGTAACCTAATAATACAGGAATTCCGTTTTTCATTTGTATAAGGGAGCAATTCCTCCCTGTTCCGCATGAGAAAATGAAAAACTGTATTTTGACCATTTCACGTAGATGCAGACTAGGTCTGCGAAGCGTAAATATCGAAAAGTAAATGTGATAGGATTATAAAGGCTTTGACACAAGGTACAGTTGTTAAAAGGCGTTCGTTTTCGGAAAGGAGTGCCCCGAAATGCGAGAAGATTCTTCGATAAGACGGGCCGCTATCAGGGCAATTCTCACGGGTGGACTCTTATCGCTAAAAGCAACGCCCGACAGCGCATTAATGGCTATTGCTGACTGGTGTCTGAGGGACATTGACTACCCTGAAGGTCGCGATTTTTTGAAGACCATTCTGCTTTTGACGAAAAAGCACCTTCATCAGATGTCCCCAGCCGTCCAGAAGTCAATCTTGAACTTTGTAGCAAACATTCTTGTCAAAGGGGAGCGCAAAAGGAAACGTTTCCGCAAGGAGGTTGGCTTCGACCCGCCGGTTCTTATGGTGATCAGCCCGACCATGAGGTGCAACCTCAAATGCTACGGATGTTACGCGGGTAAATACTCAAAAGACCACGATCTGGGGCTGGGAACATTCGAGCGGCTCTTATACGAAGCAGAGCGGATGGGCATCTATTTCCTCACTATCTCCGGAGGCGAGCCGTTCATACTGGGCGACGAGTTCATAGATATTTTGGGAAGGCACCCCTTGATTCTCTTTCAAATCTACACCAACGGAACTTTAATAGACCGCCATGTGGCAAAGAGACTTGCGCAGATAGGGAACGCTTATCCCTGCATAAGTGTAGAGGGGTTCGAAAAAGAAACCGATTCGAGGAGAGGCAAAGGAACATATGCCAAGATTTTAAGCGCGATGGATCACCTTCGCGAGGAGGGTGTGCTGTTCGGTTTCAGCGCGACAGCAACAAGGGAAAACAACGAGCTGATCGTCAGTGATGAGTTCATAGATTTTTACCGCGACAAAGGTTGCCTCATCGGATGGTATTTCCACTACGTCCCCGTCGGAATGGAACCTGGATTGGAACTGATGCCAACCCCGGAGCAAAGAATTTTCAGAAGAGAGCAGCTCATAAAGAGAAGGGCGAGACACGACATACTGCTCGCTGACTTCTGGAATGACGGTCCAATGGTTGGAGGCTGTCTCGCGGGAGGAAGAACCTATCTTCATATCAACTCCGATGGCGAGGTGGAGCCCTGCGTGTTCACTCATTTTGCGGTTGACAACATCAGAAACAAACCTCTGCAGGACATACTTCGCTCCCCGTTCTTCACAGAGATCCGCAAAAGACAGCCGTATGATAAGAACCTTCTGCGTCCTTGCATGATAATCGACGTTCCGGAAGTTCTAAGGGAAGTGGTCACCATATGCGGGGCACACCCGACGCATAGGGGGGCAGATGCGGTAATAAACGAGCTTGCTCCTCAGATTGACGATTACTCGGAGCGCTATCGCCTCATAGCGGAGAAAGAATGGAATTCATACGGCAAGAAGACATGATTCCTTTGACCCGTTTTAACCCGTAAGAATAAGCAGGGGACTTTCCCCTGCTTATTTTGTTCCATTAAATCTCAATCCTGCGCCGCAAAAAGACAAACGGCGCATCAGGGCTTCCTTCTTTATGACCTCCAAGCTCTCTTTCGGGAAATCACCAATAGATTTCCTCCTAAATTTCCAACGGTTCGGTCATTTCTTGGCCGCGGTAAATTCTGACGCCCCCAGCTGCAAGCCTTCTTAAAAACTCCTCGGGCGGAATACAGCCTTCGGGCGCAAGCGCCCCCTTTTCGGTGATCAATCCTTCACCAATCATCTGGACTGCGATCGAAGCGGGCATTCCGGTCAGAAGATCCATGTGCGCGGCAGCGCCGTAGGCTATATGCTGCCATTTTCCGTCTTTTTTCCCTGTAACGTCAGTTCTGCAAGCGGAACAGGTCTCCGGAGGCTTTCCTATGTTCTCCAGATACGGAAGGATCCGGTTGAAAATTCCGCCTATAACGTCTTTCTTCCTGACGGTATCAGTTAGTTTCAGTCCTACAAGCAGGTTTGCAAGCCCGACAAGAGCGGCTTCCTTTAAACCGCCCTTAAGAGTAACGGTTCTCGCGTTTATATATTTTGGGATAGTCACAGGCTCGGGGTGACCGGCGTGAAATACATTCATTGACCCGAGAGGTTCCGGAAATTTTATCTTTTCCAAACCGGAGCCAGCTTCTATCCATGTAATCCTTCCGTCGATGTAACTTGGTATCATACCAGTTACCGCGTGTACGTAATGAAGCACAACGGCTTTTCCTTCCGTATCACTTGCGTGACATCCCCATGAGGTGGCGATCTCATCCACCTCATCTAACTCAGACGCCGCAAGTCTGGCAAATACGTTCGTTATTCCGGGAGTCCAACCAACACCCGTTATCGCGGTAACTCCCGCTTTTTTCGCTTCCTCGTCCAAAGCCATAAACTCCATTGCCGCGTCGTAGTCATCACAGATGCTCACGTAGTTCACGCCTGCCTCAATGCATGCTTTAGCGACCTTTCCTTCGTACTTGTAAAATGGTCCTATTGTCCCGAGAGCCACATCGTATCCCTTTACCGTTTCCACAAGAGAAACATGGTCGTTCGCGTCCACTTTGACCGCTCTGCATTTCTCCCCCAGCTCTGAGGCAAGCTTCTCTGCGGCTTCGAGGTTGTAGTCCGCAATCAAAATTTTCTCCACGGTGTCTTTTGCGGCCAAATCAATTACGGCTCTACGACCCATGGCGCCCGCTCCACCCAATGCGACGATCTTCACAGAACCTCACTCCCTTCAATCATCAACCTTCTTTAAACCTTCGACAATTAGACTATACGCGTCAACCAAAGCGCGTTTTATTGGAAAGGACTCCTCGTTTTCAAGCCACTCAAGCTCAATGCCCTCGGTGGCTCCCAGTATCAACAAAGCGGCGTACTCGGGATCAACAGGCGCGATCTCTCTGTTTTTTATGGCTTTAATGACCATCTCTTTTATCGATTTCCTTGTCTCCTCATAGTATTTTACGACTTTCTCCTTGTAATCAGATGTGAAAATGTAGTGCCGGTCAGCCCTGAACTTCCACAGTAATCTGCAGTGCTCCTTTTCGCTTTCATAGAGTTCGCCCAAAGATTCAGCCAATTCTTTCAAATTTTTGATAATAGGTTCGTTCCGGCCGGAGAAATATTTGAGGATTCCAACGAACGACTCGAGCATGTCTGACACAAGTGAAAAAGCGAGATCCTCTTTACTTTTCCAGTACCAATATATGCTTCCCTTTCCAACACCGGCGGCATTGCTAATTTCGGTTGTGCTCGTCTGGTGGAAACCTTTTTCCGAAAAAAGTCTCAGCGCCGCCTTTTTTATTCTCTCCTCAGTTGAGACGTCTTGTTTTCCCTTCATTCCCAGCCCATACTGTTTCTGTCCTTACGAGGTTATGGCGTAATAATAACATACTTGACCGGGCGTTCGGTCAAGGGCTTCAGTATAAGTAAGAAGAGTTTATATAACTTGGCACGTGATTATAGAATTTAACGGAACCGTTTTGCTGGATTCCCCAAAAAAGCATAGGCAGAAGTGTAAAGAGATGAAAAAGGTAAAAGTAAACGAAATTAAATTTTACGGAGAAATAGAAAATCAAAGTGTCTTGAAGCGTTTGGAAATCTTGTTGTCTGGCATAAGGTCGAAATTTACATTTCCAGGTATACTCATAGGGATATTCTTCGATGACGGTTCCAAAATATTAATCACATCAGGATACGCTGACATTTTAATAAAAAGACTCATCAGCCCTTCGGACCACTTCAGAATCGCAAGCGTGACGAAAACATTCATCGCCACTTTGACCATGTTGCTTTCAGAGGAAGGCAAACTTGAACTTGACACGCAGGTTTCAGAGCTTTTAACCATCGGTGATTATTTTCACGGCATAAGCGTGCGTCATCTTCTAAATCACACAAGCGGTCTTTTCAATTATTTCGACGATAAATACTTCCAGGAAACTATTCACAAATCGCCAGCAAGAATCTGGAAACCGCATGAGCTTGTTACCATTGGAACATCCCACGAACCATACTGCAAACCAGGAAAATCTTACAATTATTCAAATACGAACTACATTATCCTCGGGCTTTTAATAGAGTCCGTGACTGGAAATAAACTCAGAATTGAGTTAGAGAAAAGGATATTGAATCCCCTCGGCTTAAGTGGAACCTATTTTCCGGAAAATGACCCCTCTTTGCCTGAACACCACATAAAGGGATACGTCTTGTCACCGGAAAGCGGCGATTACGTAGACCACACTTTTTTAAACCCGTCTTTCTCATGGGCAGCAGGTGGGATGGTCTCCAATGTATACGACATGTGCAGATGGGCTCTTGCCCTTGGGCGCGGAGAACTCTTAAGCGACCGGTCGCGCTCTGAAATGCTCACCTGCGTGGACGCCTCATCAGGCGGCGTTCCGTTCGCGCAGTACGGTGCGGGTATTACGAAGATAGGTAATTTCATAGGACATGAAGGCGAGTTGCTCGGGTACAACACAGCCGTTTATGGCCACATCGAAGGTAAGTTCTCTATCGCAGTAGTGGTAAACAGATTTTTCGGAAAACCGAGCGTCGCCGGCGAGACGTTCATCTACCTTGCGAAATCACTCTCCCCAAAAGATATTCCCTTTTAGCAAGATTCGAGTGGCCAAATGTTTACATCCGGCTTGGCTCAATGACCCTGAGCGTCCATCCCTTAGGCTGGTGGAATGGTTCTTTGCCCGCCAGCGCGTCCAAAGTCGCCTGGACTGCCTCATCTGTTAATGCTTTCAGCATCCTTTCGCCCGCTCCGGCGCAAGCCGCTTTAGGTTCCCCGATATATGTCGGCGGCAACTTCTCCGTAACCCAGCAAAGCAGCATACTGACATAATCGATGTCATCGGCAACCTGTCCTAATCCCACAAGCCTCATAAGGAAGCTGACTGGTCTTAAAAGAAGCGCCGGCCACTTCCCCTTATTTATGGTGGTTCGCTCAAGGCTCTTATACCTTTCGTTTACCGCGTCCTCGTTAATGCACAGCATAAGCGAGGTCTCATTCTGACCGGCGTGTGAGTCATCAACATCTCCGCATGAACCTGCACCGAGTTGTACCTTTTCAAGCAGTACAGGGTCATTTTCGACCATTTTTCTGTAAAATGAGAGAAATGGGGCGGCTATATAAACGCCATACTTAGAATATGCTTTCCTGACCGCTTTAGCCGTGGCGATCTGATGCCTCGGTCCCCCGTGATTATCCAAAAGTAGTAAGTATTTAAATCCTCGCAGCTTCAGAAAAAGCGCAGTGGCCTTTAAAAGGTAATAGAGCGCTTTAGAGTTCACGTCAACCGAGCCGGGAATCGTATCGCTGCCGATATAGTAGGGCGGAAACGCCACAAATTCCAAAGAAGGGTCAATTGATTTCAGCCTTTCGACAGCCCTGTCTCTTATTTCGGTGGCCACCATCACGTCGGTTCCAAGAGGAAGATGAGGACCGTGTACTTCGACGGGACTCATGACCATAACAAAAATAGTCTTATCAGACTGAAGCGCATCCAGTTCGGAGCTTGTAAGAACCTCGAGATTAAGCATTTCTCCTCCCCCCTCATACTGCTGACAATGCCGAACACCGCTCAGGTAAATTTCTGGTCAAGCTCTCCAATTTCTGCGGCGTTAGCCTGCTCTTCTTCACGAGCTTCCGCAATGCTTACGCAATCGAAAATATATTATCGCGCTTAAGAAGTCATTTTGGGTTTATTCTTTTTTGAAAGCCTTTGAACTATCTCCTCGGAGGGCTCCCTTCTTTTTCCCCTGAACGTGAAGTAAGGTAAAACTTCCGTATTCAAAAGGTACTCCGGTCTTCGACCAAGTAAGAGTTTATTTAATTGGTCAAAAGCTATCATCCCCTGATGCTCGCTAACCTCAAACGTATCCCCGCCGACATGCGGAGTGGTTATCACATTTTCAAGTCTCACGAGCGGATTGTCGCTTCCGGGGGGTTCTGTTGAAAAAACATCGAGAGCCGCTCCAGCGATTTGACCGGTTTGGAGGGCACTTAAAAGAGCCTCTTCGTCCACAATGGAGGCTCTTGCAGTGTTTATTAAATAAGCGCTCCTCTTCATCATCGAAAGTGCCCTGTAATCAATCATTCTTTTTGTTTTCTCATTTGCAGGAACGTGAACGGTCACAAAATCCGATTGGGAGAGAACCTCATCAAACGAGCATTTCTCCGCGTTCTCCGCAGCCGCGGTGTATTCATCCACGTATGGATCGTAAAACAGAATACTTGCCCCGAAGGAACGCGCTCTTTTTGCCACAGCTTTTCCAACATTCCCAAAACCTATTATTCCAACTTTCTTGCCCCATAACTCATTTCCCCTGAATCTCTCGTAGGCTTCGGCAAGTCTTATCAAATCACCCTCTGCGACATTACCCGTTTTCAGAAACGATAAAGCTCCTATCAATTTTCTCGAGAGGATGATCATGAACGCCAGGACAAGATCAGCGACAGCATCCGCATTTCTCCCGGGCGTGTTGATAACTGCGATGCCATACTCGGTCGCCGACTCAATATCGACATTCACCGGATTTCCCCTGCAGGATATTATCACGCGTAGCTCGGGAAGATTTTGGATCGCCTCAAAATCAATAACGTCCATTTCTGTTATAAAGACCTGATAGCCGCGGAGCGCCCTGGCAAGCTCTTTGCCGCCCTGGTAAACTCTATGAGTTTCCCACCAAGGAGCGTATTCCACATCGGCGAACTCTTCCATCATTCCCAACGCCTCTCTGCCAAACGGCGCGGTTATCAAAACACGTGGGCGAAAATCTTTTGTTCCGTCCAATTTCATAATCTGGGCCTGGGAGGCAAGCAATTGACTCGCCATATGTCCGATAACGGAGAGCTCGCGACCACCTCCTGAGCAGCTTACATTGTTCCAGGACGCGTATAAATCAGAATACTTGTTGCTTGAGGGACTGGGCTCGAGAGTATTCCTTATTCGGCTCAAAATTTGGCAAACCTCGCCAAAATTCTCGAAGACGCCCGCGCCCACGCCGGCCAAAGCGCACGCTCCTAACCCTGAGACTTCAGGCGTTTTAGGTGCCTCCACCTTCATATTCACGACGTCACATACGATCTGGGTCCAAAGCGGACTTGTGGCCATTCTGCCGGCGACTTTTAATGTCTCAGGGCTTTCCTTCGAGCAAGCCAGAATTTGCTCCAGATTGCACTTTAGCGAAAAAGCGATGCCTTCAGCCACCGCACGGCAGACATGCTCTCTTCCTTCAATGCCAGAGGGGGTAACCATATGTGATAGTGTGATATCACCGAAAGAAATGTTTAGCGACCGGGCATCAAAAAGACATGTCCCAAGCGTTGAGAGAACTCCACCGGCGCCGGGCGAGGATTTTCCCGCCTCATAAAGCAAAGCCGCAACAGGTTTGTCGTAGTCCGGAAAGAGTATCTTTGAAAACCACTCGAGCGCCGTTCCCGCGGCAAGTCCGTTGCTTTCGAGCACAAACATGCCCGGCAAAACATGTAATCCGCTCCAGAGCTTTCCTTCCTCGTCTAAAACGAACTTTGTGGTGACCTGCTGAAGGGGCATCGTCGTACCAGCGACTGCGCAAACATCACCCTGAGTCACCGCCCCCGCCCCAAGGAGAGCGCATTGAGTATCCGCGCCCGATGTTACAACCGGTATCTTTTTCTTAAGCCCCACAAACTCCGCTATCTCATCTAACAGGTAGCCAACCACATGACCAGAAGGCACCACATCCGCAAACCATTGTTTTCTCGCGCATACGATTTCCATAAGTTCATCAGACCAGCACCTCTTCTCCAGGTCGAAAAGCATGGTCTCGCCAGACTGTGTAGCATCTGCGGCGATTTCTCCAGTAAGCAGATAACAAACCCAGTCAGTTAGAGTCATCACCAACCTGGTGCGTTCAAATATCTCCGGTTCGTTTGCGGCAATCCATTTTAACCTCGGGGCAGTGAAAATGGGCGCCGGGTAATGGCCGGATATTCGGTGGAAGAGCATACCGAACCCCGAAGCAAGCTCGGCGCTCTCGCCAACCGCCCTGGCGTCCTGGTTAGGCACTGCGAATACAACATTCATTTCATCATCCAGGATAACAGTTGTATTTCTCATCCCCGTGACGCCTATGGCCGAAACAGTCTCCTTCCCTAAATTGCCTTTATCAACCAATTCCCTCAACGCGTTTAGGATTGATGTTCTCACCCCATCCAAATCCATGTCGTAACCTAAACCGGGAGCTTTTCTCGAGGGAAGATGAGACCAGCGTCTCAGACTTACAAGAATCTGGTTTTCAGATGGATTCCATGCCACGCATCGCCCGGAACCTCCGCCTATGTCAAGCCCGATTAAATACGCGCGGTCTTCCACTATGCCTCCCAGTTTATTACAAATAGTCGCTCAAGTTCTTGTTGTTCCAATGGCTTAACCTTTCGAGTTCATCCTCGCCCGGCACGAGGTTGCAACTAATAACCCAGGTTCTAATTGTTCCGCCAGTCGTTCAATTACGATTTTACTCCAGCGAATTCATTTAGCGTTCGAATTTCTAAAATGCATACGAGTAGATGAATAGCTCTGTTAAATTGACAAAAGAGTCTTGAGATAAAATACGTACGAAGCGCGTGAGTTAGAAATTTAACACCATGCCGCTCTGTCCGGGAGCGTAGCGCTCGCCAAACTCCGACATAAAAGCACCTATCAATCGGATGCCCGTGCAGTGAGTAAAGATGAGCTTTTCGCAATCGATGTCTTTGAGAACTTTGATTGAAGGCTCTAATTGTTTGGGGTCGGTAAGCCCGAGGTGAGTTCCGCCTATGATCGCTCTTATTTTGCCAAACCTGGCGCCCACGTACTTGACGGTGTTGGCTATCCCTGCGTGCGCGCAGCCGGTGATGAGAATCATTCCGTCTTCAGTTTCAACCACCAGCGCCTGGTCATCCCTAAAATCATCTAGCGTGAGCTCTCCGTCTCTCTCAACATACAGATTCGGTTCAACGTAGGTGTATTCAGGGATTCTCTCTATCTCACCGGTAAGGTAGACCCCGCTTATGAGTTCGACCTGCTCTTTGCTCAACATCAGCTCTTCACAGGATGAACGAACGGCAGCATCGTTGAAAGGGATCCCTATATACCTCTTTATCGGTCCCGCTTGAAAAAACCTGGGCAGGAAAGCATCCGGGTGAGCGAATACTTTTTTCCTGCCTGTCTCTAAGAGAACGTGAAGCAAACCGGCTGTATGGTCATAGTGACCGTGTGACAGCGCTATGCATTCAACCTTCTGCAAATCTATGCCAAGTATTCTTGCGTTTCTTACGGCTACATCAGACTGCCCGCAATCGAATAGGACTGAACCATTTGGTGTTTCAATCATTATGGAAAGTCCGTGTTCGCCCATAAAGGCTGGGGCAGAAGCGACATTGTCCGAGAGGATGCTCACCCGAATATCCATTTAAAACCCCTTTCTTGATGCTAAAATCAGCCGCCGCGGAATGTTTGTCAGTAGAGTTGCCTGATCTCTTTAATCACTCTAATGACGTCGATCGTGACCAGCGCGCCGTTAGATATGATCGAAGACCAAGACCGTCTTGTTTCCTGTTCCTCTGATGAGTCTTCATTCTTATTTTTATCTTCCTTCTTATCGCTCTTAGCAGAATCGAGTTAGGTTTGCGATAGACCCGCACATCTTCTCATCTGACCGTAACCTTTTACCATCTTCAACCCCATCTCTCGAATCCTTTTATCAAACAAATTTACGCGCGTAAGAAAAAACGGTCTTGTCAGGTGTCACGCTCCTCAGGACCGTTTTCCCAATCCTTACTCTCCTCAAAGCTCCGTCCGGCGCAGCACCTTCAGCCATAAGTACGCCTGGCGCCCGGGTGAGCTCTCCGCAAGGTTTGTAAACCGCAATTCGGGCAAGAATATTCAAATGCCCGCTTTCCAGTTCCGAATGGTTCTCGCCATGTATGCCCGCATGACAAGCATTCGAGCAACCTCTCCTCTCCTGCAATAACGTGACAACCGCCTTCTATACTCAAAGCTTTCCCATTCACTAAAGAGGAAGCGACTTTCCTCCTGGCTGATTTGACTATCCTCTGGAAAGTCTGTCTGGATATCTCCATCCTTTCAGCAGCTTCTTCCTGGTAGAGCCCTTCAAGGTCGGCAAGTCTGATCGCTTCAAGTTCCTCTACCGTGAGTGTTTCATGCTGCGCGCTGTTCCCCGCAAGACCCTGCGGTCCGAATCGGGCGAAAACTGGACCGCAGCTTACAAACCTCGGCTTCTTCGGGCGTGGCACTCCTTCCTCCTAAATACGGGCATTTGTCTTTTATACACGGTCACACATCTCGTTTCAAAAAAATTAAGCATGCCTCAAATGGATTATCTCTTCGGTGGGTCTTCCAGATAATTCTGATACGATATTTCCTGTCTCCCTCCCCACCATCTGCTTTACTTTCGCTAGCAAGGTCTTCCAGATAATTCTGATACGATATTTCCTGTAGAAAAAGACAGGATAATCAAGCCGAGACTCTGTGAAACCTGAGCTTTCCGTCCTCCATCCTATAGGCTCTATCTGACATCTCGACAATCGTCTCATCGTGAGTCACCACAATAACGCATTTTCCGTCTTCATGTGCAAGCGAGCGAAGGATTTCAATCACCACCTTCCCTGTTTCGCTATCGAGATTACCCGTTGGCTCATCGGCGAGTATGACATCCGGGTCGTTGGCAAGCGCCCTCGCGATAGCGACCCTCTGGTTTTCTCCCCCGCTCAACCTCGGGGGTCGTCTGTTGAAAAGGCTTTCGTCTATTCTCGTCCTTTCAAGGAGTCCTGCGGCGGTCTTGTTCTGAACGCCTGCCGGCACACCGGCCAGATCCATCGGGAGCGTAACGTTTTCAATTGCGGTAAGTGACGGGATCAGGTTAAAGAATTGAAAAACAAAACCAACTTTGGTGCGCCTGAACTCTGTCAAATCCACAGAGGGATCAAGCAGGTCCACTCCAGCCACATTGACCTTTCCTTCATCCGGTCGCTCAAGCGAGCCCAGTATATAAAGAAGGGTAGTCTTTCCGGCACCGGAAGGCCCGAGTATGGTCGTGACCTCGGCCCTGCGCACCGACATGGTCACATCGTCAACCGCTTTGACTACCCCTCCCTTTGTTGAGTATGTCTTTGAGACTCCCTCGATATCAACAGCTAACTTTCCCTGTAATTCCATATAAGCACCTCACAAAAACTCCTCGCCCGACGGAAAAATAGTCTTTCTGTCACGAAACCGCTTCCTTAATGGGAGGAAAGATTTCACTCCATCCTCAGGACCTTCACGGGCTCTAACCTTACGAGCCTTACGACAGGAATCGCCATGCCAAAAAGACTCAACACCAAGAGCATCAAAGCGGCGTAAACGAAAAGCACTCCCCGATAGGTCACATCAAGGGTCGCAAAGCTCTCGTTTGATTCAGAGCTAACCCCTTGGAATCCGCTGCCCTCTTTATAAAGCGACCTATCCCTTGCAAACATCGGCATCGCTTTCGAGGGGGCTTGCAAAACACTTCCGTTTTGCATGGTAGTCTCGGGCAGAAGCCAGTCTCCCATCTTTTTGGCCGTAAAGCCACTGGCCCCGGAGGCGAGAACAACAGCGAACAAACATATGAGCACGACCTCAACCGCGTATTGGCCGATCACCTGCAAGTTTTTCGCTCCGATAGCCTTAAGAATGCCGAGTTCTTTCGTCCTGTATCCAATTATTATCACCATTGAAAGAATGACGATGAGAACACATGCTCCCAAAGTCGCCGCAAGACCGATACGGGATGAGTTTCCCGCTTTAACGAGCGGGTCGGCAATCGATTCGTAATCGGAATAGTCCGTTGCTATTTCGTATTTGCCGTCTTTGTTTATTTCGGAGACCTCGGATTTAAAAGCGCTTTTGATAACTTCGGTGCTGTCGACGCTATCGAAATAATACGAACCCAGAGTCACGTAACCATCGGTCCCGTTGAGTTTCTGGACAACGCTTAGGGGCCCATAAAAAGTGTCGCCAGCCGGGTTAAACTGCTGGCTTGACGCTTGTTCGCTTTGCTCCTCGGCCTCAACTGACTCATATATTCCTATTATTTTAAGCTTAAGCGTGCTTCCCGCGCCGCTAATCCCGCTTATTTTAGCTTCGATCTCATCTCCTATACTCAGGTCATTCTTTTCAGCAATGTTCTTCTCAACAACAACGATAGGTTTTTTTCTTTGTACTCTTGGTATGTGAACAGCCTCCCCTTGATAATCTTCTTATTGCCTGACGCAAAATCAGCTATGCTATCTCCGTTTGTGTTTCCCTCAAATCGAAATCTGTTTGCCTGCGTCTGGGCGGTCATTGTTCCGGTCTCACCTTCGTCAGGTCGTCTCATTACAAAGGCGCGCGCGATCTCCTGTGATTCTATTCCCTGAATTTCCAGTCTCGCCTCAAGAACCTTGTCGTAGGTTTTTATCCTGTCGTAGCGGGAAAACTCGTCAGTTAGACTCTCGGGAACGAGAAACCTGACCCTGTCAGCAAACTCTTCCTCCTCGCTCATCTTCCGAGCTTCCGCCTGCCTTTGAGCCGCAGTTTTTTTCCTTTCCTCCTCAAAGATGTTCATCATGTATTTTGAACTGACCCTTATCTCACAGTAATTGCCAACCCTCGCTTTGACCTCTCTGATCTGTGCGTCTGACGCAAGCTTTATGCTTAACATGGATATCGCGAACGCAAGACAGATAAAAAGTAGAAAAATAACAATCAAGTTTGTTTTGATGTGTCTTATGAAAGATCTTGCCCCGCGCTTGAGAACCCGCACTTTAGACCCCTTCTCTCGCCTCTTCCCTATTTATCCGGATAGCCGGTAAGGGAAATCCTTACCGTGGTGCCATAACCGGAACCTGAGACCTTCTTGATTACGAGTTCGGTGTTTTCCTTCGTCACGTTAGGATTTTTCCCCGCCCTCTTAGGGTTTAAGTCGAAGAAAAGGAAAACGTCAGAAAGGGTTTCCCCTATTTTGAGTTTCCCCGAAACAGAATTAAGAGTCGAATAGTCCAGAAGAGTCCCGGATATCACATGGCTCGAAACGTACCTGCCGTATAAGCCAATGTCGCCGTAATAATCGTAATAATTGGACGCCACAATCCCGGGGCTTGAAAGCCTGAAAGCGTAATCGGAGATTTGAGCAAGGTCAGCGGACGAATTTGTGATTTCGAGTTCGATTTCGAGATAATCCCCCTTGACCTCGCGGGAACTGGAAGAAATTACGCTCGAGTTCGAATCGGGTCTGGTTGCGTTAATAACCGTAAATATGACCCCGAGGAGGTTCACGGATGTCTTTGGTGTGGTAGCAGAACTGCCCTTATCATTCTCCTGCGCAGTCTCTTCGGTGCTTACCTCCTCTTTTGATGAATCTCCCGCAGCCTCCGAGACGTCGCTACCTTCTGATTTCGAGCTCTGCGAGACGGATTGCGTTATACCCGGGGGCTTTTTAACGGTTGTGCTCTTCCTTATGGCGTTGTTTGAACCTGACGCGCACGAAACAACGCAGAGCGCCGCCGCAATAAGGGTTAGCGCTGATATTACTGCTTTGATATCTCTGCGATGCGCTTTTTCTTTTCCGCTCACGATAGACTCCTTGTGAAATCAATTCAGGCGCGCTTGCAAAGTTAGATAGAATTCCTCTGATATCCTTTAGCCGTCATCTCAAAAGAGAGCGTATTAACACCGCTTCAAGCTGACCGTCCTCTCCCTCGTGAGCAAGCACTCGCACCTTGTCGCCCTGCTCAAGCTTTGGTTTGCCGAGTTCTTCCCCCCTTTTCATCCTGCCTTGTAATGTGTATCTGGTCTTATCGGTGGTTTTTATTTTCACTTCGCCTGAGGAAGTCTTTATCGTCAGCGCTCCCTCCTCAACCGAGAGAACCTCGCCCGTAAATTCCTTGATTCCAACGGCTTCCTTGAACTCATCCAACCTTTCAAGCATTTTCTCTCTTCTCTCGAGGAAAGGTCTTTGAAATCCCTCAAACCTCGGGGCAGGTTTTACCGGGCTTCTGCCAGTCCTCGCGATCAGAATCGCACTCAAAGCGACTACGGCTGCGAGAAGAATCACAACCGCGATAAGCAGGGGAACAACAAGCTTCTCTTTTTTTCCGCTAAAGCGCTCGCCCGAGCCCTTCTTTCCAGCCTGCTCCGTGACCGATGAATCCGGCGCCTTCGCCTGTTCGCTGGTATTCTCATGAGCTGTACTTTCGATCTCTTCGGCCGTCCGGGCTTGCTCTTCTTTATCCCCGGCGTTTTCCCTCTCATCCATCACAAACACTCCTCTTTGAAAACATTTAACCCTCGCTTCCTTTTAAAAAAATCATGAGCTTGATCTCTTTTGTCGGTATAATTTTCCCAAATCTGTGTTAAAGAATCTTTTATCCCCGGTTAATTTTCCGTAAAAATAATTTGAGCTCATTCCTGCGGTGCTCATGAACCGGAAAGCTTAAAATCTTTCGATGCGTTCAGCAGCACGATTCCTTCGTTCATCAGATAAGACATAATTTCTTACCCACAAAACAAATGGATTGATGTAAGATTACTTGGGCGAATCTATACTTGCGGATGAGAGGGGGAACCATGGAATTCGACATCATAGTGGTCGGTGGAGGTCCCGCCGGTGTCGCAGCTGCGCGCGCCGCCTCCGAAGAAGGCATAAAAGTTCTTCTCGTCGAGAAGTGCGGTTTTCTCGGCGGCAATCTCACTTCATCGCTTGTGGGGACAATTGGCGGCCTGTTTGTGAGGAACCAAGACACAATCGATTACGCTGTTGGTGGCATTCCCAGGGACTGCGCGGAGACCCTCAAATCAAGGGGGCTCGCTTACGGGCCCATTCCATGGGAACAAACAGCCGTGCTTCCTCACGCGCCGTGGGGAGTAAAGAAACTTTTCGACGAATGGATTGAAAGCGCTGAAAATGTCAAACTTATGCTTCATACATGCCTTGTGGGCGCAGAATTGGAAAGTGGAAGGATACAGAATATCACCCTTCAAAGAAGAAATGCTCAAATGAAGGTATCCGCAAAAGCATTCGTAGACGCAAGCGGTGACGGCGATCTTTCTTTCCTTTGCGGCGCCGCGATGGAAGATGCGCCGGTGCAATTTCCAACACTCAATTTCTACATGCATAACGTGAACGTAGTCGAAGCCCTAACAGCCGGGCTTGCCACACTCCAAACGCTCATACGCGAAGCGGTGGAAACCGGGGAGTTCGACCTACCGCGCGCGGGAGGCGCCGTCATCCCCACGATGCGACCGGGCGAAGTTATTGTTGCGATGGGAAGGGTTTCCATCGACGGTAAACCGGTTGACTGCACCGACCCCGAGCAGCTCACCTACGCAGAGATGGAAGGCAGAAAGCAGGCGGTACTTCTCGCTGAGTTCCTCAAAGCGAAAATGCCAGGATTCTCCGAGGCGTATCTTTCCGACACCCCCTGCAGAATCGGGATCCGTTCCACGAGAAGAATTTCGGGTCTTTATCGCCTGACTGGTGAAGACGTTCTCGGTGCGGCTGATTTCGATGACGGCATATGCCGTTCGGCCTGGCCAATCGAACTGCATCTTGAGGGAAAAGACACGGTCCTGGAATTTCCTCCACCGGGAAAGACTTATGCTGTTCCCTACCGCTCCCTCCTTCCAAATGGAATCGATAACCTCATAGTCGCGGGAAGGTGTCTGTCCGCCACCGTTGAGGGTCAGGGGAGCGCAAGGGTGAGCGCCACGTGCATGGGCATGGGTGAAGCGGCAGGTGTCGCTTGCGCGATCGCGGGCAAGAACAATATCGGCATGGCTGACATCGACGTTCGCGCTCTAAGAGAACGCCTCAAGGAAAGAGGCGCAATACTGTGAAACATGCGCTTCTTACCACTGAGCATAAAGGGCCGAGATCACCAAATAAGCAAAGAGCATAAGCCCTCCGTATCCGAGGCAGAGGGCAAGGAATAATTCAAAGCTTCCCTTTTTTTCCCGAGCCGCGACCGCTTCTTGGAATTCACTTCCGGCAGTTGCGAGTTTACCGTTACTTGAGTCTTGTGGTGACCTATCTCGGCTACGGGACGAATCACCGCTTATAGATGATTCTTCTTCTACCGTTACATCTTCTTGCTCATCTTCGGTGAAGCCTTCCTCATCAGCTGAGCTCCCGTAAATTTCTTCCTCCTCGTCTTGAGCATTCGCTCCAGCACTATAAGATGGAGCTGGAATATCGTTTTGATGCTCGGGTCTTACGATTGGAAACGGCCGCTTTAAGAGGGCCGGTATGACCTGAACGGTCATCCAGCATGGATAAGAATCCAGGTTCTGGCTGTGCCTGTAATGTCCGTCCTCCTCCTGCATAGAAAGCAAGTATTCGATCGGCGTCCCCTCAGATGACCTCCATGACTCCGAGCCCGGGTCCTCCCCTGACGCCGCAAGTCCCTGTACCGCCCAGGCAGTTGAAGCAACGTTTGAGGCCTCGCCCTGCCACGAAAAGCCACCGTCTTCTGCTTGACAGAACCTTAAATACATTACCGCCCTTTTTATGACCTGATCGCTTTTCTCCATACCAGAGGCCACCAGTGCCTGGATAACAGCTCCAGTGTCATCAGGGTCACTTCCGGATTGCTCGGAGTATCCGAAACCGCCATCGATATTCTGCCTTGCAGCAAGCCATTCAACTGCGGTTTTGGGAACGGGCTCGCCAGCGGCAGCGAGGGCGATAAGCGCCCAGGTGTGGTCATTAATCATGCTTCCGATATGGCCGTCGGGATTAAGATTGGATTTTATCTTCGACACAAGGTTCACACCGCCGAAAGATTTTGGATTTTCTCCAGCAGCGCTTACCGCGAGGCACAAAACCGAGAAATCCGTAAGCCTGGATGCGCTTTTGGCGCGTTTGGAAAGATAGTCAATCGGGGATATCTCATTGGTCAAAAAATTTTTTGGATCGAAGCCAGCAGCCGAAATGGCGCAAACCGCCCAGGCAGTGAGTTTTTCAGAGGATTGAGAGCCAGGTTCTGCAAACCCACCATCGTCCTGCTGCCTTGTCTTTAAATACATTAACGCTTTCGCCACAGACTGGCCTATTGCGTTTTGCGCACAAGCGCGATTAAACCTAGAGATAACTGAGAGAAAAACGAGGACCGGGATTATCATTGAAACCGCCGCTCGAACCAAAACAAGTGCTGTCCGGCTACTCGACCATCTCATCATCTTACCAGGGCATCTCCTTTGCTCATTCCAGACACATTTCGCAACAAATCCCCGCCCTGAGTTTCCGTTTCAAAAAACAACCTCGACTTGTATTTACGAAGCATTTCCATGAAAGCAAGCCCAAAACCATAAGCGAATACGAAATTGCCGAGAGCGTGAAGCGCGTCAAACCCCACCGAGGAAGAATAAGCGAGGAAAAATGACTTAAAGGTAAGAGGCTTTATAAAACCCAGCACAAAATAAAGATTCATTATCCAACCGAATAGGAAACCCCAAATCGCGCAATAGATGGCAAAAACGAATCGATTCTTCATAAGACGACCCCTGCCCAGTAACCCTGAAACCAGCCCGCACAACCCCCAAGCGAGCATCTGCCATATAGTCCAAGGTCCCTGTCCGAGGAAAATATTTGAGACCACCGCCGTGGTCGAACCCACCATAAAGCCGGGCAGCGGACCGAACACGACACCGCTCACCGCTATCACGAAAGTCGCGGGTTGAACGTTCGGTATGACCGCGAAAAGAACGCGACCGCCCGTGGCTATCGCGGACAGACTCGCTATCATGGCTATTAGCTTTACGTCGTGTTTCTTATCTTCATAATAAGCGTAAAAGAAAAAAACCGTAAGCGCCACGAACGTGACGCTGATTACGGCGGGATCCTTGAATATATCCACGTCAAGGAAGGCACCCGCTAAAAAGAGAGCCAGTGTGCCTGTAAAAATCATTATTGCCGCCAACGCTTTTCTCAAGCGAACTCCTTTAGAACTTTCAAAGCGTCTGCTTTTGTGACGACGCCGCTCGCAAAACCCCTGAAACACCTGTTGTACTGCGTGGTGTAGAAAAGCGAATCGGAAAGCACCTCTCTCATTTCCCCTTGGGCGATTATGCGTCCTTCGGCAAGCATGATCACTCTGTCGGAAAACTCGGCAACAAACTCGAGGTCATGAGTGACAACGATTGTGGTCTTCCCTTGAGATTTGCGTCTTGCAAGCAGGGAAGCGATTCTCTCTTTAACAGAAGAGTCAAGCCCCCTGGTCGGCTCGTCCAAGATTAATAGATCAGGATCGCGAACAACCACGGATCCAATCGCAACCAGTTCCCTCTGCCCGCATGAAATTTCCTCAACGGGGGTTGAACGGAGAGATTCGATGTCGAGCGTGCTTAGAGTTTTGGATACCCTTTCCTCCGTTTCTTTTTCGCTGAAACCTGCGGATTTACAAGTCAGCCTCAGCTCCTCCTCTGGCGTCTTCGAGATAAGGTGTGATTCCGGGTTCTGCATCACCATGCCGCAAAGAGCCGCAATCTCGCGGCGATTCATTTCAGCAATATCTCTCCCGTAAAGAATCACTCTTCCCTTTGATGGTTTGAGAATTCCAGTGATATTTTTGACAAGTGTCGTCTTCCCGGACCCGTTCTCACCTACAATTGCCACAACCTCGCCGAAACCGAAATCCGCGTCCACGCCTTTGAGGGAAGGGTTTCCATCGCCGTATGAATGCCACAGATTCTCAACCTTCACGGCAGCATCCCTTTCGGTTATCTTCTCCGCGAAAGCTTTACTTGAATTTTTCTCTTGCTTTCCAATCATCCCGGTGTGACTATAGTCAGGCCGTTCGAGCTTGTGACGATTAGGGATGCCGTCGATACCGGAGAGAATCATTCTGCCCTCTTTTACGTTAAGCGGGATTTCCGTATACCCCGCCTCAAGAAAAAGTCTTGAGATCGGCGGCAGTAGTCTCATGCCAACTGCATGGTCGGTTTTAGCGATATCTTCAGCTGTGCCTGAAAAAACAACCCTTCCTCCGTGCAAAACGACAATTTTGTCAGCAAGATGGAAACAGCGCTCCAACCTGTGTTCTGCAAGGATAACGGATATGCCGAGCTCACTGTTTAGAGATTTCAACGTGACCAGAAAATCCTCAGCGCTGACCGGATCCAGCTGGCTCGTTGGCTCATCCAAAACTATGACCTCAGGCTGCATAACAAGCACTGATGCCAGAGCGATCTTTTGTTTCTCTCCGCCGGATAAATCCGTGACGCGCCTGTCACGAAGAGAGGCAAGCCTCAAACAGGAGAAAACCTCCTCGATACGTTTGATCCCGCGTATCGGCTCAATCGCGAGATTTTCAAGCCCGAAGGCAATCTCGCGCTCCGGGTCCTCGAAAACGAGTTGCGCCTCGGGGTCCTGAAAGACGAGTCCCACGTACCTTGCAAGCTCCCCAACGCTCGCCTCAAGAGTGGATATGCCCTTAACCCGCACGTTGCCTGATATCTTCCCGCCGTAAAAATGCGGAACGAGACCATTTACGGCCCTGCATAAGGTGGATTTGCCTGAGCCGGTCAAACCAGCAATCAGCATAAATTCACCGGGCAGAACCTTAAGGCATATATCCCTCAAGGCAGGCTCTCCGCAACCCGGGTACGTATAATTTAAATCTTCAATTTCAACTAACGGGAATTTTTCCATAGCGCAGAAAACACTGAGAAAACAACAGAAACAAGGATAAAAAAAACGAAACAAGCGTAACCCTGGGCCTGGGTCGACACTCTTATACTCGGATAGAAATCAAAACTTGTTAGTTTCATGGCGGAAACGGCGATAACGAAAACCAATCCAGCGGCAAAAACAGCGATAACACCAAAATCAGCCGGTGAAAAAACGTAGCTTACAAGCCTGCTTCTCGGACCCGACCCGTAAGCGCGTGACTCCATAGCCTCCGCGAGCGATATTCCCCGGTCGAGGAAATCTCGCGCGAGTTTCCTCAAAAGCGGAACTCGATTGTTCATCCGCTTTATGTAACCGCCGCTGTCAAGGTCGATACCCCTTGCTGCCTGCGCTTCAAGAATTTCTCTTGAATCTTTTGCCACAGCCGGAACCATTCTCATCGTCATTGCGGTAAGGAGAGCGGATTCTGAACTTCCTGGTGAGAGCAGATTCAAAATCCTGTCAGGGTCAACCGCTACCGCCCAGAACGCGAAGACAAGAATAATGGACGAAATCCTCAAGCCCATTGAGGCGCCGAAGAATAATCCCTCAGCTGTAACAACGATTCTCCCAAATACAGGCAATCCCGAATATTTTAAAAGAACCGTCGAGCCGTTTGATGACACGAACGCGTTTATCACCACCGACAAGACAAAGATGAAAAGACAAAATCTCCACCAGGAGATCCAGTCAGCGAAAACACCCGATGAACCCGCAATGATTCCAACAGACAATAAAGCGCTCAAAGAAGCGAAAGGATTGGAGTTCAACAAGGGTAACACTAAGATCGCTGCACAAATAATCATCTGAGAAACCGGATGCAGGATATGAAAAAGTGAGTCATTTTTCTTATAAGCAATCTTCATCGGTTTTCCCCAAAAGGCAACGCCCTTATCTCTCCCCTGCTGTCAATTACCAATCCGACTTTATGCTTTAACACTCGGGTTTCACCCGTGAGAATTTTCACAATCTGGTTTTTTGATTCGTCATTAAGAAACAACAAGAACCAGATCGGGGACGCGTCGCCCATTCCCACGCCAGCGCAGACAACTGCGCCCGTAACCTCGACATCGACGCTCGATGGATTTGCCTCCTCATCCAAAACGATTATTTTCTCACCCTCAACCCTTATGAAAGTTCCGCTCAAGTTCAAATGTCTCAAAATATTTTCCTTCAAACCCTTAAGATGCAACGCGGGGCTATTCAGGATAACGATAACGGGACCATTCTTTTTCGCGTCTTCAAATTTTGATAAATCTTTTGAATAGAGTACACGGGCGCCTTCGGCGCCTAAGTATTTTCCGATGGCTCTTGCCTCATTGTGAAACTCAGAAGAGTAGACGATTGTGGTTGGGCGCTTCTTTCCGCCGTATCCAACCGTAAAAGGCTTCGGGTAAGAACCAATGACCGTGGGGATAAACGTGTTACGCCCCCAGGCGTGATAATCCCACCATATCTCATCTTTAGCGCCCGTTTCATAAAGTGCCGCTCCTACATCTGCAAGGGTTCCGTTTACATAGTAAAACCAATCTTTTCCTTTGGCAGAAGCTATCCCGTCAATAGCCTTGACAAAACCACCTCCGTAAGCTTTTTCGACCCTGCAAATTTTCTCAAGGGCATCCATCACCGTGCTACTTTTCCGCCACCTCACTTGAGCTTCCTTAAGAAAAACCTTTCCGAATTCTTTCGTGACGCCAATAGATATGAAATCTCTGTCGACATTCTTTCCGCTTTTCTCTTGATCAACACTTAAACGGGCGCACCCTTGAAAGAGAAGCGACAAAAATAAGCAAGCAAGGATTAAACGAAAACATATCGAAATTCTTTTACTCATCTTCATATCACCTTGAAGGATGACCGGGACCGGAAAACATCCGGCCCCGGTCGCCCCGTTTACCGATAATTCAAGGTACCGTTGGATAACCGAATGAGACGCCTCCACCTGTATATGCCGAATAACTGAAGTAAATCGGTCTTTCGACAATCACTGGTGCGTCGCTAACAACAGATACCGACACGTCACATCCGGACCCAACGGACCTGTTCACAAAAACGGTTTCTCTGCTTGAAGCGGGAACCTTTATCTGTTCCTCCTTAACGTCAGTCGCACCGGATACTCTTTTAATGAAATATCTGATCTTTACACTGGCAGTCCTATTACCTGGGTTTGCGATGCATAAAAACATCTCGAATCCATCTCGCGTGGAGCCTTCCGCGAAATCCCATCTGTATGCAGCATCAACGGCTCCGGGAGAGTTGTGACCACCAGACCAGATTTGAGAGCTCCCCGCCGTAAGCGGCAAGTACTGGAAATATACGGGTCTCTCAGCAACAACGGGTAAATCTGAAGCAACGATAAGGCCAATGTCTTTGTCAAAGCCGAGGTCCTCAAAAGCGCTTTCGGTATGCCTCGAATAAGCGGGAATGACCCTGTTAAAGGTTTTTCTCTCCCCTGCGGATCCAACATATGTAATGGTGACATTGGCTTTTGTGGAGTTAGGATTCATGATTGAGACCCATTCCCTGAACTGCTTTCTCGTTGTTCCCTCCGCGAACAACCATTTCTTATGAGGCTCAGGAACGCCCACGCAGTTGTGAACGCCATTGGCTGTCGAACCCAGTATCTCGAAGGGAGTGTTGAAATAAAGCACTCTCTCCGAGCAAATAGGCTTGTTTGCTGATATTGATACGCTTACGTCTTTATTGACCCCAACAAGTGAATTGACGTCCACGGTGTCGCGGCTCTTTCCTTTGACTGACCTCAATACCTGAACGGGTGAACTTCCATTCGCGAAGAGAAAGGTAAGGATTACCTTTGCCTCGGAGGCATTCGGGTTTTGCAGCGCGAGCCACATCTGAAAACCATCCCTGGTCGTGCCCTCGGCGAAGTAAACCTTATTGAGCAATTGTGTCGAGCCAAGTACCTGCTCTCCTCCGCTAAGACCCCAGTTCTGGAAATACATAGCCCTCTCGGCAATGAAATATCCATCGCCTGTTACCTTCGCTGAAACGTCCTTATCCGGACCAACAAAATCATTCACAAAAACCGTCGTTCTCGATTTGGGGGGAAGCGCGACTTTCTGGGTAAGGTTTGTTCCGTTGCTGAGCATATAATTGATGGTGACGTTAACTTTATCATTCTCCTGGTTTCCAAGGCAGAGCCACTCCTGAAAGCCTTTTCTCGTGCACCCCTCAGCGAAGTAAAACTCCGCGGGAGCGCGCTTTCCGGTACCGAAACAGACAAGCTTCCCGCCACCGATGCTTAATATCCCGTATTCGCTTAAAGATACGGAGCCTCCTCCTTCGCCACTTCCCCATATCGTTTTTCCGTCAAATAAATTGAGCACGGATATGCCGTCTCCCACTATCGGCCATGCGGCCGGATCAGTACTTCCAACAACAACCTTACTTCCGGCTATCGCGGGCGAAGAATTAAAGCCTCCTATTCCCTTCCGCTCCCATGCTCTCGCGATCTTCTTACCCTTTTCCGTATCGGCCTTGAAAGCGCAAACCCAGTTAGTGCCGGGCTCAGGCCAGGGAGCCGGCTGCTGTCCAGCGGTAACTACCCATCCCTTGGTTACCGCTGGCGTACCGTCCGAGCCATAAACCTTATCTTTCCACGCGAGTTTTCCAGTATCTTTATTAACGCAGTAAATGTGGCAGTTGTAAGACGCGGCAGGATAAAAGGAATAATCGGTGAAATATATGTAATTTCCGTAAACGGTCACAGATCCGTTCACGTCATTCCTAACGTCCGTGACAAACGCTCCGTTGGTGCCCCAACTTGTTATAGGCTTTCCCGTTTTCCTATTTAGACACCACACCTTCCCGTTCGGCGTAACGCTCGCGCCGAATGCGGCTCCCTGCCCGACAAAGAGCTTTTCCCCGTCCACACAGGGAGTCGAGAACGCGATTGTCTGACTGTCGCATGAAAACACCCAAACAAGCGCGCCTTTTTTAGTTACGTCAAGGCAGTAGTAGCAACCGTTCGCGTAATCGCCTATATAGAGGTGATTTCCAAAAACGGTGGGAGAGGCGTTTACGATTTGAGCATTGCTTCTAATTGTTGACAGGTCCTTTGTCCATAATATCTTACCGCTTTTGCCGTCAAGAGCCTGAACTTTAGAACCAGAACCAATATAGACCACACCATTTGAAAAAGCGGGGGATGACCAGCTGTCAAACGCTGTTACGGGCTCAATTGAATTTTTCCAGAGTTCTTTTCCCTCAGGTAGCTTGTAGCAGTGTATCGCGCCTGAGACACCGGGTTGTCCGGCGTAAACATACACCCTGTCTCCCGCAACGAGAGGCTGACTCCCATCCTTCGCGTAGATGTTCTTGCTTCTGAAAAGAACGTTTGCGTTCTTTGGCAGACTTACGTTCGAAAACCCCGAGTTGCGCTCATCCTTTTGAAACTGGCTCCAATCGTTTAAGGCGCCTCCGAGCGCAACTCCGGGCGCCAGCGCGACGAGAAGCGCCACAAAGGTGATTATTAAAACCCGTTTTGAAATCTTGAACGCTTCCATAACTCCTCCCTGATAGTTCCATTCATATGCTTATCTACTAACATCCTCAGCCCTGAAAACTAACGCTCACAACCTTGCATGACCCGGCAGCACCCCCTTTCCCTTCGAACAATGCCGGGTCTAAAACCAAAACAAAAACCGCCCCTCGATCTCGATGGGCGGTTTGGTTCAGGTTGACCCGACTCTCCCATGCGCGAGGGATATCAGGCGACGCACACAGGCAGGTCTCCTGGCTCGGTTCACAGCTTCCCGCCCTTCCCGGCTTTTAGCCAGTGGTTATGCGGGTCGCTCCCCATCACAGTGGCGCGTCCGCGCCGGATTCTCACCGGCTTCCCTATTAAGGCAGATTGCCACCTGCGCGCCATGTTATTCATTTTTCAAAGTGCGCATTTATTATATTTCCGCAAAACGCAAGGGTCAAACCGCGTAATCGGTCTTAATTGTACAATTTGACCATTATTCTCATTTTAAGTCGATAAGCTTTTTTGAGGCGATAAGCTTTCGATCCAAAAAGCGGCAGAAATCTTTTCTTACAGAACGGTAAAAGCCTTTCCGGCTGATACTCCCCCGGATGTCCTCACAGTTATGTATATTCTGCCCTTTACTCCGGTGGGAACCTTCACGGATATCTTCGTGTTCGCCCAAGAAACATAAATCGAGGCACGTTTTGAACCGAAATACACAAATGTTGTCCCGGAGGCCCACTTTCCAAAACCGTTACCGTAGATTGCTAAGGTTGCCCCGGGCTTTGCCGATGTTTTGCTAAATGTGCTTATGTTGGGAACGATTTTAAAGCATACGCCGTTTGATGTTCCGCCCGCTGTCCCGATTTTGACCGTGACCTTACCTCCTATACCTCCCGGTACCTTTACCTTTATCGTGCTGCTACTCCATGAGATGTAATCGGTTGACGCGCATTTGACCCCCCCGAAGGAAACATATGAGTTGGCGTCCTTGTATGGAAATTGCTCCCGCTTATCGTCACCTGCTTTCCTTTAGTTCCACTCGTCGGAGTCATAAGAGAGAATAAACGCAGTGATACCTGAACTGGATGAATCGATCAAAAAGGTATGCTGATCTTAGAAAACGTTGACGTAATTTTTTACAGGAGCGAAAAGGACGAAAATTTGTGAAGGCTCAAATGGCGCTCTAAAGAGAGTCGGTAAAGTGACAGCATCGGAAATTTCATTCTGTTTTATTTTTAAGGTCTTGAAAAATTCCGCCGGAACGCTTTTAGCCTGAAGCACTTGCCTTCTGTGGAAATATTTGCCTGAGAGAATCGAAACCGCGATACACACAGAGTATTCCGATTACAAAGGATTTAAGAATGGGTGTTTAAAAGATTGTTCTGATGCCCGGTTTTATATTTTGCGCGCTCGCCTCCGCGTGCGCATTTTTAATTACTTACGGCGAATTTGTAAGACATTCCCCCGATAGAAGGAAACCACTGAATTTGGCGTTAGGTTCAGCCGCTAAAGCTTTCGTCTTTTTCTTAACTCTTGTTCTCGCCGCCTCTTTCTTGATTCGAAATTTTTGAGATTCGAAGCGTTCTCTAAAGCTCATTCGTCACCGGGCTTCCAGACCTCCCAAAACCTTTTTCGCAAGATCAGGTCCGGGCTTCAGGGTTTTCTTACCCGGAAGCCAGCCAGAGGGAGTCACTTCGCCTGTTTTCGCCACGTGCTGGAAAGCTTTTATTTGGCGAATCAACTCATCAACAATCCGCCCCACCATGGGCGCGAGAACCTCCTTCGCCTGCAGTATTCCATCGGGGTCAATGATGAAGCGACCGCGTATGTCCACCCCGGCATCCGTGTCATAGAAACCGTAAACTTCTCCGATGCGCCCCTGGGATCGGTAAGCATCGGTTATGCAAAACCACCCTCAACCATCTTGGAAAGTTAGGTGTCTTGCCATATCTTATTGACGAACCTGCCGTCAACGCTCATCGCGAGAACCTGGACCCCGAGTCGCTCGAGCTCGTTTTTCCGCACGGCAACTGCCGCAAGCTCGGTCGGTCAAACAAAGGTGAAATCTCCGGGATAGAAGCAGAGGACCACCCACTTTCCCCTTTAGTCAGACAGACGAACATTCTTAAATCCTGTGCCCACAAAAGCACTCGCCTCGAAATCAGGGGCTTCCTTTCCAATCCTTCCGAACATCTTTCTTTCCTCCTTGCCTCTGACCCCAAACATCCTGGCGCCTCCCGGCTCCTCGAGGATAGGTCCTTTGGCAGGCTGAACGCAGGAATTTTCGTTTTCCGCCATCTTCCTCACTTTCTTTTGGCAAATTGCCACACTCACAATTGCGCTGTTCTTTCAATTTCAACCGAAACTCATGAAACCTTTATTTCGTGACCCCTTGTGCGCCATTTATGCGAAATCGCAGGCTTTGCGACCAAGTGGCGCCAGAAGAAGTGCTTTTAGCGGATAGGACGGACAGCAATTTCATGCAAGTCCTCAGTCAGCAATGGAGCAGACTTTTGAGAAAAACTCGGATAGCACGGGATAACTAAGATTCTTGCGCTCAATATAAAGGGGCCTGTTCCAAGTTTTCCAGGAAAATCTCTTCACCCTTTTGTCGAATTTGTTTCCGCTTCTCGGGCAAAAATCGCTGAGCTTCCCATCTATCAGAAGGGCGGCATAAAACTTAAAACCCTTTGTTCTTACGGTGCCGATTGAGTTCATTCCGAGAAATGCTCGGATTCCCGCGGGTCCTTTCGGCAGGTCTGTTCTCAAATCATGCAAAACCGTGCGGGAGGAAGGATCGCTTACGTTTAGGAGAAGCCAGGGAACTCGAACGTAAAGACATTCTTTCGCTTCATCAACATACCAGTGCGCAAGGGAGTTATAAGTTTTGCTCATCGGACGAAAATTGCCGTAATTAAGAGAGCTTAAGTCCGTGTAAATGCCGGGAAATATTGTTCCATCCTCGCTTGAGACCTGTTCTCGATTCACCAAAAGCTTAACTCTCACGAAATCCGCATCAAAAGCCCTTTGTGCTGAAAACAGAGACTCTCCCCTGTTGTAGTCGGGTCTTGAAAGCAGAGAAGCTCGATGCTTCGAGTTAATCCTCAGAAGAAACTCAACACCGGTTGGCAGCGCGGGAAGAGAATCAACAGGAAGCCTGTTCGTTCCGTTTCTATCGCCAAAAGTGTCAATACCAATCAAGATCTCTGCGTCTTTTTTGCTGCCCGATATAAAAGCGCCACATAAATCTTTGTTGAGCTTTATTCTCAAAAACAAGAAGGCTTCGTTGTGGTCAACATCAAGACCTTCGATGGTCCAATTCTTTTCTTTGAGTCCCTCGGACTCCGACCGTCTAAAATATACCCTCTCGCCACCGCTGAACGGCTTCTTCTTAGGCTCGTAGGAAACAATTCCAAAGTTCTGTTCAGGGTCAAGAACATTGTGCCAGTATATGTGTCTTTCATACGGAATCATGTAATCCATTTCAACCCATGACCTTTTGGCCCATTCATCGTGCCATTCAAAAACCATAGCCCCGGCATAACCCGCGCGTTGTATTGCCTCATACATTCTGGTAAGCATTTCCCCTTGCTTTCGTTCCTCGATCCCCCCGTGATGAAAGCCCTCAGGGTGAACGTGGGCAATACCCAGCGATGTTGGCAAACCAAACTCCCCCACAAGGGCAGGGTAATCTGGATGTTGGCTGATGAAATGCTTGAGATAGCCGCCGTAACGAAGGATTCCATTTCCGTCGCGGTAAGTGGCGTACTGCGGTTCTCTGTACATAAAATCCGGATAATAAGGGTATATATGGTAGCAACCAAATACCCCCCCCCCCGGCAAAGGCTTTTGATGCGGTGATATGTTTGGGATCGAGCACCTCGATGTCCTCATGTTCCTTTTCCTCGGGAAGACCGGATGTGCTTTCCGTGGGGTGAGTCATTGGATCAAGCGTCGGCCAGCTCACAAAGCCAACCGGAGTCTGAAGACCGCTTTCTCTAAGTTTTCGCGCGGCATGGTCGCACATTTCCGCAACCCAGGACTCGTGTGCCCGTGAACCTTCCGCCGCGGAAACATACCTGCCGCGATAGCCACTACGATCTTTATTCAATTGGTTTGTCTTGTTTGCCACCTCCCAGGTTATTTCCCTGCCGATTACAATACCGAGGAGGTATTTCGATACATCCGTGTCATAATTTCCCCACGCCCTTCCCGAGCGCTTTGGAATCCTTGCCTTACCCGTAAGCGCTTTGATATCAGTCTCGATTTCTCGCTTGTATCGATTGGCATATTCTGAATGAAAGAGGTTGTTTCCGGGAGCTTCATCATCGGGCCACACTTCCTGAATTAGCAGCAATTTTTTCGCTGAAGACCTGTTGAATTCGTCGAGTGTTTTGTAAAAGAGCGGGTCGAGAAGCGTATAAACTCTAACCACGTTTGCATTCATTCCCGCGATGCCCTCGAGCCAGCTCAAATAGGTATCTCTGCTTGAGGGAAACTCAGAAAACCATTTTCCCGGAAGAGCGATTCCAAGATTAACTCCCTTTATGTTGAGTTTTTTCCAGCCTCTGAAAGTTCTTATCTCAAAATGCTTCCTCCTTGCGCGCGCAAATATTTTAAGTCCGCCAGCTTTCGCCAGGGTGGGCGTCTCCGAAAGGAAGTCTCCTTTTTTGTCTCCTAAAAGCCGCAACAGGGAAAAGAAAATCGCAAAGATAATGACAATGACAAAAATTACATAAACATATATGCGCAAGCGCCCGAGAGCGCTTCTGCTTGACGCAGGGTTCGCGCTTTTCAAGGCCGCCATTGACTCCTCGGCATATCCTCTTCTTTTAATCACGCCCCATTTACGCCTGCGGGTAAACGTGGTCACAAACGCTTTCGCTCGCCACCACGCGTTTATCTGACGGTGCCCGAAGTTCTCAAGCACGCTGTATATGCTTAGCCTTAAAAGCGCTTTGATCCTCGGATAATGCTTTAAAGCTATACCCTCCAGAACGACAGCAATCATTGAAATAGCAATCGCGTAAATGAAAGCGAGCGCCAGCCAAAGTATAAAAACCTTATGTTTACTATGCCTAGGATGAACGTGAGCACCACCGCGACATATCCCGAAAGTTCAATGACCGGACCGAGCATCTCGAATAAGAAGAAATAGGGCATGCCTACCATACCTATGACGCCATATCTCGGGTTCAAAAGCATGCTCAAGTTCGAAGTGAGTGTTTCTATGAGACCCCGCTGCCAGCGGTCTCGCTGCTTTGCGAGGTCACGCCATGTCTTAGGGGGCTTGGGTCCAGCAAACCGGATCGGGCACGAACACAATCCGGTATTTTCGCCTCTGTTTGCGAAGGAATTTGTGGATGCGGAGAACAAGGTCCATATCCTCTCCAACGGTATCCTTGCGGTACCCTCCCACCTTTATGACAACTTCTTTTTTGAAAAGACCGAAAGCGCCTGAGATTATCAACAGGCTTCTGAAAGCGCTCCATCCGATTCTACCCCCGAGAAAAGCTCTTAAGTATTCCACATCTGCATGTTCGGCCAGTAACCTTTAGGGAGGCGTACTTCCGTGACCATTCCCCCTTCCACTTTGCAACCGCTCACAATTCGCACAAGACCGCCAACCCCAACAGTGCGCGCTGGATCTTCTATGAACGGTCTTGCGACTTTCAAAAGACCCTCCGGCTCGAGTATAGAGTCGGCGTCAATAACGCAAACAAGATCGTGTCGGCTCACATTTATCCCAGCATTCAGCGCGTCGGACTTGCCTCCGTTTACCTTGTCCACAACGACTAAATTGTCATACTCTGGGGAAATATAGACCCCCTTTATCTGACCGCATTGAATCTTGTAATCAATAGCCTTCGATACTTTTCGCAAACTAAATCTATTTTTCAAAACCTCAAGAGTGGTGTCCGTGGAACCATCATTTATCACAATAACCTCAAACCTTGGATACCTAAGTAGAAGCGTTGATCTCACGGGGTCACCTATTGTCTTTTCTTCATTGAAAGCTGGGATGAGTTGATATCGAGGGAGTAAGCGGCGAGCGGAAGACCTCATATAAATCAACAAGTTTTCTTCTCCGGTTATACCTGACTGATTCAATGAAGGCAGCAAAGAAGAGTGCGAGGTACATGCTGTTTATGGCGGCGAAATAGAAGAGAACAAACAGGTTGAATATTATGATGGTGGTGCTTACCCAGCCTCTAAAATCCAACCGTTACTCGCCTCCCGAGTTCTTCTCACTTGAGTAAATTTCCTCACGCTCAAGCACCTCTGTTGCCACAGTCCTTTCTTGAGCATCGAGTGCTGTTAAACCTTCCGACAACACCTGCTTGCCCTTATCTCCCAGCCTCGAGAGGGCAATGGCTGCGTTCATTTTTACCGAAAGATCCGGGTCCTCAAGTGCTTTTGCCAGCACGTTCATCGCTTCTTCTGATTGAAGTCTCCCTAAAGCCTCCGCGGGGTTAGCTCTCACGTGCGGGCTCGCATCCTCCATCAGGTGAATTAGCGGAAAAGATGCCTCGTGGTCACCTATAACCCCGAGCGCGAAGGCGGCTTTAGCCCTAACGGCCTCATTGGCGCTATCGAGAATTTTTATCAACAAAGGGACTGGGCTTACCTCTCTCATCGCGCCAACTAAATCAACTGTGAGTCCGAGGCGCTCCGGGTCAGAGGAAGTGCGCTCTATCCAGTTTTTCGCATAGCTTGAAAACTCTTCCCTTTTTTCAAGAACAACCTCCGCAAACCTCACGGTCTCAATCTTCGGCGCTGACATAAGATAGTCCGCCACGGCATTCAAAGCGTCAGGTGTCCCTATTTTCGAAAGAGCGTTCAGGCAGCAGAACTCAAGCTCTTTTTTTCCGCTCCCGAAAGCGTATTTATTGAATACGGTGTCGCCTTTGCGATTCTCATCACGCCAAGTCTTACGGCAGCCTCGGCTTTTTTGAGCATTCTTCCCTTTTGTAGCGCTCTTATGTCTTCGTCTACGAAACCCAATTCTTCGTAAACTGTTGAAAGGTGCTCCCTTTCGCTTCCCTTTAAAGAGCGCGCACTTTCTATGAGCACATCCCTTAGATGCTTCCTGTCACCTTTGACAACTTCCCGGGAAAGCGTTTGAACAGCCTCCTGGGGGATTGTTCGCCAGCCACTATCTTGTAAATGAGCAGCCTTATATTTTGCCTCTTCTTCTCCGCGAGCTTTTCTTTTTTTGAGCCTGAAAGCCTTAAGACAATGAGCCCCAGGAAAAGCAGAACAGTAAATGCGAACACACAAATTACGGCGATGGTAACGACCCTCACCGCTCCCTCGCCATAAGTCTTGGGCAAAGCAGCAAGAAAGAGGGGCAAAACGGTTTCCTTTCCACGCGGTAAATCACTAATTTTCCTTTCGTGATTTCCAATGTTCATCATTTAAATTAGCCCTAAACTCCGACAGTTCTTCTGACTCGCGCCAGGAGTTCTTAAATGCTGAATGGTTTTATTACGTAGTCTTCAGCGCCGAGGTCAAAGCCTTTTAAGACATCCTCTTCCATTCTCTTTGCTGTAAGCATGATCACCGGAATGTCTTTCGTTTCTTCTTTTCCTTTGAGGCTCTTGAGTACCTCAAAACCGTCCATCACGGGCATCATCACGTCGAGAATCACAAGATCAGCACCGTGTTGGTTCAGGATCTCAAGCGCTTTCTTGTCGTCTGCTCCCCACAAGACTTCGTAACCTGATTTCTCCAATTTGTACTTGATGAGATTTGCTATTTGCGGTTCGTCTTCGGCAATGACTATCTTCTTCTTGCTCATTTGAACTCCGTTGTCAGACACTCTTTCCACCTCCTTTTGTTTCCACATCTTCCTCTTTTTTTGGCTCTATCGGAAAAATCACCGTAAAGGTCGATCCAATCCCCACCCTGCTTTCTATCTGCAGTAGCGCCTTGTGTTTACTCAGGATCTCTTTTGTTATCGCCAAACCGAGTCCGCTACCTTTTTTATTTGAAACATCGGCGGTGGAGGCGCGAAAGAATCTCTCCCCAAGGTGTTCCAATTCCTCTTCCGGAATGCCAACGCCCGTATCCCTAACCTCAAAGAAAATGGATTTATCATCGGCCTTTACGGTGATCTCCACCTGTCTTTCGTTCGTATATTTGATCGCGTTACTTATGAGGTTTGAAAACGCCTGATAAAGCAGCTTTCGATCGCCAGTTATGATAGGAACAGGATAGAGGTTGAACTTAAAGGAAAGCTCTTTCTCTATAGCGAGCGGTTTGAACTCCTCAACAAGCTGCGTCGTTATCTCTTTTAAGTCGAGCTCATCTAAATGTAGCACCAGGCGACCGCTTACTATCTTTTCAAGATCAAGCAAGTCGTCCACGAGCGATTCGAGCCTCTCGGTGTTTTCACGGACAGTCTTGATCATCCGGAGCTGCTCATCGTTCATGTTTGGCGCTTCCTCATCTAAAAGTGTCTCGAGGTAGAGCTTTATTACCGTAAGAGGAGTCCTCAGTTCGTGAGCAACAACCGAACACATCTGAGTCTTCATTCTGTCAATCATCTTCTCTACGGTTGCATCAGAAAAAACCTCGACCGCACCGTATAAATTGCCATCCTCGTCTAAGAGAGGGGCGCAACTTACGTTCACGGGCTTTTTCTCTTCTTCTTTCGTTTTAGCCCATACGGTGCCGGCGAAAACCGTCCGCGAATCGTTCATTGATTTTCGAAGCGGACATTCGGTGTCGCAGAGGTTGTTCCCCTTATCATCCGTGTGGCTTATGAACTCCTTGCAATCCAGGCCCAACGCGTCCTGCGAACTCCATCCAAGGATGTATTCTGCCGCCTTGTTCCACATGTAAATCTTTCGATCCGAATCAACCACGTACATCCCGTGACCCAGGCTTGAAAATATCCTGCTCAGTTCGCCCTCAAGCTTCGAATCATGGACGCTGTCAATCCGGCCTACCTGTCGCGAACCTTCTTTGTGCTCAATCATCAGTCCTCCGTTAAGGAACGATGAAACTGGCTCTCTTTATGTATTTCTGATGGGGCTTGTGAAGGCTTTAATTAGAAGCCCTGAGGCTATTCAAGGTTTCCAGTTATTTGACTATTTGACGCCATATTTTGAGACATTTGAGAATTTTGAGAATTTTGAGTCTGCCTTCAGGAAAAATTCGTCAGATGGGGTAGAAACTTTATCGGTTAAACTAACGTCTTATAATATGAAAAAGTTATCAACGGGTTGGGCTTATTGCAAGGGGGTGAACCGGGAAAATGTAATTTGTTAAAAAGCAAGCGGTAACCCGAAAGAAGGTTGTTTGTTTTTTCTCGGCGCTTTTCATTTTGTGTTCCTTTTTTTCCGTCACGGGGTGCAAATCTTCCCCTGAGAAATCCGGATCTAAAACAGTACATATCAGGGGCTTTATCTCAAACATTCAGATTGTAAGAAAGCCTTCAGGAGACTATACGGGCTCCATTCTCGTGGAAGGTGAGAAAGAAACTGATACCGAGTTTGACAAAGCGAGCGTGTCGGTCATGAAGAAAACGAAGATCACCTCGATAATCTCGGGAGGTCAAGAGAAGTTGGAGTTTAAAGATTTGACGCTCGGTGACAGAGTCGAGGTCGTGTTCACCGGACCGGTTATGGAATCATATCCGGTTCAAGCAACCGCTGATTCGATTACGGTTATAGAGCATTCCCGGATTGTTTCCGCGAAAAACAGGCTGGAAGGTGAGATCATGTCAATCCCGGGCGTTACCGGGATCGGCGTTTCAAGCAAGAGCGGAAAGCCCGTTATCGTTGTATATCTTGAAAACGACTCGGAAGACCTCCGCATGAAAATACTAAAGGAGTACGAAGGATTTGAAGTAATAACGGAAGTAACGGGTCCTATCGAAGCTCTTCCCCGCTGATTAAAAATTCCAAAATGGTGCCTGGCACCAAATAGGAAATTGGCATGCGCCAGTCGCGACCGAAAGCTCTTTTTGTAACCTTTAACCCAACCGGCGCCTGCCGCCTTTTGTACTCGTTTAAGTCAACTCTTGTGACAATCCCTTCCACGACCGACCGGTCGTATCCCATCCTCACTATCTCATCCACAGGCATACAACCCTCTATATACGCCTCGAGCACCGGGTCGAGAATAAAATATGGGGGAAGCGAATCCGTATCGAGCTGTCCCGGTCTGAGCTCGGCTGTCGGTTCCCTTTCTATTATCCCCTCAGGGATAACATCCTTTCCGTGTTTATAGTTCAAGTAACGGGCAATTTCATACACTTGCGTTTTGAACACGTCTTTCAAAAGGGCGAAACCTCCTGCCATGTCACCGTATAACGTGCAGTACCCCATGCTGAACTCGCTTTTGTTTCCCGTCGCCAAAACAAGCCAACCGTATCTGTTTGATAAAGCCATCAGCATATTCCCGCGAATACGCGCCTGGATATTCTCATCTGTAGTCCCTGAGATCCCCTCCTCTACCACTCCCTCAAGAGACTTACGGTAAGACTCAAGGGCGTCTTCTATTGGTATTTCGATGAGCTCTATTCCAAGATTCTCTGCAAGGGAGGACGCAAGCGCGCGGCTTAGCGCGCTCGTGTATTTCGAGGGTAGAAACACACCCGTGACTTTTTCAGGCCCTAACGCTTCCACCGCGAGCGCCGCGGTCAGCGCGGAGTCTATCCCCCCTGAAAGACCTACCACCACCTTCTCAAAACCGTTCTTCCTTACGTACTCACTTAAACCGAGCGTCAAAGCCTCATAGAGTTCCTCGACCGCGCCGTACTGAACTGGCGCGCCCCTCACCTCGAGCTCGGGCTTTTCACCATCAAGAATTTTTTCGATCCTCAAAAGCTGAACCGGCAATGCGGGTGAGTACTCGGCATATCTGTGCGTGGGTTCTAACAATTTTTGCGAATCAAAACCAATCTCCACATCGCAGAATAAAACATCCTCTTTGAAGCGTGGCGCTGAAGCGATCAAGCCTTTTTCCGGATGGTAAACGCAGGATCCGCCATCAAACACGAGTTCATCCTGCGCACGAACCGTGTTCACGTAAACGAAAACGGCTTTCGAATCGACCGAGCGCGCTTCCAAAAGCCTCCGCCTTCGTTCATGCTTTCCCCTCTCGAAAGGCGAAGCGGAAAGATTCAGCATGATTTCTGCGCCACCTGCGGCGATCGCGCGCTCCGTCGTGCCCCCAGTATGCCAGATATCCTCACAGATGCCGACCCCTATTCTCAACCCGCCATAATCAATCACGCAAGCCCGGATGCCCCTGCCAAAATAACGCCTTTCGTCAAACACTCCGTAGTTCGGCAGAAAATGCTTCCTGTAAGTTCCGGTCACTTTGCCGTCAAAGATCACCGCAGCAGAGTTGAAAATATCAACCTCTTTTTCAGCGAATCCGAGGACAACCACGATATCCCCAACATTTTGGGCGATCTCCCGGAGCGCTTTCATCCCTGACTCGAGGAACTCAGGCTTCAAAAGCAGGTCCTCTGGAGGATAACCGTTTAGGCAAAGTTCTGGAAAAACGATGAGATCTGCGCCCTTTAATCGCGCGTTTTTGACGCATGAAAGGACCTTCTTAGCGTTAACCTCAAAATCACCTATGTCCGTTCCTATCTGCGCAAGCGCAACTCTTATCCGCTTCATCACACCATATTCTCCCGAAATATGTCTGAATCAAGTGAGCTGATCGGACCCGCTTAAGTCCCGGTTCCCATCTTACCTCCGACAATCTGCGCTGAACAGTCCAAACGTTCGCGGTATGCTCAGATCGCACGTATGCCTGACTCCCCTGTCCTCACGCGAACCGCTTCCTCTATGTCGGATATGAAAACCTTCCCATCCCCTATACTTCCGGTCCGCGCTGCATTTACAATAGCGGAGACCACGCGCGGAGCGTCCTCGTCAAGCACCACAATCTCAATCTTCACCTTCGGCAAATACTTAATCTTGTATTCAGCGCCCCGCCACATATGGGTCACGCCCATCTGCTTACCGTGACCGCGCACGTCGGTAATGGTAAGACCCGGATACGTAAGTTCAGTAAGTTTCTCAACAACTTTATCGAGTTTCTCAGGTCTTATAATCGCCTCTATTTTCTTCACCTTACGCTACCCCCTTCTCGCTTACGGAAGCCTGGAAATCAGGATAGGCGTTAACGTTGTGTTCCGTTATGTCAAGACCAACCCTCTGGCTCTCTTCATCCACCCTGAGCCCAACGGTCTTCTTCAGCGCTAAGAACATAAGCCCAGATGTCACGGCAACCCAAACCACAGTGGATAGAGATCCAAGAGCCTGCAGACCCAGCTGCTTAAAGCCTCCCCCGAATAACAGACCGTTGATCGCCGCCACGCCATTTGCATTCCCCACGCTCGCCTGAGCGAAAAGACCCACGGCAAGCGTACCCCAAATGCCGTTTACCGCGTGCACGGACACGGCGCCAACAGGGTCGTCAACCTTCAAGACCTTATCAATGAACTCGACCGAATAAACAACGAGCACCCCCGCCACCAAGCCAATTACAAGCGATGATACGGGGCTTACATTCGCACACCCGGCAGTTATTGCGACAAGACCGGCAAGAATTCCATTTAAAGACATGCTCACATCAGGTTTGGAGTATCTAGCCCATGTGAAGAACATGGCCGCAGCGCCTCCCACCGATCCCGCAATCGTGGTGGTAATCGCGATATGCGCGATCGCAGGAGATACCTTAAGCGTGCTCCCCGGGTTAAAACCGTACCACCCCAGCCACAGGATGAAAGTTCCGAGCGCCGCCATGGGAATGCTGTGTCCGGGAATCGCGTTCACTTTACCGTCGGGGTCGTATTTACCGATTCTGGGGCCAACCATCATCGCTCCTATAAATGCGCACACGCCGCCGACGGTGTGGACAACAGTTGAGCCGGCGAAATCCACCATCCCAAGTTTTCCAAGCCATCCGCCTTCAGCCCATATCCAGTGTCCTACGAACGGATATATGAGCCCCGTTATGCAAACCGTGGCCACCACGTAAGCGCTGAACTTGAATCTCTCTGCGATCCCACCGGCAAGTATCGTCGCTGCCGCTCCTGCAAAAGCTATCTGAAAGAACAGGAAAACGTATAAAGGTAAGCTATCTCTCATTGGACCCGCTGCGTTGGCAAAGAAATTACCCGTGCCAATAAAGCCGCCTTTATCCGGACCAAACATTATCGCAAAACCGATTGCCCAGAAAATTATTGCCCCCAGGCAGAAGTCCATGGCGCCTTTCAGCATAGCATTCGAGACGTTCTTGGCTCTCGTGAGTCCTCCTTCCAGAAAAAAGAAGCCCGCCTGCATGAAGAATACAAGCGCCCCCGCAAGGAGCACCCACAATGTATCCATCGACGACACAATTTTTTCAACCATTCCGCTTGCCGCTTCCGCCCTGACCCCGCCTGAAAGTAGAAGCAGGAAAACCAAAGGCGGAACAACTGGCAGCATTTTCCGAAATCTTCTCAAAGGATTCACACCTCCAATCCTGCTTCAAGAAACATTTGCTCACTCACGCTCATAAAACCTGAAGGTAATTGTCGAGCTCGTAATCCGAAACGTGAGCCCTGTATCTCTCCCACTCGATCTTCTTGTCCTTGATGAGTATGTCGAAAACGTGCTTTCCGAGGCATTCCCTTAAAAGCTCGCTTTCCTCCGCGAGCCGTATCGCCTCGTAAAGATCGGCGGGAAGGCTTCTAATACCTCTTGCTTTCCGCTCCTCTTCGCTCATCTCGTAAATGTTTTGCTCAATCGGCTCACCCGGATCGATTCCCTCCTCGATTCCTCTGAGACCAGCGGCAAGCATAGCGGCAAATGCAAGGTATGGATTGCATGCAGGATCAGGTGAGCGGAACTCTATTCTCGTGGCGGATTCCTTACCCAACTTATATACTGGCACCCTGATCATGTCGGAGCGGTTTCTCCGAGCCCAGGAGATATAAACCGGCGCTTCGTACCCAGGGACAAGCCTCTTGTATGAGTTGACCCACTGGTTGGTCACAAGACATATCTCAGGCGCGTACTTCATCAGGCCGCCGATGAAACCCTTTGCCTCTGCTGACAGGTAGTACTTGTCGTTCGGATCGAAAAACGCGTTCTTGTCTCCTCTGAAAAGAGACATGTGGGTATGCATTCCGCTCCCGTTCTCACCGAAGAGTGGTTTTGGCATGAAGGTCGCGTACACGCCGTGCTTCATGGCGACTTCCTTGACCACGAGCCTGTAAGTCATCGCGTTGTCGGCCATAGTAAGCGCGTCGGTGTAACGAAGGTCTATTTCGTGCTGGCTCGGTCCCACTTCATGGTGGCTGTATTCGACGCCTATACCCATTTCCTCGAGCGTAAGGACGGTCTCCCGTCTCAGGTCGCTCGCGACATCCAGCGGGGTAAGATCGAAATATCCACCCTTGTCCAATACTTTCGGGGGAACATCAGTGGACTCGAAATAGTAGTATTCGAGTTCAGGACCAACATAGAATGTGTAACCCTTAGCCGATGCCAATTCGAGATTTCTTTTCAACACGTAACGCGGATCACCCTCATGAGGCGAGCGATCAGGCTCGAGAATGTCGCAGAACATGCGCGCAACAGCGCTGTGACCCTTTGGACGCCAGGGAAGGATTGCAAATGTCGAGGGATCGGGCATGGCGACCATATCGCTTTCGTCGATGCGGGCAAAGCCCTGAATGGAAGAGCCGTCAAAGCCCATTCCCTCATCCAAAGCGAGTTCAAGTTCCTCTGACGTGATGGCAAAACTCTTCAAGAAACCGAGCACATCCGTAAACCACATGCGGATGAACTTGACATCATGCTCCCTTACCGCGTTTAACACGTACTCTTTGTCGAAAGAATCGCCCATTTTTAACTCCTTTCTGCTCAACGGACTCAAACCTTCAAGAGAAATGGTAGATTCGCTTTGTTTCGGGGTTTTTTCAGGGATGTAAAATGTTTGTTACACGAATAAATTTTTTTGGACTTCAAAAGCGAGGAATTGGAGAGACTTAAACTCACTGGATGATTTTGGACAAGGCTGTTTCGCAAAGGTCGAGGCGTACATTAAAAACGGCGCCTTTTTGGAGAATAAACTCGGGATGAGAAAAATGTTTTCTTTTAATTACCGGGCGTGGTTTTTATAAACTCAACCAATTTCTTTTTTATCTTATCCCTGACTTTTCGGAAATGAACGAGAGTTTCTTCTTCGTTTCCCGAGAAAAAAGCCGGGTCTTCCACTTCCCAGTCAATAACTTGATCTGCCGATATATCAATGAAAGGGCATGCTTCCTTACCACACAATGTAATGATGAAATCAAAATTGATGCTTTTTACTTCGCTGTAATGCTTGCTCCTTTGATTCGATATATCAACGCCCTCCTCAGACATCACCCGCACTGCATACGGATTTACAACCGAAGGTTCTGTGCCTGCGCTGTATGCCTCGAAGGAATCCGGCGCCAGCGCGCGCATGAATCCTTCAGCCATCTGGGACCTTGAGGCATTCTCCCTGCAGAAAAAGAGAACTTTTTTCTTTCCAGACATCATCGCGCTCCTCTTCCAATCTCCCAAAATGCTTTTGCCTTTCGGAAAGGATACTTTCCGGGAAATGAGCATACATTACCGAAACCATTTTTCAAATGACCGAATTCCACCCGAGCGATCATAAATGACTTATCGCCATGAGGCATCAATTTATGGCAATTCCGGAGAGAAACGGGACACGACAATACAATGTCCATATAGCGGGAAGAGTGGGTAATAATATGAATCCAGTCATATGCCTATTTAGACCGGATACCTGTTAGTAATCAAACGTCAGTTAACCATAGGAAGCATATCACATACTCCCTGCCGCAATGAAAATCGCTTTTCATCGATGCCCACAACTGATTTGGGATATTCGCGTTCTTTTACCATTTGCGCGGATTGCATTCTTTGTTCAATCGAACAAGAATCAGAGCCACATTTAAGCGCATCAGGGACAATTCGATCCTTTCAAAAATGCCCCCCATCATTTTCAGGGCACTCTGGTTTTGTTCGGAAACCCGACGGTCTTATAAGTTTTCATCTTTTCGCAAACAAGCCAAATCCATCATAAGATAGATGGAGGCTTAAAGCCTTTGCTTCTTGAGTTTTTTATGAACTGTCTTTACCCCGCCAAGACATACTCTTGATTATGCACGAGGGGTAGTCTTTAGTCTGCGCGAAAGCGAAACGGGCGCAACGTCGGATTTTCAGCAAGCGTTTTTGTGAATGATGCCTCTTATCCTTGCACCCCGAAAGAAATGGCACCACACATCCTGAGTTACGGTCAAAACCCCGAACACCAGATATCAGATGATTCCTTGCAATGAGCCGTCATCCTACATGTTCAAATAGACCGCTCTTTCTGAAACAACCGGTACGTTTGACGAAACAAGCGTTGCGACCTTGTAGGTCAGGATGATCTCGCCTACGTTTACCGATTCCCTCCTTTGGGGTGGATGAAGGTTGGACCTTCCACTCTTCCCTTATCCGTCTGGTAGACCACGCTCACCTCCGCGGGGGTTTGACCGGGATTTTGAACAAGTATCCATGTCTCGAATCCGCCAGCGGTGCAGCCTTCGGCAAGATACCATATCTTTGAGGGCTCGGTCGCTCCCACGGAGTCGGTGGCGGCGGTTCTGGAGGATGGGGCGGGAGCGGGTTCGGGTTCTGGAGACTGTCCTTTAAATCTGTTATATGCATAGTTTAACAGCGGCAAAAACTCCGCTGTAGCCTTTTTGTTCCCAGCAGGGTTCGGGTGATCATCCGCAGAAGGATACGCGAGCAGGTCAGAGCCCCCGTCTGTCTTGTGCTGAACTTTCCCTTTCCACCACCTGTGGTGGTTTCCCGCGTCCCGTCCGAGGTCATTAACGTCTGGGCTTCCTCCGTTAGTGGTCAAAACATTGTAAAAATCGAAAATATAAACGTTCTTGAGCGGATAATCTTTGAGCCAATCGTTTACCAGCCAGTTGTTGAATGCCCTGTTGGTGGAGGGCTCCTGAAGACTGCTCATGGGAGGCGCTGTTATGACCACGAAAAGTTTATCCGGTTTGGTTTTGAAATAATTCAAAAGGTCCAAGTAAATCCCTTTGCAATTTCCGATAGTTAGCGGATGCGAATCCCCTCTTAAAGGGTTAGAACTTATTGGAGGGACCGGCTCATTTGGGTCTCCCGTCACGTCAGAGTTAGGGAAGCATGATTTGAACATGACGATCTCGTTTTCTCCTCCTGGATCTGTCGACAGCCTGGAATATGAGGAATGCTGACCATTCTCGTTGTAAAGCGCAGATAAATACCTTCTGCTTTCCGGACCCCTGAACCACGTCCACCAGTGACCAATGTCCGTCATATCTCCGATTCCTTTTGGACCCCAACCGTAATTTGTATCGCTTACAAAGTAATTATTGTTCATCAACGCAATGCCAAGTCTCCCATTGTCATCTGCCAGCCAGTTTTCCCCGCAGGAGTGGTGTATGAAGATAAGCTTTACCGGCTTTCCCGGCGGTGAGTTATTATCGCCTTTCCCCGATCTTCCTCCCCCCTCATGAGTACAGCCCGTTCCGGTAAACAAAGCGACGGCAATGGCGAAAACAAAGAAAAACCGCAAGCGTGCCCGTATGGTATTTTTCATTTCTCCCTCACTTGTTAGATTAAAAAGAGGCTATTTTGCTGATAACCGAAAAATCGGCGCTGGGTCTCAAACGCGAAAAACCATATCAGAGTATGCCAAAAAACAAAGAATGCTCAGATCATTTTATATAACCCGCAAAGCCAAGAGCCTCTTTTTACCCGGAAAAACTGGTTGCGTATTATTAAACGATTCGATGTCCTTTTCTTCCACGTTTTTATTTGAGAATGGATTCGAATTAGAAATCCCGCGGTTCATGGCAAGGGCTCACCCAAACGCGTCCTTTCCCTGCTTGAAAAAATCCTTGAACATAAGAAAATCAAATCAAATATCATTCAGAGAATGAAAATGTGTGCCCATTGGTACCATATATGAAGAACTTGAAAGAATCCCAGAAACACACGGGTGGCAAATCCCTTAAAATACAGACTGAAGCTTTTGTTGAAAAAGTGGATTTTTGATTTAAGTTTTGATACGCCAAGGACACGCTTCAGATCTTAAATAAAATAACCGCCCTGCTGGTCGCTGCCAAATCCCTTTTCCGTATCTGCATTGAGAGTTGAGGATTAGAAATCAGGATATAGACTGCTGGCTGCTGCCAAATCTTTTTTCCGTATCTGCTTTTCTATTTGCAGTTGGGAATTTAAGCGCGGTTATGGACCTTTCCTCGCGTAATCCTTTATCTCCTCTGGTGCCGTTGCTGCCCGTCATCCTGCTGTTCTTGCTGTTTGTTTTGTTGGTCCTGATTAATCAACTTTTGTTCTTTTTGCTGTTGTTGCGTCGGTTCGAACGGTTCTTTGGTATCTATTCCCTGCCCTTCCTGAGTTTGCCGTTGCTGATTCTCTTGTTGCATACTCTGTTGAGTGTTACTGTTTCCCTCATAATTGGTCGGTGCGCTTTCTTCGCCTGACTGCCGGGAGGGGACGCCACCGGAGGCGCCTTCACGCTCGCGCAATTGCAGCCTCAAACGCTCAATTGCCCTTTCCGCTTCGACCTTCTGGGCGCGCTTCATTTGCATCTTGACTTTTCCAAGTAGCTTTTCAAAACGGAAAGTGAGCGCTTTGGCCTTCCGTGTGAATTCCTTTTCTTCCTCGCCACCAAGAGATTTCGCTTTTCGGTATACGTTTTCGATGCCAGCCTGAATGTCTTTCATCAGTGGATAATACCAACTGACTATCTCACGTTTTGAAACGTATTCGAGTTCCCCCAATCGGCGGTCTGTCCAAGAAGCATAAGCGTTTGCCTTATTTCGATCTCCCGGAATAACCCAGAGATAAATACTTTCCACCGCGCGCTTCACGGAGTAAAGGGGGTTAGACGGCATTGCGTACGCCGAGCCCAAGCCTATGGCGGCAAGCATTAAGGCGATTAGAGTCAGCGCGGTGGCAATTTTCAAGATTGAAAGGCGCGAGAGGGGTTTGACCCGTCCTGCCCGACCTGAAGTGAGAACGCATTCATTCATTACGCCTTTTTCAAGCTCCATACCCCTGGCCAAAAGGGAAGCTTTGAGAGAATCCGCCCGGCTTGTGGGCGGCAAAGTAGGTCCTCCGCTAATCAGGAAGCTGACGAGGTAATCATCCGCCTCGATTTCGCTGCCCTTACCGAGCTTTTCTCCCTTTTGGATCGCGTTAATCTTTTTTTCAACGCGCCTAATATCTCTCAGTGGAGCATCCTTACTCACTTTCCAACACCACCAGACTCCAAAATCTTTTTAAGAGAGTTAATTGCCCTAAACTGAAGGGCGCGTACTGCCCCATGTCTTTTTCCCAGAAGCCTTCCAACAGTTTTCGCGTCAAATCCTTCCATGACCCGCAGAAGTAAAACCTCCCTTTGGGCATCCGGCAATTTCTTCAGCGCGCGGTATAGTTCCTCGTAGGTTATTCCCTTTTCGGTCAATTGTTCGGGCTGTTCCTCATCCGCTACGGAAATCGTCGGTCCTATCTCAACCATTTCTACTTTTCCTTCTGCCTCCAGCCATCTTGCAAGTAGATTCCGCGCTATTCCGAAAAGCCATGCGCCAATCGTTCCTCCCCTGTCTTTAAAATTTTGTATATTTTCGATAGCCTCGGTGAGCGTTTCCGCGGCGAGATCTTCCGCCCTTTGAAAATCCCCTGTCCTGTAGTAAAAGTAACGCCTGAGTCTTTCGAAAAAGATATCGAAAAGGCGAGCCAATCCTTCGGGATCGTATTCTTTTGCTTTCTTAGCGATATCAATGAGCTCCTCTCTTGAGATCAACCCTCTTCCTTTCCAAAAGAATGTCCATTATTTATATCCGAAAAATCATCGAAATGTTATTTCCAGATATCACCCGATAGTGCCATTCGACTTTCATTCTATAAGTCAGCGTAACAATGTGTCACATAATCGGATATCACAAGTGAAAAAGTCTTATAGGGTTCGGCAGAAAATTAAGCAAACCCGAATCCAATGCCAAAAGACCGCTACCCGGAGGTGATCGTTATGGGCTTTAAATCAAGAGTTTTGACTGTGCTTTTAGGTCTCGTTTGTGTCCTCACTCTCTTGTGGGGAACGGCTTTCGCAAATACCTCATACGCTATAGACACAAAGAAAACCTTGCTCCCTGACGATGCGTATTACTGGATGAAATGCATAGAGGAACAATTCTGCCTGCGGGTCTATGCTAACACCGAAGCGGAAGCGGGCTGGCGTCTCAAATCAGCCGAAGAGCGGCTCAACGAGGCACTCGAAATGGAAGCACAAAACAGGCTTGAAGAAGCAAAATCCGCGCTGGCAAGATACCGCGCGCAAATCGAGTTTGTTTTTCGGTCGCTGGAGAGAGTAATAA
>CAKZLU010000051.1 GCA_937127245.1 uncultured Actinomycetes bacterium
CAGGTTCTTACCCAAAAAATCCCAGCATCGGCAAGCTTTTCAAGCTGACGCTCCATCTTTGATGGTTCATAGAGCATAAGGTGGCTCTGGGCAACCCCGTATCTTGAGGCAAGGGTGTCCACAGCCATGCCTTCAGAAAGGTCCAGATTTACTGCTGGGATAAAGATGGTAATAAAGAGGGTGACCACAAGTAAGAACGCGTTTATTTTCCAGGAATGTAAAAATACCCCTTTATTTGCACGCCCAATTTGTCCCTCGCCCTGCCTTGGAACATTGTCGAGCCCGCGAATGGTTATTCACCCCGCTTTATCTGGAATTGTCCACTACGTTCCTCTCAGCCTCATGCAAAAGATAAAATGACCAATTACATTTATGATCAATAATGTAACATACTGTTCGCAATAAAATAGTTTTACTTGTAAGCGGGAATCCAGAGAATACAGGGTCAAACCGTCAAGAAGCTTAATAAAAGCTAATCCATCGTTGATGATTGATATTTAGAAATCATTGCCCGTTTAGGGAAACCGGTGCCTCGTTTAGATTCTTGCTTTTTCTGCGGGAGTAAGCACAGGGCTGAACTCAAACGAGGCGCGTTCCTTTAATGAGAACCCACGCCTTTATCTTTGAATAATTCATAAATGTGAATGACTCAGGCTCGGTCATAACCGCTGATAGACTCTACTTATGAGTCACTTTTTCTTCCTCTTCAACAACCTTCCTATTTTCAAAGAAGCCTCGGGAGCAATTGTTTTCCCGTGTCCAGGATATGCCGTATCAAGACCAAGCACCGAAAGCCTCTTAAGCGAGCGCATGATTTCATCAACGCTTTCACTAAAGGACAGGAACGGAAACCCGCATCTTCCGAAAAAGTTCGATACGATGTCACCCGTGAAAGCAGCGTCTCTACCTTTTACAAGGTAGCAAACACCGCCCGCGGTGTGCCCCGGAAGAGAAATTACCTCAAGCCCGAGCGCATCTATCGCATCCCCATCGTTTACCTTTACATCAACCTCGACCGGGTCAAATCTCTGGTATTTCATAAACACTGATTTGGGGAGCAATCTCAAAATCCTTCCTCCCAAACTTAAGTCGCTCGGTCCTGGAGGAGCGGTCTTCCCCTCAACAAATGGAGCGTCCTTCACGCCACAAACGACTTTCGCCCCCGACAGGTCTTTTACCGCCTTCGCGTTACCGACATGGTCGTAATGGTGATGGGTAAGAAGGATATAGTTTATATCGGAAAGGGAGACCCCCTCCTTGCGGCACACAGACTCAAGCACGCGAAAAGCGCTTTTCGGAAGCGTGTCCACAAGCGCGTGGATATTTCCTTTTTTCAAAAGATAGGCGTTCGCGGTTGCTGATGCTATTTGCGTTACCTTTATCTCCATGGTGAGTCTCCTTTCGCACCTCTTTTCGTCACTTCAAAAAACGATTATAGACTCAGTCCATCCTCGCACAACGAGTGCTCTCATCTTCCCCCGAACATAATAACCGAGCCACACGCCTTGCAATTCGTCCACCGTCTATGAAGATTCATTAATACACCGCGAGGACAGACGACGAAATGTTCAAGAGTTTCTGATTATCGAGAATGCGCCCCTGAAAACTGACTTAGTGCCCCTACATCTCTCTTGACCTTTTGGTTTTTCCCATGGGGCGAAAGCGTTTGACTAAAAACTGACTTAGTGCCCCTTCACCTCTCTTGACTACCCGGCAACTTAGAGAGAGGCAAATTCCGCTCTTGCGATGATGTCGTCCTGGATTGGCTTTCCAAGGTCCGTGAAATACGCGCAGTAGCCGGAGACTCTTACAACGAGGTCCCGATATTTCTCCGGATGTGCTTGCGCATCTCTGAGCGTCTGGGTATCCACAACGTTGAACTGCACGTGCCTGCCGCCAAGCATGAAATACCCCCTAACCAGATCCGCGATCTTCTCCGCACTCTCGCCGCCCTCCAGGAGGATTGGTGAAAGCCGCATGTTTAGGGCGGTACCGTCGCTGAAGTGCGCAGCTCCAACCGACGCCGCCGAGCGGAGCGTCGCGGTCGGACCGGACATCTCCATCCCGTTGACCGGCGATATGCCATTGGAGACGGGTTCACCCGCGAGCCTACCGTCTGGTGTCGCACCGAGAAAGAGCCCGTCCACCACATGCACGCCGTAGGAGAAAATGCCGGGTCTGTAAAACCCGCCACGAGCGCATGGATGCTTTCGGACTTCCTCGCAGAAAAGATTGGCCACCCATTTACCCAACTCATCGGCAACATGATCGCCGTTCCCATACTTCGGCGCCTTGCGGAGTAACGTCATGCGTAGCTTTTCCTCCCCACGGAAGTTCTTGCGCAGCGCTTTCATAAGCCTTCTCATACTTACAATACGCTGCTCAAATACTGCCCAGTATATGGCGGCTAATGAATCGATGACCGTGCCGAGACCCCGCCCGGTGATCGAACCGAAGTTGTAGCGCGCTCCGCCTCGCGTGAGGTCTCTTGCGCTTTCCAGGCAGCCTCGAACAGCCGATGAAACGAGCGGAGTGGGGAAATTTTCGGCATATGCCTCATCGAGCAGCTCAACAGCCATAACGAGCTGTGCGATATTGTGTGATAGCTGCGCGGAAAAAGCGTCGGTTACCTCCTCGAAGGAAGTGAACTGGCATGGGTCCGGCGTGAGAACGCCCACCCGCCTGCCCGAGAAGAGCAGCCTGCCCCGATTGAGCGCCATCTCGAGTACCGCCGCAAGCGAGATGTCGTTTCCCGCGGTGCATGGAAACGCGTTTCCCGAGGGAGCAGGCTCAACACATCCCACTATACCGTAGTCAAGAGCGTCCTCTCTTGAGATGCCATCCTTCTCCAGCTCGCCCACAATAACTTCATCGTTGAAGAAAGCATGACCTGAGGTGTAACGATATGACTGCACAGCCTTCAACAGAAACTCGCGTGGTGTGGAGCGGGAGATACGTACACTGAGGTTGGTCGCAAGCGACCTTACGTTCTCATGCGCCTCGAGGAAAAGGTGCGAAACCTCGTTGGTGGCATCTTTACCGTAGCGGTCAAGTCCGCCGATTGTAAGGGTGTTCGATCCCACACCCATCTCGCTTGCGGTGTCCTTCCCGATCTCCACAAGCATGATAATGAAACCGCCAAGCTTGACCATGTATTCCTCAATTGCCTCCAGAGCCTTTTCCCTTGTGATTATTCCCCGCTTTAGGTCTGATTTGTAGTAGGGATAAAGGTACTGGTCCACTCTTCCCGGAGAGAGTATCTCTGCCATCCCGTAGCTAATACTCTCCACTACCTGAGACATCCAAATGGATTGAAGAGTCTCGAGAAAATTCCGGGGAGGCTTGGCTGGAACCTGTCTGCATCGCTCGGCAATAGCCTCGAGTTCGGCGGCGCGTTCAAGCCCGGCGGTACTTGCCATTCTTTCCGCAAGCTCAGCGTAACGCGCGGCATGGTCACAGACTGCCCCGGCGCAGATGCGGACGGCGCTGAGAAAGTCTTTTCTTTCGGCGTAGGCGGGTTCCCGGGAATCGAGTTCCTCCAGCAGTCGCGCAGCCTCGGATGCGATTCCCTCATAACCCACCTCAAGCACACGGCGGTACCCGGGTATCATGTGACCCTGCACGTCAAAGACCGTGAGCGCGAGATGCGGCCTCAAGCCGGCGAGCTCCTTTGCTTTTCGGGGTAACATTAAGAGCGCCCTTGCTCCTCCGCCACGTGCGGCATAGCCGAGTGCCCTCAACGCTCCTTCCGCACCCGCCCCCCGTATGATCCTTATGAGAGCAATAGGTCCGACAAAGGGGCTGCGCCAGATCCCCTCCTGTTTCCACAGCTCGATCTTGCGCGACCGTACGGTGCGCCCCCTCCAGTAGGGCAGAATCTCCTCCTCCAGTTCCTTTCGCTCTTCATCGCTTATCAGGAAAGGGCTTCGCTCCCTGGAGACAAGGCGGTCAAGCTCCGTCTCCAGCACAACGTTGAACTCGCCCCTCTCGACCGGTATCACCCCGGCAAGCGGCTTGAACGTCTTGCAGCCGACCAAGATTTCGTCATCGTCTATTCTTATCCTCATGCGGCGCAGCGTCTCCTCGAGGGCAAGGGCCGCGCGGGTGCAGGGCGGCTCGGACTCGTTCCGCTTCCAGGATTGCGTGTAGTACCTGGCGCGCTCGATATCTATTTCGTACGGTGCAGACAAAAGGCGTTCCCGCTGACGCTTTACTCTCTCGGAGGGAATGCCCCGTGAGGCGGTAAGAAGCATCTGCCTTTCAACTCCAATCCGGTCATCCGTGTGGGAAATTCTCCCCCAATTTGCAGCTTGGCTATCCCCGTTTTTCTCATTCCTGTCGCCTTACATTTGGGGAACTGCCCGTCTAACGCTTGCTCGGCCACGGAGAAACCCTGATATTTTTGCAAGCCCGGGATTGTTGCCCAAGACCTCCGATTCCGCATGGAATTGATCTTCGACATACCCCATGTTCCCCCCTGCCTTCCACAATTCTATCATTCGCCGGGAGAGCGTCCTTTGTCGGGCGCCACCCTTCTATCCTTACGCTTCGCTTGTTCCCCGCCCTGAGGGCAGAACGCAATCAATTTCGGTGATATGGTCAGGATCGATTCTTGTTAGCACGACCAAGGACGGGGAACTCGCACGTCCTAAACATTTTTACACGCTAGCCTTAGAGAAGTGCCAACTCTAACCAACACCTCAAATTCCAGTCATGTAGAAAAGCGACAGGGCTTCCCCTTGCAACCGCTTCGGTATCTTACAGTGCATCATTCATCATTATTCTGGATGGTTCCTGGAGGCACGATTTCTCTCTAACAAAAATTACTCAGGTTCACAATGAGCACCTGCTTGGAAACCCGGGTACAGCGACTGCCAACGGAACGCGCGGGTACGATTTCTCAAGTTCACAAGGAGCCCCTGCTTGGGAACAGTCAACCAAAGCGGCTGTCTGTTGGCTCTTCATTAGGCATGCATTCGCCTCGGTGGAGGGATCCTTGCTGCGGCATGCCCGCTGCGACCGTCTCCTCTTTGCCCTGAAAAATACCGCATCATCTATGAGAGAATCGCGCGCTTTCCCCGGGCCACGCGATTGTTCCTTGAGGACCCTGTTTTGTCTTGATTGACATGAGAAGACCAAACATGATTATCACTTCTCCTTTTGGATTATAATTTCACCATCCACCCATCGGACAAAGAGGAGAAAATCATGAAGACAGTCATCGCTGTATGCTTTTCAGTAATTGCCTCTCTTCTTTTCAACTATGCCGTTTTCCTGAACAAGAAAGCGGTTGCGACTCTGCCGGAGGTCGGCTTTCATTCATCATTTTCAACAGTGAAAGCGTTTCTCTCGAACAAACTTATACTTGCGATGATCGTTCTTTCGCTCGTGGGCAGCGGGTTTTATGTGGTTGCCATTGCACTTGCTCCGATATCCGTTGTTCAGCCTATAGTCGGCTCCGGCGTCGTGCTCCTTGCATACCTTGCGATAAAGAACCTCGGCGAATCTCCCAGAAAGGTTGATTATTTTGCCATAGGGATGAACGTGCTCGGGGTGGTACTTCTCGGCGCAAGCCTCGCGGAAGGAATACCTGAAAAAGTAAAGCACTCACCCGAAACTCTCTGGATACTTGCCGCGGTGATCGTTGGGCTTGCAATCCTCATTCCCGCATTCGCCAGAGGCAGTTCAGCGGGAAGACTGGGCGCTTCCCTGGGGGTAACCGTTGGGCTGCTTTACGGAATCGGCGCGGTCTTCTCACGGTTGATGCTTGTGGATTGGACAAACCGCTGGTCTTCCCAAGGTCTTACCGTTCTCTTCTCGAGTATTTTTCTCCTCGCATGGGCAGCATCGTTCTTCCCCGCTGTGGTTGTGCTCCAAGCGGCTTTGCAAAAGGGGCTTGCCGTGGTTGTAGTGCCCGTCCTTGCGGGCATCTCGCAGCTTGTCCCCATCTTCGTCGGCATGGTGGCGCTGAACGAACCTTTCCCGAAGAACATAGCGCTTTCAGTCATTCGAGTACTGGGATTCTGCCTGATACTTACAGGCTCGGTGACACTCTCCAGACGTGCGGAAGAGGCGGCGCCTCACACCTGAGAGAAATCCGCTTACAAAAATGCAAAAATGGTGCCTGGCACCATTTTTGCATTTTTGGCTAAAAGGTAAGTGGTCAGTTACTTTTAGCTTGTTTTACGTAAGAAGGTGCCCGGCACCATTTTGTGGTTTTTGCTTTCACTCGTTCTATTTATCAAGAGCGGAAATACCACCGAATATTCAAGTAGATTCGCGCAATTTTCTTAATTGGAAAAAAAGGATCTCAAAGATAACAAATTAGAGCCAAAACTACTTTCCATACTTCTCCAGACCGTTTATTCTTATTCACAAGAAAAACCAGGCGACCCACACCAAAGACAAAGTGCTATTTCTGAATCGGTCGAATATATATAAACAAATGCACCGTTTAGAGCGCCGAAGTCAGGATCAAATGTTTAGTCGTCCGAAAGGAGCCGAAGTGTTCAATACAATCAAAAGAACGTTAGTGTCATCGTTCCTGTTGTTGTTTTTATCTTCCTTCTTTCCGTTCCTGATGACCGCACCAGAGATGGCTCATGCTGACCTTTCCTTGGAACCCAACCCGAACACTTGGGTTACAGACGGTCCAGTCTTCGCCATCGCAACGACCCCGGATACAACATACATAGGCGGAAGCTTCACCTATGTGGGACCAAATACGGGGTCTTGCGTGCCTGTAGATATGACGACAGGTGAACCTGCACCGACATATCCTAAAGTCGAGGGTGCAGTTCTCACATGCATACCCGATAGTTCGGGAGGGTGGTATTTGGGAGGCTCCTTTAGCAAAGTTGGGGGCATCACCCGGAATAACATTGCTCATATCCTTTCAGACGGAACCGTTGACCCAGAATGGGACCCAGACGCTAATAATACCGTGATGTCTTTGGCGTTATCAGGCTCGATCCTATACGCTGGGGGCGATTTTACCCACATCGGTGAACATCATAAGAACAGGATCGCAGCGCTTGACCTATCGACAGGCGAAGCAACCCCATGGAACCCGAACGCGAACAACACCGTGCGCACCCTTGCGGTCTCAGGCTCCATCGTTTACGCGGGCGGTGATTTCACCTCAATAGGCGGACGAACAAGGAACAGAATTGCTGCTATCGAATCTGCAACCGGACAGTCAACCAACTGGAACCCGAACGCGAACAATACTGTATATACCATTGCCGTCTCGGGTTCCACCGTTTACGCGGGAGGATTCTTCACCTTCATCGGCTGGCAATTTAGAAACTACATTGCCGCGATCGACGCATCAAGCGGAATTTCGACATCCTGGAACCCAAACGCGAACGACGCAGTGTTTACCCTTACTTTATCAGGGCTTAATGTCTATGCGGGTGGATGGTTCACCTATATCGGGGGCGATGCGAGAAACAGAATCGCCGCACTCGACTCAATGAGTGGGGTCGCCACCCAATGGAACCCCGACGCGAACTCCGTTGTGCACACAATTCAGGTGTCTGGCTCCAACGTTTACGCCGGAGGTTGGTTTACCTCAATCGGGGGGCAGGCAAGAAACAGGCTCGCAGCACTCGACCTGTCCACCGGCAAGGTCACCCCCTGGAACCCAAACGCGAACGACGCTGTATATGCTCTCGCAATATCAGGGTCAACTATCTACACGGGCGGATGGTTCACATCTATCGGGGGATACACGCGAAACAACATTGCAGCTATTGACCCATCAACCGGTGAGGCAACTCCCTGGAGCCCGAACGCTAACGACGCCGTATATACTGTTTCCGTATACGGTTCTACTGTTTATGCCGGAGGCTGGTTCACCTCCATAGGCGGAAAGATAAGAAACAGAATCGCCGCTCTCGACACCACCACAGGTCTTGCCGCCCCTTGGAACCCAAACGCGAACAACGCCGTATATACGCTCGCGGTAAGAGATTCAAAGGTTTATGCGGGAGGGGATTTTACTTTCATCGGGGGCAAACAAAGAAACAGGTTAGCCGCGATAGATGTGACTACGGGAGAGGCGACCCCCTGGAATCCGAACGCAAACGGCTCCGTAAATACACTCAACTTGAAAGGTACAGTCTGCTACATCGGGGGGTGGTTCACATCCATAGGGGGGCACACAAGAAACTACATAGCTGCTGTTGACCTATCCACCGGTCAGCCCACATCGTGGAACCCGAACGCGAATAGCCTCGTAAGTACGCTTGCGGTGTCTGGCTCCACCGTGTATGCGGGTGGATGGTTCAATTACATCGGTGAAGACCCGATAAACTACATTGCTGCGATCGACTCAATCACGGGAAATTCCACCTCCTGGAATCCAGACGCAAACGGGCCCGTTTCCGCTCTTGCTGTTTCAGGTTCCACTGTTTATGCGGGCGGAGATTTCACCTCCATCGGAAAGCAGACGAGAAACAGGGTGGCTGCCGTTGACTCAATAACAGGTCAAGCAAACTCCTGGGATCCTGGCGCAGACTACACAGTTTGGTCTCTTGCCTTATCGGGTTCAACCCTCTACGTCGGAGGGTCATTCACCCGGATCGGTGGCAGATTCTGCCACTGCCTTGCACGGTTCGATGGACCCCCGTCACCCATGATCACCTCATGTTCTCCAGACTATGCCCGCCCTGGGCAAACCCTTGATATCGTCATAGAGGGAGCCGACACAAGTTTCGTGGATGGAATCAGTACGGCGATTTTCTCCGATGATGGGCTAGCCGTAAAGTCAACCTCAGTTCTTGATGAAACACATGCGGTGGCAACAGTAACCGTGTCCCCGAATGCTTCCCTGGGCCCAAGGGACGTTAATGTGATCACGAATGGGGAAACACCCTTGCCCCTTTCGGGGGGGCTGACCGTTATCTATCCCTCACCCGTAATCTCATCGATCAACCCAACCCAGGGATATGTCAGGGCAAAGGTGACAATATACGGTAAGAATTTCTTCAATCCCGGTGGGGACTCATATGTCAAATTTGGTACAAAGAAAGCGACCAATTACATATCCTGGAGCAGAACGAAGATCGAGGTTAAAGTGCCGGGTGGAGCATCGGGAAAGGTGAGCGTAAGGTTGTTTACGCCTTGGAGTACATCGAACGCCAAATCCTTCAGCGTCAAACCGAAAATAATCACAATATTTCCCACTTCCGGAAGTAAGGGTGTAGATGTAACAATATCGGGTAGGGGATTCGGCTCTTCAAGGGGTAGCTCATATGTGACATTTGGGAGCAAGAAAGTCTCAACTTACTCCTCTTGGAGCGATACGAAGATAAAGGTAAAAGTCCCACCAAATCTTCCAAAGGGTAAGACAACGATAAAGGTCACGACAACAGGAGGAGCATCAAACGAAACAAGCTTCACCGTAAAATGAGAAAATGGTGCCTGGCACCATTTTGGCATTTTGGGGATGCTGTTGAATCGGGGCCGGAGCAGGTCACACCTTCGTCGTACCGCTTGAGCCCCAAGAGCTAACGCTCCATATAGATTATGCGCTCACTGAGACTTGGGGTACATGGGAAAACCTGCCGCACTCTGATGAAAACCTCCTTGGAAATCTTCCTTTAAATAGTTCGAACCCACGTTGGAAAACATCCCACGCTATTCTCTTTGAGCGTTTTGTTCAGACCCCTCTTCTGTTTAGGCGGCAGACCATGAAGTTAAGACGCTTTTTGATATGTTGGAGCGCGTATAGTATATTTAGCCGGGAGCAGGTCTTCTTGCTGTCAGTATTGCAAAAGATTGATTTGGACTTCCATTTCAATCCTTCTCCCATCCGGGCGGTGACAGAGTGGGAAAAAGCATTATCGCGCTTGCGTCGTTTTTCAACCTAAACCAATCCGAATCCCGACAGCGTATCATATAAACCCCAAAAAGAAGAAAGACCGGATTTCGTTAGTGCACGTCATCTGGCACAGAAGGAGGGAAAATGAGCGAGGAAAAAAAGAATGGCACGGGATACACTCTTTGGCAGAAAGCTATTCTTGTTTCCTGCCTAGTAGTCGCTATCATCGGCACATTAATGATCATCGGCGGAATAATAAGGGCATCAAAGACGGTCTCCGAGTATGGCGGTAAGATCGGCGCTCCCTTCGTAGTCGTAGCCATCTTGAGCCTCGTCTCGCTCTGGCTTTTTGTATGCACTGCAGCAGTTGTAATCCAAATCTCCAAGACGAATAGAGAGATCCTCTCGCTGCTCCGCTCAAGAGAAGAATCGAAAATTGAGGGCTCCGGAGCTTCTTCCTCTTAAAACAATCCGATCCGAAATGAAAAAAGACACACATAAGCAAGCGCAAGGAGTTTCAAAATGAACATCCATAAGTTTCTTAGGCGAAGGCTTCTACCGTTTTTCGCCTATCTTACTGTCGCAAGCCTGTCACTTCTTCCATCTGCCGCCGCCGGCATCCCGTCTCTCCTTCCGGCCCAGACAACAAAAACGAAAAGCGGCTTCAATGAAATCGCCGCCACATTCGACCTTTACAGCATGCACCCAACACAGATTCTTCCCCCTTCCGGCCCGAAATCGGAAACCTTCCTTATGGCCGAGGCAAGGAACATCACCGACGTCTCAGGAGAAGTTCACTTAAGAACGGAATCTGAAACGAGACTTATCACCACAAAAGTCGAGCCTTCCAAAGTCTTGCTCAACGGAAAGAAAAGCAGCGCAAAAGTAAAAGTGCATGTCAGGAGAAAAGGAAGGCTCACAGACGGCAAACCCTGTTGGATCAAACTCACCGGCAGGAGAGGAAACGAATCCCACAGAATATGGCTCAAAGTCGAGGTGAGAGCGTCTTACCCGCAAGTAGAACTGTCGAGAGGTCCGGTGCTTCGCGGACACGGCTACCTTGAACCGAAACTCGTTCCCTATGTGGGCAAGCTGGTGCGTTGGCATATCTCGGTAAAGAATCTCGGAGCCCTCGAAGACACCTACCCTTTAAAATGCGAAACCTCCATACCATGCAAGACCGTATTCAGAAATCTTCAAGGCAAGCCCGTCAAATCCGTAACGCTTCCCGGCAGAACAAGAAATCTCCTCTTTGCAAAACCCAGAGAGCTGATGGTTGACATCATGCCGCTCTCCTCTTTCAAAGACACTGAAGAAAAAAGAAAAGTGAAAGTAGCAATAACGGTCGGCCCCGGAAGACATAGCAGCCAAAGAGGGAGGATTGAACTCGAGCTTTTCAATCCTGGTCTCCTTTACTGCGCGAACGCCAGCAACGGATTGCGCCCTCACGCCCATCAGGTGATGCCAGGGGAAAAAACAACGTTTCTCCTGCATCTCTCAAACACCGAAAATGTTAAAACGGATGTCACGATAAGCGCGAACGGCGCCCCGCAGCAATGGGATTGTAAGCTCGACAGATCGGTCCTGAAAAACCTTAAACCTGGGGAAACAAAGCATGTCCTTTTGAACCTCAGGGCCCCCCGGCGCTCGAGACCTGGAGAAAAAGCCGAAGTGGAGATCACCGCCCGCTCCACAAGCGGGCGCACCGAAAAAGCAAAAGTAACCGCCGAGCTGACTGAGACAAGAAACATATATTTCTGGGCGATTGATTCCATGGATCCCGAATACCTCTACCTGAGCCGAAAGGGCACGGGGCGAGGGCGAAAAGGTGACTGGCTGATGCCCAACATCCGCGCATTCTTGAGAGACTCCATTAACTACAGGAACACCGATGCTTACCTTCCGTCCGCGACAGACATGAACCACACGAACGCGCTCGCGGGCACCTATACCGGAACTCAAGGGATATACATGGTGGGCGGGACATACAAAGGTTTCACGGAGCATGACGAGGTCCTGGTCGTCCCTAACACGATGGATCTCATGAAGTACGGAAAAGAGGGAAAGCCAATCGAGCGAGTGTTCGAGGTCGCAAAGGAGGAGACGAGCGGGAAAGCGCTCTGCGGTTTTTGGTCAAACAAGAACTGGCTGGCTGAACTCGAGGGGGGAAGGGGAGTGGACATCATCGGTCACAGCGAGCGCTGGCCGCTTTTCTTCAAACCCCCCTGGAAGTACAGGTTCGCGGGCGATCCCAAGACTGACTCAAACCCCGAAGATCCGGTATCCGCTCCCATTAGAAGCTGCTTCCACAGCCCGGCCACAGGGGCTAAAGCCGTCGTCATTCCGACAATTTTGGGTCAGTTCGACATCGTTACCGGCTTACAACTGTTCTCCGTTCCAATAGCACTGCTCTTCGGAAAGATTCCGGGGATGCACGCGGAAGACAGATACATCGCAAGCTCATTCTTCAGGTCAATCATCGAGGAAGACCCCGACGTTTGCTATATCAACCTTGGTGACCTTGACAATACCGGTCATTTCACCGGCGCTTCCTGGTCTTTGAGTGAATGGAAGCCCGGAAAGACGGAGGATACTTCGGACGATGAAAACGTTTACAGTCCATGGCTTAGAAGGGATGAGTGCATCGATATCGCAAGAGAGGCGGATGCCCTCTTTGGCTCCTTCATAAGGCTTCTCAAAGAAAGAGGTGTATACGAAAACAGCATAATAGTGGTTCTCTCCGACCACGGCATGGAAAACATGAAAGACCCAAAAAAAGGTTACGAGGTTATCGATCTCAGGGAAATTCTCAGGGATAAAGGCATTGTCTTCAAGGAGCAATACGAGGAGTCCGGCGGGACGGAACTCAGCATGATATGGTGCCCCGATCTGAGCCTAACCGCAAGGATCGAAAAGATTCTCGAAAAACACACCGTTTGCGACCCTATCCTGGGAAAAGTAAGACCCCTGATCGTTGTCAACAGAAAAGAGATGCGCCAGGGAGTGGAATTCGGCAAGCACGGAAGGGTCAGACCCATGGAACTCTACAGCGAAAAGTGGATTGAGAATCCTTCCCCCGAAGGTCATATCTGGCCTGACCTTTTCGTGTTCCCGCTTTATAACTATCAGATAATGGCTCACGGGGATTCAATCACAACCGGCATAAACAACGTCGGTTTAACCATCGGGATAAACGCAGCCGAGGAAGTGAAATTCGGTTTTCCCGCCGCCCATGGAGGACTTCAGACACAGCACATTCCGCTCTTATTTAAGCCGCCCGATGGCTGTCGTGCTGGTTACGAGGTAGCGCAAAACGTGGAAATAGGCGATATTGCGCCTACCATCTACCGCCTGATGGGATGGAAAGAGCCCGAGTGCGTCGATGGAAAACCGCTGCCCCTAAAAAACCGCGGCGACTGAAACGCGGGAGGAATTCAAAAAATTTCCCCCGGCTGAAACTTTTTTGCCGCTCGTTCGTATGTATTTTGGAAGAAACGGAATCGCTGCGAAAACTGGTGACGCTTAAAAATTTACATATTCTTTGCGAGTCGCGATGAGTATTTACGGAACGCAGGCTGCTGAACTTAAAGACGATATTCTGGTAAAAGATTTCTTGCAGGGAAACGCCAAATCTTTTGAATTGCTTGTCTTAAAGCATCAAGACTCAGTCTTCAACATCGTTTACAGAATCGTTGGGGACAGCGAGGAGGCGCTCGACATCTCACAAGAGGCTTTCCTGCGCGCTTTCGAGAATATACGGTCATACGATTCGAAATATCCGTTCAAATCCTGGCTGTTGAGAATAAGCATTAACCGTGCCATAGACCATCTAAGGCGCAGCCAAAAATGCCGTTCTAAGCTCGGTCAGGAGGTTCCCCTTTACGAGTCGGCACGTTATTCTAACGTTGAGCCGTTGTGTGCGTCGGAATCTTCTTTTCAAACCGAGCCGGAGAACCCCGAGGCGAAGGTTCTAATAAAAGAGGAGCTCGAGGCGCTCAAAAATGCGCTAACGACGCTTCCTGAAAACTATAAAGCCGTCCTCATTCTTTACCATATCGAAGGCATGAATTACCGGGAGATATCTAAAACACTTTCCGTATCTAAGAACACGGCAAAGACTTGGGCAAGAAGGGGGAGAAAGGCTCTCGCGCAAGCGCTTGAGAGGACACAAAAAGAAGCGAACACTCGCTAAAACCGTAAGGGAAGTGATTAATAATGGTAAAAGCGAACGCATCAAATCTAAAAGAATTCGGCTCCCTTGCTGTTTCAAAGGATGCGATAAATGAATCGAACGCTGAAGCCCGAAAGAGAAGCGCTCTCTGCGCCTGCACGAATTTCTTAATCGACAAGATTCCGGAAAGTACAGGTTCGCCGCTTCTTATGAAACTCATCCGCTTTCATGCAAGAACCTGCAAAGGCTGCAGGGAGAACCTGGAGGCAATGCTTTTGGTATCAGATTTTCTGGCAAGCCAATCCGTGATACCCGCGCCATCTGAACTCGCCGGCATCGTGATGGGAAATATTGAGAACTTACTTGAAGGCGGCGCTACCCAAAAACTAAGCGAAGAGACGAAAACCACGGAGACGGACATGCGGGGTTTGCTTCGCAAGAAGCCCGAATCGCCCCTGCGGTCGAAGAAAGCGCTTATTTCAGCCGTCACCTTCGCTGCAGTCACTCTCGGATTCTTCATCGGATGGCTCATCCGATACCTCTTCTCTCACGGAGTCTCGAAAAACAAATCCGTCGGGCAAAGCCCGGCCCTTGCGGGAACAAAATGAACGGCGAGCAATCGAACAAGGAGGAGCACCAAAATGGGACCATCGAAAGAAAGATCTCCCATATGCTCGATCAAACCTCAAAATCAAAGCGGTCTGAAAGAGAGCGGAATGGTCAATGCTCGCAGCCTTCATTCAACCATTCTCCCTGAAAACACCTTAACCGAAAATCGAAAAGCTCTCTTTGAAAACCCCATCCAAACGAGGGGGTATGAAGAGACCGCGATTCTGCTTCACGAGAAGTTTGGATACCGTCCCGGTCTCCTTTCAAATATGCTGATAAAGACGCTATCCAAAATCACCCTTCCCATCGAGGAAGGGTCCTACAATGGAAAGCCGCTTCCCGGCGAACCTCACAGGTTGACATCCGTGGAAGGCACCCCGCTGACGGTTTTCGCCGTTCACGGCAATTCCTGGCTTAGAAGGGTCTTGCTCAGCTCCCGAATAAGTGGCGATGCAATTGTTAACATCATCGACATTGAGAAAAAGACAGACGAGAAAAAGACAGGCAAAGAAAAGGGCAAGAAGAAGCAATCGAAAAACGCCTGGAAATCCGCGAAAGTAAAAGGTGAAAATGAAACTCACAAAGACCTATCGTCTTACGTCTTCAGTCCGAATTCCCCAAGGCTTGCAAAAGGCGCGCACCCCTTGCTGTCTGATGAAAGAGGAGAGAAAAGCGGAAGGCAACGGGAAGCTTTGGGAGATGAAAAAATAATGACCGCCCGGCAACCAGGACAAAGAAGCCGAAGGCTCTGGATTTCAAAATTCTCAAACGAAAGAGAAAGCAGGGAGATCCAAATCGACCCTCTCCTCTACCTTCTATATATCCAGTCTGAAAGCGCGTTCTCAATCAAGGTGGTGCCAGTGGTCAGGGCATCCCAGCACTCGATAAAACAGGAGCATCAATCAATTTTCACCCGCGTGACTCTCTCCGTCTTTCCGGCTAACCTTCTCAAGCGCTTTCTCTCTTTTCTGTACAACTTCAGGACAGGGAAGATATCATGCTGTCCCCCCCTCCACGTGAAAGACTATTTGAGCGACCTTTCAAGCGATTGTGCGCAAACACATGAAGCTCGACTTGCAGACTTGCCGCAAGCAGCAAAGAAGCTTAAAACTGACATCTTAAACAGAATGGTCGCCCAGCACAGGGCTTTAAGCGGTCCTCCATCTCCGCCGACGAAAAACCTGAAACAGATTGTTCTCTCAGATCCAAGACTTGTTTCATACATGTATGAATACGCGATACAAAACGAAGCGGCGCTTGAGGATGTTAGAAAGGAAGCCGAAGCATGCTTAAAGGAGATAGCCTCTGATTACAATCCGCTGGTCGCGAGGATGTTTTGCGCGGTGATCGACTACCTTTTCAATCGCTTCCTCGAAGGCATAGAGGTTGACCCCTTTGGTGTACGCCTTATTTCCTCAGCGGACAGCAAAAGTCGAATCGTGCTCGTATGCTCTCACAAAAGCTACATCGACCCGCTTTTGATCGGATATTCGATGTACCGATCCGGGCTCATGCCGCCTCAGCAGGTGGCTGGAGAAAACCTCTCTTTCTTTCCGGTTGGATGGCTTTTAAGGCACTGCGGCGCCTTCTACATAAGAAGAAATTTCATGGGCGAGACGCTTTACAGAGAGGTATTCGAGGCGTACGTTCGCTATCTTCTGGCTAAGAACTACACCATCACCCTCTACATCGAGGGAACCAGGAGCCGCGACGGGAAAATCAGCCATCCAAAACTCGGCTTCATGAAAATCCTCAAAGACGCTCTCGATACTGAGGTGTGCGAGGACATTCTCCTTGTGCCGGTGTACCTTGGTTACGACAAAGTTCCGGAAGAAGGCTCTCACGTGCGTGAGATGGCGGGAGGAAAAAAGGTCGCCGAAAGCGTGGGAGGGTTCGCCGCTCTTTATAAGGCTGTTAACACCACGCTCGGAAGGGCTTTCGTAAGGTTCGGACACCCCGTAAGCATGCGCGCCGCCCTCGCCGATAAATCGCTTAAAGAAACGGCGGAGGAGTTGTGCCGAAGGATAGATTCGCTCACCCCCTTAACGGCGCGTGCGTGCGTTTCCGTATCTATTCTTGCTTTCGCAAATCCGGACGTTGACTACGATACCGCTTATGAAGGGGCGTCATTCCTTCTTGAATGCGGCAGATCGAAGGGAATACCCTTCGTGGATAACCAGACATCAGTCAAGAATGCAATGGACTGGCTCCAAACAGAGGGATACATAATCTCCGAAAACGAAAATGGCGCGCTCGTCTTTCGGGTGACCGAAAACGGCAGGCGATTCTTGCTGTATAACGCAAATGTGGGAATCGGTCATTTCTTAAGCGACTCCCTTAATGCCATCGCCTGCGCCGCGCTCCTTTCAAATGCATTTAAAGCAGAAGGTTATCTTGTTGACGGAGAGGACGCTTTGGGCTACCCCGCGGAATCTAAATTCTTCCAGTCCCTGTTCTCAGAACAAAGACGGACAGATTCAGGCAATCACCCAGGCATAAAAATGGAAGCAAAAAAAGAAGAAGATAAAAGACACTTAAACCTTGAGCAAATCGCTCTTTCGTTTCCGCAAGAAAGCACAACCTACGGAGTTCCCCTCACCCATTTTCTAAAAGAGCTTTTTGACAAAGAATTCTTTTTCGAAGATAAATCAATCGTAAGCGAAGAACATGAGAGCTCACAATGGCTTAAGAGCGCGCAAATCATGGCTTTAAATCAGTTCAATCACAAAGTAAGTGCATCAGGTGAGGGCAAAAATACCCGCATTTTGTTGGATAATCCAAGCCGCAATGAGGATGCGAAACTTCTTTCCCAGAACCCTCTAACACTCATCGAACGCGACCAATCAAATAACCCAAAGGTAAACCTGAAATCGGCTAATCAAACATACCTGCTTGCTTCATGCCTGATTCCATTCATCGAGGCTTACGCGATTTCCGCCAAAGCGCTTTCTCAGCTTGAGCCAGGCAACTGGTTTAGCGAAGATGAATTTTTGAGCCTCTGCTACAAAGTCGGTCAGGACTGCTTGAAAAGCGGAGCGATCTGGCGCGTCGAATCGCTTTCAAAACCCGCTTTTCTGAACTCGGCAGAAAAGTTTGCGGAAGGCGACATCATCCGCATCCGCTACCAGAAGGAGGAGGATTCAAAAAGAAAGTTTGCTTATTACAAGGTTCTTGATTCGGAAGAACTCAAAAGCATCGAATCCATATTGCTTGCCGTGGCGCGCGCCGTCTATGAGTTGCGTAACCTCAAGTAAAGCCGACCATCCCGAAACCGAATAATTAGGTTAAGGCGCCAGGGTTGTAGCAGGGCGTAATAACAGGCGTTTTAAGTTTCAGCATGCGCGCCAAAAAATAGCAAACCACGCAAACAACCTCATTTCCTAAACGGAAAACCCGGCGTTTTAAGTTTTAGCATGCGCACCAGTACTCTTTTCTGACAAACCATCATTCCGTTAATACTTCCAGTGCCGGATAATAAAAGGAATGTTCATTGGTTCCTTTCCTTTCTCATGATTGGAATGGAAATGTGATCGCCAACGGATATTTCCCTTTGAACATGGACAAACGAGGTGTCCCGATAATCATTTCGTGAAATGAATATACCCTTTGATTCATCCTCAATGTTTTCATAACGGACCCTCTTTTTTGGGTCAGTGCATTGAAAGATTAAATTCGCATACGTCACTGCTATAATTCAAACTGCCACAATTCGATCAAGGACGCCCATGGAAAGAAAGGTTATTTCCGGACGGTATAAGCCAGAACTCGAACAAAAACTCCTGGATGAGATTTTATCCCGGCAGAAAAACGACCGCTTCGCGCCAGATCTTATTGTCTGCGGGTCAAGAATACTCGCAGTTTATCTTTCGAAAACCATCGCGGACCAAACGGGCGCTGTTTTGAATGTAAGAACCCTAACCCTCTTTGAAATAGCCGAACGCCTCGTACCGCTTGAGCGCTCAGACATTCCGCTCATGCCTTTGCCCCTGCGGCAGTGCATTATAAGACAGATACTACTTGAAAACCCCTCGTTGTCCTACTTTAAAGAGGTGAAAGAAAAACCAGGCTTCGTAAAAATTCTTTCAGCCGCATTCGAAGACATAAACGAATCGTGTGTCACCCGATTGCCGAGCCCGCATGAACTGGAAAATTTAAAAGAGAAAGGCTTTTCCATTAATCTGGAAAAAATCTCCGAGGTCTATTCACTGTATGAGAAATACAGAGAGCGTATTTCCGGAAAATTTTTTGAACTATGCGATATTTTCGCCCTTGCCGCGGAAAACGCCGGAAATCTAAAAAGCGTCTTCGGCGTCGATAGAGTGATCTTTTATGGAATATATGACATGAACGAAGCCCAGAAAAGGTTCTTGCTTTCGGTCTCGGAGAAAAACCCCGTGATTCTCATGCTCCCTTATGAGAAAAAGCCGGCATACGCATACGCGGATAGTTTTGTATCGTGGCTTGAGAACCACGGTTTCACATTCGAGCATCTTTCGAGGGAAAACTGCGATCGGGGAAATACGCTTCTTGGGCGCCTGCAAAACGCGCTAAATGACCCGGAATTGATTACAGACCAATCCTCAGTGACGCCAAGAAGTAACGGCTTTTCGGAGGATGAGGAAAAATCTCAGGAAACTATGCGGATAAAGGAGGGTTCCATCGGTTCGGAAAAAGAGACGGAAAGCGCATCGGCAGATGGATCGTTTGCCATAATTGGCGCGCCCGGTGAGCCTCATGAGGTCAAAGAAATCGCCCGAGAGGTCCTCAAACTTACCGGTGAGAGGAAAATTCCTTTCTGCGAAATGGCGGTTATTCTCAGAACTCCATCCATTTACCGTCGTCTCCTGACAGAAGAGTTCAGGCGATTGAGCATTCCTTATTATTTCACAGATGACGTTTACCTTTCTGAAACTCGAGACGGTCGCTCGTTCTTGCTTCTCTGCGATCTTATAGATTCCAACTACCCGAGAAAACAGGTTATGGATTTTTTGCGCTTTGCCCGTCTTGACCGCAGCAAAATCCCGGGCGCCCCTTCACAGCATAGCTATCCTGAATATTGGAATAAGATTAGCGCGGAGGCAAACATTATCGAGGGACGCGACCAATGGGAAAAAAGGCTTGAGGCGCAAATCCAAGGAATAAGTATCGATAAGCAATCCGAACCGGATACCGATCCAGAAAGCCCCCCAAAACTTGCAGAGAGAGGCAAGAATAATAACGGGGAATCAGGTGATTTGGGCGAATCGCAATCGAAAATAACGCCCAGAGAAAAAAGGGAAGAGGCGGCAAAGGCTCTTCTTGCCTGCGTGCGATACATTTTTGACAGTCTCGAGTCAATCCCCGATGAGGGCAACGCAAGTCAAATAGCCGGACCTCTACTGGAACTCTACAGAAACATCGTAAGAGACTCACTTGAGCGTTCACTGGTGCTAAAAGAGACCTCATCCCTTATAAAAGCGGCGGAAATGCTTGGGCCTTTGAAAAAAGAAGCGGTATTAAACCTGATCAAAGACCATTTGTCCTCCGTGTATCTGCCCAAAGGCAAACCAGGTCAAGGGATATGGATAATCGACATTATGAGCGCCCGCTGCTGCTCCTTTCCGGTGATTTTTCTGCCCGGACTGGTGGAGAAGGCTTTTCCGGCGCTCCCCACCGAAGACCCTATTATCCTTGATTCCGAAAGGAAGGCGCTATCCTCATTTGGGACGGGAGTCTTCCCGCTCAAGAAAGAGCAAGGAATAGAGGAAAGATTGCTGTTTGAGCTTACAGCGCTTGCGGCATCCGACCATCTGATCATTTCTTACCCGCGTTTCGACGCGTACAACGCCAGAACAAGGCTTCCAAGCATATACGCACTCGATGCCGCCTCAATCGCAATGAGGACCCGGCTTAATTACGAAAATTTTGAGAAATCTCCGTTTGTGAAGAGAGCTCCATTCATACCGGGCTACAGCGAAGAATCGGGTTTTGCCACTTCCCTTCCAGAGCTTCACCTTTCCCTTCTTTTCCCCAAAGGCGGGGAAATCTCCAAAACAGGTGAGATGATTCTCAAAAACACTGAAGAAGTGAGCCGCTCGCTTTCAATGCTGGAAAAGCGATACAAAACCTGGAGCTTTACCGAATATGACGGGGTCATCAAAAGCGTAAACATAGAAAAGAGTCTAGAAGAACACGTCTTTACGGCAACGGAACTGGAAACCTATACCTCATGCCCATACAAGTATTTCCACGAGTTCATTCTCTGCGCGCGTCCATTTGCCGAGCCTGAGCGCGTGCACGAAATCAGCCCCGAGGCAAAGGGAACGCTTGTGCACGGGATATTGTGGGAATTTTTCGCAACTTGCCAGGAAAAATCGCTTTTGCCGTTGGATGAGAAATACCACGATGAATATGTGAAGATACTCAAACAGGTCAGCTCAAAGCATTTTGAAATATTGGAGCAAAGCGGGGAATGCGGTCTTTACATTTCCTGGAATCGAAACAAAAACAATATTATGGGCTCGCTTATCACGCTCCTTCTTGAATCGTATAAAGATTCCGCGATATACACTCCTTACCGCTTTGAACAGCCTTTCGGCAGATCAAACAATAGCGAACCCCCATTAATCATTCATTTGGAAAACGACACTTTTATGAAGTGTTCCGGAAAGATAGACCGCATTGACATCGGTCAAGATGGTTCCCTTAGGGTCATTGATTACAAGACGGGCAAAATCAACCTGAACAAGGATGACCCTTTTAAATCTAGCAATCCCGCAAAATATCCCGGTTATAAGATTCAAACCATGATATACATCCTTGCCGCAGAGTGCCTTGTAAGTCATATCGGAAAACCGCCCGGTTCATCTCCGCTTGGAGAACTGTTTTTCCTTCTCTCCAAGCCGGGCACGATAGAGAGGGTGAGCTACGGAGGAAACGAGTATGAAAACCATAAAGATCGACTGATAAAGATCCTTGTGGACGTGGACAAGTTCATGAAAAACTCTCTCTTCTTTTATTATCCGAGCGATCTTTGCGAAAGTTGTGAGCATCAAGCGGCGTGCCCTGCAGAAAGGAAAATTCTTTTTGTCCGAAAATCTCGAGGGAAAGGCGCTTCAAGCATCGCGAGATCGCTTGTAGAGTTTCTGCAGGAGGAATAAAAGAAATAGTACCCACAAATGATCCGAAGCAAAGAAGGGATTAGGAAAAGATAGCGGACCCTGGGTAAGGACTGAGTCTTAAGCTAACAAGGGACTGAGAAGGAAAATGGGATTGGAACTGACCGATAGCCGAAACAGGGAATTCGCAATCGAATCAACAAACGAATGCATATGCGTCGAGGCTGGGGCGGGCACGGGCAAAACAACTCTTCTGGTCGAAAGACTTCTAAATCATATAAAGGAAGGAGCGTCTCTTAGAAGAATCGCTGCGATAACCTTCACCGAGAAAGCAGCTGGCGAGCTTAGGCTCCGCCTCTATGAGGGGTTGGAGAAAAAGCTTTCGGAAAGCGAAGACGAAACGGAAAGGGAAAAAATCAGGAAAGAGCTTTCCTACCTTGAAGTCGCACAGATATCCACCATCCACTCCTTTGCCGCCACTCTTCTGCGCATAAGACCCATAGAAGCAAAGGTTGACCCGGGATTTGAGGTTATGGACGAGGAAACCGCGGATCTGTTGGCGGCTGAAGTATGGGACCGGTGGCTTGTCGAAAATATGAGCAAAGACGATTGGCTGTTGGAAATCCTTGTGAGTTTAGGAGTTCGACCCAAAGACCTTGGACAGCTTGCGCGTAGTTTCTATAAGAACAGGGAGGCGGTCGAAATCCTTACCCACCCCGACAACTACATCGAAGAAACGCGCGACAAACTTTCTTCTCTCATTGACAAAAAGAGAGCTGAGATCGAATGCAAAATCATCGAGATTGAGGAATCGACGCGAAAAGTCCTGGGTATAGGCATGAGTGAACCGAGATCAACGATAATCAAGACACTCAGAGACAATGAAGATAAGACATCTCAACAAATCAAAGCTCTTCTCCAGATGTGGGACGATTTTGAAGCCTCAGAAAAAGATAGTGATTTCATCCATTTCCTTTATCAATTTTCCAAATACAGCAAGGGAAGCAGTGTGAAAAAAACGAACAAAAGTGATTTCGCGCCGTTTCTAACCGCAGCTGGGAAAAGGACCCTAAAAGAGCTTATCAAATTTGTCAAAGAGTTTATCAAAGATTCCATCAATGAAATAGGGAGAACGATTTGTCCCTTCATAGTGAAAAAAATTCGAAACTACTTGGACATGGTTGAGGAGAAAAAAAGAAAACAGGGTGTTTTAGATTTTCACGACCTTTTGCTGAAAGCGCGAGACCTCCTAAGGGATAACAAGGAAGTGAGAGCATTCTTCCAGAACCAGTATGACCATATTCTGGTTGACGAGTTCCAGGATACTGACCCCTTGCAGGCTGAAATCATATTTTTCTTATGCGAAGACGGGGCAAAAGCCGAAGCATGGGATGAGGTTAGACTCAAACCTGGAAAACTTTTCATAGTGGGCGACCCGAAGCAGTCCATTTACCGTTTCAGAAGGGCTGATTTCGAGGTTTTTAACAAAGCGAAAGAAATTATTGGCAAAAGTCGCACGACCCCCATCGTGCAGAATTTCCGTTCCGTCAAAAACATCATAGGCTGGGTCAACGAAGTGTTTGAGAAAGTAATCGAATATGAAGAATATAAGGGCTCATGCATTCAATCGAAATACGAGCCAATTGTTTGCTCCCGCAATGAGAATGATGTGCCCGTGACCATTTACGAGTGTGAGGTTAATAGCACCGCCGATGAAGCCCGGGAAGTGGAAGCCGAGTTTCTTGCTCAAAAGATAAAAGAACTCGTCGAGTCGAAAGAACAAATGCGCAGAAGAGACGGGAGCGTGAAGACCATCTCTTACGGTGACATATGTGTCCTGTTCAGGAAACTCACAGTGGTCGGGGTTTACGAAAACGCGCTCAAGAAATACGGCATTCCCTACAGGACGGAAGGAGGAAAATCATTTTTCAGTAAGCAGGAAATTTTTGACCTCAGGAACGCTCTTCGCGCAATCGACAGTCCATACGATGAAGTGGCGGTTATAGGCGCGCTACGCTCACCCTTCTTCGCGATAACCGACGAGGAACTTGCTGACCATAAAATAAACAACGGCCGTTTTAACTACTACACAAAAGAGGAAATCGGAAACCCCAAAGTGTTAGAGGCCCTAAAAGCACTTAGCGAGTTCCATAATATGAGACATAAAAAAACGCTGAGCCAGCTCATCGGGGACCTTCTTGAGAAGACAAAAATCCTTGAAGCACATGCGCTTTTTGACAGTTCCTTGCAATCGTGCACAAACTTTTTAAGGCTTGTGGAGATGCTTCGAGAGATGTCTCAAAGAGATGGCGTAGAATTTTCGAATGCGCTTCGCTGGATCACGCTCATGACAGACCGGGACGTGAGGATGGGAGAGGCACCCGCTGAGGAAGGCGGCACGGAATTTGTCCAGCTGATAAGCGTTCATAAGGCAAAGGGGCTTGAGTTCCCTATCGTTTTTGCCGCGGGTCTTGGTGGAAAAGGCCCAAGCGAGCAAACGCGGTTAATCATAAGACATTCTCAAAACAAAGCGGCTTTCAAGATTCGCGACATACAAAGCGATGGTTACGATGAGCTTGCCGACTGGGATAAGCTAAGTCAGGATGCCGAGGAAAAACGCCTCTGTTATGTATGCGCCACAAGACCAATGGAAAGGTTAATCCTTTTGAACTTCTCCGCAAAGCAGTCAAAACTATGGTTTACCAATACCCTTGAGAAGAAAAACAAAAAAAGCAAAGGCAAAGGCATCAAGAAAGACCTTTCAATTCCCACCGAAAACGAATACTCCCAGACGATATCCGTTTCGATACCTGAAGCGGCAAAGGGAATGGAAAGAGAAAAACCCCCCGGTGAAGAACTGGGGGATATCACAATCGATGAAATCGAAAGCGCGTGGGCAGACAGGCTCAATGCCGCCCTTGATTCCGGTGGAAAGACGGTAGCGTTTGAAAGCGCCACCGAGCATGAGGAAATTCTCTCAAAAGCGGGAAGACCGTTTTGGTCTGGGGTTGGCGAGGAGGTGGCAAAAGCGCTTGGAAACGCTTTTCACGAGCTTATGGAGCGCATGCCTTTCGACGCGGACTCCGTTACTTTCAGGCAAATGGCTGAGGCGCTCGCTCGCAAGCACGGGGTGCTGGAGCATCTCGACAAATTGGAGCATCTTTGCGTAAATGTGGTCTCGAGCGACATCTGGGAGCGGGCGAAAAAAGCGCCGAGGGCGTTTAGGGAAATGCCGTTTGCAGTCAGGCGAAACGGTTCAGTCATGACGGGATACATTGATCTTCTCATCGAAGAAGATGACGGTCTGGTGGTTGTTGATTACAAGTCTGATAACGTGCGTCGGGATGATGTCGGTCTTCGTCTTGGTTTCTACAAGGAGCAGGGGGAGTTCTACCGGGAAGCAATCACGCGCGCAGGCTTTCAGGTAAAAGACGTAATATTTTTCTTTGCCGCGCCAGGCGTTAGCGCAAGCCTGAAGGCATACTCAAAATTCTGAGTTAAGTCCTTCTCTTTCGCGCATATCTACTCAAGCAAACCCTTTGAAAACATCACGCTTTTCAGATTACCCATTGAATACTTAGGCTGGTTATGCCATCTACCGAAAAAACAGCGAAAGCAAACCGGCAACCCTCACGCACAGGGTTTGTAAAATTTGTCTGGATCCTAACATGACTTGCGTTAAGTACGTTTTACCGCAAGAGCGAGAACGCGAGTGTTCTCGCTTATCGCCCGCCTGATGAGCATGACTTGCGGTAAGTACGTTTTACCAGGAGGGCGCGCTTCGGGATTTCGCGAGATCGCGGAAGTTTTTGCCCATTGTTCACATTTTATTCACGAAATATTCACGAAAGCGCACCCAACCGTTCGCACTGATTTATATAATTCTCTCCTGAAAATATTCTCAATAAGGTTCACATGTTGCACGTTTGATGTCGCGCGCGAAACCGCGCGCGAAGAGGAAGTAAAATATTCTCGATAAGGCTTGCTCGTTGCAAGGAGCCGATATGGGAGACAAATACGAGCGGATAAAAATGGAAGAACTGCTTTTCGAGTTTCACGCGCCCGAAAAATTAATTTTCGGCAAGGGACTTGCTTCAAAAGCGGGAAGGGAAGCAAAAAAATTGGGCGCAAGCAAAGTTCTGATAATAACGGATGAGGGCGTCCAGAATGCGGGTCTTGTTGAGGAAATAAGAAAAGGGGTTATTGGCGAAGGCCTCTTGCTTGTTGGAGTCTATACGGAAGTACCACAGGATTCTGACATCGATGTCTGCTCCCGAATCGGGAAAATGGCAATCCGAAAAGGGGTTGACGCGCTCATTTCCGTTGGCGGTGGAAGCGTAATCGACACCGCGAAGTTTACAAACATGCTCATCTCCTGCCAGGGTGAATTACACGATTACCTGTCGGCAAAGCGCATGCTCAAAGGACCGCTTAAGCCACACATAGCCATACCCACAACCGCCGGAACTGGCACCGAGGTTGGACTGGCCGCGATAGTTAAGGACCCCAAAAGCGGAAAGAAATACCCCTACGCAAACAGGCATCTCGTTCCGGATGTCGCGATTCTCGACCCCCTCATGACGGTTACGCTCCCCTCATCACTTACCGTTTACACCGGGCTTGACGCGTTCGCTCACGCTGTCGAGGCCTACACATCCACGCTCGGCACGCCGCTTTCGGATGGTTTTTCGAGACAGGCGTTTCGCGTTATCGCAAAATATCTCCCGCAAGCGTTCAAAAACGGGTCAGACATTGAGGCGCGAGGCCAGATGCTTATCGCGGCAAGTATGGCGGGTTTTGCCCTATCACAGACAAAATCGCTCGGCGCATGTCATGCGATGGCTCACGCCCTGGGGGGAATAACATCAATCCCTCACGGGCTTGCGTGCGCAGTATTCCTGCCTGCGGCCATGCAGTACAACATGGACTACTGCGCTGAAAGGTATAAAAAGCTCGCCTCGGAGATTGAGCCATCGATTCTCGCGGAGGAAGGTCCGAAGGCAGCATCGGAGGCTGTCAGGACCATTACGGATTTCATCAGGAGTTTTGGGATACCGCAAAAATTGACAGACTTGGGAATCAAACAGGAGCATCTCGAAAAACTGACCGAAAACACAATGGGAGACGTACAGATATTTGGAAACCCACGACCCCCCAAACGCGAAGAAATCCGCCGCCTCCTCTCCACCCTACTCTAAACGGTGCCACTCTAAACGGTGCCAGGCACCATTTTTGCATTTTTGGCTCTTGTGGTTGGGACTTAGCGGGCAACCGCGTTCCAGTGCCATGGAAAACGCTTTAAAAGCCCTAATCTTTCCAGAAAAACATCAACCTGAACGGCGAGTTTCTCTAGTCTAAAAGGGCGCACCACTTTCCCTAAGTGCTCGTGTATAATTTGGGACACAAAATGGGTGGCGGCAGAAAAGAATCCCGCCGGCTTCAGCTCCCACGAGTCGAAACCAGCCCCTCTAAAAAGGTTTTCCAGGTCTCTTCGAGAAAAGCCTTTGGTTTGCTTGTCGGCTTCTGATACCTTTTCGCCCGAGCTCATCTTCCTTCCCATAAGCCGCAGAATCAATTTCAGACCAAGTTTGCCAACGGGAAAAATGGTTTTCGGCTGCCAATTGTTGGGCTCCGTCCCTAACCCAAAGATCCCGCCTTTTTTAAGGACTCTCCGCACCTCTTTCAGCGCCTCGCGCGGGAACGGGAGGTGATGGAGAGTCGCTATCATCAAAACACCATCAAATATCCCGGATTTAAATGGAAGATGCATCGCATCGCAAAGTATATGAGCGCATGAATCCCCAAAGCCATTGGACTCGTGAAACTTTTTTGCCTCCTTTAGCTCGCCAAAAGCCACATCTGTTTCGATAAGCTGGTAGCCGGACTTCAACAGGTGAAAACCGTCTTTACCCAGACCACACCCAATCTCCAGTATCAGCGCGCCCTTTTTGAGGGAGTTGAACTCTTCCAGTAATCGGGTGTGGTAATGTCGGTAAAAGGGACTATCTTTCCAGGTCTCGTACATCCAAACGTAATACTCGCTTTTCTCGGTGTAATGCTGAATCTCGGAGTAGGTGATCGAGTCCAGCTGTGGATGCAGAAGGTCAAGTATCCCGTCTTTAAACTCAAATTTGCTGTCGCAATCCGAACAAATATATCTATCTGCCTCACTATCCAACCAACCCCTACAACAAGGACATCTCAAAATCTCGCTCGAAACGGGAAACATGGCACCTCCTTAGAATCTTCACGCTTGGCCCAGAGTGAGTTGGTCAGGTCGAGAGTGACCAAAAGAATATGTTCGCAAGTTTCTCCATATACACCCAAAACATGACTGAAAATATTGTCTTCTCAAACGATCCGAACAATGCCTCGATCACCTCTTATCTGTCATCTCTCATAATTCTTTGACGATTCTTTCGACACCCACTAAAGATAAAATTCTATAGATTTTGGTATAAAAGTGTATACCGGGATTTGATGACGCAGCATTTACAACGTGATGATTATAAAAATTCTCTTATTTCAATCTTTCACAATCGAATAAAATTAATCGACAACAATCGAATCATTCAATTTGTTGATTCCCTGGGTAGCCAACTCTCCCGAACGTTCCCCAAGCACTTCGTTCCCCAAGCACTTCATTTACACCGAAATTGCTTTCCTTGGACGCAAAATAAATTTTGGTGGCAAATGGTGAATAAGTCAAAGGATCAGACAGGCTTGTCAGTGGAATATCCTCCGAAAAAGATGAGCTAAAGAACTACTCCCCAACTGAATGGAGCGAAAAGAAATCAAATTGTTCTGTTTATTCTGTTTATCATCAGCGCATTGAGATAACTTGTGGTGTGAAGCGCAATGCAAACAGAATCCAAACACAATCTAGGCGCAGCTTTACTCACATGACCTGGTCACACAGGGATATTTGGGTCCAAGAAGATAGGATTTTTCCGAGGCCCGACACATGATCCGTCTACGAGGGGATATTTCAAAATGCAAAAATGGTGCCTGGCACCGTTTTTGCATTTTGGGTGGGTTGGTGGGGGGTTCAGATGAGATCGACAGGAGGCTTCTCGATTCCCGCAAGCCACTTTGCGAGCTGCTTTTTCTCCTCCACATCATACGTGCGGAGAATCGCTATTTCCTCCATGATGGGCGAGCCACCGCCGTGAACGCCCGCGTACTGATACACGCCCGCCACTGAGGAACAAGTGTAATCGCTTACCCATGCATAAAGCCGATATATATCCTCCGGGGAAACCTCGTAAACCCTTTTGAGGTACTTACGGAGAAGCGCGCCCACCTCCTCGCTTGCCATTTCATCATCATACGGAAGAGTCGCCGGGAGTCCCCCAGCTATCTCAGCAAGTATCTGGTATTCATGATAGAGGCTAAGCCCGGCATGTCTTCTCGCGACATTACAATAAACAATATTCGGGACCTGCGTCCCTGAAGGCATCTTTGTCGATTTCACCGCGGCAGCGATTCCGCACCCGTAAACGAGTTCGCCAGTGCTTATCAATTCCGCGAGTTTGCTACCCACGTGATCCTCGTGCTCAATACCGCTCCACTCAGCTACGAGCGCCGCGGTGCCAAGGATAACATCCGTCATGGCAGGCTTGCAGCCCGTGTAGGAATGGCGGTGGAACAAAGAAAACAGAAGCGCCATCTGTCCGCCGAACTCAGTCTCACCGCATAGAAAAACCCTGTCCCAAGGGACAAAAACATCGTCGAAAATTGTAAGAGACTCGATTTCTCCTTTACCGGAACAAAGCCCCGCAAAATCTGGAAGCCGATCGCGGTATGAGGCGCCCCTGCAGACGAGTTTCACACCAGGATGATCGCTCGGCACGGCGAAAGCGACAGCCCAATCGCTTTCATTCTGCCGCAGAAAGCGGGTCGGCATAACTATTATTTCATCCGCGAGCGGAGCGTACGAGTTGTGAGCCTTGGCGCCGCGAACCACTATCCCGTCACTCCTTTTCTCGACAACCCTCAGGTATAAGTCAGGATCAGTCTGCTCGCTTGGTCTTCTTAACCTGTGACCCTTGACGTCAGTCTGGGCGCAGCAGCCCACGAGATCTCTTTCCTGAAAATCTTTCAGGAAGGCTAAGAATCTCTGGTGATACTCCGTTCCGTATGCCTGGTCGCAGTTGTACGTGATGACTGAAAGCGTGTTCATCGCGTCAATCCCCATGCAACGCGCAATACACCCACCTACCAGCCTCGACTCAAGGCGAGTCATTTCCTGTTTAGCCATCAAGTCCTCAGGGTTTTGGTTGATGTGGCAAAAACGGTTGATGGTGCTCCCATCAAGATGAGACACCGCGGTCGCAAGGTGCTTGTATTCATCAAGCCGCGCGATATCGAAGGTGAGTTTCAATATTTCTGTTCCGGGACATTCATAATGTCCCAGAATTTCCCCGCCCATGTATATGTTCTTTCTCTTTTCCTTAAGCCCCTCGATATACTCATCACCAGTCCTCATGCCCATCACTCCCTTTCGTTTTCAAAAACAGGTCTCTCCAACGAAATACCCACAAGGCTTTTCCCCGAGCTTTTATGTTCCGATCACTGAATTTCCAGACGTATTCCTCCAAAAAAATCCCACAAAGCTCATCATCATGATGCCGACAATACCGAAATCTCGGATCCAGCTGATACGCCCTAATCGCTTGGAATCTCGCTTTTTCCGTAAATCGAAGGAAGGAACTCGCATCCGCTCAGTGGACAGATGAGAAAAGTCACCAAGCTGGTCGCGCTTATCACGAACTTGGATCCATTCAGAGGCCGGAGAATCCAACTCGGGTAACTCGTCGCATTTATCACAAACTCGAATACGCACAGAGGGCGGAGGAGAAAACTCAACGAGCTGATCGCGCTTATCGCGAACTTGGATCTATTCAGAAGACGGAAGGACAAATTCGAGGAGCTAGTAACACTTATCCCATACTCATATCCGCTCAGAGACTTGGGAAGAAAAACCGGCCAGCTGGTCGCGTTCATCGCGCACTCTGATCCGCTTAGAGATCCGAAAAGCCAACTCGGCAAGCTGATCGCACTTATCGCGAACCTGGATCGCGCGCGGAGAGCGGAGAGTGAAATAATCATTCTTGTTTTGAACTCCAATCAAAATTCAACTCTCATCCTGCCGGATGAAACCCGAAACATATTGGAGGAAACCTTAGAAACCTTAAACAGCGGCAAAAACAAGCGGTGCAGGACTCTTACCTGAAGAGGTTGCCGCCGTGCATAACCCGGAGGGTATGCGAAACGTTAGTGGTTGGGGATTGGATGAAAACACAAGAAATGGAACCAACCCGATCATAACCCGTAGTGAATACGAAACATTAGCAGAAGGAACGAAACAAAGCAACGTAGACCCCGATTTCCGTATCTGTTTCTTTTCCCGATCCAGTCCCTTTAAAACCCTATTTATCATTATTTCATTCCCGATTTTATTGATAGTCGCACGGCTCAATTAAAGTGAAGAATAAATTGAAAGTTTTACAGCTGCCGTAAGTATTCTGAGATGCCCATCCCTTCACGATCCCCAAGTCTGTAACGGGTCAGTGCCTCGTTTACTATTGTGTTGTGTCCCTGCGCTCTCAAGTCCAGAGGCACGAGAGTCTCCACTTTCCCCGATACCGAATGTTCCAAGCCCCCCGAATCCCAGATCCGAATAGCGACCTCCTTTTGGGTAATCCCGTCTTCCTCAAAGAGAGTCTCAACCATCGCCTTTCTGACAGGGTGATTGGCGCCGCCTCGAAAAACAAAACCATTGAAGACATCCATGGTTCCCACAACCACCCTGCTCAAGTTAAACGCCATATTTCCCGGAAACTGACATGTAAGCCAGGTCCAGGATTTCGGCGCCGACCAGTCCCTTACTCCCCATGAGTGGTCCCTGTGTCCAGTCCCGTCTACAGAAACCCCGTCACCATTACCATCCGCGATACTCCCACGCACGTAGCATGCCTGCTCGTAATGTCCGTGCGATATCCTCGAGACTTTGCGCAAATCTTTAAGCCTGGTTTTCCGCGAGACAATCATCTCCGCAAGCGCAGCTGGATCGGCGTCTTTGAAATCGAAGCACGGGGAGAGGGCATCAAAAGTGAGCTCAATCTCTACGTTTACGCGCTTGAAAGCTTCGGCTTTGCCCTCGTCAATATGCGAAAGCATCCTCGAATCATCCATGGAAACCAACTCGCCAGCGTATCTCACCCGCCACCTTTTCAGAGGCTCACAGAGAGAAAACTCAAGCCCCCCGATTGAGAGCTTTCCAGGCTGAACTGAACTCTTCATATCAAACGCCGTCGCTAATATCGAACCTTTCCTCAAAGAAACGACGAGTATCCCGACATCCCTTTCCTTATTCGGGAGAAGACCGATTCTCGTAAATCCGCCAACTCCTTTCTCGGAATCGAAGAAATTGAAGTAGTAACTCTCATTCCAGTCAGGGTCCGCCCCCGTGGCGTGCAGCCATTCGTCATCCTCCTTGAGCCCTCCCGAACTTGAGGCGCGTCTGTAAATCTTGTATGCCGCTTCGAGCATCCCTGCTTTCAGACGTTGCGCCGCGCTCAACTCATCTTTCGGGTTAATCACAACCTCGCGCATAAAAGCTCCTCTCCAATCCTGCCTGAGTTCTCCGAAATGAAACCCACATCAAATCCTCGCCAGAGAATCGTTAAGCCCTCACCAAATCCCAGACAAACATCAATGCGCTTATTATCAAAGCCTCCTCAAGCCACCCTTACACCTAAGCGACTTTCACAAAAACCTCATCAAACCTCTGTCAAACCTGTAACCTCACCCAACCCCCATCGAACCAACACCGAACATATCAAACTTTCTAATACCTGACAGCCGCCGATGCGCAGGCAAATCGGTCCTTCACGCCCACTTGATACGTTCCCGTCTCAGAAACCACCTGACCGCATAACCAGATAACCTCGTCTCAGCCCTCAGATTCAGTCCTACATCAAACCTCTCCCCGCCTCCCGCTTCAATCCCCCAGCTCTCCCCCGCCTCCCCCCTTGAAACTACCACAAACCTCATCCCCGCCTCCCGCACTAAACCAGAGCGGGCTTTTTCTCACCCCAGATTGTTCCCACTTAAACCCAGCCAGCAAATTCCTCCTGTTAATCCTCTAACTCTTTTCCTCCTCCCACCTAAAGCCCTTGGCATCTGGCGCGGGTAACCTACCCTTCCGCACTCTCTTTTACTCCGACGTAAACCTCTCCCCTGCTCCCATCCACAGTTATGAAATCCCCGTCTCGAATAATCCTCGTGCCGTTTATGACATTCACCACCGCTGGTATCCCAATTTCCCGCGCGACGATCGAACCGTGCGAAAGCGGACCGCCCACGTCAACCACGAGTGCTTTCGCCCCCACGAAAAGAGGGGTCCAGGCCGCATCGGTCACGGGAACCACCAGTATCTCACCCGGCTGCACCAACGAACGCTCCCTCGGGTCCATGATAATGCGAGCTCTTCCGCTCGCCTTTCCCGGGGCAACCGCTATTCCTCTCAAAACTCGCCTACGCCCGCTTTCCTCCGAAATCTCCACATCCCGCCTCACCGGCTTTGGACGACCGAGTGAATATTCCGGAAGCTGGACCTTCTTGTTTCTTTCATACTCTAACTTTCGCTTCCGGATGAGCTCATCCAAGGGTTCCCTCGCCAGAGAAAATTCCCTCCTGATTTCCCCGCCAATCCCGCCGTCGAATCCGGTGCCAGCGCGATCGTATTTCAGTTTATCTTTCAAATCCTGAGCCATGGACGCGATCTTTTGCACCTCTTCCATCGTCAAGAAAAACATGTCGCCTGGGTTCTGGATAATGCCGTCTAAACACATCAAATTCGCCAGGGCGTGGAAATACTTCTTTAGCCTCGCGATTCCTTTTATGAGGGTCGCCTTGGTGAACTCCCTCAAGACAACATACTTCTGCGCCTGACGCAAAACGAAAATGAACAGCATCCTTTTTACAAAAGGAAGCCCGCCCAACGCCTTGCCCTTCGCTTTTTCCCTTTCCAGCCTCTGCCTTTCAAGAAGCCGCTCCGGGTTGTACTCCGGCCCAACCTCGAGATAGTTCTTTATGGTAGAAATCACGAAAGAAGGGTCATCCTCCCAGTTGGGCAGCGCAAGCTCCGCCTCGAGCACGCTCCTGTATCCGTACTTTTCAAGAAAACGACTCAAAGCCGCACGGAATTCTGAGGCATCAGTTGAACTTGAAACGGAAGTCCTTTCGAGCACCTCCCTGGCGTCACCTCTTGCGAATATTTCAGACAATTCCCGGGAGCCCGCGACAATTCTTGAAAGGTTCCATATCCCCGTTAGAGGACCGGCGCTCTCAATGTTAGAAAGCCCGGTTAAAAGGGTTGACGCAAACGTTTCCTTATCATTTTCATAATCGTTTTCACCACCCTCGCCGAACCACCTCAAAACCGCTTTCCTCAAGAAGTCATGGAAAACGACGGCAAACTGCGAGGCGGTGATATGCACGGTTATGACCTCTTCGCGGAACTTGCTGCTTTCCTCTATGATCCTCAAGAAATCCCGGTAATCAAGCGCCTGGATATCTTGCCCCGACTCGCCTGATACGCGCTCGTCTATTTCCCTGCGAAGCTTAGACGCTTCGCGAGGGGTTTTAAACAGACGGTATGTGATTCTTGAGAGGGGCGAGAGAAGACTGAACGCGTTTCTGACGCTCCACCTGAAACCTTCTTCCCTAACGCCCTCGGCTGGCAGCATCCTTTCAAACTCCTGGGCGCTCGCCCCCGGTATTCTCGAGGTGAGCTCCTTTACCACGGAGAGATTCAAGTGAACCCTGTTGTAGAATACCCCCAGAAATGTGTATTCGCTTTTCGGGTTGATGCCTTTCATCAAACCGAAACGCCTGTTGGTTTCAATGAATCCCCTGTCGAGATGGTCGATCCCGGAAAGGGTGAGGGGAGTCAGAACGCCGGGCAGTACCTCACTTATGTTGGAAAGGGTGTAGAGTGGATACCTCAGGTCAACGGTAGAGTCGAATTCGGATACCCACTCGTCTTCGGCTCCCCACTCATGCACCGCTACCAACTCACCTTCGGCTCTCCCCCGTTCCTCAGATCCACACTCATGCTTCAATACCCTCTCACCTTCGGATCTCCGCTCATCTTCAGATGCGCGCTCACATGCGGCTACCCACTCACTTGCGAATACCCCCTCACCTTCGAACGTCCACAAATGCTTCGACACCTGCTCCGCTTCGCTCATCCGCTCATCTCTGACTACCCGCTCATCTTCGGTAAATGAGTAATCAAGAGTGCCGGCGAATTCATCACTTTTACTCTTCTCCTCACCCGGCTTTGGAATCCCGGTAATGGGGCGGGATTGAAGTACGTAAAGAACGCCATCAGCAATCGCCCATTCCACATCCTGAGGACAGCCGAAGTGCCCTTCCAGCTTCTCAGCAAGCTCTCTGATTTCTTGCAGCCAGGCATCAGCAAGAGAGGGCTTCATAGCCTTATCGTCATCCAACCTAACGATTGACACGCCGGATTCATCTTCCGCTGAACACACGCATATCTCCGTCTTCGCGCTTATTTTCCTCTCCAGTATCTTTCCGCTGTTCTTGTTAACCGCGAAGTGGTCCGTTTTGAACATCCCCGATACAACGCCAACCCCGAGCCCGAAGGTGGAATCAACAACTACAAGGTTTTCATTGCCGTCAACCGGGTTTAAGGAGAACGCGACTCCCGAGGATTCCGGGAAAACCATCAGCTGCACCACCGGCGCTACCAGGATATCCAGCGGGTCAATCCCATCTATCTTCCTGTTGATGATTGAACGATAACTGAAGGCTGAGGCCCAACATCTGGCGACCGCCTTAAGCACCTCTTCCTCATTGTGCAAGTTGAGGTAGGTCTCAAGTTGCCCTGGAAACGACGTCTTCGACAGATCCCTCGTAACGACGGAAGAGCGGACCGCTACGGCGGGATGGTTTGCGCCCTTTCGGTATTTGCCCTTTTCGCTTATTGAAACCTCCATTGAAACGCTCGAGATTAGAGCTCTGTAAGAAGAGAGCACGTCGGCTCTTATTTCATCAGGCATTGGAAGGCTTAAGATGAGCTCCTCAATCCACGCAGCAGCTCTTTCCGCCGAAGGAGGGTCCTCAAGATTGATGGACTTAAGCTCTGAGGATAACGTTTCATTCAACCCGTGGGCACTTCTGAAAAGCTCAAAAGCGGTCGTGCACACGCAGAAACCCTTCGGGACGTTGAAACCGGATAGGTAAAGCTCGGCAAGGCAGGCGCCCTTCCCACCGACCAGAGATATGTCGCGGGCTGTTTCTTCCTCAAAAGATAAAGTGTAAGGCAACCGCTTCTCCATCCTTAAAGGACACTTCTCAGTTAACCGCGCAGGTGTCCTCTGAAATAGGAAATAGTTTCGTAATCGATATTAACGCACTTTTATACGTCATATTTCAAGATGCACACCTTTCCCACAACACATCGAACGTCAAACAATTCAGGGCGCTGGGAGATTTGAGTTTGTCCGCCTCTGCCACCTTTGAACTCGCATCCGCTTTCGAGCTTTCGCGAAAAGAGCCAACATCAACGTTGAACCAAGAGTCGTAAACGAAACACGAAGCATCTGTTCTTGATCTTTCGAGAAAAGTGACGACGGTGATAGAAAATAATCGCATTCCGTAAACACCGGCGCCTTATAAACACCCATACCCGGTATCACCTCATGGGTGACCGAGCGTGTCGTAAAGCACAAGAAGCAGACTTTGTGGTGCTCCTCCACATTGTTGGTGGGGTACTCGTCTGATGTGACTCGCCCTCATTTCACCTCCATTGCGGGAAGCCTCACCACGCCGCGCCTTTCTTCCGCCCGCGGCAAAATTAAGCGTCACCCATCCTTTGAAAGAAACGTGCTTAAATTTCTTGGTCCACACTTAAGAACGCCCAAAAAATGCGGAATCGCTAAATTCCCTCCCAACTCTTCACAACAACTGTTCGACCGCTGATCCGCAAAAAAGCCCTAACGAGGGGAATCCATACTTTTCCCCATCGACCAAACTGAAAGAAAACCTATCTATAATTTCTATTTTTTGAATTTAAACATGCGGAAAAATTGCCGATTGGGCACCAAGCGCTATAAAATATAGCATCATACCCCTAAAGAAGCTCAGACATCCGAATGCGCCCATCGCGGGGATTGCCCCGCGGCTTGCCGGTATATGTCGGTTTAGAAGTAAGGGAGGAGAAACAATGGCACCTAATTACGGTACCGATGAGTGGGAGAGCGAGTACCAGGCTATGCTCGCAAGGAGGAGGGAAAAAGAGCCGCCCTACATCTACTTCACACCTGAATGGACAGCCCTCTATGAGAAACTCATTCAACAGGACGCCCAGTACAAGGAAGCCGCCAAAGATTGGGAAGGAAGCGTCGTCCTTCATGTGGAGCCAGCACCCGACTACGGACTTGACATCGACCTCTACGTATTCATGGACCTCTGGCATGGGGACTGCCGCTCAATAAGGCTCGTTCCCCCAGAAGCGGGCGAGGCAGGCGATTTCGTGATCACTGGTTCCCTTGAGCGCTGGACGCAGGTAGCCAAGAAGGAACTCGATTCCGTTAAGGGCATGATGCAGGGCAAACTCAAACTTAAAGGTGATCTTCCAACCATAGTGCGTTCCGTAAGGGCGGCGCAGCGCCTGGTGGACCTGAGCGCGGAAGTGGGTGGCATCTTCCCAACCGAGGCAACCGAAGAGCAGAGGGAAGAGTTCAAGAAAGCTATGCAGGAGGTAGCGGCTCTGTATTAATCCTGCCCGGCGGAATCGGTGTTTCATGCGTAAGGAAGAGCTTAACTGTCGACTGTTCAAGCAGCCGGAAAATAGCACTTTACGCATTTTCGTCTCAGATCTCGGATAGCAGGAGATCGTAATCTTAAGGGAGGGTAAAAGGTGGCTTACGACAGAGATCTTTCGTTCGTTTACAGGCAGCCCACTAAGGTAGTTTACGGTGAGGGCACGGTAAACGATACCGGAATAGAGGTATCCGAGTTAGGCTGCAGCAAAGCGTTCATCGTGACTGATCCCGGTGTCGTGGAAGCCGGGCTTGTGGAGCCGGTAAAAAAGGCGCTCGGACAGAAGTTTGTCGGCATGTACGATAAGTGCATTCAAGACACTGGCATACATATCATTAACGAAGCCGCCGAGATCGCGAAGGAAGCAGGCGCTGACTGCCTGGTAAGCGTTGGCGGCGGAAGCGTGATCGACACCGCCAAGGGCATGGCGATCCTTTTGAAAGAGGGCGGGAAGCTCGAGGACTATTCCGGTTTCCAGCTTTTGAGCAGACAACAGACGCCACATGTCGTCATCCCCACCACCGCGGGGACCGGAAGCGAAGCGACGATGACCGCTGTGGTCAAGGACTGGGACAAAAAGCAGAAGTATCTCTTCTCGAGCAATTACATTATCCCCAATGTCGGCATACTCGACCCCAAGATGACAGAAGGCTTGCCGCCTCAGCTTACGGCTACGACCGGTATGGACGCCTTCACCCACGCCGTGGAGGCTATCCACACGCTCCAGGCGTCTCCCATCGCCGATGCCATGGCTCTCCAGGCTATAAGGCTCATTTATGAGAACCTCCCGAGGTGCGTGGAGAACGGAAGCGATTTGGTGGCAAGGGGAATGCAGATGTGCGCCGCGACAATGGCGGGCATCGCGTTCGACAACGCTCAGGTGGGAATACCGCACGCGCTCTCTCACACGCTCGGAGGAATCTTCGGTCTTCCGCACGGTCTTGCAAACAGCATAGTGCTTCCCCACTGCATGCGGTTCAACATCGAGGAGTCCGCTGACAGATACGCGCTCATCGCGCGCACGATGGGGCTGGATGTTGGAGACATGAGCGACATGGAATCGGGCATGGCAGCAATAGACGCGATTGCCGAGTTCACCAAGAAGCTTGGTATCCCGCAGAGACTACGCGACGTTGGCATTCCCGAAGAAGGGCTCCAGGAAGTGGCTGAGCTAGCTATGGGCGATGGCTGCGTGGTCTACAATCCGGTCATGATTTACGAGTCTGACCAGCTGCTCGGCGTTTTGAAAGAAGCATGGTAAATCCTGCCGGCTTGTTTGAGTTATCAATAAGGTTTGAGCTAACCACAAGGGGGTAGTGACATGGGTGAAACCTTTACGCGTGTAGGTCCCGAAAATCTCGGCATATTCCTCGCCCCGGGCGCCGAGGAAGCCGGGATGGCTTCCATGATGGCGGAGATGATAAGCACCAATCTTCAGAACAAGCCGGGTCGGGTCAAAGACTACAACGCCTTAAGGGGCACTATATGGATAACCGCAACAGACGCGGAAGTTGACATAACGCTTGCTTTCACCGGAGGCGGTCTTATCGTTCACGGCGGAAAAGTCGGACATCCGATACTTCAAATCTCGGCAGATTCAGCTACCCTGATGGACCTTGCCAACATAACCATAAAATACGGCATGCCCTATTACTTCGATGAGGTTGGTAAGCAGGTACTCAATAAGATAAAGAGCGGCGAAATCAAGATAAAGGGCATGGTCCCGCACATTATGGAGCTTACGCGTCTTACCAAGATTATGTCCGTCAAGTAGCTTGAATCTTCAGGTCTCGAACCAAATGACCCGCAAATCTTTAAGTGGAAAAGAGAAAGAGGGAATCTGGGACCTGACGGAGGGCTCGTCACTTTCAAGGAGGTATCAATGTACGGCAACACCGGAAAAGTGCTCGAAATCGATCTGGGTTCGGGCAGTATTGAGCTAATCGAACTGGATGAGGAGACCTACAAAAAATATGTGGGAGGCGCGGGCCTCGCCGCAAAACTGCTTTACGATCGAGGCAACCTCGATGCCGAGCCCCTCGATCCGGAAGCCCTTCTGATTTTTGCCACAGGTCCGCTTGCGGACAGCGGAATGTACGGCACGAGCCGCCTTTCAGTTGGCGCCCGCTCACCCCTAACCCGCATTTGGGGTCAGGCAAGCTGCGGAGGCAACTTCGCGCCGGAACTGAAGCGCTGCGGGTATGACGCAATTATCTTTAAAGGGAAAGCCGCGGAGCCTGTCTATTTGCTCATCGAGGGAGAAGAAGCAAAACTCATGAGCGCGAATGATCTTTGGGGCAAAGACGTCTATGAAGTGACGGACATCCTAAAAGAAAGACACGGAAAGCAGCACAAGACTCTCGTTATCGGACCGGCATCGGAAAACGGAGTACTGTTTGGCAGCATATCAAACTATAAGGCTCATCACTTCGGTCGCGCCGGAATGGGAACGGTCATGGGCTCCAAAAACTTAAAAGCGGTGGTGGCAAAGGGCGACAGGAGAGCAGAAATTGCCGACCCAGATGGATTCAAGGAGTTCTGGCAGGGAACAATACGTCCGCAAATCGAGGACAACATCTTCTGTAACGCTTTGAAGGCATTCGGGACTGCCGCCAACATGGAACTGAAAATGATGGAAGGGGACGTTCCCACCAAGAACTGGTCGATCGGGCAGTGGATGGAAGGTGCGGAAAAGCTAAGCGGCATAGCGATGGCTGACACGATCCGGGTTAACACGCATTCGTGTAGAGGTTGCGCGGTCAAGTGCAAGCCGGTGGTAAGGGTTGATGAGGGTCCTTATCAGGTACCCGAGGGTCCGGGACCAGAATACGAGACCATCTCAAGTTTCGGTACTATGCTCATGAACCCAAACCTCGAGGCTGTCGCTAAAGCAAACGAGCTCTGCAACAGGCTCGGAATGGACACGATCTCGTGCGGTGTGACAATAGCCTGGGCTATGGACTGCTACGAGGCGGGCATACTAAAGCCCGAGGATTACGACGGCATCAAACTGGAATGGGGCGACATAGATACTGTGCTTGAGCTTATCCCCAAGATCGCGGCGAAAGAGGGGAAACTCGGAAGCCTTCTTGCAAAGGGCTCTCGCGCCGCCTCCGAAGAGATAGGAGCGGGAAGCGAGAAATTCCTTACAGACAGCAAAGGGCTTGAGGCGCCTATGCACGACCCGAGGTGCAACTGGGGTGACGGTCTTGCCTACGCCGTGTCCGTCAGGGGGGCGTGCCACGTCTCGAACCTCACGTTCCTCTGGGAATGGGGAGCGATAGAATACCCCGAGGTAGGGCTCGATATGTTCTTCCAGCCAATGTCCGCTGAGCACAAGGCGTTCGGGGTGGCAGTCACCACTGATCTCGGCTGCATCTGCAACTCCGCTTGCTGGTGCGAGTTTCCGGCGACCTCGCTTTCCCTCCCGCAGTGGGTTGAGGCTTTCAACAAGGTGGCGGGCTACGGATACGACATCGAGACAATGATGGCTGCCGGCACGCGGATTTGGCTTCTCCAGCGCTGTCTTGGGCACATATGGGGAGCCACCCGCGAGGATGACCGTCTGGGCGAGCGCATTATGACCCCGGTTAATGACGGAATGATAGCCGGGTCTGTGCCTGATATGGAAACCATGCTCCGCGAATTCTACGAACTAAGAGGCTTGAGAGAAGACGGGCTCCCGAAGCGTGAGACCCTCGAGAAGTACGATCTTGGCTATCTCGCCGAAAGGCTCGGGGTGTAGTCTGTAAAGTGATTGATTTCCGCAAGAATATATAGCGCTCAATTTTCGCTACCGAACGCTCATTTAGCGCTGCGATATGGAAAACGGCGTTTTGGATGGGGATGATACTCCATCCTTTTCGCTATTAAATGAGCTTAAAGACCGAAAAGCCCTTAAGTTGCGACGTTGAGTTCAGTCAGATATCAGACAAGTTCATCATAAGGGTTTGGAGACGAAAAAGCGCTTGATAGCGGGCGAATTTGAGAACTAATTTGAGGATTACATCAGTCGGTTGAACATGAAAAAGCAACGCCCCATGGAGGTTCATTCAAGGTGCGAATAAAGGTTCGTATGGCTGGACTTTTCAGACATTACGCCGGTGAGCGGGAAAGAGTATTCGATGTTCCCGAAGGATCGTGCGCTGGAGATTTGCTTAGGCTTATCGGAAAGGAATACGGAAATCGCCTACCCGCTTCCCTATATGACCCGGAAAAAGAGCGTTTCCACAGAAGCATTCGCCTTGCGAGACTCGGTTCGGGCGCTCTGAACGATGAAGACCCTCTTTCTGAAGGAGATGAGGTATTGGTGCTTTTCACTCTTGCCGGTGGATAACCCTTCCCTAAGGTGCACGAAAACGCCTCTGATCCGCGACAAGGGCGCTATCATTCAAAGAGAAGATACGCTGTAATCCGCTTTAATACGCTTTAATACGCTTTCAATTCCCTCCAGGCTTTATCCCGAGAAACTTCTCGGCAAGCGCGTTGTTGTAAGCCCTGAAAGGCTCGATTTCTTCAGGGGGCATCTCGGTGGGATAAATCCCGCCCACCTCGGATGCTATTTCGGTAAGGCGGGTTGCCGCCCTCACAGACCGAACAATTGTGGGAAGATCGCCCTTCAGTTTTAACTTGCCCTGCATCATTCCCTTGGTGGTATCGAGTTCTCCCTTGCCAACCTGGGTCCAGCGCTCAAGCGTTCCCGTTATAACGTAGTCACCAGCCTCCCCCACCTCAGGCGGGACAATGCGCACCGAGCGGCACTCACCGTGCCAGAGATCCATCAAGACATAGAGATCAAATTCGAGACCATATTCCGGCGCGGGCAAAACGTGAAGCACGACCGTGCCTTCCCAGTCCTTCGCAGCCTCCTTGTACTTTTCATCATTCTGTATAGCTTTCTCATAAAGGGCAATCCACTCCGGCGTGAAGTAGATGTAAGGTTGCGGGTTCTCAAGCCTTTTCTGGACCTCCGCCTGATACTCCCTTTCCCACTCCTCAGTCCCGTACTCGAGAGCCATGGTCATCCCCCCTTGTTTACCCTTCGAGAAATCCAGGTCCGAAACAGTAAAATCTTCACTCGCCTTATCCCGGTCAAAGGTACCTTGATCTGAGCAAAGTTATTTTATCAAGTCAATCGAGCAAGGCAACTCATTCAAGTGAAATCCGGCGAATGTCCGCCAAGCATGGGTAAACGAACCCTGCGTAAAATGACCGTGCATTCTGGTCAGGCCATCCCGTTTTGCCCACGCTCTCAAATGTCGACATCCTAAAGTTGCCAGGCAGGTGGTTTTGCGAACGTGACACGGGAACACGATTGTTTCAAGAAGCAAGATTACCATCCGATAACTTCTATCCTCTCCGGCATACAAACAACCGGTCCGAAAATCTCGCGGATTGCGGGGGTCGCATTAGCGCGCTCCCTCCGATTCATTCGGTCCGCTAAAAAATTTGAGAAGGCTTACGCCGAAAGGCTTACTGCGTGACGTTTTGCGAAACTCGCAGTTCACTGGACGCTTTTCAAGGGATGCGTTTTATGGGATGTAACTTGTTGGCGGAGGCAATTCTGCTGGATTGTTGCAGATATATGACGCTTCTCACGGGATGCGTTTTACGGGATGTAACCGTTTTCTCTGTACCATTGAACGGTCAGGCTCCACCCGTCTTTAAATGTCGGGAACTTCGGCACCCAACCGAGAGATTTTATCCTCTCGTTTGAATAGCAGTGATCTCCGTAAACGTATCCGAGGAAGTCTCTGTCAAACTTCACGGAAAGCGCGCTCTTAAGCCCTTCTTCCTGAATGATTTTTTTCCATTTCTTTTGAAGAAAAGCCTCCGCGCGCCTGTAGAAACTTACAGGTATTTTCCCCGCAATTCTTGCTGCGCCTTCAACGAGCGCCCAGGGTAGCCTTAACGGGCGCGAGCAGGTTATCCCGAACGGCTCAAAGATGTATCTTAAGAAATCAAAGGCGCACATTTTTGAATCGTCTGCGACGTTGAAGGCAAGTCCGCGCGCTTTTTTGCGGGCCTCGTACACAATCACCGTCGCGCGCACAAGATCTTCCACGTGAATCGTGTTTATCATCGGTCCGCCCCTTGGAAGAGGGATGCTTTCAGTGTAGCGCTTGAGAAGCGCGGAAAGCGCAATGAAGGCGCCCGCGGTGTATATGGCACCCGGTCCGTAAACAAAGGTGGGGCGAATAATCGAGATGCTCATCCCTTTCTCGGATGAATACCTCATTGCCGCTTCCTCGCTTAAAAGCTTGGAATAGGAATAGGCGCAACGGGGCTTCTTTTGCTCATCCTCATGAGTCGGTCCCTTTCTTTTCAGCCCAAACACATCACAGGTGGAGAAGTGAATGAATGAGCGCACCCCGGCGCGGGCGGCGGCTTCCGCAAGGTTTTTCACTATGCCAACATTCTTTGACACCAGTTCGTAGACCGGGAGGCTTAAATCGAAGGCGGCGGCAAGGTTGAAGACTCCGTCAATTCCCTGAACAACCTTGGAGGCGAATTCCCTGTTCATAAGATCACCGGCAAGAGCGCGAACACCGAGATCTTCGCACCATGAGAAATCGGCGCTGGGGAGATCGCAGGCGGTCACGCGAAAGCCCCCATCCACAAGGGTTTTCACCAGATGCTTTCCGATAAAGCCGCATGCGCCGGTAACCAAAATGCTTTCTTCAGGCATCGTTTCAACCAAAAAATTACAATTAAAAAATTACCTTTTCGGAAACCAATTAAATAACGGAAGCTTTCCTGCGAAGCACCTTGATGAGAACGATCAGCGCCGCCACTGCCGCCGGCATCGCCGCTGAGAGCAGCGGGAAGAGTTTGGTCTTGTTCATCGGCATTGCCTCTCCGCGGTGGTATTCCTCGTAAGTGCCAACATGCCAGAGTCTATCGAAAGAGGCGAAGATGAGGGCGAAAATCGAGGCGAGAATAAAGATGAAAACCGAAACTGGAAGAAAGCTTCTTTTCTTCCTCAAGGGAAAAACGAGAAGATAGCCAAAAACGTACATCACAAAGTATGCTGTAAAAATGCAGAAGATTAGCCATCTGGGAATTTTCCTGCGGTCGGCGAGATACATCAGCATCCAGTCAGGGTATAGAAGGTAGCACAGGAAAGCAACGCCGAAAGCGACAAGCGCATGAAACCCGAGACCCGCAAGAAAAAACGCGTCCGCGAAAACAGTCTCTTCTTCGGTTTCCCTTTCGCCCCGGGCAAGCGAGAAGGACATCCCGATCCCGAGGCTTAAGAGCATATCAAGCGGGAATGTTTTAACCACCCCCAGTGCGCGCAAATCAACCCGGAAAAATTCCTAAAATGCGTAACGAAACTCACTGGGTCGTCTAAACAATTTGCGCTGCCGATCACCTCTCCAATGTTAAGCACAATGTTATGGATCTTTCGAAAAATAAGCAAACGTTCATACCCTCAATCTCCCAAGCGTGTTTGCCCTATTTGCTTATGAAAAGCCTCAAGACCCATTTAATTATTAATGGTGGTCAGGCGATATCAAAGAAAATGTTTATGTGAATCAAGTGCATTAACCGGGTCAGAAAAATCGTTATAGTAGCGAAGCGACCGAATAGGCGGAGGGAACGTTTGTTCCATGCATGGACAAAAATGTACGGTTCGTAGACCCTCATAGGCGCAGGAAAATTTTCAAAAAGAGGCCATTGCAATGCTTTTTTCAGTTTAATATCAATGCCCGAAGGTTAAAGCGAGGAATTTTAAGGCAACGTTTCGCGCCGGAGGTCGAGTGGTAGATATGGAAAAAGCACCAACATTCCGACGCGGCTCAAACACCGCGGCTGAAGCGCTCCTGGTACAACGCCGTACATAAACACACCTGTCCTTGACTTTAAACACCTCCCACACTCTGTGAGCGAGAATAAAAAATTCGTCAAACGTGCCAAAAATCTCTCCGATCTTCCGACCGTCAGAAATATTAATCACCGTGTAGGTATCTTCGTCAGGAATGTTTGAGTGAATAAGTCCTCTCTCCTTTGTTCATTAATTTTTCGGTCGCGTATATTTTTCCAGCTTTGGATACCAGCCATCCTTTTTCGATAAGATGAGAAACAATCTTGTCAAACACCTCATGCTCCGCAAGCGGGGAACAGATTTCGCATATTTCTTCAAACCTCAGACCACGGGGGTCAGGATACAAGCAAGAAAAGATTTGCTGCGCTAGAACCGAATAATCAGGCACGTATTTTTTTGAAGTGAGTTTTCCCAAGGCAAGGACCTTAAACATTTCCTCAAGCAAATTTTTCTCTTCAACGCTCTTTACAAGACAGGCAGATCTAGTCGTATCAGACCGACTGTTTCCCCTGCCGATACGCTGGAGAAGGGAAGAAATGCTCCAGGGCGGTTCAACAAGAACGATTAAATCAAAATTCCAAAATGGTGCCTGGCACCATTTTGGAATTTTGATTATAAACTTGGGGCTTTCTCACTTTCCAGGAATACTTACATCGGCTAGAAACAGCTTTTCGGGGTCTCGCGTTGTTTGAATGATCCCGGGTCTCTTAGGAAAACGCCTTTGGGCTCACTTAATCACTTAAAAACATGGAATAATACTGAAGCGTTTTCCCCGGTAATACGGTGGGAACATCAATTTTCTTTCGCATATTGAAGACATCTTCAGGAGATTAATTTAACTCCCTTCCTAAGTAGCACCTGGTTTAAGAAATTTGTTATTGATATACGGGAAACATCTATGCACAAAATATCTGAGATTCGGCAAAATGCAGGCTGTCGATTGGTCGATTAAATCATAAAAATCATAATTTCACAGGCATTTGTCAAATTTCAATCATTCGTCAGCCCAAATGTGGCAATAAGAGCTCACAACGAGAAGCTCTATGTTTTGTAGGCGCGGTTGCTCATGCGTTTTTTGGAGCACGAGAAGAATGAAAAGAGAGGTTTTAAATGAAGTGAGTTTCTGTCACATCAAGCAGCATAAAATCTATCGGCTATGACGCGAAGGCCAAAACGCTTGAGGTTGAGTTCAACACCGGGGCAATTTATCAGTATTTCGACATGCCTAAAGAGCTGTACGAAGATTTCCCGAACGCAAAATCTAAAGGAAAATTCCACAATGAAAACTTCAAAGGAAAATTTGAATACGAAAAGGTGTGTTTGAGCTGGCTAAATGAAACCATTGCTCAAAGCCAAGTGTGCTTTTCGGCTTGCCGCAGACGAGAGCAAATATTTCGACAAGGAATTTTGAGCGATATTTTCGGTGCGGTCAAATCTTTCAACGTGAATTCTGGCTTTTCGTTAGGGCAAAAGATAGTTAGCTTTCGCCACTTTGAAGTTAAGTAGATCCAGCAACTCTTGTTGGGCGGTAAAGAGATTTCCTACCGAATTGCCCGAATTTTCTCCGCCTCTGCGCGACCCTTGTCGGTAAGAGCCCAGATTCCCTTTGGAGTATCGCGAGATATGAGTCCCTCATTTGCCAGATCGTTTCTACACCACATCGCGGTATTTCTCCATCTCGGTTCTTTTGGATTCGATTCTATCGCTTCGAGATCGAAGGGCGTAAGCTGGTCTTTCATTTTTTCACAAACAAGCTCGAGGACCTCTTTTGCTTTCGCGCTTGTCCCAAGCTCAAGGAGAGAAACCAAAATGGCGTCGCGGTACGCGGGTTGCGGTGTCTTCACCCCTTTCTTAAGTCTTCTTCTGCCTGATATTGTGCCAGGCTTAACCTTGCCCGATTCAAACCTTTTCCAATCCCTCTTTAGATTCACAACCCTCTCTTTGAAATCATTAATTTGACTACATTTCTCCGTTAGGGCTTTGGCCTTATCGTATTCTCCCTTCTCAATAGCCTTTGATATTTCATCGTGTTTCGCGTTCAACAATCTATCTATTTCTTCAATCAGAAAATGGAAAGCTTCAACGACATCATTACTTCTCATTGTAGGCTCCTTTTTTCATCTGTTTGTATTATCTAATTCTTCCCAAGATTGGAGGATGAGGTGGCGGGTGCGGTAGAAGCCGTAAGTTTTGAGTTCTTTTTGTTTGAGGACGCGGAAGGTCTCGCCGGGGAAGGTGGAAGATTGGGAGCGGCGGAGGTACGCTTCTTCGTTGAGGGGGTCGTCTATTTCTTCTTCCGGGTCGAGGATGTCCGAGAGTTCCTTTTCGGTGAGGTCGGCGGGATCGAGGATGTAGCGGAGCTGTTTGCGGGTGAGCCCGTAGAGCTTCGCGTAGTAAGCGTCGAGTTTGGCGCGGAGGTGTGCGCGGCGGTCCTCATCCCACTTGAATGGTGGTAGGGGGATGCCGTCATCTGAGATTTCTGCCCATTCGGGGGGAGACCATTCGTGTCCGCCAGTTGCGGCTTTGTTTTCTTCCCACTGAGAGCGGATTGCTGCTCGAAGGGATTCGTCAGCGTCGCGCCAGACATCGTCGGCGAAAGGTTTTATGTCCCACGCAGAATATACCAACTCAATAACCTTGCTCATAATAAATAGCAGGTCACTCTTGTTGTCCAGGTCAGGCCTTAGGATAGGAAATTGCCTTATATAGAAGTGAGTGATGTCAGTTCCCCCAACCTTATTTCTAGCTGAATTATCCAATACGATACTGTTGAGGTTAGCAAGTAGTATTAATACCTTGGGTGCTGATAAGTTTGGTAGTATCAATGGTGCACTATGACCAACGGCTGTTCTCCCCATAATTGAGGAAATCACTGTGCGCTCATTGGTTGTATTTGTGATGTTGCGGAAGCCGATGAACCAGCGGTGGTTCCAGTTTTGGGTTCTTGATTGGACTTGCTTTTCGGAAACCCAGTACCAGGGGTGAGCGACGAAGGAGGGGTCGGCGTGCTGGTCGGGAGTGGGGGTTGGGAGTTGGGTGTTTGAACGGGATTTTACGCCTTCGTAGGTGCCGAAGCGGTGGTCGTAGTGCCAGATCATTTTGGCTTCGTAGAGTGGGAGCCAGATGTCTGCGCCCTTGATGAAGCGGTTGCCGAAAAGGCGGTAGCCTTCTCGCTCGAGCTGGGAGCGGGTGCGGAAGAGGTGGGAGTCGTTAGCCATATGAAACATGCACAAGAAAGATACGCCCCAGGGGTTTTCGCCCGTTGCCTTATTCTCCAGCACCGGTACCTTCTTATATATATACTTCGTGAGCTCGGCGTCCTGGCGAGTGCGGAAGACAGGGCAGGTTCTGGTGTTGGGATTGAGCGTGGAAAAATCGCCTGGTGATAGGTTGAAGAGGCGGTGGTCATCCTGCAGGTGCGACGTTCTGGTCAAGAAGAAGGCGAATCGGGGCGGGGGCGCCTTGGGGTCGGGCTTTCCCCGGATTGTCAGGAGGGAAAACTTGTAGCTTCTGTGGATGCTTGGGAAGATAGCTTCCCGGTTCTCGAAATCAAACAAGCTTACCAGTTTCCCGCTTCCAACAAGGTGGCTGAAGAAACGCTTGTTGGTGTCATCCGTGGCGATTCCAGTGGGAATGAGTATTCCCGCTCTACCCCGGGGGTTTATGAGGAGCAAGAAGAGCTCCGCGAAGACTGAGTAGGTATTTATATCTCCACGCCCGGTTAGGTTAAAGCGTCCGCTCGAGCGCAGGAACTTACTCAAGGCACCAGCGTAGTGAAGCGCATGCTGATATTCCTTATAAAGGGCGGGATTGGTATTGGGCAGGTTGTTTATGCGCTCTTTTCGCACTGCCTTGTTCCGGGCGGAAGCTATTTCCGGGTCCCTGGTCCTGAAGAACTCCTTCTCCTGGAGCTTTATCCTCTCCCAAGGCGGATTGCACAGGACAACGTCGAAGCCCCCTGACTCGAAAACATCGGGGAACTCCAGGGGCCAGTGGAAGAAGCGGTATTGGTACTGAAGCTTGCAAGCGTATGCGGGCAGGCGGGCATCGAGAGAAGAATCATCCTCAAGGTATGATGCTATATCGCCTGTGGTCGGAACGCGCATTTCCTCTATGTTTTCGCGGGTTAACTCCGTGAAGAAGGCGCCTGTCCACATGTTGCAGGCGTTCTGATCTCGATAAAACCTCGTTCCTTTATCCCGGAAGCGCATGAACGCTTCCCTCTTTTGCCTCACCTGCTCAGGTGTCTCATCGGGTGCCACGAAATGGGTTTTCCACTCCTGGGCGAGGGCTTCCTTCTCATATTCGGGAGATATTGGAAAGAGAAGCTGACCTGACTGGTGCGCTTCCCTCTCTTTTCTGTTGATGTTTTTAAATCTTTTCGCGATGTCATGTTCGTCACCTGCAACGGGCGCGAACGCTCCGTCCGGGATGCCCTCCTTCAGGACCCCGAGATCGAAAACGCCAACGAGCGAGTCGCCGCAGCGAATCCTGTGGTCAAGAAAGGTCAGTGGTTTGTCCCGTGAATGCCCCTCTATCCAGAGGGCGACTTTGCAGAGGTCAACGGCGAGAGGGTTTTTATCAACGCCGTATACGCAGTGTGTTATGCAGTCCCGGACCGCCCTTCTTATCTCCTCTGGGGATGGCTCATCGGACTCTGTCCTCACACGGGCAAGGTTCACCCCCAGCCTCCGTGCGGCAGCAAGCAAGAAATGTCCGCTTCCGCAGGCAGGGTCGCAGACCTTTATTGAAAGAAGAGCTTCTTCCTTCCTCTCGGGTGAGTTTCCTGCCTGTTCAAGCTTTTCGTCTATTACGGGTTGAAGCGCGGAATCTATGAGTTCTTTTACGAGTTCGGGGCGGGTGTAGTAGGAGCCGGTGGTCTTGCGCTCCAAACCTTCTTCGAAATCAAATGTTGGAGTTGAGCCATAAAAACGGATCACCGGCTGATAATCGAGAAGACTCTCATAGACGCTTCCCAGTTCCTCAACGTCTAAGGCGGCGTAATTCACTCTGCGGAAAACCTTTTCCTCTTTCGGGGTGAAATAGGAGAGAGCAGAGATTGATGCAAGCAGATCCCCGTTTGAAAGGTAAGCCTCATCGAGATATTCAAGGGGGGCGAAGAGCTCGCCGTTTAACGGCGGAAGACCTAATTCTTCGGAAAGCTCCGCTTGATGCAGAAGCCTAAAAAGGGTTCTCATGCTCAAGTATAGGTCTGAAAATCTCTTCTGGGCGGCTGGTGGATTTTCGGCAAGCTTGCGGAGGCGGGAAAGACTCAAGAAATCCGAGTAAAAATCCTTTCTTTCGGATGGAAAACGTTTACCTCCTATGAGTCCCCGCTCCTCTGAGACGAAAAGGAAAAGAATTCTGTATATCAGGTAGAGAAGCTCCCTGTAGAAATCCCTTGCCGAAAGCATGCCGCTTTCAACCGCTTTTCGCAAAGCATCGTTTCTGGGATGGGAAAGGAAACCCGCGGCAAGATTCTTCAGCGCGACTTCAACCGCCCCGCGCAAGTCCTCCCGAATCCTTTCGCCCTGTACGATCGCGTCCTGATGGTAGCGCTCGAGTAGGCACTGGTGTGCATCATCTATTCCTTTTGGAAGGCGGGTTCTGTGGACGAGACGATAAAGGATTACAAACTCATTGAAAAGGTTTCCATCAAAGATCGACTCAAAGTCAAACTCGACATACGCGGGGCGGGAAAAATAGGAGGAGTCCCTCAAAAGCCTGAGAAACTTGCCGTTTGTAATAACCCCCCAGAGGTGTTCAGTGGCGTTAAGGTATTCCTGCAGGAGGGCATGTGGGGAAATATTTCCCCTTCCGGAAGAGGGTCTTTCGCCAAGCGGTGAGTAAAAATGCACTATGTGAACCGGAGGTCCTTCTCCGTTGGAACCCGCGCAGTGAGAGATCTGATAGCGTCTGCCAGCAACCTCAGGCGCCTTTTTCAAAAATGAGAGCTCATATCCGAGTATCTCGAGAAGGGGAATCACCCACTGTTCGCGCGTTATGGTGGTGAGCGATTCGGTGGTCTTCCTTGAAAGACGCCTCTTGAAAGCCTCCCAGTAGGCTTGTGCATCCGTCCATGCCGATTGAATCTCCTCAACCAGGGAAACTTTTTTCTCAAGCCCGAAATCCTTTGGCTTCTGACCATCGCGCTCGTGAATGCAATCGAGAAAATCGCCCGAAAAAAGACCACCCTCAACGCGCACGCATGTGTAGGTCATGCCGCACCGCCTCCCGGCATGGGAATCAAGACAAGCGCCGCGAGGAGATCGGGGGGCTTCTTGCACTCGATTTCCACTTTTTCGCTCTTCATCGCGCGGCTGACCCTTTTATATGAGGATATGAGTTCTTTATGCCTTTCATCGAGCAAGCTTTCGATTAATCGCTTTAAATCATCCCACCAGGAAAGGGTCTCCTCAAGTATTTCCCGCTTCTCCTCAAAAGACATGTTTGCCGCAGCCTGCGCGTGGTCAAAAAGCTCACGTGCTTTTTCAAGGGAAAGGAGCGAAATTCCCGGAGGGATGCCCTCAAAGCCCGTGCAGAGAATTTCCTCGGCAAGCAGTGGCGAAGGTGAATCAGGCTCGCTTATGAGGTATCTTGCCCTCAGGAGAAAAAGCGTCGTCCTTATTCTCACATCGCGGGTTCTTATTGCGCCCAGACGGGATGCGTGAGCACCGTCATCAGTCGGGTATGAGGCAAGATCAAACAGGTATTCCGCCATCCCTTCGATGAGCGGGTGGTTTCGCCCGATGTAGGTAGTTCCCTCAGGGGTCGGGGACGTTAATGTTATCTTCCAAATTTCTGGCAGGCTCACCGCTGCGCCCGCGCGCGCGCCTTTCAGGCGTTCTTTCACAGAAGAGGGAAGCGTTTTTGTTTCAAGATCCCAGATATCTCCATTTTTCTTCTTGAGATTTACAGATAGCTTATCCGAAGCGTCCTTCAAAAAGCGCCTTACCTCCGCAGGACCACCCAGAACGGAATCGGTTTCCGCAAGTTCCCGCTTGAGTTCCTCAGGCTTTATCGAGCGCTGCGCGAAACGCGTCTGCGATTTCTTCTCCCTTTCGGCGGCGCTCACCCATCGCTTGTGTATCTCATCCGCAATTTTTTTTGCCTCGAGGTCTTCGTCAAAGAGACGAAGTTGGCCTTCCTGCGTGCGCGCCCTTGTGAGCAGGAGACGCAGAACTGTCTCTATCACTGACTCGCTGTCAACAGGCACGGGAACGTGCACCTTCAAGTCGCGGTGGATCTCGCGCGCTTTTCTCAGAAGAACGTCGAGCACTGCTGCATCTACGGGATTGTCTTTTCCGTAAATGAGAACGGCCTTGACTGTCTTTTTCATCTGTCCGTAGCGATCAACCCTTCCCTCCCTCTGCTCGAGCCGGTTTGGATTCCACGGAAGGTCATAGTGAACAACGGCGTCGAAATATTCCTGAAGATTGATCCCTTCGCTAAGGCAATCGGTGGCGACAAGAACCCTTTTCTCGTACGAAGATAGCTCATCAACCATCAATGATCTTGCCTCGTCGGTAAGGGCGCCAGTCACCGAGCGGACTTCAAGATCTTTGATTTTCGAGCCGAGGGCATTTTTGATGTTTTCCGCCACGTAATCGGAGGTGGCGATGTAGCGGCACCACACCACCGGGCTGTAACCATCACGCAAGAGTTCTTCTATCACCTCGATGAGCGTTTTTATTTTGGTGTCGGCGGCTCCCTTCAAACGCTCGGCGCACTTAGCGAAATTTCGCAGAGCTCTTCTTTCAGAGTCTTTCAAGTCTGATCCAACCGCATCGAGTACTCCCTCCGGTGCCACATCAAAAGCCTTCTCGGTGTCCATAATGTCGTAGATGTATGATTCATATTCTTCTTTCAGTTCATCATCCGTGGCGCTTTCAAGGTCTTTAACCCTCGCCTCCATCCTTAGCGCGTCTTGAGGTTCGCCTCTCTTTTCAAGACGCGCTTTCAGGGTAGCAATCGCTGCGGCGGGGGATGAGGTGACGCACCGAAGCATCGCAAGTGCTGACAAAAAGCGCATCCTTTTCTTCCAGCCCGTGAGGGTCTCAGCACTTCTCACCATCTGCATTGCGAAATTGTAGATGTCCGAGTAGTACTCACGGTATTCTCCCGAAAAGTAATAGGGCCTTTCTTTGTTTATGCGCTCCGGAAAAGGAGTCTCCTCTTCCATCCAGTTCGCCACATCTGCACGCCTGCGTTGGATGAAATGAGGGACAAGGCACACGATATCGTCTTCTTGAAGATTCTGAAAATTTATCCTCTCAAAATCGGGGTTCAGGATGCCCAAAAGCGAACGGAATGACTCGCCAATGCCGCTGTGAGGGGTTGCGGTAAGCAAAATCATGTGCCTTTTAGGATTTTCAGATAGTTTTTTAACAAGCTCGTAGCGCATCTGGATGTCACGGCTACTGCTACTCGAACGAGGCCTTGCCGCCCCGTGAGCCTCATCCACGATGACGAAATTCGGGCAGCAGCGTGTAAATAAATCTTTGAAGCGTTTTTGTTTTACAAGATCAACGCTTGCGACAAAATAGCGGAAATGCTCGAAAATGCATATATCAGGCGGGGTCATTCTCTCAAGCTTGCTTACCGTGCTTGAGCGTATGACCACCGCGTCTATGTTGAACTTTTCGCTTAGTTCTTTCTGCCACTGGTCACACAGATACGGGGGACAGAGCACCGCAAGGCGCGATATTGTGCCCCGGTCGATCAATTCGCGGGCGATCAAGCCTCCCTCAATTGTCTTGCCCACGCCGACATCATCGGCGATAAGCATGCGCACCACATCGAGCTTCATCGCCATCATAAGGGGAACGAACTGATACGGACGCGGGCGGAAAGATATCCTGCCAAGCGAGCGGAAAGGCGCGGTTCCATCTCTTAAAAGCAGGCGCGCGGACTGAACAAAAAGCCTTACTGATGTGTGATCCTGGGCGCTTGCGGGATCGGGCAAGGGAAATGTGGCGGGCTCTATTTTCTCATACGGGATTCTGGAACACAGTTTCTCATAAATAGGCCTGTATACTCCCGTTATCTCCCTTTCCCTTCCCCCAACGGGTCGCAGCAAAACGACATCCTGATCCTCAGAGGGAAGAACAACCCAGTCACGCTCGCGGTAGCGAACGATCGTTCCGGGGCTTGCCTCCATAAAACACCTCCATAACTCTTGCTCTCATGATAGCGACCCATCTTTTCTCTATGCGCTTTTAAGGAAGAAGCGCGCACTTTTTCGAGACTTGCCAGATGATATTTAAGCGTGACGGCTCTGGCACGGTTGCGGCGCTTATCCATGGATTTCAATCAGTAGCTTAAGGCTTATATATGCGTTTCCGTGATTATTTTCATCGCCGCCAGCCCCACTACGTCGCTTTGCTCTTTTTCACCTGACGTTTAAGGTCTGATAGATACGTAAAACCATGCCATTCACCACGCCTGTAGCACCACTCTTCCTTTTCCCCTGTTTATTCTATTTAATAGTCCCCCGCTGGTGATGAGAAACTTAGTTGTGCATTGTACATCTGATGCGGTGGTCGAAACAGCTCGCCGCGCGTGATGAGAAACTACTGCAGGTCTTTGAGCAATCCGCTTTTCCCCCGTTTTTCCATTCACCTGTTTTCCACCTATGTAAGCTTCCGTAACGGGAACAGACTTAACGCATGAGTTTTCCCATGTTTTAATTCACCCGGTCTCCACTTGCCTACTTTACGTTTGCAATCCCTCATTTGTGGCACGCAAAAGAAACCTGGCAAAATATATGCTGGAACCTTAAGGGGTCACCGGTCCAAACAAATCAGGATATTTCTCTATCTGAGTATTCATGTCAACATCATAGCGAATGACAATGACACGATAGCCAAGCTCCTTCAACCTGTTTCTTATGAGCGCATCTTTTCCCGCCTGGTTTGGTCCATCATGAACAGGACCGTCCACGAAAACGCACGTATATGGCGCATAAAAGAAGTCAGCCTCACAATGCGCATCCCTTATCCTTACCTGCGCATCATCTGGAAGCTTAAGCCTGCGATCAAAAAGGCATCTTAAAAACTCTCTTTCAAGCTCTGAGTCCGGATCAGTCCTTTTAAAAAGCCACTCGAATTGCCCTTCGTATGAGCGCCCGTGGCTTTCGATTTCAACTCTCGCGCCGGTAAGCATGAGCAAAACGTCCCTTACGGCGTTTCGATCAAGAAGCAGGTGGTCGCGCTGATTTCTGTACGAAAGAAGACAGTCGTAGCAGGCGCGAGCGCATTTGTCAGCGCCAACCAAATCATCTCCCCGTTCGTCAAAGTGGCAGACGGCAAGCGCCTCGAGGGCGACGAGAGCAATCGCGTCAGGGTTTTCTATAAGACGCGCAAGCACGCCAAGGCTTCCCTCCGTGTTGTCGTAATACATGATCGTGCGCTTCTGACCTTTGCCAAGGCGCTCTGTTCCAAGCTCATCTTCTTCAATTTCAAAGAGAGTCTCCATTCCTTTTTTAAGCGCGTATTGCAGGGTTGCAATCTGCGATTCGCTTAGCGCAAGCTTATCGGAAGGTCTTATGAAGAGGGCGTTTCGCGTGTCCCTTGCCATTATTCTCACCTGCGAGAGAAATCGACCTTCCTCACGCAAATGCGCGGGTTCGGTCATGTCCGCAGGCTTTCTCCAGGCGCCCGTGCGCGTATCCAGGTTGAAGCCGGTCTCACTTGCCCGGCGCCACCCGTGATTGATTCGTATCAAATTCGCGGTCGGCGCATATACGAGGTCCAGAAGTACACTGCCGTCAGAACCCCTGACAACCGCTTCCTTTTTGAGGGATGCGCCGCCCAGCGTGGGGGCGTAGCGGTAATGTGTGGTAACCACGTAGCCTTCCCTAACCCTCTCTTCCTCGTCACAGGTTATTTTCTCGGCGCGAACGGCTCTCACGGCGCTCATCTCAAGCAGATTTGCGATATGTTCGCAGCACACGCCCGAGAGCTCGGCGCCGCAGTTTTCACACAAGTCATTCAAGCTTGATTCCCCACCGTGGAAATAGCCGCACTCAAGGCAGATTTTCGCCCTGCCAATCCTTTCCTCAACTTCCTCGGGAGACAGAAACACGGCGACAACGCGGTGTTTGTTGCCCTCATGATAAATCAGGTTGCCCGGACCGAACTCAGATACGGCAAGGAAACGGTCTCTACTTATGTAATCTCCCTGCTTTTTCGAGGAACTCACAAACGCGCGCACCGGCAACCTGGGGAAATTGTATCCTGGAAGAAAGCCCTCGCTTGCCAGATACCGGTAGGGGTAGAAGTCGGATTCCTCAATGGAGATTATGTTCTGACACAAAAGCAGATCAAGCTGCCTACTCGCGTCGCGCTCTTTTCTCCGTGCCGCTTCCCTTTCTTTTTTCGTCAACTTTGGCACGCCAAGCTCGGATAATGCCTCATCGTGCATTCGCTTCGCTGACTTATACATTTCACGCCAGCGGTCGAAAGCGCGGTCAAACTCTTCGGGGGCGCGCGTTAGCACCAGCTCAAGCCAATCTTCTGTATACCATCCCGAATCCTCAAGACCAGGGCAGGAGGAAAGCATTGCCCTGCATTCAGAAAGGCATTCTTCTTTTCTCTCGGAAGAAAGCCCAAGGCTCATCTTGATGTCATCTTTCAGGGGGCAACCTTCAACATCGATGTCGATTATATCGTCTATGGAGCGCCCAAGGGCGCATCCGGTCTTGCTCAACCAGATCGAATGGACGTGAGCGCGGATGAGATCCTCGTTTGCCAGATCAAGCCGGGGCGGAAGAACACGCCCCGATACCATCTTTTCCTGATTACGGAAAAAGTACTGGTCGTGCCCGCTTCCAGATGAGCAGTAGGCTAAAATCAGAGCCTGCTCACCGCTGCGCCCGGCTCTGCCGCTTCTCTGAGCGTAGTTCGCGGGCGTGGGCGGTATGTTTCGCAAGTGGACAAGATTCAAATCCCTTATGTCGATGCCGAGCTCCATTGTGGGGGAGCAGAAAAGACATGAGAGCTCTCCCTCTCGGAACGCTTTTTCTCGCTCTTCCCTTTTTTCGCCCGCGATCTGTCCGGTGTGCTCGGCGGCTTCCACTCCCACAAGGTGTGGAGCAAGATCCATGTAGAATCTCGCGAAGAAGCGATTTGCCTCCCTTTGCTCTTCCTCGGACAGTGGGGCAAAAGACGTGATTCTTCTTGTTCTCACCGGATCAGGACCGGGGAATGTGCCGTCTCCTTTTTTCCAGATTATGCAATCAATGGGGATTCTTACGCCTTCAAAATCGCTGTTGTAGATGCTTACTTTTTTGACGACAAGTAAGCCGGATGCGATAAGTGCGTCAATCAAAACGGTCACAAGCTCAAGATATTCATCCTTTCCCATGTCGCGCTCAAGACCCCACAGTTCTTTTCTGCGAAGGTAGCGCCCTAAATAACTTACCGGAGAAAGGCTGAAGATTCTCGCGTGAACACCTACGGTGTATTCCGGGAAAGCAAAAAGCGATGAGCCCTCGGGTTCCTCCTCTTCAGCAAAACCCCAGGACTCAACAAGGGATTCAGCTGCCCGCTTCTTTAAACTCTCGAGATATTCGGGCTCCAGGACTCTGGTCTCGATGGCGAGGTTTCCGCGAAGGTAGTTTAAGAAATCGCGAATGATCTTTACCCGTCGCTCTGGTGTGATAGCGGAGAGAAGCGGGTTTTTCTCCCACGGTTCGCTCTTGCGGCAGATCTCTTCAAGTCCCCCATAATCAATCCTTAAAAGCCCGCACTGCTCCAGATTTGGCTGAACGACTCTCCATCCTCTTTTTAAATCCTGAATCACGCGGTATTCGAGGCACTCGCGGAAGGTTTTATCAATCTTTTCAAGTTCAGAACCGTACTTTAGGCTCTTCTTTTTAGAATACTGTGAGCGCGGCAGCGACAGAGCGTCAAAGACTTTTCTCCCGACCACGTCATGGGTAAGTTCTCCTTCCCGCGTGAGTGCTTGGTAGATCGCGCCCCTGAGAAGGGCTGCGTGCACGAAATCATTGAAGTGCCCGGCTTGAAGGGACGCATCCTGTCTGTTGTCAGTGAAACTCAGTATCTTTTGAGCCTGAGGGGGAAGCTCGCCCTCTTTTTTCATCCGATCCAGGGCGGTTATCGACATTAAGGTTGTGGCTGTGCTCCTCCCATCTGAGGAAAGCCTGGAGAGTTTTTTCCACTCAGTTGACTTTTGCTCAAAAATTATTCCGCAGTTTAAACAGAACTTAAAAGGCTCAGGAAAATACCAGCAGTTTACCCCGTCTTCTTCAGCCTCCGCGGGAAAGCCGTCAGGACGCAAACGCATGCGGCAGGGAATATATTCCTTGTAACTGCTGTTTATTGAGACTGTGCCGGTGCTGGTAACGTAGAGCCATCTATCGGGAAGATTTTCTAATTCCTCGCCCCAAATACCTTCTTCATCAAGCAGGAGATAGCCCTTTGTGAGTTCAGCATCCTGCTCCATTTCCACCGATAAGGGCATCTGGGGCAAGATCCTTCCGCTTTCTTTATCCATGTTCACCACGTAATATTCCTGACCGCATTCGCGGCAAAATCTAAGCGGGTAGAAGAGTTTATCCGGCTCACTTCCCTTGGAGGCGAACACCTTACCGTCCATGGTTATTGCTCTTTTTTCGGGATGTTCAAGCGTGGAAAAAACGGAACCGCCCTGACTTACGAACTGGTGGAGCTTGAATGCCAGGAGAGGAGCGGCATCCTCGCCAATGATCCTGTTTCCAGCGTGCAGAAGCTCCCTTAGCGCCTGTGAGCATCGCTCGAGGGGAAGCCCGGTGATTTCCGATAATTCCTTCGCGCATTTTGAAAGACGCGTAGGCATGGCGCGCCTCAGGGCACCATCATCCTCAATATCCACGCCGAATCTCATTTCGAACCAGCGGGTTAAAGGATATCTAATGGTTTCTTCCGCCGTTGGGTTTTCCCCAATGCCGCGCTCAATTGCTTCTCTAAGCTGGTCAGGGGTTATGTTTAGTTTGTCGAGTGCGGCTTGCGCAGAAAGCACATCTGAGCTCTCCTTTGAGCGCTCTTTAGGTGGAGCTCCAGTTCGATCGCCCCGTGCGCTTTCAGGCGGCTGTGTTGCCGGGGCGTGCGGTTCGCCTTCGGCGGGTTCGGGTTGCGGCTCTACGGACTCTGCGGCGTACTGATCCTCAACGGATTTCGAAGTGGGCTCCGCAACCAGGCTTTGCGTTAGCTCTTGATCCCGGGCGCTTTGGGCCTCGGGAGCTCCTTTGAAAAAGCTGTCGTAATAAAGCTCCGAGGGGAACGGCGTTATCGAGGGTCCGGCAAGTTCCTCAACCGGGAGCGTGATGCTTACTATTTTCTCCTCTATCACGTTTTCTTCTTTTATCGTGACACCAAATATTTTTTCGGCGGCAAGGGCAACTTCTTTACGCCTCTCACTTGCCGTCTTGGCGCCAGCGACAGTCGCGCTCGTGCCGATGCAAAGCATGTCCGGGTTTTTTGCCCTCGCGCGCAGTTTCCTCACAAGCATGGCGACGTCCGCGCCCTGTCTTCCCCGGTGAGTGTGAAGCTCATCTAAGACAAGGAATTTTAAAGAGGCATTCGGCCTAACGAACTTGCTCTCATGAGGACGGCTTAGTATGAGTTCCAGCATGACGAAGTTGGTCAGGAGAATGTCAGGGGGATTGGCAAGTATTTCTTTTCGCTGTTCATGCGATTCCAGCCCTGTATAACGGGCAAATGTGATGTCGGTTCTGTTTTTCAATCTGCCGGAGAGCTCTTGCGCCTGGGAGTTTATAAGAGCGTTCATAGGGTAGATTATTACCGCGGTGACACCAGATGGCTCCCTGGATCCCATATCTTGATTCTTCAAAATGTAATCGAAGATTGGGATAAGGTAGGTTAGGGTTTTTCCGCTACCGGTCCCTGTGGTGAGAACGTAATGTTCCCATTTTGCGGCGGTCTTGATGGCTTGCACCTGATGAGCGTACAGTTTGATGTCACCAAAAATCGCAAGGCACTCCGGATGGAGGGTACCGTCCCTTACAAGGTCACCAACTGTGGCTGGTTTTTCGTAGGCTGGATTTAGTTGAAGTAAAGGCTCCGGCCAGAAGATGCCCTTATCGAAGCTCTTTTTAACGAAATCACGTATGCGATCATCATTGATGGTGAGGAAACTCTCTACATAGGAGCGGTAGTTGCCGATTATCTCATCCCGAAGTGAGAATACATCCATAAAGACCACCTGTTGTTTTAGATGAACCTCGAATGCCGCCTCTTGTGTTAATGCGCCCCCGATAATGCGTCGTTTGCGCTTTCATTTTTCTTTAGCCGCGCATTCTTTTCGCTTTTGTGCAATTTCGCTTTTGTATCGCTTTTTCGATATCGCTTTTTTATCCGTAATGTCCTGTGATTTCCGGGTCCGTCAATCGTTTATCTTTGATACCGTTTAATTGTTGATGGCATTATCAAGTATGTTAGAAAAATTTCCTTGTCCGTTAATCCTTTATCTTTGACACCGTGTGGCGCCTCATATTTTCTTGTTCTTCAATCTCCTGCTGATTTTGAAATCACCACTTTCGCCCCGGTGTTGAAGTGGCACGCTCATTTCTTGTTCTTCAATCTCCCGTATTTGAATAGTTCAAGAAAAGATGCCACTTTTTGCCATTAATCTCATTTGTTTATATACACTTTCTTTATGATTCTGTCCATTTATGCCGTGTATTTCCATTCATGTTCGTTTCCGCTTTATGAATAATATTGAGAATTGTGAACAATTGGGGGCATTCCAATTGTTCTGCTAATTCGTTTTTGAATCTCCTGAACTACCATCGTGCCTTAGATCCTTTCACCGTATATGCATTCCAATTGTTCTGCTAATTCGTTTCTTGAAGCAGCCCCTTCAACCCGTCTGTTCGAAAACAGTTTGCACCGACCGCTCTCCTCATTTTTATTTTATTCCTGAGAAAAGACATTCTTTTATGACTGAAGGTTAAGTCAACAATTCCAGATTATGGCATCGGGGTTAGTCAAGTCCAAAATGGTCTGCAATCTCCGTCTCTCCAAGATGGGGTCTTGGTCAAGACTGCACCTAATGATGCGTTCTGTCATTTGAGCACTTCAACGCGTTCTATGAGTACGCGCACGACGCAAACCCGAACGCGAATGTCATCATCGCTCCATACCCACATCCGCTCATGAACCTTGGCTGCGGCAGGCATGGCTATAAGGATTGGTGGCTCAAGTTCGGGGAGAAAATGCATTTCGACCATGCAGCTTGGGACGCGCACGCAGGTATATGGATATACGCCTCACCAGGGAACAAATACACAAGCGGCTGAAAGACTCGATAGGGTTTCTCACAGATTGCTGCCATAGGTCGCTCTATGTCGAAGTGGGGTATCCTAACGCTGGATTTAAACCTCCGATTGGTTTGTGCGGCTGGGGCAGGGAAAGGACCAGCCAGATGTCTTGGAAATCTGCTTTCGGTCGCTCGATGAAATGGATGTTCCCTGGATGCAAATATGTGAGTTCATCGATCCGTCGACAGAGCGCATGTGTGACTCTACCCTCATTGGTAACAAAGGAAGGCTTCCGAAAGTCTTTGGGGTCATTCCAGTGTTAGAGGAAAAGCACTGGGGACTGCTCATGAAAGATGGGAGCGAAAAACTCGCCTGCGATTGGGTCAGGCAAAAAACCGCGCGTGAATCGTGAACTCAACAATGGTGTCCGCGCATTTTCTAATTAGGATAATCCGTATGAGGAATCATCTGGAATAGGTGCGCTCTTTTTTGGCTTTCAGTATCTGGGTTTCCCCTCACCCGGGACAGGGTTGGGATACAATGCTCTTGCCTATTCCCTGCAGGAAAGCAGCTTCTCCCCCTTCTCCCACCAGTGCCACAAGCCAAACCAGCACATCCACTCCCCCGGATTCTCTCTTACCATCTTCTCCGCTGCGGCGAAAACTTTTTCCATAGTAGAGTTGATTTCCTGCTCCCTGTCCCCTGTGCGCTCACAGGTAATCGGCTCATAGAAGATAAGCTTCCGCTTAAGCCCCCGTCCTTTCCGCAGCAAGATAACCGGAACAATCGGAGATCCGTAATCGCACGCGAGCCTTCCTATTCCATCCGCCATCGCTGCGGGTCGGCCGAACAGTTTTACCGGTCGCTCACCAGGGACATCGACAACCAGACCGAGACGCCCACCCCCCGCAATCTGCTCTCTCATAGGCTCGTAGGCGTCATGGCCGTGGCCCGCGAATATGACCCGAACAGGTGGCATTTTCGGATGGGCCGTCATCAATTTTTCCATCCTGTGCCCGTAGCGAGGAGCGGGGATCGTTTCCGGGTCCCAGGCCACAATCGGATAACCTCTGCCGAGGGATGCGACAATCATGTAGCTCTGCATAATAGTAGGAGGATGATGAATTGAGTAAACAAGGAGCCCCTTTCCTTCGGAATCGGCACGGTCGAAATTCTCCAAGCCCTCTATCTCAAGTTCCCTCAAAATCTGGTCACTTCGCCTCCAGAAAAGAATTCCCTCAACGACAGGCATGAGCATAGAGGTGCATGCTCCCCGCCCAATGCGGTTCAGTTCCCGGCGGTCTTTCACATCTGGCATGGCTTGCGATATCTTCAACATCAGGTCCCTGCGCACGCGCGGCATCGCGTAGTAGATGGCACCGCCCATTCCCTCGACCATCAGATAGAGCAGCTTCACAGGGAGGATACGAGTCAGTCCCGTGAAAATGTAGAAAACACCAACCAATGCAAAGTCAATGATTCGTGCCAACAATCCCTTCGTGCCCATCGCCCCCTTTTCACCGCTCCCCCGAATCGGCGAAACTAACGTAAGCTATAAACTTCAAGATTGCACTCCCAACAAACGAAAGCTGATTCGTATTGCGCCTCGGCTTTCTCAAGAAAAATATCCCAATCACCAACTGACGTGCTATTCGTGAGTTAACGCGGATTCTTTTGATGAACCGGCGTGTGGCTTCCTCGATATGAGAGCATTGTGTTGTCTCTTAGGAGCAACCCACTCCCTGTACCTCCACGGAATTTTTGCCATTTTTGATGTTTGGGGATTTCCCTCTTTGTCCTGTCGCAAACTTTTCCCGTGACCTCCACTCAGATTCGCTCTTTTCGCGTTGAACTATCGAGTATGGGGAGCACATCCTTTTCCAGCGACCCAATTTCACCTCCGAGAGACTCTCTTCTCCCTTCCCGCTGCGCCGAGCCGCAAATCCGCTTATCACGAATTTTTCCGAGTGTGACTCTTCAGCTGCCCCCAGCCCACTGCGCTGCCGCCCCTGCGAATCAGCAGGAACGCCTTCGGGATTTCCTACGGGCAGCATCCGCTCCAGCAAGCCCTAATAGCCCCATCGCCCCCACGAAGATGAGAAGAGAAGCGCCTGCCCCCCATCCGCATATGTTGGTCACCGTAAAGCCATGGAGAAGCCTTCCCTCCTGACCATCGAGGTTTCTGACAATAAGGTCGTATTTCCCGAGGGGGGCGCCTGCAAGATTAAACTTGCAGGTTAGTTTTCCAGGTGCTGCGACCGTGACATCTGTCGCGTTTATCACCATTCCCGCACGCTCCAATCTCACTTCAGCCCCAAGATGGAAACCGGTTCCAGCAATGTTGGTTATCTCCACGATTGTATTTTCCACTCCAGTGGAAGGAGTAACTGAAGCGACAGTTGGAGCTGGTACAGGCCCGACAAGGAAGGGTACGCCGTTGGAGCTACCCGCAGAGCTCGTAACGGTTACCAGAAGACCGCCGGGGGAGACAGTGGGAATGCGGCAGTCTATTCGCGTATCCGACCAGGATACATATTCGGTTGCGTTCACCGTACCGAAGGAAACGTAGGACAACCCTTGGGAAGACCCAAAATTGCTACCGTTAATGCTTACAATCGAACCAGATGAGCCGGATGTAGGCGAAATAGATGTTATTGTGGGAAGCACCGTGAACTCGAAGGCGTTGCTCGGTGTGCCCTCCCAATCGTGAACAACAAGCGGTCCGCTTGTTGCGCCCTGCGGAACTTTCACGGTAACCAGCTCGTTAGTGAACGTTGCCTCGCTTGCTTCAACCCCGTTGAATGTCACCCGAGCGGCACGTCTCTTTGTCCCGAAGTTGTCACCAGAAATGGCAACCGTAGCGCCGATGCGCCCAGCACCGGGATTAACCGAAGTGATGCTCGGGGAATCGGGCATGAGGTCACCCATTGACCATGCTTCCCTGACAAATCTCTTCACGAAGTCGTAGCTAATATACAAAAAGCCCCTGCTCGGCCCATTCCAGCCCTCACCCCACGAGTTGACCATCTTGAAACCGCCCCTGTGATCAGGATCTGAACCGCCAGGATTTATATTGTCGTCGTATCCCGTTACGCATACCGCATGCCACCCAGCAAAGCCGGACGTCTCATCGTAGTCATAATAGGGGCTTGGCGGATTGCCCCTGAATCCGGGGAAATCGAAATATACAGGGATGCCCATGACGAGCATTTTCCCGCTTGCAAGCCAGCTTTTGACGGTATCAATCGGATTGGGGGGGTTGTAAGGCCCCCACCACCACTGGATCCAGAAATATCCCCAGTTTTGCGGTATGCGGTATGGCTTGGCAGCTTCCAGAGCGCTTGGAGTGGGCTGAGTTGTCCAGTCTGCATCGTTGTAAGGCATTTCAGCAATATCAACTGCGCCTTTCACCTGCATTAGGTTAAAGGCATCCGGGAAAAAGGCACCGAGGTCAAAGCCCCGGTTTACCTGATTATAAATAAACGAGGGGCTGAACTGATACCAGGGGTTGGTCAGATCCCAGTGGGTATGCTCCTGCTTCTCCGACCAGCTCTTGTAATAGTAGCCGGTAGCCCATGCAACGCAGCTCCCCTGGCGTCCCTGGTTTCCCACAGGCGGGAGATCAGCGGATAGGTCAACCCGGGAACTTAGAACCTTGAGCGGTTTTGGCACCGCAAGCTTCGGGTAATCGCCGGGCGGCGTTGGTATGTAGCCAAAATAATGCTCGCCGTCACCTTTGACTTCAGTAGCGCTTGCAAGGGGGTAGGGGGTACGGACACCTTCCTTTTTGGGAGAATTAGCCGCAACTCCTGGGGGAGCCGGCATGAGCATAAACAGTAGAGCAGTAAAGATGACAGCAAGGACAACCAAGCGATTCTTGATGCGCCTTATTGGATTTGCCGTTCCTGAAATGAGAAAAACGCACGATTTACCCGCCATTGTTGCCTCCTTGGAGCTCACCCGCCTGTAAGGTACCTTCCTTTAAATTATCTCGCCTGCAGAAATTTTTAGCAATATGCTTTTTTATTTTTGTATTGTTCTAGGTCCTTTTATACAAATGGACGAGGTGATGTTGACGCTATTGTTTGAAAATCCCCTTAAACCCTGGATTGCCAAGAGCAAAATCTAAATAAACATTTGTGCGGCACCCGGTTTCTTGGAGACGATGTTGCAACTACTCACGCCGCATCCTTGACCCTGTAGTAGAGCTCTCGCACCTCCATTGGGCTCCTGTATCCGTTCTTCTCCACGAGCCACTGTGAGTTGTAGAGCATGACGAAGGCAGCCACAGCTTGCCTCACCTCTTCAATGGTCCTGAACGTGCGCCCGTAGATGACCTGCTCCTTGAGCGTCCTTATTAACCTCTCTGCGACCCCGTTGGACTGAGGTCAGGAGACGAACGCGAAGCTGGGCGCCATGCCTCATGTCTTCACCTGGTTTTGGAAGTCTTCAGAGCGATATTGAGGAACCGAGTCCATCCTGAACATGGCTCAAGGACGCGGGCTATCCCCGCCTCCACCGAGCCGAACTCGCTCAGTACCCCTTGTGAGACAGGCTCGAGCGCGGCGAACCGGTTGCCCTTCTTGGTCACGTGCCATCCCATGCATTCTGTGTTCCAGTGCTCCACGTTGGCGAATGCCCAGCCCAAGCCTTCATTAAGCGTGAACACTTTGGCCCCGTCGGTTCCCCATATGACGTCTGGCTCGTCAGTGACGATGCGCCCGTTGTGCTCACGCGGCGGGGCCTGGGGCAAGCGGGGGGAGAGCAGGTTGTTCTCCCTCATTATTTGCAGCACCCGCTTCTTGCCGACCTTTGTCTTCTTGCCGTACTACAGGAGCGCCCACACCTTCCTGTGCCCCTCTCCGATGAAGGGGGACTGCTCTATGTCCTCTTTTATCAGCTCAAAGAGCTCCTCGTCCGATATCGATATCTTGGGCTTGGGGCTGCGCTTCTTCTTTGCTCTTGGCTCTTCACCCGCCGGGGCTTGCTGCTAGCAGAATGCATTTTGATCTGAGCCTGTCTATCCTCCGGATTGCAAATTCTTCATCTCCCCGGGGCTTGCTGTTAGCAGAATGCATAGCTGCAGTGGTGTGAAGCATACCCTTAACCAGCCGGGGCTTGCTGTTATGCTTCTAGTAGAAGGAGAATCGCGGTACGCCCCAGGCGGAGCATACCCTCTCGGACCCGTACACTTTCCCGGTTGAGGGCAAGGCGGTGCGGCTAATCGCCGCTACCTCCTTCGTCGTAAAGACTCCTTGTCCTCACACCTCGCTCGAAGCAGCTCAAATTCCATGGAGAGCTCGCCTATGCTCTTCTTTGCGCGGTCGAGCTCCGTGTTCAGGGGATCGCCATTTCTCTCCTTGAGCACCACCTCCATGCCGATGAGCGCCTTTTCCCTCCACAGCTCGAGCTTGTAGACCTCCAACACCAGCTCCCGCGAGAGGACATCCAGGGGCTCTCCCCACAGCATTCTCAGGACCATCTCTGACTTGCGGCGCACGCTCCAGCGCCCGCCTGCGGGAAGGGGACCCACCTCAAGACTGCGGGCGATGGGCGTAAAAGAGGAAGAGGAGCAGGTTCTCCACCGGCAGAAGAAGGAAATCGTCTTCATGTGTCTCAGAAACCCAGGGAGGGTTTCTGAAGTATGCCGCAAATACCAGGTGCACTTGGAAGGAGGAAAAAATGGAAAAATCACTAACCCAGGATGGTTTCTGAAGTATGCCGGAAATACCAGGGCACCCCACAGTTTACTACCGCTTAAGGAAGCAGTTCGAGGAGGGCGGAGCCCGGTACCTCGAGGCCAGTACACAAAACCCGAGAAGTTCCACCAGAAAGAGCTCGAAAGAGCTCGCCGAGCTTAAAGAAGCCATCAGCGCCCTGTATCTGGAGAACGCTTTTTTAAAGAAAACTCTTGTAGGGCGGGAAGCGACCCCTTCGAGGTCTACCTGTCAGAGGACGCCTTCTCCAGGAAGTGCATGGGGGCAGAAGCCCGCTTCACCAGGACCACGGATGACACGGATGACACGGTTGATTTCTTCGAGCCGATATTTGCAGAAGTTAAACCGGATACGTTGATAACCGATAGTGGCGGTGAGTTCGCGGGAGGTGATGCGGGAAATTTCTACGAGGCCCATGATGTCAAGTGGAAGCCGATGCCGGCAGATAACCCCGAGGTCAGGGTCTCATGGAGCGGATGGTCAAGACACTTAAAGAAAAATGGCTGGAATGTAAGAACCTCAGGACCTGCCCGAACTCAAGAAAGCGCTGGAAGAGTTCGTGCCCTGGTACAATACCGAGAGGGAGCACTCAAGTTTGGAAGACATGACACCGGAACAGGTTTACTCGGGAAAGTATAGCAAGGATTTGGTGTCTCAACATTTTTGAAGCAGCAAATAAAGACAAAGATACGCCCCGATCCTTAAAGAGCAAAGGGAGAGGATAATCCGAATCTTTGTCGGCTTTGCTTCGTGCGAGTATCAAGAATGAGGATTGGTATATTTGAGGAGCAATAATTTCTTTTCCGGTAACAACGAAAGAAAAATCGAGTGCTTAAACTCCCTCCTATCCCTCGGCAAGATCAGCAGGAAGCGTTTTCTCAAGCTTTCGGGGCTTGCGCTCGGCGCGCTTGCGTGTTCGGCTGGATGTGGCAGGGAGGAATCGCGCGAGTTCTCGGACTGGAAACCGCTCCCGGTTCTGAGAAAGCCGCCTCCTCCGAAAGGGGATGTAGTGGTCTCGGTGGTGAGAAGCGAAAGCAGAAGCGAGAGTATCATCCAAGCGGTTGAAAGGGCGATAGAACTTGCGGGGGGGCTTGATGAGATAAAGAGCGGCGATACCGTGATGATAAAGCCCAATCTCACCACTGGGTACGCCGTTGCCACTCGCGTAACCACTCATCCTGAGTTGCTGCGCGGGGTGATACGGGCGGTCAAGAAAAGAACCGACGCAAAAAACATCACCGTTGCGGAAGCTTCTTCCTATGCTGATCCCTCCACACTCGCCGTCGCCCAGAAGGTTGGCGTCTACGACGTTGTCCTTCAGGAAGGTGTTGGATTCCTCCCCTGGGAGGACGAAGAATACGTGGAAGCAACATGTTTTGATTTCCAGCACATAGACTTCAGGGTCAACCTGCCGGTTTCAATTATGGAGGGCAGGTTCAAACACTTTATAAACGTCCCGATGCTAAAAAACCACGAAGCAATATCTATATCGAACGCGGAGTTCACATGCTGCATCAAAAACCATGTCGGCGTGCTTGAAAGGAGCGACAGAACGAGAGGCGGCGGAACTGGGATACATCATAGAAACCTTGGAGAGGCGGTGGCGGAGCTGAATCTTGCCATTCCCCGTTATGTGATGAACGTTGTGGATGCCCTCACGGTGGTTGTTTCAGGTGGTCCCGCCTCATCACTCATGCGCTGGACCGAGCCCGGCTTGATAATCGCCTCGAAAGACCGTGTCGCCTGCGACTCTCTCGGGGTCGCGATCCTCAGGCGTGAGGTTTCAAGGCTCGGGGTAAACAAACCATACGTGGCGAAATCAGTTTGGGAGCAGGCGCAGATTGTTCGGGCAAGGGAGCTAAATCTCGGGCGTGGTCCCGAGAATATCCGCATTACAAGCGAGGGCATCCCTGATTTCGATGACATTCTTAAGTGGTGGAACTGATTTCTTGTCGCTTAACGAAAAACCCTCACCTTAAACCCCTCAAAATGCAAAAATGGTGCCAGGCACCATTTTTGCATTTTTCCTCTGTTGGAGGATTTCTCACTTAACGGTGAAGCTCACCCCGTTTGATGTTCCTCCCGATGTTGTCACCTTTATGATTGTCTTACCCTTTGGAATTCCTGAGGGTACCTTCACTTTTAGTTTTGTATCAGTCCAGCTTGAGTAAGTTGATACC